>JAWXAZ010000122.1:0-68539 GCA_034439755.1 bacterium
ATGCCCTAAAAAATAACGATCAAACCGAAGTGCCCGAATTGGCAGTAGCATGATCAAAAATAATTGTTAAGATATTTGCCCCGAAACTTTAGTTATTTACTAGGCTGAGACTCTTTTCTGGCGAAATATTTGAGGGGGGGGGGTATTACTTATTAACAAAAGGTCTTTTGGTTCAACGCAAAAATAATTGCAGAGTAAAAGCAAGGTATTAAACTTAATCTTTGAATTAGCCCTTTCATATTTGGCAACACAAGACTGCGATAATTCTACAGCATCTCCTAACTCAAATTGTGAAACCTTTTTTTTATCGCGTAGTTTTCGAAGTTTAATACAATCAAGAATCATGGCTTTGGGGTATTATATTATTAATACAATCCTAATACTTTTCTGTTTAATTTAATTACTTAAATAATAATTTATTTTTTCCATATTACCAAAATATCAGTTTTAATGGCATTTTTAGCAAAAACTACCTAATTCATTTTCAATTATAGGTGTTATAGATTTGAGGCGCAGTTTAAAAGTTAATGAGGATAATATATAGCTTAGTAAATAGGTTCAAACCAAAGCATAAAACAACAAAAATACATCCACTCAACAAAAAGGGCTTTTGGCTCAAACCGAAAAAGGCTATTATTGACCTTGAAAAATAAAAACAAAATGATGAGAAGTAGATTTATTTTAGGCTTATTGCTGTTGGCTGGTTTTGTAAGCGTGGCGCAGAACAAGCAGTTGAGCATTGAGGATGCCATTAACAAGGGAAGAACGGTGCTGGCGGCGGAGCGTTTATCGCAGTTGCAATGGATTCCAGAGTCGCACCTTTTTAGTTATGTGGCCAAAAGGCAGGGCAAGGAAATTATGGTGTTGCAGGATGCCGATAGCGATAAAAGGGATTCTATTTTGGAGATTTCTGAATTTAGTACAGCCTTTAAAAACTTGTTGCCCAACGAAAAGGATATCATGCGGTTTCCTTTTTTGAATTGGATAAATGCATCGGCTTTTAGGTTTATGTACAACAATAAATATTACTTATTTAACCTTAGCAATAAAAAAGTTACCCTTATTGCCGCTGCGCCAAAAGGTGCAGAGGACTTAGATTTTGACCCTATTTCGAACAAATTGGCGTATACCCTAAATAACAATTTGTATGTAAACCAAAATGGGCAAGAAAACAAGGTTGAGGGTGCAGACGCTGCGGGTACGGCTAACAACGAAAGCGACCTTATTACAAGGAATCCCAATGCGAATATTACTTATGGAAAGGCGGTTCATAGAAACGAATTTGGTATTACGAAGGGAACGTTTTTTAGTGGGCAAGGAAACCGAATTGCATTTTATAAGCTTATAGAAACCATGGTAAGCGATTACAAATTAATGGATGTAAAATCGACCGATTCGGCCGGAAATAAATTGGTTAAGCCCACCGAATTTGAAAACCTAAAATACCCAATGGCTGGAAATAAGAGTCATGAAGTAAAGGTGATGCTATACGATTTTAAGAAAAAGAGGATGGTTGAAGTGGCCACCACTGGCGACGAAGAGCAGTATTTAACCAATATTTCTTGGAGTTTAGATGAGGAGTATATTTATATAGCCGTGCTGAACCGAGATCAAAATGAAATGAAATTGCAAATGTTTGACGGGGGAACGGGAGTTTATATTAAGACCTTGTTTACCGAAACGCATCCTAAATATGTTGAGCCAGAAAAGCCTATGTATTTTTTGAAAAATGAGCCTGGAAAATTTATTTGGTTCAGCGAGAAAGATGGATATAACCACTTGTATTTATATAACAATAAAGGAGAGCAAATTAAGCAGTTAACCAAGGGCAAAATGGTGGTAACCGATATTATTGGAACCGATGCAAAAGGAACCTTGTTGTTTTATCATGCAACGAGCACCGACGGCTTAAATAAATATGTTAATAAGCTCGATTTAAAAACGGGTGTTAGCAGTCAAATCAACAAACTAGATGGATTGCACCTTGGCTTAGTTTCTGCCGATGGCAAGTATGTAATTGAGCAAATTACCAGCAACAGCATTCCAAGGAGGTATTTATTATTGGATAATGCTGGCAAGGAATATAGGATGATTTTAAATGCCGTAAATCCTTTAAGGGAATACCAAACTTGCAAGGTTAATTTATTTGCCATTCCATCGACCGATAAGCAGGTAAGTTTAAACTGCAGAATGATTTATCCAGCGGCTTTTGATTCTACTAAGAAATACCCTGTTTTGGTTTATGTTTATGGTGGACCACATGCGCAAATGATTACCAACTCTTGGTTAGGAGGGGCCGACTTATGGCTGTATTATATGGCACAGCAAGGTTATATTGTTTTTACCTTGGATAACAGAGGTAGCATGAACAGGGGATTAGAATTTGAGAATGCTACTTTTAGAAACTTAGGTAAGCTAGAAATGGAAGATCAATTGGCAGGGGTAGCTTATCTTAAAAAGTTCACTTATGTAGACGCAAAAAGATTGGGCGTTTATGGCTGGAGCTTTGGTGGTTTTATGAGTACTTCTTTGATGACACGCACGCCAGATATATTTAAAGTGGGTGTAGCAGGCGGACCCGTTATTGATTGGCGCATGTACGAAATTATGTATACCGAGCGCTATATGGACATGCCACAAACCAATCCGCAGGGCTATCATGATGCAGATTTAACCAATTATGCCAAGGATTTAAAAGGTAAATTAATGTTGATTCATGGCACCAACGACAATGTGGTTTTATGGCAACATACCCTCACATATATAAAGAAATGTGTTGATGAAGGTGTGTTAATTGATTACTTTGTTTATCCTGGTCACGAGCACAATGTTTTGGGTGCAGACAGGGTACATTTAATGCGCAAAATATCGCAATATTTTAAAGAGAATTTATAAGGTTATTGAACCACAATTTTCTGAACATGGCTAGATGAGCCAGAGGCTATTTTTAACAAATAGATTCCTGGATTTTGTCTAGCCATATTTATGTTTATTTGGTTGAGGCCTACCCTTGCTTCTTCAAAATTTTGTTGCAGCAACAACTTTCCCTCCATAGAATAAAGGCTGGTTGCGATGGCATTGCTTTGAACCAATTGCACGTCTACTGTTAAGTTTTGTTGGTTTATAATTGGATTAGGATAACAAGAAACTTGTATGGTCTGAACCAATTTTTCTTGCGTGCCATTGATGTGATTTACGCGCGCATAGGCAGCACCACCCGCATTAAAATAAGTACCACTTGCACCCGTTTCTAATTTGATGGCACGCACAGCATACTGGTAATTTCCGGTAACATAATTTTTATCGTGGTTGTATGTGGTGCCCGTTTCAGGCACATCATTGAGTCGGTAAAAAGTGTTGCTAAGCGTATCTACCAAATAAACGGCATAACCCAAACCAGGTTCAGAAACAGGCGACCACAACAGTTTAACCACTTTATTTTCGCTGATGGCACTAAGGTTAGAAACCGCAGGTAAATTTTTCATGCGCAAGGTTGGATCGCCCATAAGGGCTATGTGCATTGAATTTTCTGATAAGTTAAATTGGCCAGAGAAATAGAAATTGGTATTGTTCTGGCTTATTTGAGTGCCTTTGCCGATGCGCTCTCCCAAGCCCATGTGGTGCACATACCATTTGGGTATACCACCCCAAAAAGAAGCCAAACTTTTGGATGCAATGGGTGCCCGCAATAAATTATTTTGAACATCCCAATCGCCAAAAAAGCTACCGGCTAATATGGTAAATACATTTTCGAAACTATCGTTTACAAAACTTGTGGTGCTGCCAATGCCGTTGCAGTTTGTATAAGATCCGGCGCCACAACCATAACTCCAGAGGTAGGAGCCCTTTTTTTGAGCTGTAATATAATCGAGGGTATCGTAAGTTAGATTTGAACCCACCAAAGCGGCAAAATTTGCATAGCCCGTTGAGGCTAAATTTAGGGAGGCAAAATTATTATCTACCAAGGCACGTTCTTGCACCTTCCATACACCCGTTCTCCAAGCATGGTTTCTATCGAGATAAGCTGCTGTAAGTGCGGTATCGCTCTTTTTAAAAGCTGGCATATTAAATAAATCTACCCTTCCTACTTCTAATACGGCTTCGCTTGGGAGTTTGCTTTGATCAAACTTACCATCGCCTACCACATTATAATTTCTAGGTTGCGAACCTGTTTTACAATCCACCCAATCATCTGTAAGTCCGTTGCCCAAAATGCCATAAACCACATCGGCAGGCCAGGCGCCCGTGTGGTTTCCGCTTCCTTCCACATGGCCATCTGGTGGGGGTGTTTCTGAGTTAGAAGAATAATATCCAGAGTAAGGCACAGGAACATGACCCAATATAAACAAGCTGGCTGGCTTAATGAGGGCATTTTGATAAATGGCTTTCACCCTGTTGCGAACCGAATTAACCGCTTCTCCCCTACCTGCATAATCAATATACAACACATATCCTTCCTTGTATAAATCTGCTTGAAGTTGGTTAATTTGAGTGCTCAATGGCAAACGAAAATTGCTATCTATTAACAGGATAACGGCAGGATATTGTTTTGGTTCTGGAAAAGCATTTCCAGCATAAATATACCCCAAAGCCACATTGGTTGAACCTTGGCGTTTTACAATTTGATATTCGAACGCCTCTCCTTCTTTTACGGCAACATCTTTATATTGATTAAATGTACCCGCAATGCTGGCAATTGGCGCCGATCCCCAATTCTGAGTTTGTTGATTTAACCTTTTGTAAATATCATAATTGCCCGCAAAGTTTTCGTAAGGCCAAGTAAGCGTTATGCTGCCATCTGCATTTGCAGTGGCGCTTATTCTTATCACCTGCGTTTTGGCAATTTGAGCCATAGCGTGTATAGAAATTAGCAAACATATTAGCAGTAAATTATACCCCTTTTTCATACTCTATTATTTATTGGTTCAGACCGAATCAAATATATTAAAAAACGAATGGTAAGGAAAAAAGAAATAAGGGGTAAGCCAAAAACTCGGATTTTTACGGCGCAAAATAATCTTAATAATATCTAAATATTTATAGTAATAGGCTTCCCATAACAGGCTGAAACCCTCTCTGGGCTTCAAAAATAAAAAAAACAGCGGCCAAACTGTAGCAAACTCTGGACAAGCTAAATAATGATGGAGAAATTTTATCTGTTTTAAGATATATTTGTTAGATTGAATTGGTGTGATTTCTTAGGAAGACCCACCATCTTGCTATATTAAAACTAAAAAAAATGTTGCTTCAAAACATCTAAATTATGAATATGATGAAAAAACTACTGCTTGTCATTGCTCTATTTTCTCAATATTTTGCCTTTGCACAATTTCCCAATCACCTTAATGTTTCCTTGTTGCCTGCAACGCGTGGAAACATTTTGGATGTGGTAGATTTTAACAACGACACCTATGAGGATTTGGTTTATCAAAATGGCTTAACGGGCACCATTGATTTATACCAGAACAATTCTTCCTCGTTTCAAAAAGTGAATACTGCTTTTGGATTTCCGGTGATAACGGGCAATGGAAACGGCACAGAGGGTGTTATCTCGTTTGATTATAACAACGATGGATACCAAGATTTGTTAATCATGCAATCTGGTGCAACTGGCTATATGCGCTTGTTTAAAAACAATTGTGGCAGCAGTTTTACAGAGGTAAGCACGAGCATGAACATGCCTATAAATCCCAATATTACGGGGCAGTATATTACCAACGACCCCATTGTTGTGTTGAGCGATTATGATAAGGACAATGACATTGACATTGTGTTTGTGCGCTTTGCTTTGGGCGAATATAAAATTAGCGCGCTTAAGAATAATGGCAGTTCTTTTTTAGCGCCTATTGATATTATCTCGGGCTTTGGATCAAGCATTATTCCCATTATTGATTTCATAAATTACGACAATGATTTGGATGAGGATTTGTTGATTATTAAAAATACAGGGGTAAAACAATCATGTGAAATTTTGCTCTATGGCAACAATGGATCTGGCACCTTTAACTTAATATCGGGCACAGGACTTACCAATAGCAGTGCGGTAGGATTTGCCAATATTTCAGATTTAAATCAAGACGGATTTGCAGATATTTTATTAGGAACAAAAGACACGGTTCAGCCAGGATCACCGGTAAACATGGGCTTAAAGGTATTTAGAAACAACGGCGGCTTGGGTACCTTTACCGATATTACGGCAACCTATAATACACTTTCGACCACCAAAGGAGACTATTTTTTATCGCATATTTTCGACCTAGACAACGATGGTTTTAACGATGTACTTTGGGAAGTTAAACGCAATGATTCTACTTTTTCTACACCTGCCTTGATGCGCAACAATGGATTAAATGTTTTTTCAAATGAGCATTTAAACCTTATACCAAGTGCGGCAACCGATACCAATTCAAGCATGCGTTATGTTGTTTTTGATTATGACAACAATGGAACATTGGATATCTTTCAGCCAGGAGGCAGCAGTAATGCGCAACTGTTTAGCAACAGCAGTTCTGGCAATAATTATTTAGCCATTACGCTTTATTCTTGTTCGGGTATGGCCGATCCAATTGGCGCAAGGGTATATGTGAAATCGGGCACCAAAAGAGTTTACACCACTTATACAGGGCAGGGAAATTCAACTGATGGCTTAGCAAAAAGCGAGAAAATTCACATGGGACTTGGGTCCAACTCTTTTATAGATTCACTGGTGGTGTATTGGCCAAATGGTAATGTTACGGTTCGAACCAATATTCTTGCCAACAACCATTATAAAATCATCAATGGCAACTGTAGAATTGCCGAACGTTTGGTTTTTGATTTAGGGAACGACAGTATTTCGTATTGCAATGTTGACACGGCTATTTTCACGGCACCTAACGGCTACGCTAGATATTTGTGGAGCACTGGCGATACCACCATTGGAACAAAAGTAACTCAAAGTGGTTGGTTATACTGCAATGTGTTTTTCTATGCAAATTGTACCTTAAGAGATAGTATCTATATTTCTATTGGGCAGGGAAGAATTGCACAAAATGATACCACCCTCCTTTTAGGACAAAGTTTAAATTTAGATGCATTGCCTAGATATGATTGCTCTTTATTTGGTTTGCCTGCTTATAGAATTGTAAACCAGGGAGACAACCTAGGTGCAAGTTTAACCTATGTAAATTCGAGAAATGGACATCATTATTATAAATTTAATGCGGCAAGCGATTGGTCTACCGCGCAACGTGATGCATTGGCCTTAGGCGGACAATTGGTTGTAATAAACGACCAAGATGAAAATGACTTTATTGCCCAAGAACCTTCGCTAAACAACACCAATTTATGGATAGGCTTATATAGAGAAAATAATCCAAACGAACCCTTTAAATGGGTTAATTGCGATGAATTAAACTATATCAATTGGTCGAATTTATTTGCCTCGCCAAGTACCTTTCCTAATGAACAACATGTTTATTTTAGGGCCACAGGCTGCCCTGATGCTGGAACTTGGAAAAACACAGATGAGACACAAAGTAGTCCTGACCCTTGCGAATCGAATATTTTTGGATTGGTAGAATTTGATAACAGCAAGGCAACATCGTATTTATGGAATACAAGTGAAATAACACAAAGTATCAATGTTGCCCCAACTACAAGCAGTATTTATTTTGTGGAGGTAACTCAAAACAACAAGACTTGTTTTGGTTCCATAAATATAGAGATGCTTGATCCTAGTCAGCTCATATTGTTTGATTCGATAACAGATTGCACCGCAAATTCCATTCAAGTTACTGCCAATACAACAGGATGGCAATCTTATTTATGGAATACAAGCGATACTGCTAGAACCATACAAATAACACAAACCGGATGGTATACCATAACAGCGCTTTACGGCGGCAGTGTTGGTTCAGACAGTATTTATGTAAGCTTACCTAAAACAGGAATTTTAAGCCCAGACACCACAATTTGTGCGGGTTCTAATTTGTATATACGTGGACCAATTTTGCCATTTGTGGTGCAGCAAGCGCATAGGCAAAACTTTCAATCGGGTATATTTCCGAATTACAGTTCTACTAGTAATTTTAGCTTTAATAGCACCAAAGTTTTGGGGCCATTTGCCAATGATTCTGTGACCTATTTGCTACCTTCTATTCCGGTACACGATTCTATTACGGTGAGTTTTGATTTGTATTTGCACGATACTTGGGAAGGAAATTGTGGTGCAGTTGGGCCCGATAGATTTAAATTTTACCAAGGCAATAGTGCGGTTTTGAATGAGACGTTTTCTAACTCGCCATCATGCACGCAATCTTATACCAATACTGGTGTAGCAGGCAATTATCCAGCCTTTACGGGCGCGGCAATTACGGGACTACCGCAAAGATGTCACATCAGTGGAACCACTTCAAAATATACCATTACCAAATCGTTTAAACACAGTGCGCCTAGTTTGGTTTTATCTTGGTTGGCTTTGTTACAAGACACTTCAGATAACTCTAGTTTGTGTAACGAAAGTTGGTCTATAGACAATGTGATTGTAAATTATAGAGTGCCAACAAAAGTACTTTGGTCTACTGGAGATACTTCTCAAAATATTTTATTTAATGCCACTAATGCAAGTGAAATGATTTGGTTAAGGGTGCCCAATGGAACGGATTTTTGTTATGATACCATAACGGTAAACACCTATCCTGGAAGTTTGCCTTTACAATTATTTGCGATAGATACTTTGTTTGAATGCAATGTGTATTCAACCATTTTGTCGATGCCTCCTGGTCACAGCAAATACAGGTGGAGCAATGGTGATACGCTTGAGTCTACCAACTTGTATAATGAAGGATGGTATTCTGGCTATATTGAAAATGCATCGGGTTGTGCTAGCTACGACAGTGTATATTATAATGTAAATCATTTTAGTTTAAACATGACAGACACTACAATTTGTGCTGGCAATACCATTAAGATTGAATCGAGTTTAAACAACAACGCAACTGATTTTCCTGGTCCGGCAAATGTGGCTTATATACCAGGACAAATATTGGCGGGGTATACCTATTTAGGGGCTTATAGAGGACATCATTATTATCAAGCAACGGTGAGTGGAAGTTGGGAAAGTTCGGTTCAAAAAGCTTTTGCAGTAGGAGGTTACCTTGCCTGTATCAATGATTCATTGGAGCAAAATTTCATTAGCAATTTAACAGATAGCAATGTGTGGATTGGTTTGTTTAAATCGAGAAGCGGGTATTATAAGTGGATGAACAATGACACCTTAACTTATAAGCATTGGGGTACATCGCAGCCAAGTATTAGTCCTAAGGATTATGCTTATATCATGGGTTCAAATTGTGTTCAAAAAGGCAAATGGGCCACCCATGTAAATACCGATATTACTGCAATTGATCCTTGCGATAAAAACGCGTTTGGTTTGTTAGAAATAACCCCAACGCAATATGATTATTTATGGTCTACAGCAGCTACTTCAAGCACCATATTGATATCGCCTACCGCAGATCAAATTGTTAATTTAACCATTACAAGAACCAAAAACAATGTGGCTAGTACCTGCTCGGCCGGAGAGGTGAATGTTAACATGGTGGCCGCACCAATTGTTACGGGTAAAACAGAAAATTGTTTAAACAGCACGAGTGCTTATACCACTGTTTCTAAAACAGGCAGGTCTTATTTTTGGTTTGTTACAGGTGGTACTATTACATCTGGACAAGGAACCAATAGGGTGAATGTAAATTGGAATCAAGTTGGGGCTGGCACGGTGGTTTTACGTGATTCTATTTTGGCAACAGGTTGTGTTATTTATTCTGATACTTTGCGAATTAATACGGTGCAATTGTTTGCACCAACTATTACGGGTGATAGCACTGTATGCCAAGGACAATTGATTTTTTATAGTATTCCGCTAGACACAAACTATACAAGAACGTGGTTTATTTCGGGGGGTACCATTGTATCTGGACAAGGAACAGACAGTATAAAAGTAAACTGGACAGGCAGTGGAAATGTGAACGTAAGCGTTTTGGTTCGGCACAAACCTACTAATTGTAATGCACCTTTGGCTTCCTTCCCTGTTACCATTTCTGTTTCCCCAAATCCTGTGATGACGGGCTTGGATACTGCTTGTGTAAACACCGTAAACTTATATACCATACCGTTTAATGTGGGCAGAAAATATGTGTGGACAGTAGCGGGAGGAAGCATTGTATCTGGTCAAAATACAGATAGCCTTCGCGTATTGTGGGGCATCGGTGGAACAGGATCGGTTCAAGCCATGGATTCTATTTTGGCATCTGGTTGCTACGCAATTACTAGTTTAAAAGTGGTTACGATTAGCTCTTTGTTAGTACCCATAATTGTAGGCTCTAGCGCTGTTTGTGAGAACTCAATTGTATCGTATAGTACAACGGGCAATATTGGTAGAACCTACCGTTGGACAATTACAGGTGGTAACATTGTATCTGGTTTGGGTACTGCTGCCATCAATGTAGTTTGGGGAACGCCAGGAACAGGAACACTGCAAGTATTAGATTCAATAAATGCTACAGGATGTAAATCTGTATCGAATAATTTTAACGTGAGCATAGACTCATTGCCACAACCCATTATAAATGGCAGCAATGCGAAATGTAATGGTGAAATTACCTTTTATTCAATTCCAAGCAAAGCAGGACATAGCTATAATTGGACCGTAACTTTAGGCAATATTTTAAGCGGACAAGGAACTTCAACCATTCAGGTTATTTGGCCAATAATTGGTTCTGGCACGGTGAGTGTAATTGATTCGATTGTTGCTACGGGATGTTCTGGAACAGCACCTTTATTTACGGTAATGGTGAATGCTAAGCCAAATCCACTTATTAGTGGAATTCAATCTATTTGTGTGGGAACTACTGCTAGTTATACTACTCCAAATAATTTGGGCCGAACCTATACATGGCTGGTGAATAATGGAACCATTGTGAGTGGACAAGGCAGTTCTACCATTTCTGTTTTGTGGAATGTGGTTGGCAGTGGATTTTTAAATGTAACGGATTCTGTAAATTTAACCGGATGTAAATCTGTTACATCAAATTATAACGTGAGTGTGGTGGCAGTGCCATCGCCAATTATTACTGGAAAAGACACGGTATGTGAATTATCGTTGCAGACTTATTCGGTTCCATTTAATGCGGGTCGCAGTTACAAATGGAATGTAATAGGTGGCAGCATTGTTGGGGGAAGTGGAACAAACTCAGTAGATGTTTTATGGGGCGCGTTTGGTTCAGGCAGTATAACGCTAAGCGACTCTAATAACACAACGGGATGTATAGGCAACGCAACATTGGCTAATGTATATATACAAACCTTGCCACAGCCAGTGGTGAATGGGGCAACCAGCGTTTGCGTAAACGGCATTTCGTCTTATAATACGCCACCGAGTTTGGGTAGAACGTATACTTGGGTGGTAACAGGTGGAACCATAGTTTCTGGTTTTGGAACGGCTGGCATTGATGTAAATTGGGGCAGTGTAGGAACCGGAACTGTTGTGGTTACAGATAGCATAGATGCAACGGGTTGTTATGGCGTTTCGGCTACTATTACGGTGAATATTCAGGCTAAACCAAGCACCTTTATTAGTGGTACAAATACCATTTGCGAATTGGGTATTGCCATGTATGGCACCATCAATAATTTAAACAAATTTTATGATTGGAATGTGTTAGGCGGCAATATTAATTTTGGTCAGGGTACTTCTAATATTTCTGTAACATGGGCAAGTGCCGGTGTTGGATATGTGTATTTAACCGACTCGCTCATTGGGGCAAATTGTTCTGCAAGCACTTACTTGGGAGTTCAAGTAAATTCAATACCAAGTGCAGGCTTTAACTACGCTCAAACGGCAGGTGGTGTTAAGTTAACGCCAATAGATAACACGGTTAGCTGTAAATGGTATTTTGGCGATGGCGATTCTAGTTACACATTTTCGCCTTATCATGCTTATGCAAATAATGGCATATACACCGTTACCTTGCAAACTAGAAGCATATTTGGTTGCTTAAATGAAAGCTCAACCGATGTAAACATAAGTACGGTTGGCTTGTCACAAGAAGCCTTGGCGCATCACTTTAAATTTGTGGCGCAGCCAAATCCATTTACAGAACAAACTAAGCTAACACTAACTTTAAAAGAAAGTGCCGATATTAGTTTGGAAGTATTTGACATGAGTGGCAGACTGGTTCATACTTACACGCAAGGTCAGTTGCACTTGGCAGGCACATATGAGTTTGGGTTTAATTCTGCCGATTTCCAAACTAGCGGCGGCGTGTATTTGGTGAGGATCAAAGTGAATGAAGACTACAGGCATTTGAGAATCATTGAGCTGGGCAGATAGGAAGAAGAGGGAAGAATTAACAGAAAGAAGAAACAAGAAGAGGGAAGAGAGATAGGAAGCGGGAAGAAGAGAAACAGAATGAGAAAGAGGAATAAATCACTCTTACTTATTTTGTTTCTCTTTTTTTGTTTTGGGAGTTATTTTAAAGAGCACGACCCACCATTTAAATCTGATATGAACACTAGGGGTTTAAACTAAAAAAAAACGGACTCAAAAACGGAGACCGTTTTAGTAGATGGGAATAGGATGGAACTGCCCACCGCCCCAGGCGGATATGAATCCTAACAATATCATTTTGGGGATTACTTCATGCTTGATAAATTTTCGGCTTTGGAAATGGCCCAAAACAAGAAAAGCACATTTTACAATGTGCTTTTCTTTGGTAGCGGGGAGCAGGATCGAACTGCCCACCTTAGGGTTATGAATCCTACGCTCTAACCAACTGAGCTACCCCGCCAAATTCCTTGAAATAATAGACAAATTTGATGTATTTTTATTTTTAAGGGGCTGCAAATATAGGGATTTTGATATTTTAAAAAAAAATATTTCTTATAAACAATTTTTTATCGCTGTGCCGTTATTGTTATAGGTTCAACAGAATTCGTCGTCTATTAATCAATACAATACACATTGTTTTCAACATGAATCATGCACAAATTGCAAACATTTTTTATAATTGTGTTAAATTTGTAAATTAATAATGCAAAATATAATGAAAAGAAGGAAAGTAATCATCGGAGGTTTAACATTGGCAATTATTGGCCTAGTTACGCTTGCGTTTGTGAGCTATCCGCCTTTTGATGCCTTAAGTAAAGACTTTAAGAAAAACCATAAACTCGGCTTTCCTGGTTTTGGCATCTGGCTACCACCAGATTATGAAGTCCATGGAATTGATGTTTCTCGTCACCAAGGTAAAATAAACTGGGAGTCTGTTAGCGAGCACTCTTCAAACAATATCGACATTAGTTTTGCCTTTATCAAAGCTTGTGAGGGTAGAACTTTAAGGGATAATTACTTCCAAGAAAATTGGCGCAATGCCAAAGAAATTAACATGCTTAGGGGCGCTTATCATTTCTTTAGGCCGCATTTAACCGCTGATGAGCAATTTATCTTATTTAAAAGTATCGTTAAATTAGACAAGGAGGACTTACCTCCTGTATTAGATGTTGAAATGAGGGGCAGCACGCCTCCAGCTAAAATGAAAAAGAGTGTGAAGCGGTGGTTAGAACTTGCAGAAAAACACTATGGTGTAACCCCAATTTTATATACCAGCTATTCTTTTTACCGCAACTATTTTAGTGGCAAAGAATTTGAAAAATATCCTTTGTGGATTGCACATTATGCCACAGACGACTTAAATCGCTTAACCAGAAGTTGGAATTTTTGGCAACACAACGAAAGTGGCAGGGTTAAGGGAATTAGAGGAAATGTTGACTTCAACGTATTCAAAGGCGACTATAACGACTTAATGAAACTTTGCAAGAAGCAGTGATTTTGATTATGCTTTGCAAAAAGCAAAATAAATCTCTGTTTCAATTACAATCATGCTTTGCAAAAAGCAAAATAAATCTTTGTTTCAATTACAATTATGCTTTACAAAAAGTAATTAACCCTTCTTTTTAGCTATTACAATTAAGTAGGTGTAAACCGCGGCGCCTACGGCAAAAAATGCAATGTAAGCGTACTTTTCCTTCATATAAAAATCGTAGCTCAAAAAGCCCATCATGCCCAATACTAAGGCCAATTTGATGCCTTTCTCGCTCGAATAATTCTTTACCACCCTAGGCAAAATAACATATACCAAAAGCAAGGCAAATGCAATTAACCCAATAATGACCAACCAGTTTAAATCATCTCTTAGCATTCTTGTTTGGACTTAATAATTTGACAAATTTGTGAAAGATTTCTGTATTCTCATAAATTCCATTAAACAACTCAGCACCCGGACCATAAGCAAATACGGGCACCATAATGCCACTATGTCCTTTGCTGGCATAATTCACTGTAAACTGATCTGGGTTCGATTTGTTCTCCAACAAACTTAATCCACCCGTTTCATGATCGGCTGTTACCACCACCAAGGTATTGCCATCTTTCATGGCTGCATCCAACACCTCATTCACCACCGCATTAAAATCGAGCAATTCCAATTTCATATATTCAAAATCATTGTCGTGGCCGCCCCAATCAATTTGAGAACCCTCTACCATCAAGAAGTATTTTGCGTGGTATTTATCTAGATTGTCCTGAGCCAATTTTGTAGCTTTACTTAGAAAGTCACCCCTGCCCTCTTTCATTGTTTTCATGCCATCTTCGGCCAAGGTATAGATCAATTTTGGCGCTTTAATTGGCAACAAAACGCTATCACTAGAAACCGTAAAACCAAACTCTTTTAACTCAGAGAACAAGTTCCTGCCATCTTTGCGGGCAGTAAAAAACTTCTTGCCTCCACCAATGGCAATGTCACAATTTTTCCGAACCAAAAACTCGGCAATCTCATCCTGACTTTTGCGAGAAGCCACATGCGCATAAAATGAAGCGGGCGTTGCATGGGTAATAGAAGAAGTAGCAACCACTCCTGTTCCCCAATTTAAGTTTTTCGCCTTCTCAAAAATACCTTCCTTTTCAACGCCTAAACTATCTACGCCAATGGCACCATTTTTCGCTTTTTTGCCAATGGAAAACACCGTTGCTCCTGCCCCACTATCGGTTACATAGTTATCTGCCGATTGTGTTTTGCTAAGGCCTATAACCGGAAAGCGCTCAAATGAATTTTGCTCGCTATAGCCTACCATACAAGCAGAAATCTGCGCCAAGCCCATGCCATCGCCAATTAAAAATATAATGCGTTGGGGCTTCTTAACTTTTTTAGGTCCGGGCTTAGTCGCGTTTAAAAAGAATGGACTCCATAAGAACACCAAAGCATACAATAAAATTTTCTTCATAATCATGGTTACAATTAATACCTTACTAATATTAAATTTAGGTCAAAGGACAATTTAAAATAAGCAGGTAAATATAGAGCGACAAGGTATAAAGTCCTAATGTTTTGGGCTAAACTTCTTGCATGTCGGTATAACAAGGCAAAGATGAACAAAACTCTAAATATTCAAGCCAATACTTTACGATAATTCAAAAGTTTTTCCGGGCAAACTTCTCACAAAACCAGCAAACTCAAGCTCCAATAATTTTAAGGCCAAAGTGCCTGGATCCATGTTTAACTCATACGCCATTTCATCCAAATTTGCCTTAACCTTGCTGCGAATATGCCCCACCAGTTTGGTCTCCCCAGCATCCAATTGGCTCAGCAAATCAACAGGAGCTTTAGTTTTAGTAGCCTTATTCTCCCAAGCCATTAGCTGAACCAAATCGTCCAAGCAGGTAATCATTGAGGCCTTATTACACTGAATTAAATAATTACACCCCTGCGAATAATAATCGCCCACCCTACCAGGCAAAACCATAATATCCTTATTATACGAATGCGCAATTTCACAAGTAATACGCGCCCCACCCTTGATAGCAGTTTCTGGCACCACCAATACATCTGCCAATCCAGCCACTATGCGATTCCGCTTTGGAAAATTTTCCCTATCGGGATTGGTTCCACTTGGAAACTCGCTCAATAAACCTCCATTGGCCAGCATTTTTTTAGCCATTCCTTGATGCGCACTCGGGTAAATGCGGTCTAAACCATGCGCCAATACGCCTATATTAGTTACGCCATTTTCCAGACAAGCCTTGTGTGCAATGCCATCAATTCCCATGGCCAAACCACTTACCACCGTTACATTGTAGTCTTTTAAGCCCTGAACCAATTTCTGCGTAAAGCTCCTTCCATAATCGGTGCCGCGCCGTGTGCCCACAATGCCTACCAGACGCGGTGGGTTGAGATCGAAATTGCCTAAGCCATAAAGCAGACAAGGTGCATCTACAATATCTCGAAGCCTATTTGGGTAGGCCTCATCCAAATAAAAATAAGTTTGAATGTGGTGCTTCTCAATAAAAGCAAGTTCCTTTTGGGCCTGTTCAAAGTTTCTATAAGAAAAAATATTCTCGGCCAAAACACTGCCAATGCCAGGAATGGCCTGCAATGCGCCGCGACGCTCTTTAAAAACGGCTTCCACACTGCCGCAATAAGCAAGCAGATTTTTAATAAGCACATCCCCAATTCCAGGAATGAGCTTAAGCGAAATTTGGTAAAGTAAATCGGGGGTAGTCGACATAAAAAAAAATTATAAAGAGGCTAAAGTATAGGCAATTGTTTTTTCAATAATGGCGTGTGTATCCTTGCTAAATTCGTGCGTAATTCTATTGGCAACAATGGCATTTATGGCAATGGCATTAAAGCCAAAAAGCTTGCTAAGCCCAAGAATAGCGGCAGTTTCCATTTCAAAATTGGTAACACGCATACCTTGAATGCGCAAGTTAGAAAGTTTGCTCACCAAATCGCGCGAGTGAATTCCGGCACGCAAATACCGCCCTTGAGGCGCATAAAATCCACTGCAAGTTGCCGTAATTCCCTTGAGGCTGCGCGCATCAAATTTAGAGAGCAAAGCGCCACTCGATTGAAACAAATAGGGCTTTAAAAAATCTAATCCGAGCTCCTCCCTTAATTCGCTTAAATCCAAATCTGGCGCCACATCATAATACCAAAGCAAGTGATCTAGGCCCAAACCGTAAGTAGAAACAAGCATGCTATCCACCGAAATATCGGCCTGAAGGGCGCCACTCGTTCCCACCCGAATTAAATTTAAATCGCGTTTCCCCGATTTAACTTCCCTAGTGGCCATATCCACATTCACCAAAACATCCAATTCATTCAAAACAATGTCAATATTATCGGTACCAATTCCGGTAGAGATTACACTAATTCGGTTCGAACCAAGGCGCCCAGTATGGGTAATAAATTCGCGTTTTTGTTTCTTTATTTCTATCGAATCAAAATACTTAGAAACGGTGGGAACTCGCTCTGGGTCACCAACTAAAATAACAGTTTGGGCCAACTCTTCTGGCAATAAATTGAGGTGATAAATTGAACCATCTGGGTTCAAAATTAATTCACTTGATGGGATTTTTGCAGACATTTTATATTATTGTAGTTCACTGCTAAGTAAATCAATTACCTTTGTAAACAAAAAAGAAATAAAAAAAATGGAAAAGAAGAAAAACATCATGTTAGTTCCAATAGATTTCTCAGAAATCTCAATTAATGCCCTAAACCATGCCGCCCAATTGGCCAAGCATTTCGACAATGATTTAGTTCTCCTCAGCATCTTAGAAGAAGATTTCTTAAGCAATATCTTTAGCTTTAGCAAAAATGAAACTAAGGATAATTTAGCCAAAGAAGCCTTGTTGAGCCGCTTAAAAGAAAAAGCTACTCAAATCAACAGAGATTTTGGTATTCATTGTTATACAGAAGTTCGTTCTGGAAAAATATATAAAAAAGCTATTGAAACCGCAGAAGAATACAAATGCGATTGTATTATCATGGGAACCCATGGTGCAA
The DNA here is from genome assembly GCA_034439755.1 of bacterium. GTDB lineage: Bacteria > Bacteroidota > Bacteroidia > UKL13-3 > UKL13-3 > B1. The sequence continues at coordinate 17,880 of JAWXAZ010000122.1, forward strand.
ATGGCGTTGAGCGCGTTATTGGCAGTAATGCCAGCCGCATTATTAGCTATAGCACCATGCCTGTTATTGTGGTGAAAACCGACAAGAATCCAAATGCGTATAAAAACATCGTATTTCCATTGGATTTATCGCAAGAATCGAAGCAAAAAATGAAATGGGCTATTCATTTGGGCAAGTCATATCACTCAACCATCCACGTATTAACTTACAAAGTTGGCGATGAGTTCTTAGACAATAAATTGGCGGCTAATTTAAGACAGATTCAAAATATTTTTGATGACGCAGGTGTAAAACACACCGAAACCATTTTGGAAAACGACAATGATTTTGCCAGAAATACCCTAGAGTTTGCCGAAACTAATTTGGCCGATTTGATTATCATTATGACGCAACAAGAGAATGATAAATCTATAAGAGAATATATCATTGAAACCTATGCGCAACAAATTGTAAACGATGCGGGCAATGTGCCAATATTCTGCGTAAACCCGCATTACGAAATGTTTAAAAGTGAGTTTGTTATTTAATCGGTCTGAACCAATTCCTTTGAAGGATTTGGTTCAGCCAGAAAACAAAAAACCCGGCAAGAAAACTTACCGGGTTTTTTGTTTTTAAATCTTATTTAAATTTTAACTTTACCGATTTCTATTAATAAATATTCTCGGTATTTCTATAACCTGTTGTATTGCTATACCAATTGGCAAACTGAGCACCATTGCTGCTTACCCATGTTGCAAATCTTGTATAGGCTGTGTTGATATCGGCCTTTTCAATGGCATAACTATAGTTAGCTGGAACATTAATAGCCCATGGGAATCTGCCATCTGTGCTTACATAAGTATCTCCGCTTGTCAAATTGGTAGCATCGTGCCCGGTACCAAACAAGGATGTTGTAGCTAAGTCTGTTGGCAATTGTCCTGGTAGGTGAATTTCATATCCTCTACCAAATCCTGAAGTTCCATTCCAAATAAAAGGATTGTATCCACTTAATCCGAAACTAGCCAAGCTTATTGTACTGGTAACATTGAAGGCCACATTATAGGTAATATTTGCAACAGCAGCCTGACTAGGAACGGTATTCCACATATTCATTTCGGTTCTCATATCGTTAAAAATAACCAATACTGCTTTTGTTTGTCCGGCTTCTAAAGTTGCACCTGTTACAGCGCTTACATCGGCTCTATTAATTGGGAATTGCACGGCAAAACCATTGTTTTGCGAACCACCGGTGGCACGTAATAAATAGGTAGCTTCAACTCTTACTACATTGTTGCTGGCATTGGTAACCACATTATAATTATAGTTTACAACCACATCATTTAAATCGTAATCGCCACGGAACGGCCATAAATCTTCAAATGCAACAGTAGATACACCGTACGTATTGTTAAAAGCTTTAGTTGGATCATTTGGATAATCATCGTTTGCATCTGAAACACCATCGGCATCTGTATCGGCTGGTGGCGACGGAATGGTTCCATTTCCTTCTGGATTACAACTTGTGATTGCTACATATAAAGAACAACTTTGAATGGCACCACCGCTTATGCTTGCATTCCACGGACCTTCAATTCCGTTTCCATCGCAATAGCTTTGAGCGCCATTTACCAAGCCTTGCGCATTTCCTTTAGAATTTCCTAACACTTTAATTAATGAACTCGTTCCAAAACCTGTAATGGTACCATTAACTTGAATATTTTGGGTAGTAATCATGGCGCCATTATATTGCTTAAACTCATTGTTAGAACCTCCTTGGATGGTGGTTTCCTCAAAACATTTTACATACCCATAATTCTTGAACAAGCCATTGTTTTGAAAATCGTTATACACAATTAATTTACAGTTATTGGTAAAATCGCAACCACTGCTATTGATTAATTTATTGGCTACATTAATTGTTCCATTATTTACGATAACAGAAGAACCGTTTGGATTAAAATCTTTGCCTGCATTTATAATACCATAGTTTGTTAAAGTACTAGTTGAGTTAATATTAAAATTGCGGTTTGGATCTGTGCTAACCAAGCCATAGTTTATAAAGTTTCCATCGATAGGAAGTGTACTTGTAAAATTGATTTCACCAGTTCCAGTCACAATAAATTGAGAAGATGAGTTGCCATTCATGTTCAAGTTATTGATGCTACCGATTCCGCAAACACGCACTATAACGCCATTTTGCAAGGTTAAATTGGCTATATTTACATTACCCGTTAAGCATATTACGCCACTAGAATAGGTTAGGTTCCCCGAAGGATTATTTACCACCGTGCTGCAACCAGTTATACAATCTGGGCCACCGCCTGTTTTGTTTAACTTAACAATGCCATTGCTGGCAGTAAGGTTTGTGGTGATGGCATTGTTCACTATTTTAATTTTCTCCATCACTCTTGATTCGTCTGGAGCCGTTTTAACCACAAAATATTCTTGAATGGTATTGGCCGTGTTTATACTGGCTTCAAAAGGCATGGTTGGAGAAAAGGTTCCCTCTGCCAATTTAATTCCGCCTTCAATAGGATCTGCACTATAGATGGTTACATAATGAAGCAAACCCACAAAACGGGTATCGGTGGTGGTAAATTTTACATTTACATCACGCGATGTTTTCCAGTCGAAATTTGCTGGAACTTTAATTTCGGTCATTTTATTCACCGTTACCAGTTGACCATCATAGTTGTTGTTTGTATCATCCACTTTAAATTTCTTACAAGAAGAAAATCCCAAACCCAAAACAAGCGAGAAAATTAGTAGCTTTTTCATAATTTTTTATATTATACCTTTAATACTCCTATAAATGTGCCAAACCCCCAATATCCCAATTACCTAGGCTCTCCAAGCACAAACACTTTTAAAAAAATTCCCAAATTGAAACAATATGTGTCAAATATAAAAATTTCATATCGGGATATAAACAATTAGCCTTTCAAATTTTGCACATCAAAAGACTTTTATTCCAATTATGGCTTCACATAAATCTTGGTCGCATTTCTATAACCAAGCGAGTTAAGGTACCAATCTGCAAAAGTTGCTCCGCCAGTTTGCGCCCATTGTCCAAATTTTAGGTAGGCTGTTACCACATCTGCCTTTTCTATTGGATAGGCGAATTTATTGGGCGTAAGGATGGCCCAAGGCAAATTATCCTTGCTTAAATAATACTTGTTTTGCGCAATACTTGTTCTATCGTGGCCCGTGCTAAAATAGGAGGCGCTTGCCAATGCGGTAGGTGTTTTACCAGGCAAGTGAATTTCCATTCCCCTTACATGACCATCGGTTAAGCCATAGATAAAAGGATTGTATTCGCTTAAACCAAAATCTACCAAAGGTACAGCCGTAGCAAAGGTAAAATTCATGGCCACGTTTACCGAATCGGCATAAGGCTCTGTTGGTATGGTGTTCCACCGTGGCTGAACCGAACGTATGTTGCTGTAAACTTTTACCACAGGTTTCACATGACCTGCTTCTAAACTGGCACCGCTAATGCTTGAAACATTGCTGGCAGCACCAGGAAATTCAACAGAAAATGCGTTTTCAATCTGGCCACCACTTGCCCGCAAAGTATATTTTCCAAACACATCTTTAACGGCATTTTGTGCATTGGTCACCAAATGATAATTAAAATCAACCACCACATCATTTAAATCGTAATCGCCGTAATAAGGCCATAGGTCTTCATAGGCAACAGAAGCATATTGGTTCAGACCGGGATAATAACTATCGAAGGCACGTGCAGCATCGCTTGGATACTTGTCATCATCGTCGTTTACCCCATCGGCATCTGTATCGGTGCTGGGTGGTAAACTAACAATACTGTCGTTAGAGATTGCGCTAATGGGATTGCTTGTTGTATAAAAAAGCACATCATTAAAATCGTGATCACAACCAGCAGCAGTGCGCACCACATCCTCAAACCCCATCACATATTTGCCACTTGCGGCATCAAAAAACATCACCAAATGTTGCTTTAAACTAACATTGTTTTCTGGGTTAAAATCTTTGTGTGCATAATACATTCCCTGACCAGCACTCAAAACTCCGGTAGTAATATCGTATCCATTTGCGGCAATACCATAAGCAATTACGGTATCTGCGCCAATTCGGCCTATGAAAACTTTATCTCCTGCTAGCAAACCCCCACCCGAATTGGCAAGCGATGCATTTGGATAAACTAGGTACAAAGAATCGATGGCTGCAAGGTTGCTTGGCGGAAAATTCTTGTGGTATTTATAGTAAAAAAGAGTGTTTCTAAAACCGGCACCTTCTGTTAAAAAAGTAACCCAAACATCGGCGGTTTGTTTAATTAACAAAGTTCTTTTTGAAACATTATCGTCTAACCAAGTTGGGTGGTTTATGGCCACAGATTGCTTAGAAGGCAGCGCAGCCCAAATATCATTGATCATTTGGTTGCTCACCACATCCTTTGGCGAAATCAGGTTGTTGGGAACTCCATTGGCGTTATAACCCAATGGCAAATATCGAGAAGAGTACTTTGCCGGATTCTTAAAAAGCATGCCATTTTCAAAAATTTGGTCTGAACCAAACGTTTTTACCAACTGAGGATTTGAACCACCTAAGTTTAGCGTTTGCAAACCCGGCTTCACAGCAATAACCACATTTTCTGGTATGCCCAAAAGAGAGGTATTGCACACAATTTCTTTTAGGTAAGAAGGCACCTTAATTTTAGCCTCAAGCCATCCATTGGCAGCTACCCGTCCTTTAAATAAAAGCTTACCACCCATTTCTGAAGGTGCGGTTTCTATGGTAAAAATAACATTCTTTCCTGGCAGATTTTGTGTATTTAGAACTTGAATTTTAAAATCCATTACCACATCGCTTTGATAATTAAATCCGCCAGGCACCTTCATTTCAAAGATGTTGGAGGGGTCTTTTACAATTGGCGCTTCTGGAGGGGTTTCTGTAATTGATTTTTTACAAGCGGAAACAAACAGGGTAAAAAAAAGGAGAAAAACAATTAGCTTTTTCATTTCAGTGGTATGTAAAGGTAAACAAAGTTAACTGTTTTGCTTAAAAGCACCAATAAATATAATATTTTCGTTGCATGGAGTTTAAAGTTTCACAAAAGTTCCCATGCCATTCAATTCCAATAAACTATGCACAAAAAATACTGTCTATGGGTTCTTGCTTTGCGCAAAACATGGGCAATTTGTTAGGTAAGCATTATTTTAATTTGATGCTAAATCCTTTTGGAATAGTTTTTAATCCCATTAGCCTTGCTCAGCAATTGCAATTGCTTATTGAGCCAAGCAAATTTAACGAACATACAACCCTGTTTTCTCACCAAGAACGAGTGCATTCTTGGTTGCACCATGGAAGTTTTAGTAGAACCAACAAGGCCCAATTTATGCAAGAAATAACAAGCAATTTATTGGCTGCACAGCAACAACTAAAAGAAGCTTCTACCCTTATCATAACTTGGGGTTCGGCCAATGTTTATAAACTAAAAGAAACTCAAATGGTGGTTTCTAATTGCCATAAAGTACCTGCCAATCAATTTCAAAAATACCAATTAAGTATTGGCGAAATCGCAGAAACATACAAGCAAGTATTGAAAGAATTAAATGCCTTTAATCCGCACCTACAAATCATTTGGAGTGTGAGTCCGGTTAAGTATGTAAGAGATGGTTTGCATGAAAACAATTTGAGCAAAGCTACTTTGCTTTTGGCTTTAGAGGAGGTGATGAAATTATACCCAAATAGCTATTATTTTCCGGCCTTTGAAATGCAGCAAGATGAGTTGCGCGATTACCGCTTTTATGCCAGTGATATGGCTCATCCGAGCGAGCAAGCCATACAATATATTTGGGAGCAATTTGTGGCACATTGCATAGCCCCAAACGATCAACAACTATTGGCGCAAGTGTACGAATTTAATAGGGCCATGGAGCACCGACCACTGCATGCAGATACAGCAGAATTTCAACAATTTAGAGCAAGCACTTTGGAGAAAATTAAACAATTTAGAAAATCTCATTCACATATAAATTTGGATCGAACCGAAATGTTTTTTAGTTAAGTTTTAAGTTGCGTTTTAGTTGAGGTTTAGTTGCGTTTTTAGTTGAGTTTTAGTTGAGTTTTAAGTTTAGGTTTAGGTTTTGGTTGCGTTTTAGTTAAGTTTAAGTTAAGTTTTAGTTGAGTTATAGTTGAGTTTTAGAAGTAGCATAGGTTTAGGTTTAAGTTGCGTTTTAAGTTAAATTTTAGTTGAGTTTTTAGTTAAATTTTAGTTGCGTTTTTAGTTAAATTTTAGTTGAGTTTTAGTTAAGGTTGAGGTTGAGTTTTAAGTTGAGTTTTAGTTGAGTTTTAGTTGAGTTTTTAGTTGAGTTTTAGTTGAGTTTTTAGTTGAGTTTTTAGTTAAGGTTTAGGTTGAGTTTTAAGTTGAGTTTTAGTTGCGTTATAGTTGAGTTATAGTTGAGTTTTAGTTGAGTTTTAGTTGCGTTATAGTTGAGTTTTTAGTTGAGTTTTAGTTGCGTTTTAGTTGAGTTTTAGTTAAGGTTTAGGTTAAGGTTTAAGTTGCGTTTTAAGTTAAGTTTTAGTTAAGTTTTTTTTGCTAAACAACCGCGCCCTTTTTTAATTGAGATGCATGGTATTTGCAATAATCTTTTAAGCCACAATCGGTGCATTTAGGACTGCGGGCCAAGCAGGTGTACCTGCCATGCAAAATGAGCCAATGGTGTGCGGTGGCCACATATTCTTGGGGAATAAATTTCATTAATTGTTTCTCTGTTTCAAGGGGAGTTTTGGCGGCTGTTGTTAGCCCTAATCGCGCACTTACCCTGTAAACATGAGTATCTACAGCCATGGCAGCTTGGTTATAAACCACACTCAAAATAACATTGGCGGTCTTTCTTCCTACTCCTTGCAAGCTTATTAAATCGGGAATGTTATTGGGCACTTGGCTATCAAAATTTTGCACCAATTTTTGGGCCATGCCAATAAGGTGTTTGGTTTTGTTGTTGGGGTAAGAAATGGATCTGATATAAGGAAACAAGGTATCAAAATGGGTCTGAGCCAAACGCTGCGGGGTAGGGAAATCCCTGAACAATTGGGGTGTTACCAGGTTCACCCGCTTGTCTGTACACTGTGCCGAAAGAATAACAGCCACCAACAATTGATAAGGATTTTGATACTGTAATTCGGTTTCTGCAAAGGGTGTATGCGTAAGAAAATATTGAATGACTTTTTGGTAACGCTCGGCTTTTTTCATCTATGCTAAAATAGTCAAATTTTAACCAATTAATCTTTACTTTTGTTTATATGAAAAGATTTTTAAGCATACTTTTATGCCTGGCTGCATTTGCCACCCATGCGCAAGAAAAGCCAAAAGTAACACCTGCCATGAAACGCTTTGTTTATCAAACATCGAGCAGCATTTATAAGGAAATGCACGAAGCGGCAGCAGGAAATTTTAATGTGGTTTACAAGGATGGAGATAAATGGGTATTTAAATTTTCGTTTAGAGGCGAAGACAATGAAATGATGTCGGATGATGAATTCTTTGAATCTTTTGAATTTGAAATTGCGCCGCCAAAAGGAAACACTTTTGAAATAAAGGAAGTAGATTTTGCCAAAAGCAATGTAATCTATACCAGAAGCTGCTTCTGCGCAGATGCTGGTCCACGGGTTTTATACGAAGGAAATATTACGGGCAAAAAAGTAGGCAGAAAAAAATGGCTCATCACATTCGAGGGTTCTATTAATGCGCGACCAGACAGGCAAGAAAAACCTTTTCCTAGGCAATGGAAGGGTTATTTTAATCCAGGCAAATTGGTGTATTAAGCTTTCACTTTTTAGAGATTTGTAAGCGTAATTTGTAAGGCTCTATAAAAAGTAATTTGCAAGGCAATTTACAAAGTAATTTGCAAGGCACTATAAAAAGTAGTTTCCAAAACACTAAACAATGTAGTTTCCAAGACACTTTACAATGTAGTTTGTAAGGCACGATACAATGTAGTTGCAAGACACCATACAATGTAGTTTGTAAGGCACTATACAATGTAGTTTCCAAGACACTATACAATGTAGTTTGTAAGAAAATAAACAATGTAGTTTGCAAGACATTATACAATGTAGTTTGCAAGACAATATACAATGTAGTTTGTAAGACAATAAACAATGTAGTTTTTAAGGCTCTTTACAATGTAGTTTGTAAGGCACTATACAAAGTAGTTTGCAAGACACTATACAATGTAGTTTCCAAGACACTATACAATGTAGTTTGTAAGGCACTATACAAAGCAGTTTACAAGGCACGATACAATGTAGTTTGCAAGACACTATACAATGTAGTTTGCAAGGCACTATACAAAGTAGTTTGCAAGACACTATACAATGTAGTTTCCAAGACACTATACAATGTAGTTTGTAAGAAAATAAACAATGTAGTTTGCAAGACACTTTACAATGTAGTTTGCAAGACACTTTACAATGTAGTTTATATTTTATACCGATTTATAGAAAACAAATAGCCCAATTTCGACAAATATCTCCTAGTACTATTATATTGCTACATTGGCATTGACCTGCTAAAATTATCAAATATCTTTGGGCTATTTTATAATTACAATGGGTATTATTTGACAACATAAAATGCTATTTTTAGTTCTTACTATTTAACACCTAATTATGGATAATTTTAACATTCGCTTTGCCACAGAAAAAGACTGTGCCCTCCTACTTCATTTTATAAAAGGCATTGCCCATTACGAAGAATTGAGTCACCTAGTGGAGGCAACTGAGGAAAAAATACGCACGCATTTATTTGGAGTAAAATCAGTAGCAGAGTGCTTCTTGGCTTACGAGGCGGAAACACCAGTAGGCTTTGCCTTGTTCTTTCACAACTATTCTACTTTTGTTTCTAAACCTGGAATCTACTTAGAGGATTTATACATTGAGCCTCATTTTCGCGGCAAAGGTTATGGCAAAAAACTCCTCTTGCATTTGGTTCAGACCGCCAAAGAAAGAGGCTGCGGAAGGGTTGAATGGAGTGTGTTGGATTGGAACAAACCGGCCATAGATTTTTACAAAAGTTTGGGCGCTGTAGCCATGGATGGGTGGACCATTTTTAGAATTTCTTTGTAGTTAATCTATCTCAAAATAATTGAGGTCTTTGCTAAAGGAATCTTTGATATACCAGGTGGCAAAAAAGGCTAGCAAGAGGCAGGCTGAACCTACCCAAAACGCTGCGTTTACCACGCCAAAAGATTTGGATAAACTGGCAAAACTTAGGGTAATTGGCACTACGGCGCCGCGCACAAAATTGGGAACGGTATTGGTTACGGTGGAGCGAATATTGGTGCCAAATTGTTCGGAGGCAATGGTTACAAATAAGGCCCAATAGCCTGTGGCGAAGCCTATTCCGAAGCACATATATTTATAATAATCTACGCTAACTTGTTTGTTAAAAAGGTAAATAACCATTAGCACAAAAGAGAAAAACAAGTATAGATACACTACTTTTTTGCGGCTTTTTAAATACTGACTAAGGAGTCCGCTTACAAGGTCGCCTGCCGATAAACCTAGGTAGGCAAACATCACCGAATCGGCCACATCAATTTTACCAATGAGGCCTTGTGCTTCGGCAAATCGGTTCGATAAATTAACCATTACGCCAATGGCAAACCAAATGGGAAGGCCAATTAAAATGCAAGCGAGGTACTTTAAAAAGAGGCTCCATTTTTTAAACAAGGATAGAAAGTTGCCGCGTTTTATTTCATTGTTCTGAACCAAATTTTGATACATGCCACTTTCGTAAGCGCCTGCCCGCATAAGCAAAAGTGAAAGTCCCAATCCACCGCCCACTAAGTAAGTTGTTTGCCAGCCAAAACTTTTGCCCACTAAGCCTGCTACCACAGCGCCCAGGGCGCCAAAGGTTACAATAATCATGGTGCCATAGCCACGTTTTTCTTTGGGCATATTTTCTGCTACGAGGGTAATTCCGGCGCCAAGCTCGCCCGCCAAACCAACGCCTGCAATAAAGCGCATAAGGGCATATTGTTCTATGTTTACTACAAAGGCATTGATGATATTGGCAATGGAGTATAAAAAAATAGAGCCAAATAAAACGGAAACTCTTCCTTTTTTATCGCCCATAATTCCCCAAAGCAACCCGCCTAATAGCATGCCGGTCATTTGGAGGTTAAACAAAAATATTTCTTTTACTTTAAGCGCTTCGCCTGTAAAACCTAAGGCTTGCAGACTTTCATTTTTTACCACATTAAAAACAATGAGGTCGTAAATATCTACAAAATAGCCTAGGGCAGCTACAATAATAAGGAGGCTAACTTTGTTTTTGGCTTGCATGCGCTTTCTTTAGTGAAAGGCAAAATAGCAAATTATTTGATAAAAAAATCAGGCCTTGATAAGTTGTAGAATTTGCCCCAGGTATTTTTCGTCAATATGGTCAAAGTGATTTAAATATTCACTGTCTACATCCAGTACCCCAATAATTTGTTGGTTCGGACCGAAAAGGGGTAAAACTATTTCTGATTTGCTTGCGGCGCTGCAGGCAATATGACCCGGAAAGGCTTCTACATCTGGCACCACGAGACTTCGTTTTTGTTGCCAAGCGCTGCCACAAACGCCTTTTCCAAAGGCAATTCTGGTGCATGCAAGGGTGCCTTGAAACGGACCAAGTACGAGTTCGTTGCCTTTTACCAAATAAAAGCCAACCCACCACCAGCGAAAAGTTTCTTTTAAAACCGCGCAACAGTTGGCCAGGTTGGCTATTAAATCGGCTTCAGACTCAAGGAGTCCGCGCAATTGCGGCAAGAGTTGAAGGTATATTTCTTCCTTACCCAAAGAGGCGTTTAACTCAATGGTTTGCAAGGTAAATTATTTTGTGGCAGTGGTTGAATCTGCGGCAACTGGTGCTGTTTCTGTAGCAGGTACTGCTGTTTCTTCTGCCTTAACGTTTGCACTGTTTACAGAATAACCTGCACTTTCAGATTTGTATTTCTCGTTGTCGTTAAGGGTTTTTTGAGCTTCCTCGGTTCCGTAATGACAAGCACTTAAGGTAGCTGCAAAAGCAAAGGCAAATAAAATCTTCTTCATTTGTTTGATATTTTAATCTTTTTATTTTTTGTAAATAACGCTGCGAATATAAAAATTTGTTACACTTTATTTAAGTTCAAATTCTGAGTTTCCAATTTTAAAGCCTTCACAATACAATTCTGCCTTGTAATTTCCTTTTACAAACTCACTTCCTTTGTCCCAATAAATGCTTACTTGCTGACCTTCTTGGTTAAAATCGATGGATTTCTTTGTGCTGTATAAAGACTCTTCGTTTTGAAACTGGAAAGTACCAGAACCTGCTGCCTGGTTGTAAACAGTTGCGCCATCTGGGCCGGTTACTTTAAGGTAAACGTCTTTTTTGCCCATTTCGGTCACATAATTTTCATTGATAGCGAAGGTAATTTTTAATTGATCGATTTGAGAAACGCGGATGGTTTCTTTTTCTTTTCCATTCGAACGCAATTTAATACCGGTGATAAATAAGTTTTCGGTGCTTAACTTAGCGCCGATGGCCACTTTATTGCTAAGGCGAGAAATATCCATATTGAGGTTTTCGTTCTTGCGCTTCTGCTTATCGATATCGGTTTTGAGGGTTTTATTCTCGGAGTTAAGCGCAACAATTACGGTGTTAAGTGAGTCTATCTGACCAATGTATTTGCGTTTATAATAGCGCAATAAATCTAACTCGTCGTTGGCTTTTTCTAATTCATCTTTGGTGAGTTTACCCTTGCGTAAAATAAACTCTATGCGATCTGCAAAAAGCTGCAATGAGTCGTTTTTCTCACGCAAAAACTGGTCTAATACAGAATTTTTTCCTTTATAATCTGTTAATTCTAAATCGGTTTCTTTGAGCAAAATTTCTAAATCGGCGCGGGTAGAATCCGATTGGAACAATTCAACCTCTTTTACGGCTAGTTTTTTATCGGTTTTAAAGTAATTAAAGGTAAAGAATGCCAGTAACATTAGGAGTAGAATATTGATAACGGTCTGAGAAATGATGATAACTCTATACCGTTTTAACTTTTTTTCTTCATTTTGCATGCTACAAAAATACACTTAGATTCCAATTCCCCGCCCTACTTTTTCCACTATATTGATATTAACAAACTATTTTCTGCCCGATTCACTATAATTGCGTAAAATATTACCACCGTGAAAATCACTACCACGCCCATCGAAGGAATTTTAATAATTGAACCTCAAATATTTAAGGATAGTAGAGGTTATTTTTTCGAAAGTTACAACCAAGACAAGATGCAGGAAGCGGGCATAAATCTTCAATTTGTGCAAGACAACCAGTCTCTATCTCAAAAAGGGGCAGTGCGCGGTTTGCATTTTCAAGCGCCACCGTTTGAACAAGGGAAATTGGTGCGTGTGGCCAAAGGAGCGGTGAATGATGTGGTGGTAGATATTCGAAAAAACTCCCCTACTTATGGCCAAAATTTCACCATAGAACTCAGCGCCGAAAATCAAATGATGTTTTGGATTCCGCCGGGTTTTGCTCATGGTTTTGAAACCCTTGAAGACGATACCCTTTTTTTATACAAGTGCACCAATATGTATAGCAAGGTTTCGGAAGGGGGTTTGTTTTGGAACGATCCAAATCTTGGAATACAATGGAAAACCATGGAGCCCATTGTGTCTGATAAGGACCAAATTTTGCCATTATTTAAAGACTTTACAAGCCCCTTTTAAGTATGATTGAAAAGCAAATAGACAACAATGTTCTCGGCTTAATTAATCAGTTGAAGGAGAAATACGAAGCCAATGGTCAAGATTTTAAAGCTTACCTCGAAGGACTAGTGTACCAAGAATATACCAGCTATTGGGATTATGTTCAGATAGATACCTTATTGAGTTTACAGAAGCCAAAAACAAATATTCCGGATGAAGAAATCTTCATCATGTATCACCAAATTACGGAGCTTTATTTTAAGTTGTCGTTGCATGAGTTAAAGCAATTGTCTGATCGCAAAGGAAATTTAGATGCGGTATTTTTTACCCAACGTTTAAAGCGAATCAATGCCTATTTTAAGAACCTCACGCATTCTTTCGACATTATGGTGGAAGGCATGGAGAAGGAACAATTTCTTAAATTTAGGATGAGTCTTTTGCCTGCCAGCGGCTTTCAATCGGCTCAATACAGGAAAATAGAACTTTGCTGCACCAACTTATTGAGCTTGGTAGACAAAGAGCACCGAGGCCAATATTCTAATGAGAGCAAACTAGAAGACATGTTTCAATACATTTATTGGAAACATGGCGCAACAGAATCGGGCACAGGCAAAAAAACGCTTACCCTTACCCAATTTGAACAAAAATACACAGGCGAACTACTGCGATTGGCGCATGAGTACCAAGATAAAAACATGGCAACGCTTTACGATTCTTTGCCTGTTGCTCACAAAGCAAACCCGCAATTAATAGCCGAGCTAAGGCAATTGGATCAGAACGTAAATGTAAATTGGCCTTTGGTACACTATAAATCTGCCGTTAAATATTTAGCCAAACAACCCAGCGATGTTGCCGCTACAGGGGGCACAAATTGGCAGAAATACTTGCCTCCGCGCTTTCAGGTAAGGGTGTTTTTTCCGCAATTGTGGAGTGAACAAGAAATAATAGATTGGGGTCGCACTGCGTTTGAATAAACATGAGAATTATATTTACCATTTTGTTTCTTTTTATTGCCAGCTTTAGCTTTGGGCAAGTTGTTGAGAAAACCATTTCGGTTGGAGAAAAAATTTATATTTTACCTTGTAAAAAAGGTGCAAAAGAGTTTGTTGCCATGGATGTTTATGCCCGAACCAAACCCTTTGATAAAAGCAAGATAGACACCTTAACAGGCGAAGGTTTGTTACAAGAGTTTTTTAACGATAAAAGTATTGATGCCAAGCGCTTGCCATGCAGCATGGGTGGCTATTACTACCGCATTGCAGCCTACCACGAATTTGAGGATAAAGGCACAGTTAAACGCGTTTTATTGTGTTATACAAGCTATCCATTAACCCTTATTTGGATAGAATTAGACAAGGCAAATGAGTTAGGCGAAATTTCATTTAATTAGCGGATTAGCAGGTGAAGGTAAATGTTTATACAGATGGCTCTGCTAGAGGAAATCCGGGCAGGGGCGGCTATGGGGTGGTGATGATAAGTGGGCAGCACCGCAAAGAAATGAGTGCAGGGTTTAGGCATACTACCAATAACCGCATGGAGTTATTGGCTGTAATTGTGGCCATTGAATCCATGAAATTACCTAACCTTCATATTACGGTTTACACCGATAGCAAATATGTGTGCGAAGCGGTTGAAAAAAAATGGGTTTTTGCTTGGGCTCAAAAAGGCTTTATAGGCAAAAAAAATCCCGATTTATGGCGCAGGTTATTGGCCTTATATCCTAAACACCAAATTCAATTTAAGTGGATAAAAGGCCATGCCGGACATGCCTTGAACGAGCGTTGCGATCAATTGGCAACCGAGGCAGCAGATGGAGGCAATTTGCAGGTGGATACTTGGTATGAAAACGAAAATAAAGAAAAGGGCTTGGGTTTTCCTGCGTAAGTGGGGATTGGTGCCAGCATTGAGGTTGTGGCAATTTGACTCTAATTTGTGTCATTTTTTTCTTTGCGAAAATTTGTTATCTTTGTTATATATAAAACACCACGTACCATGTTGAAAATACTGGTTCCTACCGACTATTCGCCCGAGGCAAAAAACGCTTGTTTATATGCCTATCATTTTGCTCTGTTTACCAATAGCACTTTGGTCTTGTACCATGCCATTCCAGCAGTTATGGCGGTTACCGACATTCCCTACGAGAATTATTATTTAGACGAAGTAGAGGAAAAAGATTTGTTGCTGAGTGCATTTCAACAGCTCCTTGTAGAAAACGATTTGCACCCAAACGCCATACAAATAGAAGCCCATGTTGATTTGCAAAACGTAATTTCTTATGGCATCAAAAATGCATGTGAAATACACCAATGCGACCTTATTATTTTGGGTACTCATGGTGCCAGCGGTTTTAGAAAAATATTCTTAGGAAGCAATACGGCTCAATTGATTTCGGAAGCCAAAACCCCTGTCATTGCTGTACCTAAAGCATATCGGTTCGAACCGATTTATCATTTAATCTATGCTTCTGATTTAGAAAATCTGGAGGAAGAGTTGGGTATTTTGGTGCCTTTTGCAGAGGTCTTTCATGCAGCACTTGAAATATTTTATTTTGATTATGCTGGTCCAGAAAGTGAGCAGCTAATTTTAGATGCAGAGCAGTTCATTTTTGAACACATGTATAAAAATATTAAGCTCAATATTAAAAAGGGAAGCATCCATTTGTCCATTGCAGAAAACTTAAAAAGGCAAATCAATACCAACAAT
This sequence comes from bacterium, assembly GCA_034439755.1. Taxonomy (GTDB): domain Bacteria; phylum Bacteroidota; class Bacteroidia; order UKL13-3; family UKL13-3; genus B1. The sequence goes on from JAWXAZ010000122.1 coordinate 33,279, forward strand.
ACGCAAATGCTGGTTATGGTGCGTGCAGAACACAGCTGGATTCAAAAATTGATGCTAAGTAGCAACTCCCAAAAAATGGTTTTAGACCCAGGACTTCCAATTTTGGTCTTACATAAAACTGCCAATTAATTATATTCGCCGGCACTCATAAATCAGCCTATTAGGCTGTTTTCTTAACAATAATTACGCTCGGCATTGCCAATTAAACTGCTTTCTGCAAAAATTGAAGGATGCGCGCATTTACCTTATCGGCCGATTCTATTTGAACAAAATGTCCGCTATGGGGAATCAATTCAAGTTCGCAATTTGGGATTAATGCCGCGGCTTTTTTAGCCAATTTCTCTGTGGTTTCTGATACGTGCATAAGCTTGTTTGGTATAAAAGCATCGTGCTTGCCAAAAATAATTAAGCTAGGTTGCATCAGCTCTTTGAGGAAAGGAACCACTTGCTCATCTAACATGGCTTCAATGTTTTTTTGCACCATTTTTCGCCAATACTTTCCACTTTCGCCACTCATTAATTTATGCAAATCGCTAATGATGTGCTTGGCATCTTTTTTTTGTTCGTTGTAATAACTGTTCTGAATGGCTGCCTCTAAACTCATGGCATCGCCATACATTAATGCACCCAAACTCAACATACTTTTCATAATGGTTTTTTCAAAATCAGAATAAAACTCCAAGCCACTTGCACCCAATAACACCAAGCGATCAACCAATTGCGGATAGCGCAAGGCTATTAACAAAGAAACGTGTCCGCCCATGCTATGTCCCACCAAAACCACCTTGCTTAAATTCATTTCTTGAATAAAACGTGCCACACTTTCGGCATAAAAAATTAAGGTAAAAGGATAATCGCCACGCGACGATAAACCATTGCCGGGCAGGTCTATGGCCACACAGCGTGCATGGTCTTTTAAGAAATCTATATTGTGTTTAAAAACCGGAATATAATTGGCAAGTCCATGAATAAACAGCAGGGTATATTGGCCACTGCCTTCATCGCAATAGGCAATTTCTATATTTGAACCTATATTGCACTGCTTTACTGGGTAAGGATATTTGATCATTTGTAGGGCGAGTATAAAGCTTATATTTGAAGAAAAATCTGACTTTGCAAAAAAAGATTCTCATTCTACGTTTTAGTTCTATTGGCGACATTGTATTAACCACGCCTGTAGTGCGTTGTCTTAAACAGCAATTGGGAAATATTGAATTGCATTACTTAAGCAAAGCGGCCTTTGCTCCTATTTTAGCCAGCAATCCATATATTGATAAAATTATAGTATTAGATAAACATCCCATTCAAATGGGACTTTTTCTAAGGCAAGAAAAGTATGATTTGGTGATAGACTTGCACCACAATTTGCGCACGGCTATGATAAAGGCAGCATTAGGCGTGGAGGCGCATTCTTTTCCTAAGCTAAACATAGAAAAGTTTTTGATGGTTAACTTTAAAATTAACCAGCTACCACCCCTTCATATTGTGGATAGATACCTATCTACCACCAAGCATTTGGGCGTGGTGAATGATGCTATGGGATTAGATTATTTTATCCCAAAGGAAGATGAGTTGGAGAATTTGTTTGGGTTCAAACCGAAAGAAAAAGAATACTATACTTGGGCAATTGGTGCGCAACATTTTACCAAGCGTTTGCCCAATGATAGGATTATTGAAAAGGCCAAAAAATTATCGCATCCTGTGGTGTTGTTAGGAGGCAAAGAAGATGTTGTTAATGCGGCAGAAATTGAGGCAGCTTTGGGCCAAAATTGCGTAAATTTCTGCGGTAAAATTAGCCTGAACCAATCGGCTTGGTTGGTAAAAAATAGCTTGCATTTATTCACCAACGATACGGGTTTGATGCACATTGCGGCCGCTTTAAAAGTGCCTACAACTTCCTTTTGGGGCAATACCTTGCCGGCCTTTGGCATGACACCCTATTATGGCAAGCATAACATTGCGCATGATATCGTTGAAAACAACAATTTACCTTGTCGCCCATGCAGCAAAATTGGCTATCAAAAATGTCCGAAAGGTCACTTTAATTGTATGAATAATCTTTAGAAGAAAAAGGTTTTAAGCAGGTGCATTTATCTAATGACATGCTTTAACACAACTTAATACGCATCTATAAAAAATCCTTAATCAATATAGTCTTGCAGGTAGGCAAATTTTTCCATCAATTTTCCTCCAGAGGCAATGGTAGCATGTTCAATAATTTGCTCTTCGTCTGCATCTAATAAACAAGGCAAAACGTGTCGAACCAACTGCTCGCCAAACTCTATACTGGCATCGAAAGGCAGCTCGCAAGGCAGATTAGACACCGCTTGCACGTCTACCACATTGGGTTGAAAAGGCGCCACCTCTTTCTCTGAATACACATTGTAACCATAGAAAGGATTGAGTATGGTAGAGCTTCTAATGGTGCTAGGCACCGGACCCGGAATATCGCAGGTTATATCAGAAATTATTTTGATTCTAAAATCGCTGTTTTTAATTTCTTCGTGCGTAAAAAATGGCTCAATTCCTGGTTTCCAAAACACGGCATTAATCATGATATCAGCTCGCTTGGCATACAAACCAAAACACGATTTATAATCTTCGGGATGCTTGTAAAAATCAGACTTATCCCAGTTGCGTCCATCTTTGCGTTCGTAATAATCTTCGCTGCGCAAGTGCACAAAAATAGGACGGTTATAATCGTCTTCTAAAAACTCTTGCTGACTAACCTGGTGTATTTTTAATTTCCTTAAAAACTCAATGCTGCCGTGTGCTACGCGGCCATCGCCGCAAACAACTATACGTATAGGCGGAATTTTTAAGCCTTTATATTGGTTCAGCAATTCCTCATAATTCTTTAATTCATTAGCAGGTTTAAGTGTGTAGTAAGCATATTTTTTGCCCAACATTAACAAGGCATAATGCGTACCCACAATTCCGGCAAATCGGCCAAATCCGATAATTCTGTTGCCTGCATCCCACACCAAGGTTTCGTAATCTACCAAGGTAATATTTTTGGCAATAATGGCCCTCAACAAGCCACGGTTGTGCGCTTGCTTTTTGATGGTATGCGAGAAAAATAAATACGTTTTATTGGGAATTAATTGATCGATGGGCACTTCTTTTACCCCCAATAAAATATCACATTCGCTTAAATCTTCCTTCAATTCTATGCCCGCTGCCAAGTATTCTTCGTCAGAAAAACACCTAAAAGGCGAGGGCTGAACCAAGACTTTTGTATCTGGAAAATACTTATGTAATTCAATGCAATGCTCCGGTGTAAGCGGCGTGCGCAAGTCCTCTGGCTTTTTGCCTTCTCTTACTATCCCAATTATTTTTGCCATAATTCTTAGTGTAAAATTACTGCCCCAATTTTATGAGAGAGTATTTGTTGCTTTTCCTTTAGCAGCTTATACACTTCCATATTTAAGTGCAGGTCTTGTTCCAAATTATTATCTTGAGCGTCTTTTAATTCTTGCTGAACTTGATCCAATAATTTATTTAATTGATGTTTTTCTAAATACAACAAAGCAGAGGTAATATCCTTCATAAAAATATCATCTGGATCTTCCATAATAATGTCGTACTTACTAACCCAACGTTTGCTCATTTCATGCATCACCGTAAGCAGACCAGCCGCGGCAGAAGAAATAATTGGGTTTACATGTTGGGTAAAAGTTTGGGCGTTAAATTCCTCTTCTTTTACCAAATAAGCCTTAAATTCGTTTAACAACAAACGCATCACTTCGTGCTCAAAAACTACCTCATCGGCATCCATTTTCTGAACTATAAAATCGGCAATATTTCTATACCCTTCTGCGGGCTTATGTCCGTGTAAAATCAATAACTTTATTACATACTGCTCCTGGTCGTACCGCGGCGAATCCAGCATGATTTGCGCCAGTTCTTCCTCGTGTGGCACATCCCTTGGTTCAGCACTAATCCATTCTTTTTCTTTGGCTGTTAAGAACCCATTTCTACTTTTATTTAACTCGGTAATGAGCAATTGCTCATTCATATCTAGCAAGGCCGCACACTCACGTATAAACGCCATGCGCTTAATGCCATCCGGAATCTTGCTAATGCTTTCTACAATATCGCGGGTAACTTGCGCTTTCTTTAGAGGATCATGTGCTGCATCTTGCAACAAAAGGTTGACCTTAAACAAGATAAAATCGCGGGTTTCTTTAACCAAATATTGTTGAAAGGCCTCTGCTCCTACTTTCTTTGAATATGAATCTGGATCGTTGCCATCTGGGAACAGCAACACCTTAACATTTAACCCTTGCTCCAACAACATATCAATACCGCGCAAACTGGCTTTAATACCCGCTGCGTCGCCATCGTATAAAACAGTTACATTGTCGGTATGCCGCTTAATAAGCCTAATTTGATTTTCTGTTAAAGAAGTACCACTAGAGGCCACCACATTTTCTACCCCAGATTGATGCATAGAAATTACATCGGTATAACCCTCCACCAAATACACAAAATCGTTTTGCCTAATGGCATTTTTGGCAAAAAACAACCCATATAATTCATTGCTTTTATGATACAGCAAGGTCTCTGGCGAGTTCACATATTTGGCACTCTTCTCATCCTTTTTTAGCTGCCTGCCAGCAAAGGCAATTACCTTTCCGGTTGCGCCATGAATTACAAACATCACCCGGCCGCGGTAGGCATCATACAGCTTTCCTTGGTCGTTTTGTTTAACCAATCCGCCCTTTACCAGAAGCTCAGAATTATATTGCTTATTAAGCGCCTCGTTGGTAAAGTGATCCCAACTATCGTGGCTATAACCCAACTTAAACTTTTTAATAATATCGGTTCTAAATCCACGCTCTTCGAAATAAGAAAGGCCAATGTTTTTTCCCTCCTCACTCTCCCACAATTCTTGTTCAAAATAATCGGCCACCCAATTGTTTAGAATTTGCAAACTCTCTTTTTCTGAACGCAATGCACGCTCTTGGTCTATGTTTACATTCTCCTGCTGTGGCCAGTCGATGCGATAGCGTTCAGCCAAATTTTTGAGCGCCTCAATATAACCGAGGTTATCGTGCTCCATGATAAAATTAACCGCATTGCCGGCCTTTCCACAACCAAAGCACTTATAAATACCCTTGGCTGGTGAAACAGAAAAAGAGGGCGTTTTTTCATTGTGAAACGGACACAAGCCACTGAGGTTTGCTCCCCGCCTTTTTAGTCGCACAACATCGCTCACCACCTCCTCAATATTGGCCGCGTTTAATATTTCTTCTATTTTACTTTGTGGTATCAAATGGTGCCGAAGATAGTATTTTTTGAGATAGGCTTAAAACATAAAAATAGCGTTTTTCCAATTCGTAAAAAATTGCCGATTTTTTCTCTTTAACTAAAATTGTAATTTTGAGCATGCACAAGTTACAAGTAAGAACCGTTAATCTAACCCGGTACGTTAGCCCCCTGCGGGAGGGAGGTTCTATGCCTCATTTGGCAGAGGCCGATGACGGTTTTTTGTATGTGGTAAAATTTAGAGGAAGCTTTTGGCCGAACCGAAGGCGATGAAGAAATTCAGGATTTACTTAAAGCAAGCACCGGCCTTAATTTGGCCTTGCATTTTTTTTCAGGCTCAATCAGCTACGACCCCTTGGTGGGCGCTGTGGATACCTTGTTGGCCTCACAAATTGGTTGGCTCAATAACCTGCTTATGAACATGGACCGCGCAGTGCGTAGTACCAATATGCTCATGTGGAACAAAGAACTTTGGTTAATAGACCACGGTGCAGCCTTATATTTTCATCATGCTGACAATATTTGGGATCAGAAAGCAAGCCAAAATTTCGGTTTGATCCAAAAACATGTTTTACTGCAACTAGCCACCCGCATGGCCGAGGCACATGAAATTGGCAGGATTGCGCTTACAGAAGAAAAAATAAAAGTCATTACCGCATTAATTTCAGGTGCCTGAATTGAGAGCGATTTAATTTATCCCAGCATAGCAGAACAGCGCAATGCCTATACACAATATTTGGTTCAGCGCATTCACCAATTTGGCCACATTTTAAAGGAGGTAGGCCATGGATAATTACCTGTTTGAGTATGCTGTTATTCGCTTTATGCCAAAAGTAGAACGCCAAGAATTCATCAATGTAGGCGTAATTTTATTTTGCAAAGACTTGGGTTATTTGCAACTTAAATACCATTAGCATGCCCATAAAATTTTGGCCTTAGCACCACAATTTGAGGTGGCAGAAATTGAACAAAATTTACTGGCCTTTCATAAAATTTGTATAGGAGAAACCAGCGGTGGACCAATTGGAGAACTGTCATCTGCCGAACGATTTCGTTGGCTCACAGCCACCCGCAGCAACATTCTTCAAAGCTCCAAAGTGCATCCAGGTCTTTGCAAAAATCCAGCATTAGCACTCGAGAAATTGTTTTTAGATTTGGCAGGATGAGGTTGAAGAAAAAAGCTCAAAAATGGCGTGTAATTTTTTGTGTTGGTTCTAGTTTTTTTTGGCATAAACTGGCTAAAATATTAGCTATTTTACATCAAAATGGGTATATTTGTTTAATATATTAGCTAAAAATATGAGATTTGGAGTCGATAAAATTCCCAGTGATTTGCTGATTGATATTGCAAGCAATCACAGAACATTGAGGAAGCAAATGGGGTATTCTCAAAGCGAGTTGGCAAGGCGTTCTGGGGTTTCATTGGGCAGTTTAAAGCGCTTTGAGTTAAGCGGACAAATATCTTTGGAATCACTCTTAAAATTGGCTCATCTCTTAGGGCATTTAAACGATTTCGAAAAATTGCTAAACCCAATTCCTAATTTGTCTGAGATTGAAAAATTATTTAGTGATAAAACCAGAGCCTAATGGAGCAAATAAAAAAATTATTGGTATCAATTAGGTTAGCCAATGAAGAAGTCTCTTTAGGCGAGCTGGTAAGTGAAAGCAAAGGAATTTATTTCAAATATTTTCCAAGTTTTATTGAAAGAGGGATACAGATTTCTCCTTTTAAACTTAAACTTGGTGCAGAAATTAGACAAGCAGATGCACTGCCATTTGATGGCTTGTTTGGCGTATTTGCCGATTCAATGCCAGACGGTTGGGGCCGATTATTATTGGATAGAGCATTAGCCGAAAAGGGTATTAGAAACGCTAACTTGTCATTGTTAAATCGTTTGGCATTTGTTGGTAGCAAAGGCATGGGTGCTTTAACATATAGGCCAGAGATGGAAATAGAACATTTGCTGAGATTTGAATTTGAATTGGATGCTATTGCTTCATCTAGCAAACAAGTTTTGGAAGGATTAGAAAGTAAGGTGATAGATAAATTATTTGCCTTGGGTGGCTCATCGGGCGGTGCCCGACCAAAGATATTAGTTGCTTTTAATAATATAACAAAAGAGATAATAGGTTCAGACCAAATCTTGCCTATAGGGTTTGAGCACTGGTTGATAAAATTTCCATCTTCTAACGATAGTATTGACATCGCCAATATAGAATTTTCATATTATAAAATGGCCTTAGATGCAGGTATAGAAATGAGTGAATGCCGCTTATTTACTGGCGAATCTAATAAGCAATATTTTGGCACTAAGCGTTTTGATAGAGTTGGAAAATCGTGTATACATATGCATTCAGCAGCTGGAATTATGCATGATAATTTTAGGCAAAGTAATTTAGATTATGGTAACCTCATGGATTGTGCCTTTAAACTAGAAAATGATGTAATAGCTTATGAAAAAATATTGCGTTTGGCAGCCTTTAATGTTTTTGCGCACAACAGAGACGATCATAGTAAAAACTTTTCATTTTTGATGAATTCCGATGGCATTTGGCGCGCTGCACCAGCTTATGATTTAACATTTTCTTCATCGAGTCATGGCATGCACAGCACCATGATTGCCGGTGAGAGCGCCAACCCCACCAAAAAAAATTTAATAGATTTAGGCAGATATTTTAAAGTAAATAATTCGAAAAAAATCATTGATCAGGTTTACAACGTGGTACAAAATTGGCGCTTTTACGCAGAAAAATCTGGGGTTGGAAAACAATCTATAAAAAGAATTGAATCGGTAATTGTCAAGTGAAGCTATAATTATCGAACTTAAAATGTATTATAAATGGGGAAAGGACAGTTAGAGTCTGCTCAACAACTCAGCTTCAAAAGTTTACTGTCAAAAAGCTGTGTAAATAGCAGCAATATTTGTATAAAAAAGTCCAACAAGGAAAGCCTCGTTGAATTACAATCATTTATTCGATTCAGCATTTTTTAATGCTGAATTTGGGTTAAAGAAATACCAAGCTTTTTGGGCATTTAATTCTCTTAGCTCTCGGGGGATGATTTTTACCCAAATTACCCAGTGAAAATGAAATGCCCACACTGTGATTCCAAAATTGATCATTTATTGAATTCATCGTTGATACTTTACCATCTCCTGCATCGCTTGTTGTATAAGCGTAATTGCTTTGAAGGTTTATCCCAATATACTTCGATATTCTAATAATCATACCCACGCCTAGTGCAACATTTATTTCATTCATGGCAGTATCATTCTGTGCAGGGAGGTTTACGTTGCGATATCCCAAGCCAGACACAACAAAAGGAGTTAGAAGACCATCACGGATAGTTGCAAATTTCCATTTAATATGAAGATCAACAGCATCTATTCTACGAAAGAAAAAAGTTGAGCCACTTAAGTTATGGTATCCCCATTCGCCATGAGAATAGCTCAGAGCTAAATCAAAACGTTTATTGATATACCGATTTATCGAAAATCCAGAAAAGCCTGGTTCGTTTGTTTGAATAAGTGTATTGTCTGCATCATAAAAGTTATTTGACAGTAAAGAAAAATGAAAAAAACCATTGCCCAAATCTCCATTATATTCGCTAATCCCGACATGTACACCAAGGGCCCAAGGATATTCGGCCGTTTGCGAGTTTGAAATTAAGGGTAGAAAAAAACATAGGCTTGCTGATAAATTGAAAGCCAACTTTTTCATACCATTTGTTATTATAGAAACACGATGCAATTTAGTGCTAAAAGACATCTAAGCTTTTACAAATGATTGGGATTCTTTGTTGTATTTCCCACATATCTACAGCTCATATTAATGAGGTATTCTATATGAAGGTTCATGTTGGCTACTTCGTTACCGTATTTGTATGTCGGTATAAACTTCTCGCCCACTAAAAACGGGAAAGGCACCCGAAGGTGCCTTGGTAGTCCCTGAAGGACTCGAACCTTCGACCTACGGTTTAGAAAACCGTTGCTCTATCCAGCTGAGCTAAGAGACCTGGAAAATGAGTGGCAAAATAAGCCTATTTCATGCGCTTTCGCAATGTTTTTTTTACTTACACAAAATTTTAACAGCCGTCAATGGCCTTTTGGCCTCATGTTCAAGCTCCTTATTTACATTGTTGCATTCTAAATTTAATCAGAAATGAAGATGCCAAGGTTATTAATCCAATAAAAAGAATGGCATATTCTAGGTTCCAAATATCAGAAATTACACCTGTTATTAATGCGCCAACAGCATAACCTAGGTCTCGCCAAAACCTAAATACCCCCATACTTTTTGGCCTGTCTATGGGATGTGTTTGCTCTGCAATACCCGCCAAAAAGGTGGGATAGACCAAAGCCGTTCCAATACCCAAGCCAAATGCCAACAATTCAAAATGCCAATATAAACTTGCGCCTGGCATAAATAAAATACTAATAGCTTGCAACAACATACCCAAAAACAGCAACTTTTTCTTGCAAATTCTATCGGCCAAAAAGCCCGTAAACAATTGCCCAATGCCCCAAACCGCTGGATAAATACCTACAATTATTCCAACCGAAGTTAAATCAAATCCTTTCGCAATTAATACCATCGGAAAAATGCCCCAAACCATCCCATCATTTAAATTATTGACCAATCCAGCTTGGGTTATTGAACTTAAATTTTTATCGGTCCAGGTAGTGGTCCAAAATACATTTTTTGAACGCAATATTGTACTCTCACTCCCCTCAAGTATTGCATGGCTATGGGTATCCTTTACAAGGAAAATAGAAGCAAGCAAACCCAATACCAGCAAGCCTATTCCAATGTAAAAAGGATAAGGGCGCAAGCCATACTCCGTGGCAATATATCCTGTAAAAAAAGCCACTAAAGCAATGGAAAGATAGCCCGCAAATTCATTTAACCCCATGGCCAATCCACGTTGCTTCGACCCTACTAAATCAATCTTCATTAACACCGTGCTGCTCCATGCCAAACCTTGATTAATGCCCAACAAAACATTAGCCGCCACTATCCAATTCCACGAGGGCGCAAACATAAGCATGAAGGGAATTGGAATGGCAATTACCCAACCCATCACCAATAGCTTTTTACGTCCAAATAGGTTGGCCAAAGTACCCGTTAACAAATTGGTAAACGCTTTAACCAATCCAAAAACTACAATAAAAGAAAGCACGGCCAACTTAGCCGATAAAGCAAATTCTTGAACAGCAATTTGAGGCAAAATACTCCGCTCCATCCCTACCATTCCACCCACAAAAGCATTGATGAGAACCAGCAAAAAAAACTGTTTCCAATTCTCTTTCAAACCCAATTTTGGTTCAGCCAAAACCCCATGCGTTTCCTTTGTCTTCATATAAAACAAAGGTCATTTTAAGCTAAATCAAATCCTTTAACATTTGATAAATAATTAACGCACCTTGTTGCGAATGCGGCTTAAACTAACTTGAGTAATGCCAAGGTAAGAAGCAATGTGCTTTAGCGGAATCCGCTTCACAATATTGGTAGCCAAAAGTAAATCTTGGTACCGCTCCTCGGCACTGTGAAATTGAATGCGCTCCATGCGCCTAATAGTCTTTACATAAGAAGCCTCAAAAATCAATCGAAACAAGCGCTCCACCAAGGGAAACCGATCATATAACTGACTTAATTGTGTTGCATTAATGGCAATAATTTCGGCGTTCTCCAATATTTGAATGGCCTTTTGCGAAGGTTCGCCTGTAAACAAACTTTCTAAGCGCGCTATTAAATCGCCCTCAAATGCAAAGTATTCTGTAATATCTACGCCATCTTTATAGTAAAAAATGCGGGCCACCCCAGACTTCAAAAAGTATAAGGTTTTGCAAGTATGTCCAAACGCTTGTAATAGCTCGTTCTTTTTGGCGGTCTGAACCAAACACGTTTGCGCAAGGGCCTTCTTAGCATCCTCTGGCAAACGAACAAGGGTATCGAAATAGGCAAAAAGTTGCTCCACGTTTGTTTGAATTATTATTTATTTGCACCGCCAATTATTGTTATCTGTTTTAACCAAAGTAATACACGAAATTAGTGCTTTTTCTTCAAAATGTTAAGGTATCAAAAAAGAATGAACAAGCTATTGATTTAGTTTAATTAACTTGCACGTCTATCAGCATGAGTATTGGTTAGAACCGAAAAAATTATGAAAATTGAAATTTGGAGTGATGTAATGTGCCCATTTTGCTACATAGGCAAAAGGAAATTTGAGGTGGCTTTGGAAAAATTTGCGCACAAAGATGAAGTGGAAATTATTTGGAAAAGCTATCAATTAAATCCCAATATGGTGGATCAGCCAAACAAGGATGTGTACGAATATTTAGCAGAGGTTAAGGGACAATCGAGGGATTGGTCAATAAAGATGCACCAATCTGTTGTGACTTCTGCGGCCGAAGTTGGCCTAGATTATCGTTTTGACATTGCAAAAGTTGCCAATTCGTTTGATGCGCATAGGCTAATTCAACTGGCTAAAAAACACAACTTAGGAGGTGCCATGGAGGAGCGATTGTTTAAGGCATATTTTACAGAAGGGGCCTTAATTAGCGATGCCAATATCCTAACAAAATTGGGCACAGAAATTGGCCTAAAGGAGGCAGAAGTGAAGCAGGTTTTGGCTGGAGATGAATTTGCCCAAGAAGTTCAACTCGATGCCTATGAGGCGCAGCAAATGGGTTGCAGTGGTGTGCCATTTTTTGTATTCAATCGTAAAATGGCGGTGCCAGGTGCGGTGGATAGTGCGGTATTTTCGGAGGTATTGGAGGAGGCCTATCAAGAATGGATGAAGGATAATTCTACCTTAAAGTTTGACCAAAAAGACGGTGCCATTTGTACGCCCGAGGGCGATTGTAAATAAGATTATAATTTGGAATCAAAGCTGCTTTGCCCAACTTAATGGCTCTATTACAGATTTGCTTTCGGTATAATTGAGTAATTGTGCGTATTTTTGCTTCATTATGTCAGAAAAAATAACACCTTGCCCTATTTGCAAATGCGAATATACCTATGCAATGGATCATTTAATGGTTTGTGCGGAATGTGCGCATGAATGGAACCAAGAGGAAGCCGAGAATGAGGAGAAGGCATCATCTGCGGGGTTAATTGTAAAGGATGCCCATGGCAATTTGCTGCAAGATGGCGACTCGGTGAGCATCATAAAAGATTTGCCTGTAAAAGGCTTTTCTAGATCTATAAAAGTGGGTACCAAGATAAATAACATAAGATTAGTTGCTGGCGATCATAATATAGATTGCAAAGTGGGAGAATTTGGCGCCATGGCGCTAAAGAGCGAATTTGTGAAGAAGGTTTAATGGTATAAACTTCTTTCCTAGAAATTAGTTCAAAACCTATATTTGTTTTTAAATATCCTAATTACCTATGAAAACAGGCTTTTTATTTTTTTTTGGCAATTTACCTATTTGTTTCTATCCCAAATGTAAAGGCACAAATGCCCAGCATTACAGGCTTTGCTCCTGCGGCAGCACACCCACGTGCTATTTTAACTATTTATTACAGGCTTTGCTCCTGCGGCGGCATACCCACGTGCTATTTTAACTATTTATTACAGGCTTTGCTCCTGCGGCGGCATACCCACGTGCTATTTTAACTATTTATGGTACAAATTTAAACGTTGGCACAGGGGCTAGGCATGTATTTGTGGGCAATGTAAAGGCCCAGGTGATAAGTGTTAGTTCAGATTCTATAAAAGTACGTGTGCCTTTTGGTGCCATTGTGGGGCCAATAGCTTTAAGTGCCAATAACAAAACTGTATGTAGTAATTTACATTTTGTACCCACCTATCCGGCCAGCACGGCCACCCCTAGCAACTTAAATTTCTGGCCCACCGAAGGCGATGTAAACATTGCTCAAATTGGTATGAGAAATGACGTCGCTTATAAAAGTGGCGATATGGATAATGATGGAAAAGTGGATTTGTGCACTAAATTAGAAATTTTGAACTACCCAAGTACCCTAATTTATGACCCTTATTACGTTAAATTAAGGCTTTTTAAGAACAATAGTAACAATACAGGTGGTCTTAGTAATGCTAATTTTGATAACCCAATAGATTTTATTGCTGATAGCTCTGTAACAGGAAAGTTTAATTAAATTAGTGATTTTGAAATAGGTGATATTAATAGCGATGGAAATTTAGATTTGGTAGCAAGAACAGACTCTGGGGTGGTGTTTTTTATTAATAAAGGCTTAGGTATTTCTGCTACTCTGTTTACGCGAGTTTTAATTCAAAATCCAGACCTAGACAAAAAACCAACAAATATTTTGAATAAAAATGCTTTGGTATTAAAAGATTTTGATGCAAATGGCAAACTAGATGTTTTGGTAACTACACCTAATAAATTAATTATTTTAGTTAACAATTCAATTTCATCCTCCATTACTCAATCTAGTTTTCAAATAAAAACAATTAAAAGCTTACCATATTCAAGTATTGGGTGGACAGTATGTTCAGACGATTTAACAAATGATTCAAAACCAGATATAGTATATAATAATGTTTCTGTTACTACCGATTCAATTTTCATTTTACAAAATGACTTTGGAACTTCATCACCTATTCTAGATTCTAACTCATTTTTAGGCCCTATTATTTCAAGATATTTAGGTGCCCCACGTTTTTCCAAAATAGAAGATTTTAATCAAGATGGGTCTCTTGATTTGGCAACTAGTTTCAACTCAAACAAACTTGGCCTTCAAAGTAATATGCTACTCCCTCAAAAGTTGCTTCTGCTTCACTTGTCCACCTTACTTGTTTAGCCATTTCTTATATTTTTTCATTGCCACAGAATGAGGACGGGTTTCGCCTTGTTGAGATTGTTTTAATCCTCTTTCAACAGAAGCCTGAATTGGTTCTGGTAATTCCTCAAACCAATTATCCGGTTGGCTCTCAAATATAGATTTGATATAGGTAATGATTTCCTTATTGTCTGTATTCAGTATCTTCTTCGCTAAATCTACTTTTGCGGTTGCTATATTCATGGGTGACCTTATTATTTCCTCAAATTTACGAAATTTTCATGTGTTTCTCATCCAAGTGGGTGAAACTTCTTGATCAGCTCTCTTTGGTTGTCAACAGAAGTATGGCTATACATGAAGGTAGTCTATATTCATTCATGTTTAACAACACTTGCACGGCTATTCTTGATGGCACGTTCCGTATTAAAATCTCTTACAATTTCTGACGGCTTTTTCCAAACCAATGGACTTACATCATGATACCATTTTTCCAGCGTTTCTTTACTATCACCATGCTTAGTATAAAAATCTATTAGCTTGCTTTTGTTAGGTATATTCATTTCAAATTTCAGCAACCACAATACAAAGACAATAAAAAGTAACCAATTTGGTTACAATCCCAAAAATATTTCCAATCCTATTAAACAAATAAAGGCTCACCCATAAGAGGATGAAGCTTTCAGCAATGTTCAGAAGAACTTTACCCCAACGGGTGAAACCTATTAATCATTTCCCGTTGTTCGTCAATTGATACCTGTCTATAGGGTAAGGTTAACGATGTAATTTACCAAAATATTTTTGATGTTTACCACCTAATGTTATTAAAAATTGTTCTCCTACTTGACCTGTTGCACCAATTACTTTGCTTGTAACTTTCGTTGTAATTTTTTCAGTTATTACTACTGCTTTCTCAATTGCAATAACTGGTTTGGTTTATTGGTAGCTTCTATATAACCAACTTGCTCCTTTTAATAATAAAGCACCTGCAGCTTCACTATTCTACCTTAAATGGTTAGGGAACCATTTAGTTGCATAAATTTCTCCACCTAAACTTCCTAACAACGTCAACTTATCACCGTTTTGTATATAAGCTCTCAGGTCCTTGTCCTTTCCGTCATAGTGAATCATATACCCTTTGTTGTCCCAAACGCTACTATCTCCTAAAATGCCAGTAAACCAAATTGGATTGTTATTTAATACCGCATAAACGCTAACAGAGGGCACAGGTTTAGAATCAACATTCCACCTTCGTCCCAACCTACCATCATATTCCCAAAAAGTAGTAGACATGGTATTTCCAGCAACAGAAACCTTATCATCTTCCTTCCCATTAAACCCTTATCGATACTCACTCGCCTGATAGCTCCTGCCGGGCATTGTGCTACCAAAGACGTAAATATCTGTTGCAGAAATTACTTCTGCCACATAGCCATCAATTAAGCCATCTGCTGCGCTGTTTTGGATATAGTTGCCTGAAGGGTCGGAAGTATAAGCTCCATTTTGATAGATATAGCCTCCACCAGCTTGGTAGGTATATTTTTCGTCAATTTCAATTTTAAAATCACTAACTACACTTAACACATTACCCAAATGGTTGCTAAGCTCATAGCGGCGTACGCCTTTTACGTAGCTTAGCTGCTGGCCACAATTGCTGATATATCCATTGCTATGTAATGCCACTTGTTGGTTCTGCTCGTTTAGGTGCCATAAAGGTAATAAATTTCCATATCCCTCGGGGCACATTTCTTTGGCACAAGCAGTTTCTTGGTTAGTAAATGGATTAGTTCTGTTTGTTTTACTTTCGGCGACAGTAAATTATTTTCTCCCATCAATCTTTGTACTTTCTTTTTGTTTTTGTATTATCCTAATAACATCAGCATGGCACATTCGCTTGTAGCCACATTACGTGTCTGAATCAGCATTTATTCCTTGCACAACAGACACAACAAACTCGTTACTTAGCTCCTCAATACCCTCATTTAATTGCTGTTTTATAGTTGTCGATTTCTTGCGGCCTAACCTCTTACCATTGCTCTTATGATGGTATTGATGCTTTGTTACGGAAACTATCTCTAAAGCTCGATTTCTGGTCATACCCTGCCCAATAAATCGTGTAACTAATTCCTTCTTTTCACTGGCGCATACTTTTTTTTTATCAGTTCATCCTTGAGCTTGCTTTCTAACTCCTTGCTGATTAAAAGTTTCTTTAATTGCTGATTTTCATTTTGCAAACGCTTGATTTCTTATAGCTGGTTAGGTGTCATTCCATGCCGGAAGCCATCTTCACCCATATTTTCATGCTTTAGTTTCCAGATATAACAGGTGGCTGGGTAAAAACCATACTTCTTTAATGCTATGGTAACGCCATTTTATGAGGCCTCTTTCAAAATTTGAAGCTTCTCCTCTTTACTTTTTCTTTGTGTTTCTGTTGAGATGATTACTCAAATTTAATAATAATCCTGTCCGTTTGTTTAAGGGGGCGTTGCCCTTTCAATAAATAATTAGCTATAAACCCAACCTTTTTAATTAGTCTTTCGTATTTGCATAGTATGAGCGTGAATAGGTTCATAAAAGTGAACTAAAACTATATCTGTTTAACTTATCAAATATTTGAAAATGAATAGTCGATTTATTTTTTTACTAGCATGTGTTCTTTGTGCATGCAGTTTATCCTATGCTCAACCCACTGCATGGGTTTCAAAAGGTGTTGGTGGAGGAGGAGCTGTTTATAGACCAAGCATTAGTCCGCATAACGGAAATAACCTATTTCTTGCATGCGACATGTCCCCTATACACCAATCTGCTAATTTTGGTCAAACTTGGAGCGTATTCCCTTACTTACAATTGCCTGGCAATAGAAGTACCGAAATGCAATTCACGTCTAATCCAGCTAAATTATATGCATTAAAAAAGCCAGCAAATTTTTATTTGCCTAGTAAAAGTTATGATGGTGGCTTAACATGGGTAAATGCTAGTAACCCTTGTATAACAACTGCAAACCAATATTATGCAAGTCCATTAGATACCGATTTGGTAATCATTAGTGATGTGAATAAAATATATTTTTCGAACAACGAAAACTCCGCAACTTTTAGCACCTTACTTACGTATCCGTTAACTAGTAGTGGACATTTAGCAGGTGTTTTTTTTGAAAATAAAGATACAATTTATGTTTGTTCGCATGACACATTAATCTATACATTCAATGGTGGAAGTACTTGGAACAGCGCCTTTGCAGGAACTCAAGGAATACCTTCGAATGAACATATTGTTAGTTTTAAAGGAGCAAAGCAAGGAAACAAATGGGTGTTTTATGCAGTCACTATTATAGCTAATCCTAACTACAAAATATTTAAAACATTCTCGGAAGATTATACCTTATATAAAGGTGTATATAAGTTAAGTCAAAATCAAAGTCAATGGGTTTCGATAGGCGCTAATTTACCTGCGATTACGGATAAAGTTTATTTGATAGGCTTAGCAGATAAGGATACTTCCACTGTGTATTTAGCAGGAAGTTCCAATTCTCTTGGAGTTTCATTAGGAGCAGTCTTTCGGTCAATAAATTCTGGTTCAAGTTTTACCAATATATTTCTTACTTCTGGCATGTTTAATTCCAATGCAAATATTACAACTGGTTGGTTAGGAAAACATAGCTTAACCACAGCCAAATTTAGGTGGAATGGCTTAAATTATATCTCTGGTTTAGCTGTTGATCCTAACAATGCAGCTCGTGTAGTTTGTTGTGATGGAATGACTATTCATACCAGCTTAGATTTGGGCTCAAATTGGAAACAAGCCTATACAGATACTATCTATCAAAATCTGCCATCTACCATGCTGCAACAAAGTCAATCCTATAAAACATCTGGTTTAGAAACTACCGCTGCTTATTGGTTATCATGGATTGGGCCTTTAAATCTTTTTGCTAGCTATAATGATATTTTAGCACGGAAATCGAATGATGGAGGAGCCACCTGGAATTTTAATATCACAGGCTTAGATTCAATTCGAATCAATGATGTGAATATGACTTTGGTTCATCCGCTAACAAAAAAAATGTATGCTGCTTGTGGCGAAGTTCCTGGCTCAAATGGAGATTATACCGATGCACGAGCAGGCTTAGTTCCAGGCAGAATAACTGTTTCTTCGGATAGTGGAGCAACTTGGCAAACCTTAAAATCATTTGGTCACTCCGTAAGTTCGATCTCATTTGACCCAAATTCAACAATTGGGATGTATGCAACAGTAGTTGATATTTTAGGTGGAATAGGTGGTGTATATAAATGTTCCAATATTTTAGCCTCGCCAAGTATTTGGGTAAAATTAGCGTCTCCGGCCAGATCAGAAGGTCGTGCCTTGCAAATTACGGCGCTTAAAAATGGCGATTTAATTGTAGTTTATGGCTCAAGGGATACATCACGAAGCTCTTCTCCGAGTTTCGTATATAGTGCTAGCTCTGGTGCTTTTTATAGCAAAGATGGTGGAATAAGTTGGGCTGATAGCAACCTCGTTGCCATGAATAAATCAGTAGCAAACATAGAAGTAGATAGAAATGATACCTCGGAAAATACATGGTTAGCCTTTGTAGGAAGTAATGGCTCTACGGGCGGGGTTTATCGCACTATAAATAAAGGATTTTCATGGACACCTGTGTATTTTCAAGCCACAATGTCTGGAACCTTTCATCCAACTTTGAGTAATACCTTATACATCTGTACCGAAAATAATGGATTACTTTATGCAAGCAATACACAAACCAATTCCTTTTCTATTTCAACCATAAATTCCTTTCCTTTTAAACGGCCACAAAAAGTTTTTTTCAATACGTATAATACAAATGAAGTATGGGTTACTACCTTTGGAAATGGAATTCGTATGGGTCTAAGCAATAGTTTACCCGTAAGCTTTTTGTCGTTAAGTGGTGCTTGTAATGCAGAAAATATACACTTAAATTGGCGCACAGCTTCAGAATTTAATAACGCCCATTTTACCATTGAAAGAAGCACAGATTTATTGCATTGGGAAAGTGTAGGGATGGTATTAGGAAAGAAACAATCCGTTGTAATTCAAAAGTACGAATTCACAGATAGCGTAAATTGGAATAAAGTGCAATCTAATGACTTGTATTATCGCATCAAACAAACTGATTTAAACGGTGACTTTGCTTTTTCCCCGACAATAGGATTGGATCCATGTGCTATGCAAATGGCCCCAATTAGTTTATTTCCAAATCCTGCGAATGATTTAATTCAATTCTCTAAACCAATGTTCGACGTGGAAGTGTATTCCATCCAAGGACAATTAATGAATCAACTCCTACCCGAAGCCAATGAATTAAGTACACATTCTTATCCAGATGGATTGTATGTATTGAAATCAAGGAATGGGTTTTTAAAATTTTTGGTCCATCATTAATGGTATAGCTGAAAACCGCCAGATTTCCCAAAAATTATCCTTTAATGGTGAAATAGTTTACAATTAGTTTTGCGCTAAAAATAGTGGAATGAATTAACCTTGTTAAGCGTATTTATTCAAGCAATTGCCTTGTTATAATCGCTTATATA
Organism: bacterium; assembly: GCA_034439755.1. Lineage (GTDB taxonomy): Bacteria > Bacteroidota > Bacteroidia > UKL13-3 > UKL13-3 > B1. Next base: position 52,886 of record JAWXAZ010000122.1, read on the forward strand.
ACAACATCTGTCTGACCCGAAATGGGATTAAACAAATGAAATTATGAACTCCATACTGATACTGATGAAATAAAAGGAAAAACGGGTTTGTTTCGCAAAATAAAAATGCGTTATTTTTGTTGACGCAATTACAATTACCAATTTTTCCAAACGATGGAAAGCTTATATCAGAAACAGTTGGGGTTTATGAAAGTTAATGTTTTTTCTGCTTTCAAATTGCACTAATTTTGGGGGAGAGGACAAATTGGCGCGTAGCCCTGGGCATTCATTTTCTTGGTTGAAAGAAAAATCCGGTATTTCATATTTATTTTTAATTAGGTTAAAAAGGCTAGTATTTAAGTCCCCTGATAGTTTGCTAGACCCCTAAAAGGCCCCTACCGCTGTAAAATCAACTAAAACTAAAGAAAATAATTCGATTAAAAACAAAAGAGCCCCCAATAAATTGGAGGCTCTTGTAGACTTTTTCCCACGCATTAAGTGCTTAGCTCCCTCTCCTGGACTCGAACCAGGGACCCCATGATTAACAGTCATGTGCTCTAACCAGCTGAGCTAAGAAGGAATTTATTTCCCTTTCGGGGATGCAATGATAGGAATTGATTTTTAATTTCGCAATATTTGCACCACAAAAAAATAAAAAAAATTTTATATGAGTTTATTAGTCGTTGGTAGTGTGGCGTTTGATGCCATTGAAACACCCTTTGGAAAAACAGATAAAATTGTTGGAGGTGCCGCTTCTTACATCGCTTTGGCTTCTTCTTACTTCACAAAATCATCAAATTTGGTGGCTGTTGTTGGAGAAGATTTCCCAAATGAATTTGTGCAACACCTAAACAACCACGGTGTTAACACCGAAGGTCTGCAAATTAAAAAAGGTGAAAAATCATTCTTCTGGAGTGGAAAGTACCACACAGATATGAATACGCGTGATACTTTGGTTACCGAACTTAATGTTTTGGGCAATTTTGATCCAATTATTCCTGAAGCATACCAAAATTGCGAGTTTTTAATGTTGGGTAACTTAGCCCCCAAAGTTCAACAAACTGTGATTGAACGTTTAGCAAAACGTCCGCGCCTAATCGTTATGGATACCATGAATTTCTGGATGGAAATTGCCTTAGACGATTTAAAAGAAACACTTAAAATGGTAGACGTGCTAACCATCAACGATGAAGAAGCCCGCTTGCTTTCTGGAGAATATTCTTTGGTAAAAGCCGCTGCTAAAATTCAACAAATGGGCCCAAAATACTTAATCATCAAAAAAGGTGAAAACGGCGCCCTTCTTTTCCATGGAAAGGAAGTCTTCTTCGCACCAGCCCTTCCACTAGAAGAAGTATTCGACCCTACAGGAGCTGGAGATACCTTTGCAGGTGGATTTATTGGCTACCTTGCTAAAACAGGCGATATTAGCTTCGAAAACATGAAAAACGCTATTATTTATGGTTCTGCCATGGCTTCTTTCTGCGTTGAGCGTTTCGGAACAGAAAGAATCATCAATTTAAGTCGGGAAGAATTAGACCACCGCATCAATCAATTCAAAAATTTAGTACGTTTTAACATTGGCGCTAACCTCGCAGAAAGCAACTAATAAAATTAGGCTCAACCAACTACTTTTGAAATTGGCGCTATCCTGATAAAAAATAAAAAAAACAGGCTGATTCTTAATTGAATCAGCCTGTTTTTTTACGCCTAAACTACCAGAAACTAAAACCTAAACATAGGTGCGCCCCAAGGAATTCTAGATAGAACCAACACCAAAGCAATGCCAAAAAAGATTAAACTACGCTTGTGCTTGTCGGCATCAGAATAAGCCTTCTTTACCCTAATACGCCCAATTTGAATTAGCGCCACAGATATAATCATCATCAGTGGATGCTCAATTAACATAGCGCGAATAGCCGAATCTTTCATAGCCACAGCCATATTAGCCATTGCATGTTGAATATTCGGACTCACAAACAACAGAATTAAACCAATGAGCAATTGCGAATGCGCCGCAGATAACAAAAGCGTACCAGCCAAATTATCTGGCTTCGCAAATGGCGTGCCCCCACTTAAGCCACGTGCCGCCTTAAAAATTGCATAAAGCGCCGCAGCCAAAAAAGCCCAACGCAGTAAATTGTGAATAGAAAGTAATAAATCGTACATAATGTTTTTTTTTCAAAACTAACTATTCACTAACTTATGTCAAGTTATTTTTTAAAACTACCCCACAAACATGTCCAGTTTTTGGCAACAAATGCCTTTTGTGCGCATCCTCCTCCCTTTTATTTTGGGCATTATTGCCTGCAGTAAATTTGCATATAACGGGCTGAACCAATCCATTTTACTAGCACTCACAGCCGCCGCCTACCTCCTATTCCATTACCTAAGCAAACATTCATTCAGAGAATATTTGCACGGCATTTGGTTTAGCCTACTCTATTTTTTACTCGGAATTTTTATCCTTTGCCTCCACCAAGAGAAAGAAAAACTACAACACTTCTCCCAACATAAATCCCAAGCAATTGCGGTTCAAATTACAGAAAAAACTACCCAAACAGAAAAAGGTTGGAAGGCCGAAGCACTTGTATTATATGGCATCGACAGCCTTTTAAACACCAAACCCCTGAGAGGAAAAATAGTGTTATACGCCCAAACTACACCCGGCGACACCCAACCAAGCTATGGCGACCAATTATTAATTAAATCTGGTTTTCAAGAAATATCTCCCAACAAAAATCCCGGTGCCTTTAACTACCAATTATACCTCCAAAGAAAAGGCATTTTCTACGCAACATACCTGCGCAAAAATCAATACCTAAAACTGCAATCAAACCAAGGAAATACCATCCTAAAAAAAGTCTATGCCTTTCAATATTTTATTCACCAAGTACTGCAAAATAACCTCCAAAAACCCGGCGAAATTGGCATTGCAGAAGCTTTGCTTTATGGGTACGACAAAGACATTGAAGACGATATAACCGACGCTTATAGCAAAACCGGAACCTTGCATGTACTGGCAGTAAGCGGCATGCATGTGGGACTCATTTTCATGATTCTATCTTGGCTCTTAAAACCCCTAGAAAAACTTAAACGCAGCAAAAAACTCATTCCACTTTTGCAAGTTTTAGGCATTTGGATCTACGCCCTTATTTGCGGCTTCTCGCCCTCCATTTTGCGCGCATGTGTAATGTTCACTTTTGTAATTATGGGCAAACAAATTGGCCGCAACAGCAACCCATTCAACAGCCTCAGCGCCTCGGCATTTCTGCTCTTACTCACCAACCCCAACCTAATTTACAATGTAGGATTTCAACTAAGTTATGCTGCCGTAGGTGGCATTTTAGGCTTCTACCCATACCTCTATCACCTGTTCAATTTTAAACGATCTATTTTCGACGAAATATGGAAAATATTGGCCGTATCACTCGCCGCACAAACCCTCACCCTCCCGTTAAGCATCTTCTATTTTCACCAAATTCCCCTCTATTTTTTGCTGGCCAATCTGCTCATCATTCCCCTCACCAGCATTATTATTTATGCCGGCATAATCCTCCTAATTATATCGCCATTTCCTTTCCTCGCAAGCCTCCTTGGCAAGCTCATCGCCTGGCTCATTCAACTCACCAACCACATTGCCGTTTTTATAGCAGACCTACCCTATTCTTACCTCGATCAACTTAATTGGGATACACTGCAACTCCTAGCCTATTACCTCATTTGTATTGGCCTGATCCAATTCCTTTTCCGCAGAGATATATTTGCCCTAAAAGCCATCTTAGCCATTTTTATATTGCTACAAATACAAAAAGTTTATGTGCAAATTCACTTACAAAAACAATTTGCACTCACCATTTATTCCCTGCCAAAAAACTTAGCCATTCAATATCAACATGGCAACCAAGCACAGCTTTGGCAACGAAGCTCAGACAAGCAACAAAAAAACTTTAAGAACCAAATACAACCCAATCTCTACCTCAAAAACATTGTCTCGGTAGAAACTGAAACCCTAGATACCTTAAACTACCTTTTTGCACCACAACCCGGATTAAAAATATGCATCCTTCAAAACCGCGGAATGCCCGCAAAGGAAGCGCTCAACATAGTGTTAATATGCGGCAAACATTATGTAAACATTGAAAAATTAATCTCTTTAAACAGGGTACAAAAAGTGGTTATAAATGGCGATGTGCCCAAAAAGAAATCGGCTGCCATCAAAAAAATTCTGCAAAAACACAAGATACCTTGTCACGATGTTACCGAAAATGGTGCCTTTGAAGTATCATTGTAGTATGGACGATTTGGTATTATACGAAGTAATAGACCGCGTGGGTTATATTACCTTAAACAGGCCCCAAAAAAGAAATGCCCTGAGCTACGAGTTTGTGAGCGAAATTCGCAACCAATTAACCTTGGCCGAAAACGACGTTACCTGCAAGGTAATTGTGATTAAAGCCAATGGCGATGCCTTTTGCAGTGGTGCAGATTTAGCTTCCCTGCAAAAATTACAAAACAATACCTACCATGAAAACTTAGCCGACAGCAAGCATTTGGCAGCCTTGTATTTGCAAATTTATCAATGCGCAAAAATTGTAATTTCGCGCGTGGAAGGTGCCGCATTTGCTGGAGGCTGCGGCCTAGCTACCATTTGTGATTTTTGCTTTGCAGACCACAATGCCCGATTTGCTTATACCGAGGTAAAAATTGGCTTTATTCCGGCCATTGTAACCGTATTTTTAATGCGCACGGTGGGCGAAAAAGTAGCAAAACAAATTCTGTTAACAGGCGATATTTTTGATGCCGAAAGAGCGCTCCAATACCAATTAATTACGCAGGTAATAGATGCCCAAATCATTGAAGAAGAAGTGCACCAATTTGCCTTAAGGTTATGCAAAACTACTTCGGCGCAAAGCGTAGATAGCACCAAGAAAATGATTGCCAAAATTCCAGAATTATCCCTTGAAGATGCCCTCAACTATGCGGCCGAAATGAACGCCGAAGCAAGGGCTTCCACCGATTGCAAAAAAGGAATTAATGCCTTCTTAAATAAAGAAAAATTAACATGGTAAGAAGAATTTATATCACCGCATTTACACTGCTATTAGGACTCAGCGCCATTTCACAAACCATACTTAGCGAGGGCAAGATTTTTTACGACATTAGCTACTTAAATTTACCAGAAGAAATGAAGCGCAATGAGCATTTAATGCCGCACGATGCCAGCTTCTATTTTAAGAACAATAAAACACGCTTCGAAATGGGCATTGGTGGCCTAGGAAAAAACACCACCATTTACGACCGGTCACTTAAACAAAATACCATCTTGTTAAACATCAAGGGCAAGAAATTTGCCATGATTAAATCGGACAGTGAAATGGTGGCGGCACAAAAATCATTGATTTCAAACGATACCAATAACAAATTTTTGCGCTTGGAAATTTTGGATCAGCACAAAAAAATTGCAGAAAGAAATTGCCAAAAGGCCATTGTTTACAGAATGCTAAACGGTAAAGAACAAGCCAACGAATGCTGGTTTACCAAAGAAATTCCGCCTTTTAACACCATCAACGACCCCAACCTAAAAGCGCTCGATGGCTTTCTCATGCAATACACCATTAGCGAAAATGGCATGAGCATGAACATGACCGTAAAAATGGTGATGCCCATTCCCATTGAGGATGCCAAGTTCGAAATTCCTCTAGGTTACCAAGTGGTTACAGAAAAAGAATTGTACAAACTCCTCTTGGTTTTGCAATTTGAGGACGAAAAATAATACGTAAAATTAAGCCTGATTTTTGCTGGGTTCGGCCACACTAATTTCATCTAAAATAGAGATAAAATGTTCAATGCTGTTTATGATATGTGTGTTATTGCTTAAGTTCATCACACATTTTGAAAACTGCGATCCCGTAAGTAAAATTTGGCTCTTAGGCCAGCTTTTTGAAAGATAATCAACAAACTCCTGCTTGTCAATTAAGGGCTGTGCTACCGTCATTAAGGTAAGCAAATAGTCTGGACTATCATGCCCAAAGGCATCGCGTAGATCTGATAAAGGCACTTCCTGCCCAAGGTATAAAACCTCGTGACCCCTAGAGCGAATTAGGTAATTGGCAAACAACAAACCCAAAGAATGTTTTTCGCTTTGGGGTAAAAACAACAAAAATTTCTTGCGCACCAAGGCCACTTTTCCCACCTGGCCATCTATGGCAACATATAATTTTTGCTTTATAATATTAGAAACAAAATGCTCGTGAGAAGGCAACAAACTGCCCACCTGCCACAACAATCCTACCTCGTTTAAAAAGGGAAAAATGATTTTCAAAAAAGTATCCTCAATGCCATATTGAAGAATGTACGTGTTGAGCAATTTATGAAACTCAACTTCATCAAAACCCATCATGGCAGAAATAAATGCCTTGATATGGTTTTTAAACTCAGTGCAATTTTTACCCAAATGCATCACCTTTTGAGCAATTTGAAAACTGGTCATTTTGGCTATATCAGAAATTTTATGGCCATTCTCGTTTAATAAACTTATATTCAACAAGTTTTTTAAATCAGCATCGTTGTAAAACCTAATATTGGTTTCGCTTCGCTTAGGCACAACAATGCCGTATCTTTGCTCCCAGATGCGCAGCGTATGACTTTTAACACCCGTAATGGCCTCAATATCCTTTATGGTAAATGTTCCCAATGCTTTTTCCTCAATAGAATTTAATTCTTTAAACATTAGGCTACTCAAATTGTTTTTAAAATAAAGATTATGACAAAAATACTCATTTCGGGCGGTTCTGGTTTGCTTGGTTCAAACCTAACAAAAATTCTTAAAAATCAAGGTCACCAAGTTTCGTGGCTTAGCAGGAATCCAAAAACAGGAGATGTTCCGCAGTTTTTCTGGAATCCACAAACCCAAGAAATAGACCCAAATGCCTTGCAAGAAATAGACACCATAATTCACCTTGCGGGAGCAGGAGTGGCAGATAAACGCTGGACAGACAGCTATAAAGATCTCATTCTACAAAGCAGAATTGAGGGCACGCAACTGTTGTTTAATACACTCAAAAACAAGCCCAACAAAGTGCAAACTTTTATTGGCGCTTCGGCCGTTGGTATTTATGGTACCCACCCTGTTGCACCAACCAACGAAGACGCGCCCTTGGCAAATAATTTCTTGGCAGAAGTTTGCAAACAATGGGAAAACGAAACCCAAAAGATTGCTAGCCTGGGTATCAGAACCGCCATTGTGCGCATTGGCATTGTGCTGAGCCAAGAAGGCGGGTTCATCAAAGAAATTGGCCAACTGGCTAAATATTGGTTGGCAGCACCCCTGGGCAATGGCAATATGCTTACCCCTTGGATTCACATCAACGACCTTTCCAACATTTTTATTCACCTCATGCAACACCCCAATCTTTCGGGTGTTTTCAATGGCGTGGCACCCAATCCTGCCACCAACAAAGAACTTACAAAAGCCATTTGTCTGGCCATGCACAAGCCCTTTTTCCTGCCTCCTGTGCCCGCTTTTGCCCTCAAAATTATAGTAGGAGAAATAGCGCCCATGCTGCTTTCCAACCAAGATATCTCCTGCAAAAAAATCCTCCAAACTGGCTTTCATTTTCAATTTACAAACCACAAATTGGCCATCCAAAATCTCTTGCAAGCCTAAAAAATGATAGACCATTGCAACCATTTCCCTATTTTTGCCTTCTATCAAGCATCGCTTCTGGCGGTCTGAACCAAGGAATTTATAACAAGAAATAATTACGAATGAAGAAAATACTTGCCTCATTAAGCTTAATAATCCTTACCACTGCAGTCTCTTTTGCCCAGAAAAAAGAGGAAAAACTCTATCAACCCGCAGTTATTGTGGAACTTTTTTCTTCGGAAGGTTGCGCTAGCTGCCCTTATGCAGACGAATTCTTAAAAGAGCTCATTAATATAAGCGACAGTGCTGGCACCCCCGTTTATGTAATAGATTACCACGTGGTAATTTGGAATAAATCGGGCTGGGTAGACCCCTTCTCCGATTCGCTCTATAGCCTTCGTCAGCAAGAATACATGCACAAGAAACAGCTAGCCGCCATGTACACCCCAATGGTCTTTGTAAACGGCGGCGACAAAGACTTTGCGGGTGGCGATAAAAAAGGAATTGGCATGGCCATACAAAATTTCCTGAGCGCACCTTCTATGCATTTTATGCGCAGCGGCGTTACAGGTATAGAAAATGAAGACAGCGTAATGATAGCCTACCAATTTTGGGGCAATCCAGATTCGCTAGAAATGCGCGTGGCTTTGGTTCAGAAAGAAATAAATAGCCAAGTAAAAGGAGGCGAAAATTCTGGACTCATCCTTCACCACCACAATGTTGTGCGCGCGCTGCAAACGCAAAAATTAGGCAAGTCGGATGGCCACTTTAAATTCCCCATCGATAGAAATTTAAACTTAGACAATTACCGTTTGGTGCTGTTTCTACAACATAAAAGAACCTGGAAAATTGTTGCGTCCGACCAATTAACGTTTAAGCCATAATTAACAACTAAACATTATAACCATTATACAAAATATAAAGTCCTATTTCGACAAATATCTCCAAGTACCCTTATTTTGTTAAACAGTCATTTATCCAAATAAAATTATCAAAAAGCCCAAAGCTATTTGATAATTTTACTTGATATTATTTGCCATTAACCTCTGCCAATACCTTGGCATAAAAATCTACATAAGCGGCTTCTTTAAACACCGCCTTTTCCATACTTTTTGCCTCAAGATTCTTTAACAAATTGAGCATTTGCTTGCCTTTTTCCCTATCGCTGTTTAACAAGTAGAAATGGGCCAAATGCTGCAAACCCACAAGCAAAACTGCGGCATTCTGCTGCTTCAAATAAGCACCATACGCACTTAAAATACTGTTGCGGTAAAAGCCATATTTCCCCAATATACCAGCAAAAAAATCATTCTTATCCGTCACCGCATGCGCTGCATACAACCAAGCAATATTGCGCTGCATCAATGCCGTTTTATGCTGCTCCATCTCCCTACATTTCTCCAAACACAAAGGCAAATCAGATATGGCCAAAGCTTGCAAACTCGTAGATTTAACCTTATAAGAAATATCGTTTAACCCTTGCAACAAAATGCCCCTGCTATAAGCCGAATCGCCCATGTAGGCAATTAAATAAATGGCATCATCGCGCACACCAGGTTGCAAGCCATGCAAAGCCAAATCTTCTATGCGGCGCGCAAACTTAGGGTATAAAGTATCCTGCTTTTCAACCATAGAAATTCCCGCCATTTGGTAAAAATATTCGGGCTGATCCAAACAATAGGCGACAGCCTTTTCTATTAAAAATCGCTCCTTGCTATAGTCCAACTCACTTATGGCTTGAACCGACCGTATTTTCGACAAATAATTATCCGATAACTTTAATTGGTTCAGCCAGAAATTGGGCGATTTTTCTTCCTTAATAACTGCTGGTAAATTGCCCGTGGGGTCTATCCAATACCCCAATAATTTTAACTCCCCTTCGAGCGAATCGGGTGCCGCAATTTCTACTATATTTTCCCTATGATTTAAAACAATTGGCAATTTATACACAAACACAGAGCCGCCAGCTTGCTCCAACACCAACATCATTTCGCTGCTTAAATGAAATACCTTAAAACCCGAATCTTGCACTTGGTTCAGCCCAAATTTAAACCCCCCATTTAATGCTTTGCCTAAGTATTTTATATCCAAAATGGGGTGACCAAATCCATCGAACCACTCCTTAAAAAACTGCTGTAAATCCTTGCCACTGGCCTCTTCCATGGCATGCCTTAAATGATCCATATCGGTGTATTGAAACGCATTTTTACTCAAGTAAATTTGCATGCCTTTAAAGAAAGCTGTATCGCCCACAGTGTAGCGCAGGTAATGCAAAATCCAGCTACCCTTTTGGTAACTCACCACATCAAAAACCTCATCGGGCTCGGTATAATAATTCCTAATTGGACTAATTTTATACTTGCCCTTATTCCTTAAATAAGCATTCCAATTATTGGCAAAATCCCTGTCGGCATAAACCTTTCCCCTGCTTGCCTCATCATACATATATTCGCCATAGGTAGCAAAACTTTCGTTTAAAGGCAATTGACTCCAACTTCTACAGGTAACCAAATTGCCAAACCAATGGTGAAACAACTCGTGGGCAATAATGTCTTGCTGTGGATTGTCTAAATGCTCTGTATTGGTATGTTGAACGCCCTCATTGTGCAACACCGCCGAGGTATTTTCCATGGCCCCACTCACAAAATCCCTGCACACAATTTGCGAAAATTTTTCCCATGGATAATCCACGCCTGTTAAGCGCGAAAAAGTTTCCATCATCTTGGGTGTTTCTCCAAAAATAGTTTGCGCATAAGGTGCATAAGCAGGCTCCAAATAATAGCTCACTTCCTTGTTGCGCCAATAGTCCTTGGTAACCACAAAATTGCCAATAGCAATCATGGTCAAATACGGTGCATGAGGCTTTAATTGTTGCCAATGATCAACGCGTTTGCCGTTTTTTAACAGCTTAGCATCCACCAACAATCCATTGCTTAAACTCACATCCGCAGTATCAATTGTTAAGTAAATATCTTGTGTATGTTTTTCGTTGGGCACATCTATGGTTGGAAACCAGCACGAATTATAATTGGTCTCGCCCTGCGACCAAATTTGCCTAGGTTTGTTTGGATCTGTGCCCAATGGGTTTATAAAATACAAACCACGAGAATCTGTTATGGCTCTGCCACCCTTGCTTTCTAACTCATTGGGTTTGGCTACGTACTGAACCAACACAGAAAAGGTATCACTTGCGCCATAGGATTTGCTTAAGGTAACAAGCAACTTGCTTTTATCATAAGCATAATTCAAATTAAGAGTGTCTTTTTTTACAATCTGTGCTACCCTTAAAATTGCAAATCCCTTAGCATCTAAAGCAACCACATTGCTTTCTTGTGCATATTGCCGCATGCGCAAAACCGCAGTGCCGTATACCCATTGCTTCTGATAATCAAAAGATAAGTCCAATTTTGTGTGAACCAAATCGTGCACCCTGGCTTCCATAGGTTGATAAGAAACCACCCCTTTACCATGCTGCGGCTTAACCACCACATCGGGCAAAATAATTTTTTCCATGGCGGTTGTTGGGTTTTTATTTATTTTGCATCCCATCATCCCAATCAGCAGGAAGAAACTCAATAATTGATAAATTCTCATAGCGTGTATTAGGGGTGCAATAAAACGAATTTCCATGTTAAATATTCAAGTAAACAACCAAGATTTTATTTTTGATAGCATAACAGGCAATGCCATGCTAAATGGCAAGCCCATAAATGCCGATGTGGTTAAACTTGCGCCCAACAAATATCATTTAATTATAGACCGCCAAAGCTATACCGTTGAGCTGCTAGAAAAAACCGAAAATGGCAAAGGCATGCACATTGCGGTGAATGGGGTAAAACAGATAGTCGCCATCAAAGATAAATACGACAATTTATTGCATCAACTGGGCATGGATAAAATGATGAGCAACAAGAACATCAACCTAAAAGCGCCCATGCCGGGCTTGGTGTTGCGCATCAATGTAGCAGTTGGCGATACCGTTAAAAAAGGCGATGTATTGCTGGTACTCGAAGCCATGAAAATGGAAAATGCCATTAAAGCAGATGGCGAAGGCAAGGTTAAACGCATTGCCGTTAGCACCAAACAAGCGGTAGAAAAAAACACCCTACTAATTGAAATGGAATAAGCCCAAAGGCTTTATTTTTTCTATCAAGGCAGCGTTAAATTTTATAACACCCGATTGTGCTAAATGATGCGCATCGTAAAAATCGGTGCTATCGTTTAGGGCTAAATTTTCGTAATTAAAATTTATATACAGGCCATAACTAGCAAACAAACTATCGGTATAAGCATAATTTTTATACGCCTCAAAAAAACCTTTACTTACAGGAGCTTGCACCAATAAAACCGGAATATTTTTCTGCTTTAACAATTCTATAGACTCCCCAAAAGCCGCCACCTGCTTGCCTTTTAGCCGCCACAGCTTATCCCCTAACTTAACAGATTCTACATCCAACGGCATAGTTTCAGCCATCAAATACCTTGGTTGGGCCCTAAAATCTTTCTGTACATAAGCCCCTAAAACATAAGTGTCCTCACCTACTTTTGCCGCTTCCCTAAAAGCCAAATCGCCATAAAAAACTTTCCGCATAAAACCATATAAAAAGGCATTGTAAACCACCACATGATTTACGGCCAAAGCCTGCCAAAACACATGGCCATAATGTGCTGTATTAGAAATTATATCCACCGCACTCTCTACCCCATCCATCTCAAAATTCTCTGGAAACACCTCATAAATTACCAGTTTCGGTCTGAACCGATCTACGTATTCTTGCAATAAATAAGTGGTTTGCAAGGGCGTTTGGTTGCTCGACCCCAAATTAAAGGAACGCATGCCAGCAGCAGCAAAAATGCGGGTATCAAAGCCTCTATACGTATGCGAGGATCCTAAAAATAATACCTCAACTTGGGTGCTGGTATCGGCCTCCAATAACCTGCTGTGCATAAAACCTGTTAAACCTTGTTTATAACGCAAATTCTTGTGGTATTTGCCATTTAAGGCATTGCCCCAAATGGTTAAAAGTACACTATAAGTAATTAAAGCAAATAGTAAAAACAAGCCAAATTGTATCAAAAACTTACGCATCTTATAATAAATCCCACGCTTAAAATTGAAAATAAATAAAAGGTGAAGTCTCAACGGTCATATACATGCCTATTAAAAAAACAAGCATGCCGTAAAAGCCCCAGCGAAGTGGTTTAGGGTATGCTTGCATAAAATATTGCAAAGCAAATTGCGCCTGTCTTCCCTGCCATTCTACCCAAAGAAAAAACACCAACAAAGGCAAAATATACGCGTTTAATTTTGGTTCAGCCAGTACATTAGAAAACAAGGAACTATGGCATATATGTTTTATAAAAGAAAAAGCCTCACCTAAATTCTCTGCCCTAAAAAATATCCATAGAAAGCTCATCAATAAAAAGGTTGAAAGAATGCTTACGCCCTCCCAAATGGCCAAGCGCCAAGCAACATGCCTGCTGCCACCTACTAGGTTATACACCCTTTTTGCCATGCCAAATCTTGTATAAACATTTATGTAAAATAGGTAAAAAAGTGCGTTCAACAATCCCCAAACCACAAAAGTCCACGAGGCTCCATGCCAAAAGCCGCTCACCAAAAAAACCACCAATACATTGCGCATGCTCAACCAAGTTGATACCTTACTGCCACCTAATGGCAAGAACAAATAATCTCTAAACCAAGAGGTGAGCGAGATATGCCAACGCTTCCAAAAATCAGCTATGCTATGGGCAAAATAGGGGAACGAAAAATTCTTTAACAACTCAATGCCAAACAAGCGACCAGTGCCAATGGCAATATCGGAATAGCCAGAGAAATCGCCGTAAATTTGAAAGCTAAAAAAAATGGCACCCATGGCCAAAGTAGAGGCAGGTAAAGTATTGTGGTAGGCAAAAGCATGATCAACCAAAACCATGCAATTATCTGCAATCACCATCTTTTTAAATAGGCCCCATAAGATTTGTTTTAAGCCCAAAACTGCCTCAGAATAATCAAATTTACGGAGCTGTTTTAATTGCGGCAATAGGTGATTGGCACGCTCTATGGGACCCGCCACCAAGAGCGGGAAAAAGCTAACAAACAAAGCATAAGCTACAAAATCGCGCGTGGGTTCAATCCGCTTATAATAGATGTCTATTACATAAGAAATGCCATGAAAAGTATAGAACGAAATGCCCACTGGAAGCAATACATTTACAAAAGCAAGATTTGCTGTAAAGCCCATATTTTGCAGCAAGTTAATCACATTATCGATAAAGAAATTGACATACTTAAAATACGCTAAGAGCCCAAAATTAAGCACAATGCTAAGCCACAACCAGCGCTTCCTATTTTGCTCATTTGAGGCAGCATGAATTTGCAATCCCGTAAAAAAATCGATGAGTGTAGAAAGACATAAAAGCACCAAAAACCGAACATCCCAAAAGCCATAAAAAACATAACTGGCAGCTATCAACAATACATTTTGCGCCGTTAATTTCTTGGGCACCAAAAACCAAAATAACAAAAATACAGCTGTTAAAAAAAAGGCAAAATTTTGGGTATGAAACAACATAAATTACTTTTTACGTTTCTCCATTATTTGCTTGTACAACACCTGCGAAGGCTTATAATACTGAGCTTTTGCATAAGGGGTGATTTTTTTTATATTTAGCAAAGCCGAATCTAACTGTCCCCTTTTATATTGCCTCAAAGCCTCAAAATAAATGAGCGAATCGTTGATGGGTTGTTCCGCATTTTTGATTGTTTTGGTGTTTTTAAGCGGCTTAGTTTTGGGATTGCTTTTGGAATCACTTTTGGATATAATTCTTGCATCGATATCAGACTTACTGATGGAATTCCTTAAAGACTTATTTTTAGACTCACTTAAAGACTTATTTTTAGACTCGCTTAAAGACTTATTTTTAGACTCACTTAAAGATTTATTTTTAGACTCGCTTAAAGACTTATTTTTAGACTCACTTGAAGATTTATTTTTAGACTCGCTTAAAGACTTATTTTTAGACTCGCTTAAAGATTTATTTTTAGACTCGCTTAAAGACTTGCTATCAGCTTCATTTATAAACTCCTTTTTGAAATCACTTACGTACGTGTTTGTATCCTCATTTATATTTTCGGCAACCACCTCTAAATTATCTTTTTTCGTGGTCTGCATGGTCTGCGTGTTTTGCGTGTTTTGCGTGTTTTGCGTGTTTTGAAGGTTCTTTGTATTTTGATCGTTCTGTGCATTCTGCGTGTTCTGAATATCCTGCGACACATTGCTTAATGGATTTTGAATAGCCTCATCAACACCCTTATCATTATCTTTTAAATCCTTCGCTTTGCTCGCAACCTTCTCAACATCCATTGCAAGTTTAACGGCATCATCTGCAAACAAAATTTCACTTTGCACACTGCCAATACTTTGTTCAATCTTCGCTGCAAATTTATCCCCATTCTCTCGGTTTGAACCAAGAGCATTTGCTTCATTTTTCTTCATTTGCAATTCATTGCCAACAAGTCTTTTTGCCTTCCTATTACCAACTAAGTTTAAATTACCAGCACCACCTTCTTTATTCTCATTGCCTGCTACGTTTAAACTTCCAGAATTACCAGCACCAATTTCAACATTCCCGGCACCACCTTTTACATTCTCATTGGCATTGGGCCTTACCTCAATGGGCACTGCATTTCCGGCATCACTTTCTACTTGCGCCCCATTGGCATCCTTCGCACTTTTATCTCGAATTTGTTCACTTGTAAACTTCGAAATACCCACAAATTCCTTATTCGCCTGCCGCAACAAAAACCCCGCTACCAACAATACCGCCGCCGCTGCCGACCAATTCCAAAACAAAGAAAACTGCTTACTCCCTTTTTCACCAAGCACAGACGCAACACCTTGGTTCAAACCGAAAGAATTTGCGCTTTCATTTTCACCAAGCACAGACGCAACACCTTGGTTCAAACCGAAAGAATTTGCGCCTTCATTTTCACCAAGCACAGACGCAACACCTTGGTTCAAACC
>JAWXAZ010000123.1:0-26307 GCA_034439755.1 bacterium
AACCCTAAATCAAACCAAAACCATATTTCCTGGGTCTGATTTAACAATGATTTTCAAATTGGCAGGTATGTCAAACTGCGAGAAGTAAGGAGTTCTGAATTTACCAAACAGTCAAGGCATGCCTTGTCTGTACAACATAAAAAAAGAGGTCCAAAAAACTTGGACCTCTTTTTTTTGTGAAATTAATATTAATTAATGCCCAGCGGTTAAGGTAAGGGTGTAATTTGTTCCTGCTGTTCCGCCAATATCTGCACCACCTACCATTTCAGACATTTTAAATACAGCAGCATCTAATTGCACCAAGGTGTAAATTCAAGGGTGTCAATCGTTAGGGTTGTTTCTGAAGAATTAAATTTTCAGGTAATTGGTAAAGTTTGTGGATCACTTGCTATACATTTTGTAGCGCCTTCATCATCTACACCCATACCACCTAAATTAAATTAAATTTACGGGTATTATCTTTTTCACAAGCATCCATAAAAGCATAAAATTCTGTAACTGTTACTCCTCCAAGTACAATTCCTGGATTAACAGTTATTGCATTAACTCTCCAAGCAGAGGAAGTTAAATTCTCTGTTTTTGTTTTGGTTGTAGTGTTGTTTGTGGAAGAAGTTGAATCTTCTTTTTTACCTCCAGCAATACTCATTAAGCTTGAAGAAGCGGCAAGCACAAACAGGATTTTTTCATTTTTTTGTTTATTGGTGCAAAATATTGTTTTTTTACGATTTTCGATTTTTTTTTTAAATCCTGAATTTGCATAACGTATATATAGGGACCTATTGCGACCTTTACCTACATGTTGTTTTTCGCAATTTTGCTTCTGAAAATTCCTTCTGGCGTGGTGAGTTCAATTAAATAAAGACCGGGAATCCAATCGGAAGTGTTGAGTTTTATTTCTGGCAATTGGTTTAATTTGCTCAAAACTAATTCTCCATTTAGGGTGTATATTTTATAGCTGAGGATTTGGTACAGACCAAAGGAAATTGATAACTCTTGATGGAAAGGATTTGGTTTTATGAGTAGTGCGTTTTCTTCTTTATTTTTTAAGGGTAAAATTGCTACTTTGGAGTATTCAAATTTACCATCAAAGTCAACTTGTTTCAAGCGGTAATAGAGCAATGTTTCTTGTAATACTTCTTTGCTAAAATTATCTATAAAAAGGTAATTAGTCTGAACAGATGTATTTCCATTTCCTTGCATTTTGCCAATGTTTTCCCAGTCCATTTCTTCCTTGTTTTTACGTTCAATGATGAAGTGATCATTGTTTGTTTCGGAGGCAGTTGACCAATATAAGGTGGCTTGGGTTGAACCCGATTTTTCTGCATTAAATTTTAACCATTTTACGGGTAAAGTAGTTGCATTTCCATATAATGCTTGTGCATTTAAATAGGCCGAACTTGCCATGTTTCCATTGTATTCAATTACGGCAAAATGGTAGTTGCTTGCCATGTTTAAATTGTTTACAGTGAGTGAATTTCCGGTGCCATTAAATACCACAAAATTTCCGTTTCCAATAGAATCTCCTTGTGCAAAATTTGAATTAGCAGTATAGCTTAATCCATTTGATGGAAGTACATTCACGGTGGCTCCAAAACGAGCAATTACCAAGCATTTTTGACCATTTCCTCTTGTCCAACCGAGCGATGCACTTTGGTTAGTTAAATTGGTGAAAAGCAAGTTACTTGGACCGATGGTTGGGATACAATTAATGGGACTTATTAAAGATGCTGCCGACTTGGAAATACTTACTGGATTTGTGGACCTAATTTGAACATAATAGCCTTTATTGATTGGAATTGTCCAAGGAATGGTAGTTGCAATTGCGCCTCCAATAGAGGCAGAAATTGTTCCAATTTGTATGGCTGGTTTAAAAGGGAATCCGGTGTCTACCAGTTCAACAATAAATTGGTTGCTTGAACCAAATGTTTTGCTAACTGTATAATTAATGGTGAGGTTAGCGCCTTGGCAAACTGCACCTGAAGAACTCAGGCTACTGATGGTTGCAGCGGTATCTGCTCCGTACAAAACTGCCAAACTTCGCATGGGCATTCCGTTTATTCTGTTAAAGGTTCCACCTAAGATGACTTTATTTCCAAAGACCATAATTTTACTTAATTGCGGAGCTTTTATGGAGTTAATATTTTGGATTTGAGGATACCAATTATTTGCTAAACCAGTAAGGGTAGAAATGGAGCCACAAATGCTGCGTGTTGCACCTCCTAAAGTGGTGAAATTACCTCCCATATAAGCATTATCTGCCTCTGATATGCCAAATTTATAAACACCGCCTCCAGAGATATTGGAGATAAAGTTAGTGGGTAATAAGGTGGCGGAATCAAGTATAGCAAAATAAGGGCGCGGCAGTCCGCCAATTTCGGTAAATCCACCAGCAATCATTAATCGGTTTTTGATTAGGTTGACTTGGGAAACACTTGACGCTCCAAGCGGATTAAAGTATAATGGTGTAGGGGTAATTCTGTTAAATGAGGGGAGTGAAAAAGCTGCACAACTGGGGGCACTTATTCCACCAATAGTTGTAAATATACCTCCTAAAATTAATTTACTGGTGTTGATTACCGCATATGACAAGGCCCACCCACTAAAGTTTGGGTTTATAGCGTTTATGGTCAAGCTTGGATAATCAAAGATGGCTAATCTGTTTCTTGTGTTACCAGCAATGGATGTAAATTGACCTGATATGTAAAGGTAATTTTGGTGATAATAAATAGAATAAATGGTTCCATTCGGCTGTGGTTTAAAAGCAAGAACTGTTTGTGTGGGGATATGGATAACGCCAAAATTTGTCCTAGAAGAATCGCCAATCTTGGTGAAATTTCCTCCTACAAAAAGGTAATCATCTACCCATTCAATGGCCGTAACAATCATGTTTCCAGTAGTATTAGAAAGTCCTAGGTCAAAATCTAGGATCTTACCACTACTTGCTAAAAAGGCAGCAATATTGTTTCTTCTTAAGGCGCCCAAGACGGTGAAATCTCCGCCACAATAGATTTGATTTCCAAATTTTGCAAGGCAATTTACAGGTAAATCTGGTTCGCTTATAAAGTTGTTGAGGGTATTGTTTGTTACATTGAAAGATGCTAGGTTTTTGCGAATAATGCTTGTACTTGGTGCATAGTAAAAATTGCCTCCAACAATGAGATTATTCATGTCTTTTGCGAGCGCATTAATTATACTAGCTGCAGGAAGTAAAGCATTGAAATTGGTTGCCATTGCATTGCTTCGTAAAACGGCACCTAAACTGTTGCGATTTTGCCCGCCAATGTAAGAAAAAATTCCACCGACATAAACGATGTTGCTATCAACTAAAAGTGTGTTAACTTCTTTGTTTGCGTTTGGATTCCAAGTAGGTTGAAATCTACCCGTTCTAAAGTTAAGCGCTGCTATTTTACCCGCAAAGGTTGAAGCTGAAAAAAAGGGACTTGCGGTGCTAACACTACTAAAATTGCCCCCTACATATAAAATTGAATCGCCACTAAAGGCCAATGCATTCACATAAGACATAAATGAAAACCCAAACGAAAAATTTGTAAGGTTACCAGCACGGTTAAAACTAGCTAAATTTTCACGGTTACTAGAGCCTATTTGACTAAAATATCCCGCCACAAAAATGAAGGAATCTTTTACATTGCAAATTGCCTCAACACGCGAATTTGCTTTAGGATTCCAGTTTAAAATGGCACCAGTGGATTTGCTAAATGCGGCTAAATTAGTTCGGTCTACCCCACCAAGGCCATTGAAGGATCCTCCTACAAAAAGCCTTGAACCAACCAAAGAAAGTGTATTGGCATAATAGGTTGCTTTTAAGGGCCATGGACTTCCCGAGTGATCTTTTAGGTTGTAAGAATAATACCAATTGGTAAAGTCGCCAGAGATATATAAAGTTGAATCGCTTGAGCCAATTTCCATGGCAACCACTTCTCCTGTTAAACTTGGACTAAAGGGGTGAATAACTCCTGTACTTGTATCGGCTGCGGCCAAAAAGGTTTTTGCTATACCTCTTATTACGTTAAATTGGCCACCCACATAGATTTGGCCATTGTGGTAAAGAATTTTGGTAACTCTATTGTCGGTATTGGCATTCCAAGTGCTTACGGTATTAAATGTTGTGGCATCTAGGCAGGCTAAATTATTGCGGGTAATTCCACCAATAATATTGAATGAACCTCCAACAAAAACTTTATTTCCTACTGCCACCACCGAAAATAAAGAAGCTCCAGAACTGGCCATGGAAGTATTAAAACTGGTGAGGGTGCCAGAAGGCAAATTAAAAGAGGCAATATTTGCCCGACTAATAGCAGCTATACTGGTAAAAACACCTGCTACATAAAGTAAATTTCCTATTTTGCTAAATGATCTTATTACCATAGAAGGTGTGCCGGGATTCCAAGTGCTAACAGCACCAGAAGCGGTATCTACAGAGGCAATTCCCGACCTTACCAAAGCGCCCACATTTGAAAAAGAACCACCCAAATAGACCTTGTCTTGAAAAATGGTCATGGTAAGTGTAACGCCATTTATATTTGGGTTCCAAGCAAGTAAATTTCCGTTGGAATCAATGCGTGCGGCTCTATTACGCAAAACTCCACCTACACTTGTGAAATTGCCTGTTACATACCAACCGCCAAGGCCATCTGGAATGGCACAATCTACATTGCCATTAATAGAAGGGAAGTTTTTGCTAACCATGTTTGTATGCCTTAAAACAGGTGCACCAGCAGTTTCAAAAAAATCTCCCACCAAGCTAAATTGTCCTCCTACAAAAACGGTATCACCTAAGGTAGCCATTGCTTTTACCACGCCATTAACATTGTTGTTTAACAACACATTGGTTAGTTGCCCCTGGTTATTTAAATGCGCAATTCTTCCAGCATTTTGCCCGCCCACTCTTGAGAAATCACCACCAATAAAAAAGCCTCCATTTCCATCTGGTGTGCTGGCATGTACCACGCCATTAGGTTGATCCCATAAGGTGGCAGGTTTGCCCGAATTTTTATTGATTATTGTGCCATAACTCGCAATGCTATCTGCATAATAAACGCTTGTAAAAGCACCGCTCATAAACACGGTATCGTTTTTAGAAATCAGGTTTTCCACTCTACCGTCGGTTTGCGGGTAACCAGGCACAATTCCTTGCGCTAATGCCTTATTTTGGTTCAGACCGAAAAAAAATAGTAGTGTTAAATAACAATAGGTTTTTATGGTAATTTTTTCCATATGAATGGTAGTTTTAAAATTCTAAATTCATGCCATCAAAGTTGCCGCTGCTCATGAGGAGTAGGTTTTCTTTGCCGGTGTAAAATTGCTTGAGGTAATTGCGCAATTCATTTTTATCGGTGAATACTTTTACGCCTTCGCCAAAACCTGCTGCCACTTCTGTTACCTCTAGCATGGGCATTTTTTTTGCTTCTAGGGCATGCTTACTAAACAATACAGCTTTAATATCGGCCTCAACCAAGGTGTCTTTGTAATGGGGTAAAAAGTCTTTGTTGAGGCTGCTGTAGGTATGCAATTCATAGGCGGCAATAAGTGTTCTATTGGGATATAATTGGCGCACTGCGTTTACCGTTGCCTTTAGTTTTGATGGGGCATGGGCAAAGTCGCGCAGGATAAGTGAATCTGCAGTTTCTTTAATGGTTTCTAATCTTTTTGCAGTGCCTTTGAAACTTTGTATGGCTTCAAAAAACTGCGCTTGGTTGAGCCCAACCTTGGCACATGCGTGTTTGGCGGCCATCATGTTTTGTAAGTTGTGGGTGCCAAAGAATGATATGGTAAGGGGTGCGCCAGATTCTGTGAGGCTGCTTGGTAAAATGAAATGTCCGTTTTGTACCGAGAATTCTGGTGTGGTATAGGCAATTTTTTCGCAAGCCGTTTCGGTTTGATCCAATAATTTTTTTACTTCTGGGTCTGCTTCACAATAGATAATGGAGCCGTCTGTGGGAATATCTTGTACAAATTTCTTGAACTGCCAAAGGTAATTTTCGAAAGTGGGAAACACGTTGATATGGTCCCAAGCGATGCCCGTAATGATGCCAATATTTGCATGATATAAGTGAAATTTGGGACGTAAATCTAGGGCAGAAGTCAGGTATTCGTCGCCTTCAAAAACGGCAATTTTAGAAGTATTGCTAAAGCCTACCATGGTTTCAAATCCTGCTAATTGGGAGCCTACCAAGTAATCAAATTCTAGGTGGTGGTAATTGAGTACATGCAGAATCATGGCGGTGGTGGTGGTTTTGCCATGACTGCCTCCAACAACAATTCTTAACTTGTCTTTGGTTTGCTCGTACATGTATTCTGGGAAGGAATAAATTTTGAGTCCCAATTCTTGTGCGCGGGCCAATTCTGGATTGTCTTTGCGGGCATGCATGCCTAGGATAATGGCATCAATATCGCTTGTAATAAGTTCTGGTTTCCAGCCAAACTCTTTGGGTAAAATACTGTATTTGTGAAGCCTAGAAAGTGCAGGCTCATAAATTTCATCGTCGGTTCCTGTAACTTGATAACCTTTTTTGTGTAAGGCAATGGCCATGTTGTGCATTACGGCGCCGCCAATGGAGATGAAATGTATGCGCATTAATTTAATTTAAATCGGATGGGTAAGGTGAACTTTACATTTACTGGTTTGCCATTTTGTTGGCCTGGAATCCAGTTTGGCATTTTTTTAATTACGCGAATGGTTTCATCAACAAATTCTTGGTTTACCTCGTTTATAACTTTTATGTCTTCCAAATCACCATTTGTATTAACAGTAAACTGTGCAAAAACTTTGGCTTCTTGCTTGGTTTCTCTCATTTTTTTTGGGTATTTAATTTCCTTCGACAAATACTTATACAACTCCTCGTTGCCACCAGGAAATTCGGGCATTTGCTCTGCCATGGTAACAATTTCTTTTTCTTCTTTAGGCTGTTCGGCTTTGGGCTCTTGGGTTTGTGCTTTGAGGTTGGAGTTAAATAATAACACGCTTAATAGGCAGGTTAAACTAACTTTTAATAGGTTGTTTTTCATGTTAACGAAAATAAACAAATTTGAATGTAAATGCACATGAATTGAAAGAATATATTATAATACCTTTATCATGAAAACCTACTCCATAATTGAGTTTGGTTAAGGAAGGTTTTTTTGATTCATGAAGTTAATATTAATATTTTCTAAAAATAATTAGAAATCTGGCCTGACTCCAAATTATTTGAGATATAATTGTTATTTTGCGGTAGCTTAAAGAAACATTGAAAAGGTGGGAAAAAATATCAGGACTTTTTAGTCTTTTGTGCGTGGCTTTGTTTTCGCAATCTCAGCCTATTGCCAACTTTACTGCAAATCAACTTCAAGGTTGCGCGCCCCATTTGGTGCAGTTTACAAGCACTTCTACTGGCAGTCCAACTAGCTATTTATGGCAATTTGGCAATGGAAATACTTCTACTTTGCAAAACCCTTCGGCCTCTTATGTTATGGCGGGAAAATTTACCGTTAAGTTAACCGTAACAAATGCAATTGGTTCGAACACAAAAACAAATATTGAGTATATAACGGTTTATGCATTGCCCAATGTAGCTTTTGGTGCTTTGGTAAAATCTGGTTGTACGCCTCTTTCTATTTCATTTATTGATTCAAGCACATTGGTGCAAAGTACCTTGCAAAGTTGGGCTTGGGATTTTGGAAATGGAAATATTGCTACTCAAAAAAATCCGACCAACCTTTTTAGTGTGGCTGGCAAATACCCAATAAGTTTGCTGGTAACCGATGCCAATGGGTGTAAAAAGTCGCTTATTAAAAACAATTATATTTGGGCTCAGACCCCGCCTGTTGTTAACTTTACTGCAAATAATAATTTTGGTTGCGACCTTCCTTTTAAGCCTCAATTTACACCCATTATAAATCCAGTGGATTCCTATTCTTATTTTTGGGATTTTGGGAATGCCACTAACAGTAGCATGCGTTCACCTATTGCCACCTATAACAATAAGGGAACTTATGGGGTTCAATTGAAAATGGTAACGGCAGCGCAATGTACAGTAAGCATTGTTAAGCCAGCGTTTATTAAAATAGCAGATATTGTGCCCGATTTTCAAATAAGTGGAACGCCAGATTTATGTGCTCCTGGAAATTTATTTCTGTTGAACACCACCAATTTCGACACGTTTGGTATACAGTACGAGTGGTTTATAAATGGTGTTTTGGTAACGAGTTTTAAAAATGCTACACTCAAAAATTTAGCTGCAGGAACCTATTCTGTGCAGTTAAAAGTGAAGGTGGGAACCTGCGATGTATCTGCTAGTAAGAATGCTTTTTTTACGGTTTTGCCCTCACCTGTTAGCCGATTTAGTGCCAACAAAACAAGTTTTTGTAAAGTACCTGTTTCGGTTCAGTTTACAGATAGCAGCAGCAATGCGCTTAGCTATTTTTGGAACTTTGGAAACACCTTAACCTCCGCGCAAAAGGATCCCAATACTACCTATACCCAATTTGGAGATTATGATGTAACTTTAATTACCAGTCACTTAAATGGGTGTCGAGATACGCTTAAAATGGCGAGCTATATTAAGGTTAGAAATGCGGTAATAAAAATTGTTTCTAACCCTAAAATGGGATGTTTTCCTTTAATCGTTAGCTTTTCGGTATTGGATACAAATGTGCCTCCATTTAACAATTTTGCCTGGACTTTTGGTAAGGCTGGTGCAAGTTCTACTTTAAAGTCGCCCAACTATACCTATACAGATACCGGAACTTATATTGTTACGCTCACAGCCATCAATGTGGAGGGTTGTATTTCCATACAAAAGGATACTGTTAAAGCAGGCATGTTGGTGTTGCCTAACTTTACCAGTCCCAAGACCACGTATTGTTTTAATGAACAGCCCGTTTCTTTTTCGGTTACCACCAATCCCAATATTGGTAATTTGGGCTATTCCTGGACCTATTCTGATACCCTTGTTTCTGGATCTGGTAGTTCCAATTTATTGTATTTTAAAGATACTGGTACATTCGATATCAGTTTGTATGTAAATCATAATGGTTGTATATCGGCTGTTACAAAAATTAAGTATATTACAATTTTAGGTCCTATTGCTAAGTTTATATTTGCCTTAAACGCATGTACCAATTCCTTTGCAAGTTTTTCTAATATCAGCAAAGGCGGAAATAAATTTATTTGGAATTTTGGTGATGGGTATAGTTCCAAATTGTTTTCACCTACACATGATTATGATTCCTCTGGCAATTATACTGTTTCCTTATTGGCCATTGATACCCTAACGGGTTGCAGTTCGTTTTATTCGAGGCAAATTAATGTTAAGAAAGACATTAGGCCAAGTTTCACCATTGCAAAAGCCAAAGGTTGCATGCCTTTAACCACACTCATTACAAACACTACCGCTACCATGACCGACATAGTAAAGGTTGAATTTAATATAGGTGGAAATGATTTGGTTGGAAATGTTGTTAGTGCTTTACTTTATAATCCGGGTAAATACACGGTTACCTTAACTTTAACCGACAGCAAAGGCTGCAAATATTCTTTAACAAAGGTTGATTCTATTCAGGTTTTTGGCGCAAATATAAATTTTGCTTCGACCCCAGATTTTGGTTGTGCTCCTATGTTAATGTTGGTTTACGATAGCAGTAAAACAGAACTTCCTATTACCAGGAGGGTGTGGACTTGGGGTAATGGCGATTCAACAGTTTACACAAACAACGACTCAATGCAGTCTAGGTATTTATTTACTTCTGCTCCTGCGTATCAAAATGGGGGCTTCTTTTTAAAGTTAAGTTTGATTGATTCTTTTGGGTGCAAGTTCTCTTTGTCGAGAAAGATTTATATTTCTAAGCCAATTCCTAATTTTACAATTAAACAAACCAAAACTTGTTTAAAAGACACCTTTACTTTTTCGCCAAGTGCAGATGATTTAATTGGGTTAACTCCGATCAGTTATCAGTGGAAAATGGACAACCAAATAAGCAATACTAGAATTGCTAAATTGGTATATAGAGGAGATACACTTTTACCCATTACCTTAATAGCAACAGATGCTTATGGTTGTAAAGACAGCACTACAAAAATGATTAAGGTTTTAACCGGACCAGCAAAGGTTGATTTTGATGCAAACCCCAAAAGAATCAATTGTCCTGGTCCGCCCATTTACTTCTTTGATAAAAGCAAAATTGGTTCAACCCCAATTACAACCTGGGATTGGCAATTTGGTGATGGTGGTCAGTCTAACTTACAAAATCCCATTCGCATTTATTTGCTGCCAGGGACTTATTCTGTGCAGTTAACGGTTACCGATTCCCTTGGTTGCAAATCATTGATGGCCATACCCGACATGCTTATTATTGGTGGACCGTCTGGCTCTTATTCCCTTACCCCAAATTTGGGATGCTCACCTTTATTGGTTACCCTATTGAGTTTTGGGCAGAATGTAATAAAGTATGAATGGGACTTTGGAGATGGGGTAATAGATACTACAGCCAATACCAAACATCTTTATACGAGAGCAGGTTGGTATATTCCTAGTTTAACTTTAACAGATTCGGCAGGCTGTAAAATTGGCTTGCCTCGAATTGATTCCATACAAGTATTAGACAATCCAAAGGTTGATTTTTCTGTGAGTAAATTCAAAAATTGTTTAGGTTCAGACCTAACCATAACAGGCAGTGTGCTACCTGTAAACAATGTCAAAAGTTATTATTGGAACGTAGATGAACAAGTGTATAATAGTCTTGGGCCGCATGTAGTTTCATGCAACAGGATAGGAAATATTCCGGTATTATTTGAGGTGACAGACCATTTAGGTTGCAAAGGTTTTAAGCAAGATTCAATAGCCTTTCAAGTTTTTAAGGATAGCATTCCACCAGCCAAGCCATTTGCAATAAGTGCAAGTGTAGCAAATGATGAGGAGGTGAGCTTTAAATTTCTAAAATCGCTTGAGCCCGATCTTGACCATTACCAAATAGCGTATAATTATGTTGGTTCTGTGCCAAGCCAAATAAGGCACGTTTATAATTTACAAGATACACTGCAAAGCTTTTTGAACCTAAATACGCTGCGGTATAATTACTCTTATCGGTTAACGAGTGTGGATGCCTGTAAGAATGTTTCATTGGCAGATGAGGTGCATACCACCATAGAGTTAAAGGCTACAGGGGTGGAGAATGCGGTTGACTTAGCTTGGACACCTTATATAGGTTGGGATTCTGTTCAATTTTATACCATTTATAAATTGGATGAGCAGACTAAAAATTTCAGGAAAATAGGGCAGGTGCGGGGCAAAGAGCTTGTTTTTACAGACACTCAAATCTATTGTCATAAAGTTCACTATTATAAAGTTAAGGGTGAGTTTGGTTCCATTGAATCGACGAGTGATACTGCCGCGGCTATTCCAATCTTTAAGGCTTTTACCCCTTCAACTAGGGCTTTAAGAGCAACGGTAGCAGGCAATACAAATGTTTTGATTCAATGGTTTAAGCGCCAATATTATTATCCATTTTCTTATGTGTTAAAAAGAACTTCGGCTGATCCAAGAGCACCCATTAAGACAATTGTAAAAAGCAGTGCAGACTCTTTTTATGTGGATTTGGATGTAGATGTTGAGCGGTATTCGTATAGCTATGTGGTTTATTTAAGAGACGATTGTGGTGGGTTAAGTGAGCCATCCAATAAGGCCAAAACCATATTGCTTTCTGTGAATGTAGAAAAGAATGACAAGTTAATTGAAGATCCTGATATTTCTTGGAATGCCTATGAAAATTGGGGTTCTGGGGTTGAACGCTATGAGGTTTATTTTTATAATGACAGCTTTGGTGAGAAAGAATTAATTACCACCAGGTTTGCGCAAGATACCTTAGCAACGAAACACGATTATATCAATTTTAACCAAGACGATTATTGCTATCAAGTGGTGGCTTATCAGAAGGATAGCAATTGGGTGGAGAGTTGGTCTAACATTGCATGCATGAGCACCGAACCAAGACTTTATGCGCCCAATGCATTTACCAATAATGGCGATAAGTTAAATGATGGATTTTTGCTTACGGGCGTATTTGTAAAATCGTTTAACTTGCAGATTTATGATCGCTGGGGCAATAGGCTTTTTGAGACAAATGATATGAATAAAGCCTGGGATGGAACCTATAATGGCGAGTTGGTTCAGCCAGATGTTTACGTATATATTGCTACAGGTTATGGCAGAAAAGGGAAGTACAAAACCCTAAAAGGAAATGTAACTTTATTGCGGTAAAGAAAGTTTTGGAGGCTTTTTTTTGTGGCAATCATATGAATTAATTTAAGTAATTTTTTGAAAAATTACTTAATCTTGTTGCATGAATTTATTTACAATTGAAACAGGACATTTTAAGTTGGATGGGGGTGCAATGTTTGGTGTGGTGCCTAAGAGTATTTGGAATAAGGCTAATCCTGCCGATGAAAACAACATGATTAGTTTAGCCATGCGCTGTTTATTGGTTCAAGACGGAGATAGATTGATGTTAATAGACAATGGCATGGGCAATAAGCAAGATGCCAAGTTTTTTGGATATTATTTTTTACATGGTAACCACAATTTAGATGCATCTTTGGCTAAGCATGGGTTTAGCAGAAACGACATTACCGATATGGTGCTTACCCATCTGCATTTTGATCATTGTGGCGGCAGCATTCAATATAATGCCGATAAGAGCAAGCTAGAAACTGCTTTTCCCAACGCTACTTATTGGGTGGCAGAGGATCATTGGAATGAGGCTATGATGCCCAATTCGCGCGAGAAAGCGAGCTTTTTAAAGGATAATATAATGCCCATACAAGAAAGCGGACAGTTGCAGTTGTTGAAAGCCGGACAGCAATTTCATGCAGATATAGATTTGTTGTTTTCGAAGGGACATACCCAAAGCATGATGCATCCATTGGTGCCTTACAATGGAAGTAAGTTGATTTATTTGGCAGATGTTATTCCAACGCAAGCGCATTTGCCTATTCCTTATGTGATGGGTTATGATGTTCGTCCGCTCGATACCATGAAAGAAAAATCGGATATTTTAACCATGGCCGCAGAGAATAATTGGGTCTTATATTTTGAGCACGATCCCATTCATGAAGCATGTACTGTTGAGCAAACAGAGAAAGGAATTCGTTTGCGTGAGCAAGTGAAAATATAATGTATATTGAGCTAATTTTTCTTTGGATTTTGTTTTATGGCACGCATAGTTTGCTTGCCTCAAGCATTGTTAAATTATGGGTTTCTGTTAACGCACCATCTTGGGTGGCCCCTTATCGTGTTTTTTATAATCTTGTTTCTGTCGCCTTGTTTTTATGGGCGTTTTGGGTTCAAAAAGGAATAGCGGAGCCTGCGTATTTTTCTGTTCTTTGGCTTCAATATTTGGGCTATTTTTTAATGGCTTTTGGCGCAGTTTTAAGTTACCTTAGTTTTAAAAATTATAGTCTACAAGAGTTTTCTGGCCTTAGTCAATTACGCAACAAAAGTTTCAATGCTGCTATTTCAGAAGAGTTAAAAATTCTCGGTCTGAACCAATACGTTAGACATCCATTGTATACCGCGAGCTATCTTATTTTTATAGGATACTTTTTGTATAAACCTTGTTTAGGTTCAGCCATATTTAGCATATTGGGAGCTGTATATTTGTATGTGGGTGCCAAGTGGGAGGAGCAGAAATTGGTGGCACAATTTGGGCAAGCTTATATCGAATATCAGAAACAAGTGCCCATGTTTGTTCCTTTTATTTAAGTGAAAATGGCCTTCACTTAAGCAAACCTTGCTTGCGATAACTGTTTAAATGGTGATGCCTTTTATTTAACGCCAATTTCGTCGACAAAAATAAAGGCCTGTTCGCCTGCACTGATATGCCATTTGGGTAGTTTGCCGTAGTTTTTGGCCACTATTTTTACGTATTTTGTTCTGATTTTATTGGGCAAATTCAGTTCTATTTTTTTGATTATTACGCCATCATAATTTTCTGGAACATCGTGGGTGAGATTGCCAAGTAAATTAAAATTTACCCCATCATTAGAACCATAAAATAATACTTCAGGAGGCATTAAAATCCAAGGACTTTGGTCTTGCAAAAAATTGGCATAAATGCTCGAAATTTCTTGTTCTTTTTTTAAGTCAATAGTGGCAATAAAATCACTGCCATAATATCCCTGCCAATTGCCCTTACGCCAATCTTTATCGCCATAAATTCCATCTGCCAAACCTTCTACACCACCAGCAGTATACAGATTGTTATAAGTACTGCCTAATGTGATATCCCAATTGTGAGCGATATAATAAAATTTGCCATGGGCTTCAAATGATTGATGTAAATTTTTATCTTCTATTTTTGCATGAATTATACTCGATTGATGGATATAAAATGGTTTGTTGTATTTTTTTCTCTCTATAATTTTGTTTTCTAAATCAGCTATTTCATAGGAAATTTTTAAGTTCTTCTTATAAAAATTTGGATAAATAGTTACCCGTAAACTATCTCTAAAGGTTTGGTTTGCTGTTTCAATTATGGGTGATGGCAAAGCCTTGCTGGTGCTAGCTACAGCATCATTTGGCATAATTGGTTTTGCATCTGTATCAAAATAAAAGTATCGGGTAATATTTGAATCGGGAAAATGGAAATGGAAATGATACTTTACTTTTTCATTTCCCCAATATCCGTCCGCAAACTCAGTAATTTTACTGAGCGTATTTTTACTGAGCGTATTTTTACTGAGTCTAATTTTACTGAGCGTATTTTTACTGAGCGTATTTTTACAATCAACTCTATTTGCTATACTTTCTTCTACAAATAACCTTTGTGCATCTGCTATTGGGAACTTTAAAATATTGGTTTGTTTGTTTACTTTTATTGTTACCTCATTGAACAATGGCGCGCCCAATTCATAGCTGTTTAAACCCGGTGTAACGGGATAAAATCCCATTGCACTAAAAACATACCAAGCACTCATTTGTCCGCAATCTTCGTTGCCAGCCAAGCCATCTGGTGCATTGTGATACATTTCTTGTAGAATTTGTTTTACTCGAGCATGCGTTTTTTCTGGCTTATCAACATAATTATATAAGTACGCCATGTGGTGACTCGGTTCGTTGCCATGGGCATATTGACCAATTAATCCGGTGATATCTGCTTGCTCTCTGCCGCTGGTTTTTGAACTGGTTTGAAACAGTTCATCCAGTTTTTTTTCAAAGGCAATTTTGCCCCCCATAGCAGAAATTAAGCCAGGCACATCTTGTGGCACAAAGAAACTGTATTGCCATGCATTGGCTTCTGTATAGTTGTTGTTAACCTCTTTTGGGTTAAACAAACTATACCAACCGCCATTCATTCTGGGTTGCATAAATGCGGTTTTGGCATTATATATATGTTGCCAATTATTTAGCTCCAATTGTGCACTTAATTTTTTTGCTTGTGCTGGATCGAGGTATTTAGCTATTTCAGAAACAGCCCAATCGTTGTATGAATATTCTAAGGTTTTGCTTACACTTTCATGCTCATCTTCCACAGATAGAAAGCCCTTTTGATGGAAGACTGATGCACCATATTTGTGGTTCTTAGCCGTGCCCAAAGTTGCCTCCATGGCCAGTTTTGGATTGAACCGATTATTGCCTTTTGCCAATGCATCTGCAATTACACTTACAGAGTGGTAGCCAATCATACAATCTGTTTCATTGCTGCCCAGTTCCCACATAGGCATGCGGCCTACTTGCTGGTATTGCGCCAAAAATGTTTTAATAAAATCAATGTTTCTTTCGCGCTGAACCAAATTAAATAGGGGGTGCAAGGCCCTAAAAGTATCCCATAAACTAAACACCGAATAATAGTTAAAACCGTTGGTTTGATACACTTTAAAGTCTCTGCCAAGGTATCTTCCGTCTACATCATTGGCAATGCTTGGGTGAATAAAACAATGGTATAAGGCCGTGTAAAAAATCGTTCTTTGTTCTGCAGTTCCGCCCTTTATTTCAATTTTAGAAAGCTCCTTGTTCCACAACGCTTCTGCTTCTTGGCGCGTTTGTTCAAAATTCCAATGCGGAATTTCTGTCACCATATTTTTGCGCGCACCCTCTTCATCAACTGAGCTAATGCCAACCTTTACCCAAAGTTTTTCGTCCTTTTTCATGTTAAAATTGAAATAACTTTGGGTGGCTTTTTCTGCTACCAAATTTTCTTGCTTTAGAGTTGAAATTTGTGCCGAATTGTTTGAAATTATGGATGTAAAATCTTTTGAAAACTCAATATAAAAATAAACTCTTTGGTCTTTGGCCCAAGCCTCACTTCTTCTAAAACCTTTGATGGTATGCTTGTTCACTTGGGTAATATTTCCATCCAATAATTTATCGCGGTGTAGCAGGTCGAGCACCACTTGATATATGCCATTTTGGGGAAAAGTGTATTGGTGAAAACCCACGCGTGTACTGGCAGTTAAGGCAACATCGATGTTATTTTTTTGCAGGGTTACTTCATAGTATCCCGCACTTGCTTTTTCGCTTGTATGAGAAAAGGTGGAGGCATAATCGCTGGGTTTAAAAGCAGGATTTTGCTGTTGTGTAGGCATAAGCATCACATCGCCAAAATCGCTGCAACCCGTGCCACTTAAATGGGTATGGCTGAACCCATAAATAATGGAGTCTGAATGATGATATCCGCTACAACCATCCCAACTGCCATCTATGCGGGTATCTGGTCCAACCTGCACCATCCCAAAAGGCACGGTAGGTCCCGGAAAAGTATGACCGTGTCCGCCTGTGCCAACAAAAGGGTTGACTAAGTTTGCATAGTTTGTTTGAGCATTTATATCGAAATGGGCAAAGATTAAACTAACGCTAACAAAAATACTTTGTAAGTTTATAACAGGTTTAATGTGCATGGTCAATATTAAACATTCGGTATCAAAAGAGCAATAATATTGCTTAATGAATTATTGAGTTGAATTTGGTTTGGCCCAACTAAATCAAAATTTCACCAACTATTCGGTTGAGAATGACTTTGCTCAAAACTCTGTATGGGATGCCATACAAAATACCAGGGGTTTTATGTGGTTTGTTACTGCCAATGTTTTAAACAGGTTTGATGGCTACAAGTTACATTCTTAGGGGAGGGATGAACAGGATTCCAATTCATTGGGCGGCACAACTGGTTTTACCTTTTATGAAGATTCATTAGGGCAATTGTGATTGGTCATAACATGGGAATAGATGTTTACAATAAAAATTAATGCCACCTGGCATAATTTAGGGTAAAATCGGTAATTGGTTCAGGCACAAGGATAGAGGTAAACTTAAAATAATGCATATGCTGTATGGATAACGTTAGAATATGGAAACACCTTTAACAGATAAAAATTATAGGATTATGCGCATTGCTATTGTTGATGATAAGTAACCAAATAGGGTTTCATTGCAGGAGAAATTAAGTTTTCAAAAGGATATTGATGTATTATTTTTGGCTGCCAATGGGGAGGAATTTCTGAAATAAATGAAGCAGCAGGTAAATCTTTTAGATGTTGTACTTAATCCACCGCCACTTTGTAGGTAGGGTCTTCCATGATATTGACCTCTATTACTTTTTCGGCATTTTGCAACAACTGGCGACAATCGGGGCTTAGGTGACGGAGGTGAATGGTTTTGCCATTTTTTAAATAGCGTTCGGTTAGTTTATTGATGCATTCGATGGCGCTCATATCGGCAATTTTACTTTCTTTAAAATCGACGATTACCTCAATGGGGTCGTTTTGAATATCGAATTTATCTGTAAACGCTTTGGTTGATCCAAAGAAAAGTGGTCCAAATATTTCGTAATGCTTTATCCCATTTTCGTCGGTATGTTTTCTAGCACGAATTCGTTTTGCGCTTTCCCAGGCAAATACCAAGGCCGAAATAATAACGCCAATTAACACTGCTAGGGCTAAATTATGCATTAGAACAGTTACCACAATAACCACCACGCCAACAAAAATATCGTGCTTGGGCATTTTATTGACCATGCGCACACTTATCCATTCAAAGGTGCCAATTGCCACCATAATCATTAATCCGGTTAATGCTGCCATGGGCATTTTTTCGATTAAACTGCTGCCAAACATCATAAAAACCAATAACATGGTAGAGGCTACAATGCCAGATAATCTTGCTCTTGCGCCATTTGATATATTGATTAAACTTTGCCCAATCATGGCGCAACCGCCCATTCCCGAGAAAAATCCTGTAACAAAATTTGCTAAGCCTTGTGCTACTGCTTCTTTGTTGCTTCTGCCTTTGCTCTCGGTAATTTCATCAACTAAATTTAGGGTTAGTAGGCTCTCAATTAAGCCTACACCCGCTACAATTAAAGCATAAGGAAAAATCACTTGTAAGGTGGCAAAATCGAAAGGTAAATTTGGAATATGAAAAGGAGGGAAGCCGCCTGCAATAGAGGCAATATCGCCCACGGTGGTGGTTTGTATGCCAAATAGGGTTACCACAGCAAATACCGCTAAAATTGCTGTGAGAGAGGCCGGAACGGCTTTGGTTATTTTGGGCAATCCCCAAATAATAAACATGGTAAGTGCTACCAAAGCCAGCATGATATATAAGGCAGAATCTTGCAACCAATTATCGGTGCCAATAACTTTAAATTGTGGAATCTGCGACAAGAAAATCACAATGGCCAGTCCGTTTACAAAGCCATACATAACAGGTTGTGGCACCAAACTTATAAATTTGCCTAACCTAAAAAAACCAAATGCCATTTGTAAAATACCCGCTAGAATTACCGTGGCAAATATGTATTCGATGCCATGGGTTTTTGCCAATGCAACAATTACTACTGCAACTGCTCCAGTGGCACCAGATATCATTCCTGGGCGACCACCAAATACAGAGGTAATTAATCCCATTGAGAAAGCGGCATACAAGCCCACTAAGGGCGATAAGCCTGCAATCATGGCAAATGCAATGGCCTCTGGAACCAGCGCCAATGCAACGGTAAGGCCCGATAAAACTTCTGTTTTATAATCAACTTTTTGGTTCAAGTCGAAAATTTTTAAATACTTTAACATACCATTTGCTTATTCATTTTAGCCGCTAATAACCAAAGTTTAAATAGTTGAAGTCTTTCTCCCCCTATTACATTGGTTTTGCCAATTTAACCCAAATTCAGCATTAAAAAATGCTGAATCGAATAAATGATTGTAATTCACTTCCGTATGCACGGGATTAAAACAATCATTACCTCGGGGTTAACCCAAATTAATCAAATCGTTCGGTTTTTCAAACCTCCTATTGATTAATTTGGGTTTAACAAATTCATAGCACTTAAAATTCTCAGTGAAATGGAGCTATTATATTTTGAGAAATTGGTAAAACAGGCCATAGCAGGCTTCTCTTAAAAAGCTGCAATGGTACAAAAATTATGGCAAAGCTCGCCCTATAAAAATACGAGAAGCTAACAGTAAGCCAGCAAAATTATTTGGTTTCTAAAACCACAAAAGGAACAATCATTTCCTCGAGGCTAATGCCGCCATGTTGAAAAGAATTGTTATACATCTTAACATGGTAATTATAGTTGTTTGGATAAGCCATAAAATCTTCGCCCATGGCAAACACATAACTAGAACTCATACTTTGCTTAGGTAGAAAAGCATCGGCAGGGTTTTTAATAGAAAATAGTTCCTTTTCGTTGTAGTTTAAATTGCGCCCTTGCTTGTACCGCAAATTGGTACTTGTTGCACGGTCGCCCACAATTTTAACCGGATTATTTACCCTAATTGAGCCATGGTCTGTAGTGATTACAATGCGTGCTTTTTTGGAAGCAATCTTTTTAATGGCTTCATACAGCGGGGAATGTTCGAACCAAGACGCCGTTATGCTGCGGTAAGCGGCCTCGTTTTCTGCCAGCTCTTTCATTACATTCATTTCGGTGCGCGCATGGCTTAGCATATCTACAAAATTGTAAACGATTACATTCAATTTATTGTGCCATAAATTTGGAATTGCATCCACCAAATCTTTGCCCGCATTAAGGTTGGTAATTTTGGTATAAGAGAATTTTTCTTTATAGCCAGAACGCAATAATTGCCTACCCAACAAATCTTCTTCATGGATATTTTTACCCTCTTCATCCTCCTCGTTTACCCAAAGATTGGGATACAATTTTTCGATTTCCAAAGGCAACATGCCAGCAAAGAAACTGTTGCGCGCATAGTGTGTAGTGGTTGGTAAAATGGTCATATAGGTTTCTTCCAACACCAAGTTAAAGAGTTCGTTTAAAGTGCTTTGAACCACCTTCCACTGGTCGAACCTAAAGTTGTCAATTAATATTAAGAAAGTAGGCGTTTCATCTTTTAAAAGTGGAATAAGCTTTTTGTTAACTACGGTATGGCTCATCACAGGTGTTTTACCGTCTGGTTTTTTAAGAAAAGAAACGAAATTGTCTTTTACAAATTTGCTCCAACCGTTATTGGCATCACGCTTTTGCATGGCCAAAATTTCATCCATGCCCGTTTCGCCACTTTTGGCCAATTCTAATTCCCAATAAATTAACTTTCTATACATGGTAGACCAACCCTCAAAGTCGTTCACATCAGACAAATCCATGCTCAATTGCCTAAACTCTTGCTGGTAGTTCTGCGCTGTTTTTTCTGTTACCAATTGTTTGCCATCCAAAATTCTTTTTAAGGAAAGTAAGATTTGGTTGCTATTAACAGGCTTAATAAGGTAATCGGCTATTTGGTTGCCAATAGCATCCTCCATAATATTCTCTTCCTCGCTTTTGGTAATCATTACCACAGGAACATCTGGTAAAATAACCTTTATCTGAGCTAAAGTCTCAATTCCACTGATGCCTGGCATGTTTTCGTCCAAGAAAATTACATCGTATTTTTTCGCTTTTGCTTTTTCAATGGCATCAATTCCATTGGTAACTTTATCAACAACATAACCTTTGTTGGTAAGAAATAAAATATGTGGCTTTAATAAATC
Organism: bacterium; assembly: GCA_034439755.1. Lineage (GTDB taxonomy): Bacteria > Bacteroidota > Bacteroidia > UKL13-3 > UKL13-3 > B1. The sequence goes on from JAWXAZ010000123.1 coordinate 20,979, forward strand.
AATTTCATCGTCGGCCCAAAGAATACTTGCGTTCATAGTTTGCTATTTTTTACTAATTGGCTTGGCGCAAAAATGATGCCTCCAAACCATATCTTTGCGAAGTAACGAATAATTTACCTAATACATTGTGGCGCTCAACAAACTAAAAAATTTTAACGACCCAGTTTATGGATTTGTCAGCATTCCGTGCGACCTCATTTACGACATTATTGCTCACCCAAATTTCCAGCGCTTGCGTAGGATCAAACAGTTAGGGCTTTCTAATTATGTTTATCCAGGGGCGCAACATACCCGATTCCAGCACGTAATTGGCGCTATGAGTCTTACCCAAGATGCACTTGCAACGCTTCGACAAAAAGGCATAGAGATTAGCACCCAAGAGGAAGAAGCAGTTTTGGCAGCCATTATTTTGCACGATATTGGGCATGGTCCGTTTTCGCATACACTCGAAAATGTTCTTATCAAAAACCTGCAACACGAAGAGATTTCTTTGCATTTAATGCACAACATGAATGCAGATTTAGGTGGGCGATTGGATTTGTGTATTCAGATTTTTACCGATCAATATGCGCGCAAATTTTTGCACCAATTGGTGAGCAGCCAGTTAGACATGGACCGACTAGATTACCTGCGTCGCGATAGTTTTTACAGTGGGGTGCAAGAGGGCGTTGTTGGGCAAGATAGGATTATTAAAATGCTTAATGTGGCCAACGATGAATTGGTGGTAGACGAGAAAGGAATTTACAGCATAGAGAAGTTTTTAATTGCCCGCCGCTTAATGTATTGGCAGGTATATTTGCACAAAACGGTGGTGGCCGCAGAATCTGTTTTGGTAAAGACTTTAGAGCGCGCTTTTGAGCTAATTGCTAGGGGAGAGAAGCTTTTTGCAGCGCCCGCCTTGGCATATTTTTTAGACAATCGATTGGATGGAAAGCAGTTTTTTGCCGATCCAAAAGCCATCGAAAATTATACCTTGATAGACGACGATGACGTGATGAGTGCCATTAAAGTTTGGTGCTTCCACAGCGATGTGGTGTTGAGCAGTTTGGCCACCATTTTAAAAGACCGTTTGCTGCCAAAAGTAGAATTAAAAAATGAACCATTTGGTCTGAACCAAATAGCCGAGTTGAAGCAAAGAGTTGCCTTGGAAAAAGGAATTAGCTTAGCCGAAGCAGATTATTTTGTGTTTACCGATTCGGTAAAAAATAGGGCATACAGCCTCGATAATTTTAACATCAAAATATTGTTTAAAGACGGCAGTTTAAAAGACATTACCAAGGCCTCGGATCAGTATAATATTGAAGCATTAACCAAATCTGTAACAAAATATTTTCTCTGTTACCCTAAATCTTTTACCTTTAGGCCGTAATTATACCTATAACCTATGGAAATAAGCATTGCAGAACTAGCTAAATTACTCAACGGCGTTGTTGAAGGAAACGGTTCACACGTATTGAATACCGTTGCTAAAATTGAGGAAGGAAAAACAGGAGCCTTGTCGTTTTTGGCAAATCCCAAATATGAAGAACATATTTATCGTACTGGCTCCTCTGCCGTGCTGGTAAATAGGAGTTTTACTCCCAGCAAAGAAATTAGCACTACCTTAATTAGGGTAGATGATCCATATGCCGCATTTACCTTTTTGTTGGAAAAATTTAGCAATCCAAGTGCACAATTAAGCGGGCTTGAACCAATGTGTTTTGTGCATGAACACGCAAAATTGGGTGTGGAAGTTTATGTAGGGGCTTTTGCTTATATCGCTGCAGGGGCAAATGTAGGCGATCAAACCAAGGTTTACCCACAGGTTTTTATTGGCGCAAACGTGCAAATTGGTTCAAACTGTATTATTTATCCTGGGGTTAAAATTTACCACGAATGTGTTATTGGCAACAATTGTATCATTCATGCCAGCACGGTTATTGGGGCCGATGGGTTTGGCTTTGCGCCTTTGGCCGATAGGTCGTACAAAAAAATTCCCCAAACCGGCAATGTTATTATAGAAGATGATGTGGAGATTGGGTCAAATTGCAGCATAGACAGGGCAACCATGGGATCAACCATCATAAGAAAAGGGGTTAAATTGGATAATTTGATTCAGGTAGCACACAATGTTGAAATTGGCGAACATACCGTAATTGCTGGTCAGGCAGGTGTTGCAGGCTCTACAAAACTAGGGAAATATGTGGTGGTGGGCGGACAAGTAGCGATTGCCGGACATTTACAAATTGCCAATGGCAACCAATTTGGGGGGCAGGCAGGGGTTTTAGGAAATATTGTGGATGAAGATAAAAAATGGTTTGGCACACCGGTGATGGAAGTGCGCGATTCCTTGCGCTCTAGCGCTGTAATTAGGCGATTACCAGAATTAATGAGCAGGGTTGATGCCCTCGAAAAAGAATTAAAAAAGATTAAAAGCGAATAATATTAAAAAAAAGCAGGGCATATTACCTGCTTTTTGTTTTTTTTGCAAGATTATTATGAAGCAAACAACGATTAAAAAATCGGTGAGTGTTGAAGGTGTAGGTCTTCATACTGGCCAGGTAGTAACCATGACATTTCTTCCTGCAAAGGACCACCATGGCATTAAATTTCAGCGGGTAGATTTACCAGGACAACCAATAGTAGATGCAGATGTAGACAATGTAGTAGATACTTCTAGGGGTACAACCATTGAGCAAAATGGAGCACGAATAGCTACCGTTGAGCATGTAATGGCATCCTTGGCCGGATTAGAAATTGACAATTGTTTGGTTCAGATTAATGGTGGCGAAACCCCCATTATGGATGGCAGTTCTCAGTTTTTCATGAAAGCTTTAAAAGAAGCAGGCATACACCCATTAGAGGCTGAACGCGAGTATTTTTCTATTCCACAGAATATTTATTATACCGAAGACGAGCGAAATGTGGAGATGATAGCCATGCCATTAGACGATTATCGTTTAACTGTAATGGTAGATTATAATTCACCTGTTTTGGGTTCGCAGCATGCTTCTATTACCAGTTTAAAAGAGTTTGAAACCGATATTGCCAGTTGCAGAACTTTTTGTTTTTTGCACGAGTTGGAATTGCTTTATAACAATGGTTTAATTAGAGGTGGCGATTTAAACAATGCCATCGTAATTGTAGATAGGGTTATTGAAGACAGCGAGTTAGAGAGCTTGGCTAAAATGTTTAATAAGCCTAAGGTAGAAGTGAAGAAAGAAGGCATTATGAACAATGTTGACCTTCGTTTTCACAACGAGCCAGCTAGACACAAATTGTTGGATTTAATTGGCGATTTGGCCTTAATTGGGGTGCCTATTAAAGCGCAAATCATGGCAGCTAGGCCTGGGCATGCCGCCAATGTGGCTTTTGGTAAAAAGATAAAGGCCTTAATTAAAAAAACCAGGGGTACGGTTAGGGTTCCTAAATACGATCCAAACAAACCACCTTTGTATACATCGGTAGATGTAGAAAAAATGTTGCCACATCGTTTTCCATTTTTGATGGTTGACAAGGTTTTGGAAATGGGTCAGAATCACATTATAGGTATTAAGAATGTAACCTTTAATGAGCCCTTTTTCCAAGGACATTTTCCGGGTAATCCTGTTATGCCGGGTGTATTAATTATTGAAGCCATGGCACAATGTGGAGGCGTATTAATTTTATCGAAAGTAGAAGATCCAGAGAACTACAATACCTATTTCATGAAGATAGACAATGCTAAGTTTAAAGAGAAGGTAGTGCCAGGCGATACCTTAATTTTTAGGTTAGATTTAATTGGTCCCATTCGCAGGGGAATTTGTGTGATGAAGGGAAGCGCATTTGTGGGGGAGAAATTGGTGGCAGAAGCAGATTTAATGGCGCAAGTAGTAAAGGATAAATAGAAATGGCAGTACATAGTTTAGCTAGTGTTCATGCTAGCGCAAAAATAGCCGAAAAGGTGGTGATTGATCCATTTACCATGGTGCATCAAGACGTGGAGATTGGCGAAGGTACTTGGATTGGAAGCAATGTAACCATATACCCTGGAGCAAGAATTGGCAAAAATTGCCGCATTTTTCCGGGAGCAGTAATTTCTGCGATACCCCAAGATTTGAAGTTTGATGGCGAAGAAACTTTGGCCATTGTGGGCGACAATACCACTATAAGAGAATGTGTTACCATAAACAGGGGCACAAAGGATAAATTTAAAACCGAAATTGGCAGCAATTGCTTAATCATGGCCTATTCGCATTTGGCACACGATTGCATTGTAGGTAACAATGTTATTATTGCCAATGGGGTGCAGGTGGCAGGCCATGTTACCATTCAGGATTATGCCCGTATTGGCGGCTTATCTGCCATTCACCAATTTGGGTTGGTGGGTAGAAACGTGATGATAGAAGGAGGTAGCATGGTAAGCAAAGATGTGCCGCCATTTATTAAAGCAGGCAGGTACCCACTTACCTACGTAGGGGTAAATGCAGTGGGCTTAAGGAGAAGCGGATTTAGTAATGAAAAGATTAATGAGATTCAAGATATTTATCGCATTCTTTTTGTGCACAATAGAAATTTAAGCAAGGCACTTGAGATAGTTGAAGTAGAAATTCCAATTTCTATAGAGCGCAATGAAATTCTTGCTTTTATACGAGCGTCGGAGCGTGGGGTTTTAAAAGGCTTCAATGGCAAGTAAGAAAGCCTCTTATAAAAACTAACAAACAAGAGTTGAAAATAACGCTCAGCAACATCGGTAAAAAGTTTAACCGCCAATGGATCTTTAGAGACATAGACTGGGTGTTTGAACCAAGAGAAACTACGGCGTTGGTGGGCAATAATGGCTCGGGAAAATCAACATTGTTGCAACTTATTTATAATTATCAGACTTATAGTAAAGGCAGTATTTCATACGAATTGAATGGGGCAATTTTAAGTGAAGAACATCTGGTGGGCAAGGTTTCATTTGCGGCACCTTACCTCGAATTATTAGAAGATTTTAGTTTAATGGAGATGTTACATTTTCATTTTAAATTGGTATCGGTTCAGCCCGAAATAACTTTTGCCCACATGATAGCGGCTTGTGGCTTAAGCGAACAAGAAGACAAGCCCATCAAGTATTTTTCGTCTGGCATGAAACAGCGCCTTAAGTTAATCATTGCCATATACGCCGATACGCCTTTGTTGTTGCTGGATGAGCCTTGTTCTAATTTGGATGAGCAGGGCATTTTGTGGTATAGAAATTTGATGCAAACGCAATTAGGAAAGCGCAGCATTATTATTGCGAGCAACCAATTGTTTGAGTACGATTTTTGTGATAAGCAGTTGCCTTTGGTAGATTTTAAGAAGAAGCCAATTGCATAATATAGTTGGC
>JAWXAZ010000124.1:0-4910 GCA_034439755.1 bacterium
AACCCTAAATCAAACCAAAACCATATTTCCTGGGTCTGATTTAACAATGATTTTCAAATTGGCAGGTATGTCAAACTGCGAGAAGTAAGGAGTTCTGAAGTTGTATTTTGGGAGGAATTTAATTGCGTGAGTCCAATAGATTTTGCTCTTCGATCAAAATATGATCTAATTTTTCTTTTATGTTTATAATTCCATTTGATGGATTAGGAAATAGTGTAATGCTGTTTTTGGGGCTTTCAATTTGTGTGGTGCTTAATAATGGATTGCAAATTGATGGAACGCTTGGGTTGAGCTCAATTTCTCCCAAAGGCGTTAAAGTTTTGCCAATAAAACCTGGGTAGGAAATAGGGTAGTAGTCTGCTCTAAAAACCAAATTATTAGAGGGTATCTTTCCTTGGGTTAATATGCAGGTTTGGTCTATCGGATTAATGTATTTCCAAACTGTTTGTTTGGTTGAATCTATTTCAATAAAGGCTCCTGAGGTTCCACTGGTTATCAAAAATGAACCATTATTTATTGGGTAAACGCCAGAAATATTGATGCTTTAAAAATCTGAAGGAACAGTTGCGGTATATGTCCAAAATAGATTAGCTGGCAAAAAGGCTGTAGCGGTTGGAACTTGGTATTGATTTGATGCATTTATGGGGGTTTCAATCATGTCTATGGATGAATAGACGCCAGGTCGGTTCAGACCATTGTTAAATACAATTATTTTGCCAGCATTTGGGTAACTAGAAAGAATCTAAGTTGCATGATGTTTTCCATAGCATTTTTTGTGGTAGGATTTCCTCTTTGATAGGCTTGCGGATTGCCCCACCGATACAATAAATCTCCACCTTTTCCTGAGTTTCCGCTAGTGTGGGAGGATGCTTGTGAGGTATTGGTGCTGTGGTCTATTACCCAAACTTCATTAAGCGTATGTGAGCTAATTAAAATTTGATTTAAAGACAGATTGTAATCAATGGAATTTAAGTGGATCCAATCAATATTTGTTGGTAGACCAGGGAAATAATTCAAATTAACCAGCTCGGGATGCTTGGTAACTATCTCAAAATTTGGTTTTGTATTGTCAAAATTTTGCACAAGATGGTCCCATAATTTCCATTCCCAAATAATGTTAGCACTGTTTGATCCTACAGGTTGCAATTCTATGATTTTTTCGCTCCATAAATAGGCGTTCGTATAGGCACTATTTTTTTCATTGGCAATTGCTTGGGCATTGGTATATCTATCCCATACTATTGCTAAAACATTTCCATTGGGTAGTGTTTTGATGTTGTGGTGCTGACAATTGTTACTATCCGAAATAACATAGCTCCAGGTTAGGTTTCCATTCCAATCAAATTTTTCTATTTAACCTACACTTCCACCTTCATCGAAATTTAGATTATTTAAAATTCCCGTTCTCATTATTGAGCCATCTTCTAATAAATAGGATGCCAATGCAGGCCTATATTTACTTGTATTCCATTCATGAACTTTTCTGCCACATTTATCTATTAGATAGGTGTTAGTTGAAATAATTGGAGAAAATAAAAGATAAGCATCCGCATTACCAGTTTTATAATTAATTAGTCCAACAGTAGTTTGGGCAGGTGTTGCCATAAAAGCCAAAATGAAGATTATGAGGAAATTTATTTTCATAAAAAGGTTATTTGGTAATTATAAATTTGGTTGAATAAATACGCTTATTTGTTTGGATGATGAAATAATAAATTCCATTTGGGAGTGCTGCTGCATCATACGCATTTAACTGGTTGGGTATAACTTCTTTTTGTTGTATGAGGGTGCCATTGTTGTTATAAATGGTTCCAACATACACTTTTGAATTATCTGCACAGCCAACTTTAAAATTTAGTTGATTTGAAGTAGGATTTGGGAATAAATTTATATTAATATTTTCTTCTATTTCATTGATAGAGGTTGTTGCATACACATAAGGAGTAACTGGTTCGCTTATTACCACAAATCCTGAATTTGGACCTGTATTACCATCTGTAGGGTACACTTCTCCGTAATAGGCTGTGCCAATCACATAAGGGAATACTGGCTTTATACCGGTTCCAAAAGTATCGGTTACCCAATCTAATGTTGTAAAGTAGGCAAATATTCCATTATGAATATCCAAATCTCCAAGGTCTACTACATCTTCATAGTCTTCCATATATGCGCCTAGAGATGCTGCTAAGGGAGCATTATTAGGTTGATTAGGACTGGGAGAATGGGGGCCGATTGTGGGTCCATATTTCGACATTGGCAAAACAGTTCCATCGGGTAATTTAGTTCTGTCGGAAATATTTCTTAATCGATAGCTGCTTTTAAGTCGTTTTATTGTCGAGTTTGTGGTCAGTGGATTTGAATAGCCATACCCACCATAGATTGGATACCCACCAAAGGCATAGCCAATTAATGGTATAACTTGCATGCTACCCTTAATATCATTTAAACAATTAGGACTAACATGTGTATGATATTGGCCAGAACCATTGTGGTGTTCTGTGCATGGGTCAAATGTTTCGCCAATTAGGTGCTCCCAATACCAGGCGTTTTGAAGCCAAACCGAAGAGTCTTGGTAGATTTTAGCATCTTTTGGATTATAAATGGAACAGCCGTTTTTCCAAAGTCCAATATGCCCGCAGTCAGTTTTTGTCTCGGGACCTACATTAGGAATTGGATTTCTTCTGATCCGAAATTGGTAATTCATGGGCACTGCAAACCAAGGATTATTTGGCCAATTATAACCAATAGGAATCCAGGATGGGATTTCATTTGTATTTTACATACACATAAGTTGTTGAATTATTAACTGCTTGAACATTGGTTAAGGCACCTGCAAATCCTATTTGTGAGGTGTTCTGTTGCCAACAGGTTATTACAGCGGGCAATTAAGCAAAGGCAATGTTATTTAGCATGAATAACTAAGTAATAAGACGTAGTTTTTTACCATAATTTAATTAGTTGTGTGTGTGTGTGTTGAATTGAAAATCAATTGTGAGATGCGAATAATTGGCAAAGGTTTAAAGGGAGAAAAATTTATTTAAAAGTGGGGGCAGTATGTTCGAACAATGATTTGCGGTCTAATGAAATTGACCTTTTTGTTCAATTGCTCTTTTAAGTTGCCGCACTTTAATTTTATAAAATAGCTTTGTTCGTGTTTTGCTGGTAATAGGAAAGTTCTCTAAGTTTTTGCGTTAATTTTTTTTTCTCATTATGGTTTGGGTCAACAGATTAACAACAACCTTTTTTGTCCTGGTTTTTCCTCTGGTGCGCGATGAATACAAGGAAGAACTTTACTTTTAGGATGATCTACTGCCAACCGCCATAGGTGACCAAGGCCTGTGCTTATGGGTTGTGCATTTGGTTTAGCTTGATAATGTAAATCAAAGAAATGCTCAGTTAAGTATGATTCAAAACCAGCATCTGTTCCACGATATTGTTTTTTGAGTTCATCACGTATTTCTGGAATTAGTATTTTCTTATCACATTGTGAATTTGGCAATATTTGGCTCGACTCTCCATCGTAAGTGCATAAAAAGGTATCGATTGGGATAGGGGAGCGGTCTACATGAAAAGAATAAACGTCAATTGGGAAAAATGGGTAATTAACATCCCTTTCATAAAAGTTGATTATGTTTAGGATTGGCGATCCACCATGAGCCTCCAATAATTTCAAGTCATTTAAAAGAATTTGGCGTGCAAGTTGTCCTTGTTCGCTCAACTGAATTGCGCATAGTTCCTCTTCTTCAATTGTAGCTATATTCTCTGTAAGTGCTAGCTTATTTACAATCTCAGAAAAATCACCTATCAGGTTGCGTGTCCAACAAATTGCATTCATTTTTCCGATAAATGGCGTATTAACAAGCTCTTTAAAATCATGTACAATCTTAATTTGATTCTCCGCAGAATATAAATCTATCATAATTGTAAAACTTAGGTATAATATTTTAGAATTTGGCTAAGAGCCCGCATTGCATTCAGCGGTTAATATGTATTGTTAACGATTCTAATTTTAAAGTAACAAGTTAGGTTAATTTAAAACTGAAATCCCAAATTGAAATGTAAATCGAGGTAGCTTGCAGGTCCAGTGATAAAGAATGCATCATCCTGCTTTACATCGGAGAGTGAAAATTTCAAACCTGTATTTATGTCAATGAAAAAATGTTGATAATTGAAGTGACGCCCAACACCCCCTCCAAAACCATAATAATTACTTGCAGGAACTTCTGCTCGTCTAAGAAATCCGTCACCTGACGCATTTGTGTGTTGCTGGTAACCGCCATAAACTTTGCCATAAATAAAGTTTTCGTTTTTATTAAATGGATTGGTATAATACCTTGATTCTAGACCTACTTGTGTGCCAGGATAACTTGGAAGATACCCATAATATTGAATCCCCATAATTAAAAATCCCATTTTATTTTTTCGATATTCGAATTTAGCTCCCACTTTTTGAAACATTCCTAAGGGATTGTAAATATGAAGGGCAAAACTTGAATTTTGAGCGTATAATTTGCCAATTAAAATAGCGTTTAAAAGTAATATAGTAAGTAGGGTTTTCATGTATAGTTTATGTCTATTTTTAATAATTATTAGCGCTTAGCTTGGATCTGATTTTTACTTTTACAAAATTATTGCCAGACTAAGGCAGGTTGCAATGTACCTTTTTGTTTCTTTTATACACAATGTCTATCGGTTCAAACCGAAAAGAAATTGCATTTAAAAATTACTGTGTATTTGTAATTGTAAAACTAATACACGGTGTCTATCGGTTCAAACCGAAAAGAAATTGCATTTAAAAACTACTGTGTATTTGTATTTGTAAAACTAATACACGGTGTCTATCGGTTCAAACCGAAAAGAAATTGCATTTAAAAACTACTGTGTATTTGTAAAACTAATACACGGTGTCT
>JAWXAZ010000125.1:0-8837 GCA_034439755.1 bacterium
TTAACTAACACAAACATAGGAACTTATATGCAACTTTGCTACTTTACTTATCAACATAATGTGTTGATTGTCAAATATTTACCAACCCCGAAACTTTAGGATTTAATAAGTTCACCTTGTAGGTTAAAAACGAAAACACTTATGCCCTTTGCTTCTAATGGAGTTTGATAATTAATTAATGTTTGAATTGAAAAAGGATTAGGCTGATTTTGAAATAAAAAATACTGTTGACTTTCAATAGAAGTTGAACTAGTTTTACCCAAATTAATTACCGTGTCTTTTTTGCCATTTGGGTTTACCTTATCGCAGCATTGCCTTATTTGAATTTTTAAGGCATTTATTTCACCTTGCTGCTGCTGAATTCCTGCTGTTAATAATGCTATTAGTTGGGCATAATTAATCCCCATTGTACCAAAATTGGTTGTATCCACAACCTCTTGAATAACATCCTTAACCTCTTGAGCAATAAACCCAATATGCCTATTAGTATCATTTGCATAGAGGCCTAGCAATTTTGAATAAGATGCAACTGGCTTATAATGATAATAAACACCACTCAGTTTCATTATTTTCTAAATTGGGGCATCAATATCCACGACTTTTGTTTTCATTCTTCCATCAGAAAAAATCCAAGAAGTTGTTGACCATAAAGATCCATTACATGTTATAAATAAATTTTCTGAAGCACTTTGTATTAATGAAATAGCTTTTACTCTAGGACCTGCTCCAGTAAACTGACTAACATATGACCAATCGCCAGGATCATTAGATGTTACTTTTAATCCCATGTTTATCATATCACTTACTATATGGACTTTAGTCTCTATAACATTATCTGTACCTATACCAATTTTACCCCCTGGTAGAATCTTTAATTGACCAAATACATTGCTCCAAAAAAGCAGAAAAATTACTAAAAAGATTTGTTGAAGCTGGTTTTAATTGTTTTCATGGCAATGTTAATTTTCTAAATCATACTCGGATATAATGAAACAATTGTATTTAACAACTTCTATTTTTTACATTTCATTCTATGAGGAATTGACTTCCTGCATTAATATTTCTAACACTTTACATTAGTATATTTGGGCCTTGCGAAGAGCTATCTAAATAAAACACCTCAAAAACAAATTGTTTAGGTTACTAAAAAAAATGGTTTAAAATGGGTAAACAAATCGTAATTTAGTAGATACAATTTATGTTAAAAATTTTCTCTTAAAAAACGTATGTTTTCTAAAAAAATAGGCATTTGGATGTTAGGAATTTTGGCGCTAATTGCTTTTTGGTTCAGCCTACCTAGGCCTTTATTTAATAAGCCATACTCGGCAATTTTATTAGATAAACAGGGCAAACTTTTGCAAGCAAAAATTGCACAAGATGGTCAGTGGCGTTTCAAAGAATCGAAGGAAGTGCCCACAAAATTTGCCCAAGCCATAATCTGTTTTGAGGACAAGCGATTTTTCTATCACCCCGGCATAGATCCTTTGGCATTGGCAAGGGCTTTCTGGCTGAACCTAAAACATGCGGGTGTAAAAAGTGGCGGCTCAACCCTGAGCATGCAAGTGATTCGCCTATCGCGAAACAAGCCAAGAACAATCTATCAAAAATTGATCGAATTGATTCTTACTCTTAGGCTTGAATTAGCTTATAGCAAGCAGGAGATTCTATCGCTTTATGCTAACCATGCGCCCTTTGGCGGCAATGTGGTGGGCTTACAAACAGCGGCCTGGCGCTATTTTGGTAGAGATGCTGCACAATTATCTTGGGGCGAAGTTGCCAGTTTGGCCATCTTACCTAACAGCCCTGCCTTGGTTCGGCCCGATAAAAACAGAGATTTATTGCGCCAGAAACGCAACCTTTTGTTAGACAAAATGAAGTTGCAAGGAATCATTGATGAACAAACTTGCGCCCTTTCCAAACAAGAGCCCATTCCCAATGCTGCCTTGCCCTTGCCAAACTATGCACCCAATTTATTGGCCACTTTGCAGCAAGGAATTTACGGCAAACAAGGAGAAGAATCGGTGATTGAAACGAGCATCGACCTTCAGTTGCAAGATAGGGTTAATCAAATTTTAGAAAGGCACCATCAAAGCCTAAAAGCCAATGGAATTAACAATGTAGCGGCATTGGTATTGGATGTGGAGCGCAACGAAGTGGTAGTTTATGCCGGCAATGTGATGCACCCCAATGAACCCGAAATTGAAAGTTATGTCGACATGATTCCTGCAAGAAGGAGTCCGGGTAGCACGCTTAAACCCTTGCTATACGCGGCCATGCTGCAAGACGGGTTAATTTTGCCCAAGACCTTGCTCACCGATATACCCACGCAAATTGCGGGCTATACGCCACAGAATTTCGACCTACAATACGATGGTGCAGTGCCTGCAGATAAGGCATTGGCGCGCTCCTTGAATATTCCGGCTGTGCGCATGTTGCAGCAATATAGATACGAGCGATTTTATTTTTTACTGAAACAATTGGGCTTAAAAAGTTTAAACAAAGGAGCAGATCATTATGGCTTGTCGCTTATCTTGGGTGGCGGCGAAAATAGCATGTGGGAGATTAGCAGCATTTACTCCAGCATGGCTAGGCAGCTCAATCATTTTGGTACATACAGCGGCATGTATGATGCGGCAGATTTTAACTATCCGAAGGTTATGAAGGGCGACGTAATAAAAGGCGACCTCATAATGGGTGACGTAATAAAAAACGACCCTTACACCAAAGAAAACAAGGAAAGTTTAACCAAAGTAATGCCAGTTGAAGTGGCAAAATTGACAGACAGAAGTTGCCTTTCTGCAGGAGCAATTTACAACGCATTTGAAGCCATGCAAGAGCTCGTTAGACCCGGTGAAGAGCAGTTGTGGAATCAATTTGTTTCCTCTAAAAAGGTAGCATGGAAAACAGGCACCAGCTTTGGTTTTAGAGATGGTTGGGCCATTGGTATTACCCCAAAAAATGTAGTTTGCGTTTGGGTAGGAAATGCAGATGGCGAAGGAAGACCCGCACTCACCGGCATTAGCACTGCCGCGCCCATTTTATTCGAAATAATGAAGTTGCTGCCCTATTCGCCATGGTTTAATATGCCCTATGATGATATGATTAGAACGGCTGTTTGCAGGCAAAGTGGCAATTTACCCAATGCCCATTGCGTGGAAATGGATACACTTTGGGTGGCTAAATCTATTTCGCAGGCACCTCAATGTTCCTACCACCAGTTGATACATTTGGACGCTCGCAAACAGTTTAGGGTGAGCAGCGATTGCGAATTACCCAGCCGCATGAACCATGTAAGCTGGTTTGTTTTGCCTCCTGCGATGGAGTGGTATTACCGCAACCACGACCCCAATTATAGAAGCCTTCCGCCCTGGCGTGCAGATTGTGCAGGCACCAATGCACAAGCTGCTATGGAAATGATTTACCCCAAAAGAAATACCCAAATTTTTGTACCCAAAGAGCTCGATGGAAAGTCTAGCAAATGTGTGTTTGAAGTGGCGCACAGGAATCCAGAAACAAAGATATTTTGGCACCTCGACAATCAATTTTTAGGTTCAAGCCGAAACTTTCACCAGATGGGATTGAACCCAAGTGCGGGCAAACACGTGCTCACCTTAATTGATCAAAAAGGAGAACGCTTGGAGTTGCCATTTGAGGTCTTAGTAAAATAAAAGTATAAGGTTTCGGTTTGAACCAAAATAGTTCGTTGAAAGCGATAAAGATAAACGGACCTATACCAATTTCTCGCTCAATTTCTGGATGGCTTTTTTGGCCGATTTACCTTCGTAAATAATTTGAAAAACGGTATCCATGATGGGCATTTTCACCAGCATTTTTTCGTTGAGTTCATGCAAATTTTTGGTGGCATAATATCCTTCTGCAATCATTTTCATTTCTAATTGAGCGGCTTGCACTGTATACCCTTTGCCAATCATGTTGCCAAAAGTACGGTTGCGACTATGAACAGAATAGCCTGTTACCAGTAAATCGCCCAGGTAAGCAGAATGGTTAATCTTTCTATCGGTATCGGTTATGTTGCGCAAGAAGCGCTTCATTTCGCGGATGCTGTTGCTCATGAGCACTGCCTGAAAATTATCGCCATACCCTAGTCCGTGACAAATTCCAGCCGCCACCGCGTAAATATTTTTTAACACCGCGCCATACTCGGTGCCACGCACATCGCTAGAGACAACGGTACGAATATATTCATTGTTGAGTGTGGATGCAAAGCCCCGTGCCAACTCTGCCTGAACGCCCGCAATGGTTAAGTAAGATAGCTTTTCATTGGCTACTTCCTCGGCATGACAAGGTCCGGATATCACCAAAATTTTCTTTTCTTCAATGCCATAATGCTCCATAAAATAATCGCCCACAATTTGCTTGGTGCTTGGCACCAAACCCTTAATGGCACTCACAATTATTTTTTTCTTTATGGTATCTGGGTTACAATCGCTCAAAGAAGTTTCCAAAAAAGCAGCGGGAATAACAACCAAAAGCACCTCAGCGCCTTCTATTACCTCCTGCAAATTGGCGCTCACCTTTACCTGATCTGGATGTATTTCAATGGAACTAATATAATCTGGGTTGTGCCTGTGCGTGCGAATGTATTCGGCCTTTTCTTCACTCCTCACCCACCAGCTCAAAGATTCAATTTTACTTTTTCCTGAAGCCTTGTTCTCGCTCAAAATCTTCACCAAAGCGGTTGCCCAACTTCCTCCACCAATCACCGCTATGCTTTTTAAATTAATCATATTGCATCATCATTACCCGCGCAATTTACATTTTCAATTAAAATAAAAAAGGAACCCGAATGATTCGGGTCCCTTTTCGCTTATTCAAAATCAGTTTTTATCGGTTTGAACCAACAATTGGTTCAGACCGAATGTATATTAGTTATCTCCTTCTGGACGTGGCTCACGCGGCGGACGAGGTGCACGATCGTCTCTTCTACCACCATCTCTTGATCCACGAAAATCTCCCCTTGGTCCGCGGTCGTCTCTTGGCGGACGGTTTTCTCTTGGAGCAGGCTCCACATAACCTTCTGGCTTAGGCAATAGCACCTTGCGGCTTAATTTAAGTTTACCCGTTTTTTGGTCAACTTCAATCAATTTTACCTTTACCTCTTCACCTACTTGAAATACGCCATCCATGGTGGCCAAGCGACTCCAACCAACTTCAGAGATGTGCAACAAGCCATCTTTTCCTGGCATAATTTCAATAAAAGCACCAAAATCTACAATAGATTTTACCTTACCAATATATTCTGCGCCAATTTCTGGAATGGCAACAATGGCACGAATCATGCCCAATGCCTTGTCTAAGCTATCTTTGTTGTTAGAAGCTACTTCTACTATACCCATGTTATTTTCTTCGGTAATAGAAATAGTAGCGCCCGTATCGCGTTGCATGCCTTGAATAATTTTTCCACCAGGTCCAATTACGGCACCAATGAAATCTTTGTCGATCATTAACGTAACAATGCGCGGTGCATTTGGCTTGTAATCCTCGTTTGGTTCAGCAATGGTCTTGTTCATTTCATCCATGATGTGCAAACGACCAGCTTTAGCTTGGTTTAAGGCTTCCTCTACCATTTCCCATTTAAGACCATTGATCTTAATATCCATTTGGCAGGCAACGATACCATTTTTGGTACCCACTACTTTAAAGTCCATATCGCCTAAGTGATCTTCATCGCCCAAGATATCAGAAAGGATGGCAAATTTTCCAGAAGCTTCATCGTTAATTAAGCCCATGGCAATACCGCTCACCGCACCTGTAATTTTCACACCTGCATCCATCAAAGCCAATGAACCGGCACAAACGGTAGCCATTGAAGAAGAACCATTCGATTCTAAAATATCAGAAACAATACGTACGGTATATGGATTCACTGGAGAACCAGGTAATACGCGCTTTAAGCCACGCAAGGCTAAGTTACCATGACCAATTTCTCTTCTACCCGGACCACGGTTAGGTTTTACCTCACCCGTTGAGAAAGAAGGGAAATTATAGTGTAATAAGAATTTGGCATGACCTTCATTCATTGGGCTATCCAACATTTGCTCATCCATTTTGGTACCTAAAGTAACCGTGGTAAGCGATTGTGTTTCGCCACGGGTGAAAATGGCAGAACCATGCGTTCCTGGCAAATAACCCACTTCGCTCCAGATAGGACGAACCTCATCTAAATTACGGCCATCGAGACGCGTGCGGTCGTTAATAATCATTGCCCTAACGGCATCGTACTCTACATGATGAAAATATTTGTTCAATAAAAATTTATCTACCACAGTTCCCTCTGGCAAAGATGCTTTATATTCTTCGCGGATAGCTTTAAAACTGGCACTGCGCTCGCCTTTACCCGCTTTAGATTTAGCTACAGCATATACTTTATCGTAAGCAAAATCGTGTATGGCTTTTTCTAATTCAGGCATGCTACGTTCGTGGTTATATTCGCGGGCAGGTTTTTTACCACCCAACATTTCCACCAATTCCCACTGCGCTTTAATTTGCAATTTAATGGCATTGTGACCCACTTTCATGGCCTCCAACATATCTAATTCGCTCACCTCAGCACACTCACCTTCAACCATGTTTAAATCGTGCTCAGTTCCAGCCACGATTAAATCCATATCGGCACGCTCTAACTCATCCTTGTAGGGATTGATCACAAATTTTCCATCGATACGCGCAACGCGTACTTCAGAAACCGGACCATTAAAAGGCACATCACTTACGATTAAAGCACAAGAAGCGGCAAAGCCCACTAATGCATCAGGCAGAATATTGGTATCGGCAGAAATTAAGGTTAAAGCTACCTGCGTATCGGCATGGTAATTTTCTGGGAAAAGCGGACGTAAAGCACGGTCCACAATGCGGCTAATCAACACCTCGTAATCGCTTAATTTAGCTTCACGCTTGTGAAAGCTACCCGGAATGCGGCCTACAGAGGCAAATTTTTCCTGATAGTCTACTGTGAGTGGCATAAAATCCACATCTTCTTTGGCCTCTTTGGCAGAAACCACGGTAGCGAGAATCATGGTATCACCCATTTTCACTACCACAGCACCATCGGCCTGGCGGGCTAATCTGCCCGTTTCGATGCTAATGGTTTTACCATCAATCTCGAAAGTTTTAATTGTTGCTATTGACATATTTTCTTGTCGTTTTTCTAAAATTTTAAAAATAAAAGGGACAGCACCGTTTGGCCTGCCCCTTTTTCCAATAAATTAATAATACCCAAACTTTGCAATTTGGGTGAATAGATTACTTACGCAATTCAAGTTCTTTAATGATATCCCTGTAACGAAAAACGTCTTTGCGTTGTAGGTAGTTCAATAAAGCACGTCTTTTACCTACCAATTTCACCAGGTTTAACTCTGCTGAAAAATCTTTTTTGTTAGATTTCAAATGGGAAGTAATGTGATTGATCCTCTCTGTAAACAGAGCGATCTGACTCTCAGCCGAACCAGTGTCTGTTTTAGACTTGGCTCTACCGTGCGTTTCGAAGATTTCTTGTTTCTTCTCGGTTGTCAAATGCATGATTAATATTTATTTAAATTGTAAAACGGACCGCAAAAATAACATAAGATATGGAAATTCAAAGCCCTTAGTACATTTTTAAATGCATTTTTTCGGTCTGAACCAATTGAGCGCCACAAAAAACACAAACGGGGCCATGCGTTTTAAAGCCTATTTTACCTGAGCGATAAAATAATTGAATGCCTTGGCCAAATTAGCAATTTCCCTAAAAATCTTAAACCCAAATTTAAGGTCGCCATGGTCTAGTATATCCGATAATTCTAAATGCACCCTTTTGTTATTTTCACTTATCAATGAACATAACAATACCGACTGTGAGGAAGGAATAACATTGTCGTCTTTTCCATGAATGATGGTAACAGGACAGGTAATTTTGTGGGCATGCTTTGATAAATCAAAGCGGTTTTTCCAAATGGCCGAATTAGGAATTTTGTTCAAAGCCTTCAATATCATTTCTCTTCTAAATGCGCTATCATTCCTCAGCCTATTATATAAATCGATGGTCTCTGGATCTGCTTGAGCAAGTACGCTTGGAAGCAATGGAATTGGCCTTTTTAAGCCATTATCTTCTAGGGCAGTATGCACTATTTCATCCAATTTAGGATTGCTACCAATTTCATATTTCAGGAAATTTTTCATGAGAATATGCATGCCATAATCGTCTACATTTTTTTCGTTGGACACGGCAAATTCAATGGTCGATTCAAAATCACTAAAGCTTCCGAGCAAACAGAGTGATGATACGGTATTTTTAGGCATTTCGGCAATAGCCAAAGCAGCGATTCCCGCGGTAAAAGAAGGGGCAAAAACAGCGGGACGAAATTTGTGTGGATTTAATATTGGATCAGCCACAACGCTATTAATAAGCTCCTTTACCTCATCAATACCCTGGGGATCGATAAGCAAAGCGTCAATTGTCTTGATTTGCGCGGTTATTACCCGATAGCCCATTTTCATGAAAGCGTTGTTTACCGCCACCATGCGCTTATCGAGGTACCCGGTAATAGAAAAACCAGTAAAGGAGATAATCAGTCCCTTTTCATTTTGGGATGGCGTATATAGCAACAAAGGCGTTTTACCAGTGGATAAAGACAATTCTTGCTCTTTTCCAACGGTGAAATCCTTAAGTAGCGAGGTGTAAATAATAAACCTAAGACCTTTTAGTGAAAACTTCAAACCTAAATAAAACCTTATTAATGAGTAAAATAGTAACAAAATTGGTTAACAAAACTACGTTAAAATTGTGACCAACTATTTAACACATTGTTACCATAACAATAATATGATATTAGGTTCAA
>JAWXAZ010000126.1:0-12271 GCA_034439755.1 bacterium
AACAGGCCTTGTCTCTGCAACAACAAGCTTTGGTGATTAGCAACAAAGAAAAGGATTTGCAACGCTTGGCTTATTTAAAAGAAAAGGCAGAAAAACAAGAAAAGCAACAGCAACTCAATCTGTCTGAAAAGGAAATGCAATTGCAAGCTACTAAATTGGATGTTCTGGGAAAGGAGAAGGATTTGCAACAAACACAATTGGAGTTTTCTCTATCCGAAATTAAAAGCAAAAGTGTGCAGCGCAATTTATTTATAGCTGGTACTATATTAATGCTCTTGTTGGCTGGTTCCATCTTTTTGGGCCTTAAAAGAACGCGCAAAGAGAAAATGAAATCGGATGCTTTGTTGCTAAATATATTGCCAGAAGAAACTGCCAACGAACTAAAAGAAACCGGCAGCGCCGTAGCCAAAAGTTACCATAACGTAACAGTAATATTCACAGATTTTGTAAACTTCACCGGTATCAGCGAAACAATGAGTCCAACCGAATTGGTTGCCGAAATACATAAATATTTTACTGCCTTTGATGCCATCATTGAAAGCAATGGCTTAGAGAAAATTAAAACCATTGGCGATGCATACTTAGCGGTTTGTGGTTTGCCAGTGGAAACAAAAGATCATGCCCATAAGGTAACCAAGGCGGCCAAAGAAATTTGCGATTACATGCAATCCATCCAGGGTAATTTTCAAATTAGAATTGGACTTAATTCTGGTCCGGTGGTGGCAGGTATTGTAGGCGTTAAGAAATTTGCTTATGATATTTGGGGCGACACGGTAAACACCGCCAGTCGCATTGAAAGTAACAGCGAAGCGGGTAGAATAAATATTAGTGGTGCTACGTACGAGTTAATCAAAAATGATTTTGCCTGTACCCACCGCGGGAAAATTTCGGCTAAAAATAAAGGTGAAATAGACATGTATTTTGTAGATTAAACACAACTTAATGTTTTATAAAGGGCTCACCAACATTTTTTAAAGCAAGCGTGCTTTTCTTAATTAATATGCTCCTAAATACATATTCCTGAACCGAGGCAATTTGGTCAATTCCACTGATGCGCACAAAGAATTTTTCTGGGTCAATTTCAAGTTCATTTCCATTTTCATCATAGCGGTCTTTGGTTTTATCGCCAATAGGCTTTTCAAATAATAGCAGGTAAGTTTCCTTGCCTTTATTGTCTTTTAACCTAATGCTGCCGTATGCTTTGCGTTTGTAAAGCGAATCGCGCTCGTCAATGGTAAAGGTGCTGTCGTCATAAAAACCTTCCACATACTTTTGCGAAAATGAATGCAAAAGCAATTTCACCTGTTGGGTATCGGCCAAAAAGGGCTCCCCTTTGCTATCTAACAAATAAGGATTGGTATTATACATATCCAACAAGTAAGTAAAGGATTCCTTAGGCGTTTTTACATAATCTATTTGTAGCTGACTAATTTCATTTGGGGCATAATTAAAAACCAATTTGCTACGCCACTTTATTTCGGTTAAAAAGAACCTTGGCGTTAAATATCCAATAAAACCAGGAATGTGAATTGCATAAGCATCATCGTCGCCTTCGAGCATCATAAAAGTGCCAGTTTGGTCGGGTGTTTCTGAACCAATATAAATGATTTTCACCAATTCGTCGCCTTCATAAACCTCTGTTTTAATGCCGCGAGAGGCCAAAATGCTGATGGCGGTATTGTGCATGCTCGGCGATACAGGATGCTGAATTTCCATGTCGTGTAGTGTGCTCAATAACAATTTTATTTTCTGCTCATCTACCAAATACTTGCCATTTACGGTCCACGAATTATTAGTCTCTCTCTGCAACAAAACGCGCTCTGCACGCTTGTTTACCATAAAAATCTTAGTCACCAAATTGGTGTCTTTTATGGCAAAATCGTCCGCCTTTCTATTAGCCGTGCGCCAAGGCTGTTTCGAAATTAGGTAATAGCCTATTGTGGCTATTGCCAAAAGTGCCAATAATATTTTAGTGCTTTTATTCATTTCTATGCCGTGTATTTTCTTCTTCTATACCATTTATTAATCATGCCAAAAACTAAGATAAGGAAAATTGGCAAGCCAATATTCACCATTACCCAAAAGTTTCTTTCTTTCTTCACTTTGCCTTTGTCTAATAGCCTTAAAGTAATTTCTTTCGACCGTATTTCAATGATTCCGCTGTCGTCGCACAAATAATCGATGCAATTCTGTATCAATTTTTTATTACCAAAGGTCTCTTGTGTATAACGGTCAAATCCCAAAGGATAAACCTCGCCGGTCGATTTTTTATATTGATTCCTAATCACGTCGCCATCAGAAATTACAATCATTTTGTTGTTTGCTACCTCTTCCTTAAAAGGCAAATCAGGTGTTTTGCTGGCATCGTAGCGGTGCTGAAAACTCGATAAAAATTTCCCTTCCAATAAAATACCCATGATAAAGTTTCCTTTGCTGTTTCTTCTAAACATTTCGGGCTGCAAATCCAAACGTGCGGTATTTAAATCTACCCTAACTGGCGCACTCAAAACCCTACTATATGGCGAACTTTGGTACAAGATAGTTTTCTTAATATCCCTATTATTGATGGTATCAATAGACCCTGCAAATTGAAACCAAACCGGTTCTATGCCTTTAGAGATGGGGTGATTTTCATTACCCGGTGCAACAGGGTAAAATGGCCATGGCAGTAATTTTTGCTGTGGAATGCCATCTTTCATGCCACTTAAAATAGGAATGCCATTGCACTGTAAATCCTGAATAATATTGGCATTAACCCGCACCCCATACCTAAACAACAAATCGTCAATATAATTTGGATACGTACTGCTCACAAAAATATTCTCCTTTAACAAACTATCCATTTCGGCTTGTTGCGATTCTACCAACCACAAAACCTTGCCGCCATTCATCACATATTGATCTATCTTAAACTTGTCGAATTCGCTAATCTGAAACCGCGGTTTAGCGATAATAATGCCAGCAAATTCATTGAGCCTTTGCGGCACTTGAATGCTTAAGGGCAATCGCTCTACATCATAAAATTGCGAGAGCATGGCTTGCGCCTCTGCCATGTCCCATTTACCCAATTCGCCATGGTCTTCTATAATGGCAATTTTCTTGTGTTTTCCCTGCGTGGCTTTGCGCAAAGTATTGGCAATTTCATACTCCAATAATTCAATGGAACTGTTGATCACCTCTTCCGGATTTTGCCCAAATTGGTTCTTCAATAAATTTAAAGGATACTCCTTGCCTTGGTAATAAACAATGGCACCCGGAATAATAATTTTTTGCGCAAATTCATCTTCTTTTTTAATCTGCACATTGGTGGGCTGCAAACCTTTATTGCCAAGCTCTACAATTATATCTTCCGTTTTCTTAGAATTGGCTTGGTAAAAAGGATCAATAAATTCGTACTGAATATTGCCACTGCTATACGAACTAAATTCATCCAACATTTCCTTGGTACTTCGGCTCAAACGTTTAAATCCAGATGGAAATTCACCCTCCAAATATACCTTCACATACATGGGCTGACTTACCTTCTTTGCTAAGTTTTTGCTCGCTTCACCCAAAGAAAAACGCTTCTCCTTGGTAAGGTCAATTCTAAAGAATAATGGGTTCAGCAATAGGTTCAGCACAAACACCAATGCTATGATTAACAACAGTTGCAGCAATTGTTGACGCTTCATACTTTTATAAGGCTGCGCAGTTATTTCTTTTACCATTTTCTACCTCCAAACAGCGTTTTAGTTGCAGCAATAAACACCACATCAAAGCCTATAAAATATATCAAATCCCTTGAGTCAATTACGCCCCTGCTCATGCTTTCATAATGTGCGTTTATGCCCAAACCAGCCACTGCAGAATCCCAGGTACCAAGCAATTTAAAGTCGGCAATGAGCTCAAATAAATTATAAAATAAAAAGCATAAAAACATCGATACCACAAATGATACAATTTGATTTTCGCTAATGGCAGAAGCAAACATACCCACTGCCACAAAGCAAGAGCTAAGAAAAAACAAGCCAATATAAGAACCCCATATGGCACCGCTATCAAGGTTTCCCACCGGTGCGCCCAATTGGTAAATGCTCACATAATAAATAAGTGTGGGCAATAAAGTAAACAAAACCAAGGTAAGTCCCGCAAAGTATTTGCCCAAAATAATCTGCAAATCTGAGATAGGTTTAGTGGTAATAATTTCAATGGTACCATTCCTTTTTTCTTCGCTTAAACTGCGCATGGTAATGGCCGAAATCAAGAAAATAAAAAGCCATGGAGCCATGCTAAACAGGGTATCTAAATTGGCATAGCCATAATCAAAAACATTGTAATCGGGCAGCACCCAAGTAAACAAACCAATGGCCAATAGAAACACCAGCATCACCACATAGGCAATGAGCGAACTCAAAAAACTACGAATTTCTTTTATATAAATACTCAGCATAACTATCGGGTTAAGGATTGGAAAACATCTTCCAAAGAATTCTCTTCTAAATTCATGGATAGGATCAACCAGCCCTGCTTTTGAGCCAATAACGATAAGCCTTCTCTTATGTCTTGGGTGGCTTTTATTTTATAGGTATTTCCGTTCTTTTCGGTCTGAACCAAATGCGCTAGCGTCTCCAAAATTTGTAGGTCGATGACTTGCTTAAACTCAACGGTGAGCACATAGGCTTTTTGCATTTGTTTTTGCAAGTTTTCAATGGCATCATTGGCCACCAATTTGCCTTTGTTAATGATGATAACGCGGTTGCACATGGCCTCTACTTCCTGCATAATATGTGTAGAGAAAATAACCGTTTTATCTTTGCCAATTTCTTTAATAAGGTTCCTAATTTCAACTACCTGATTGGGGTCTAATCCGCTAGTAGGTTCGTCTAAAATGAGCACTTCGGGATTGTGCAACATGGCTGCGGCTAATCCAACGCGTTGCTTATAACCTTTCGACAATTGGTTAATTTGTTTTTTTAGCTCTGCATTGAGTCCGGTTTTGCTAATCATAGATTCCACTTTTTCATTGGCTTCTTTGCCTGTTATGCCCATTAAGCTGGCCGAAAAAAGCAGGTATTCTTTGATGTACATGTCGGTATAAAGCGGATTAAGCTCTGGCAAGTAGCCAATTTTCTTGCGTGCTTCCATACTTTGCGTGTTCACATCGAAACCGCAAACGCTTGCGTTACCTGCATTTTGGGGCAAGTAGCCTGTAAGTATTTTCATGGTGGTAGATTTACCTGCACCGTTTGGACCAAGAAAACCCAGGATTTCTCCAGGTTTTACCTCAAAACTCACCCCATCGAGGGCCTTTTGAGTGCCATATATTTTTGTTAAACCGCTGACTATAACCGACATTTTTGCAAAATCATTATTCCTTATCCCTACGAATATGGGTAAGTTAGCGAAAATAGGCAAATGGTTTTATAAATTTTGAAATAGAAATGGTATTTGTTGGCTTTGCTAATTGTTGTTTTACGTGCCAATTGATATAATTTATGGTACTAAAACTATTTCATGATTTGGTTTTGGATAGTAACATCGATTTTTTTTATTCTTATAGGTATTTGATTAGGGCAATGTTAAAAGCCAAACAAGAGGAGTTTAATAAAATAAGCCTCAAAAAAAATGGCCCCTTTATTTTAGGGATAATTTGGATTGAATATTGACAATTTTTTGGTCTTATATTTTGGTTCAATTGGCGTGTTAAATTCTTAATTTGATATATTGTAAATCCAACATAAATCATGTAATTTTGGTTTAGGTACCCAATTTATTTTTTTACCTTTACTTTGTTAAATTTTAAATTTAAGTATCTATTGCTTACTAAAAAATTCATGAAAATTAGAAAGGATACTCCTGTTATTTTTAGGCAATTTTGTTTTTATGTGTAAGGCTTTAGTGTAATACATGAGGCTCTATTTTTAAACGATACTTGTCATATTATTTTAACCTATATGAGTGAAATTTATTTGAAACATTTTTTTGCCTATATAATCGAAATTTATGTGAAGTATTTTTTAATTGTAAAAGGGATTTTTATTAATAATGAGTGGAAGGCAACAAGGTGTTTTAGCATGGTTGTTAGGGTAACCTTGATAAAGCTTAATATGCAGTAATTTAGCTTTTATATGAAAAAGGTACGCGATATTATGGTCATGATTTTTTTGTTCTTAATGGGCGGAATCATATACTTATATCAGCGATTGAGGCACCCAGAGTTGAGTGCCATTGAAAGCTGTAACCGTTGTGGCCGCATGAAAAAAGAGTGGAAGTATTGCAAAAGGTGTGGTTCCCAAAAATACAAAGTCAAAAACTAGCGTTTATTATTTTAAGTTAATGCTTGAACCAAATGCGTATTTTCGTTTGATAACATTCTGTTAAATCACTTTGGCCTTTTATGTTTAATCGTTGTTTGATCTTATTTTTCTTATTCCTTCTCATTTTTTTGAGCAAGGATATTTTGGCTCAAACCGATACTTTTAATTTTGGTTCAGCCCAAAAGAAAGAGCGCTATTTTTATGAAGGATTAACTTATGGGAGTCAGGGTAACTTTAACCCAGTAAGTTTAATTTTAAACAGGGGATTTGAAATGTTGCGGATTACCACAGCTGATTTGGCGTATGACCCCTTTCATTATCACTATCGCTTCGAAAACATTTTTGAGAATTTGAGCAAGCCGGTAAAATATGTGAGGCTATTTGGCACAAAGGATTTCTTTTTGGAGCAGGTTGTTCCATTTGGCAATTCGCAAAAGCCATATTGGTATCCCAATTATACTTTGCATTTAATTGGTGGTGGTATTACCTATACAGGACTAAAAGAATGGTATGTGGCTCACCAGGTGCCCGCTGCAGGAGTTTTGTCGGCCGCAACGGTGTTGAGTGCTGCCTTAATTAATGAGGCCATAGAAGAGCGGCAGCGTGGGGGCAATTTTATCTTGAATGTGGATGCTGTTGCCGATGTTTGGATATTTGATTTAGGGGGCATTCTTCTGTTTCAATCTGAAGGGGTGAACCGATTTTTTAGTCAGAAATTACACATGCGTGATTGGTCGAGGCAGCCGATGTTGCTTTTGCCTGGTACTTTTATGGGCAATTGCGGACAGTTTTTTTCTGTTAAGTTAAAGGTGCCACGAACCAAGAATTGGTATCTGTTTTCGTTGATGGGCTTGGGCGGTTTGGTAGGTGTTTCGCATACATTTAAGGATGGCTATGCATGGAGCATTGGCTTTGGGCAAGGACCGCACAGAAAGGAGAAAGAGCTGTTTGGCTTGCCTATTGATGTAAGTTTGGTACCCATGGCAGGGATTTATCTGGATAAAAATAATTCTGTTTTGGCTTCTTTGGAAATGAGTAATTCGCCCAATGATAAGTACCATAATTATTTTGTGGAGTTAAACATTTATCCTGGCTTAATTAGGGTAGGCAAAAAATTTAGTCCGGGAGTTTGGTCGGCATTCACCCGTCAAAATCAGTTGATTTTGGGTATTAACTGCAATTATACTTTCGGATTAGGCATTGGCCGCCGCCCTGCTTAATGGGTTTCTGCTTTAGACCAGCTTAATAGATTTCGGACACTCACCTGCTTAATGGGTTTCGGACTCGGCCTTGTTCTAAGGGTATTTGCCGCCGCTTTGCATAATGGGTTTCGAACTCGGCCTTGTTATGCCCAATGCTAAAAATACAAAACGACTTATTAAATAGACCAATCATAAAAAACATTAACTTTTCAAAAAAAATAAAATATGAAATCTCTTTACCTATCATTACATTTCTTGATGCTTTTGGCAGCTACATCTTCTTTTGCCCAAACAGGAAATATCCTATTTAGTGATGCTACTTTTCACGAAATAAGGTTTGAAAATATTGACACTTCTACCTTTTTCACTTATGCCAACAAAGGAGTTTACGCTCAAGCCAAAATTACCATTGATGGAATAGTAATGGACAGCATAGGAGTAACCACAAAAGGAAATATCTCTTGGGGACATATCAATAATAAGAAACCATTAAAAATAAACTTAAATAAATATGTAAGTGGCAAGAAATATGATGGCATCAAGAAATTTTATCTACACAATAGCTATCAAGACCCCTCATTAATGCGTGAAAAACTAACCTATGACATTTGCAAACAAATGGGGTTGCATTCATTGCGTGCAGCCTTTGCCAAAGTATATATTAATAATGTTTATTGGGGCGTCTATACACTTTTAGAGGCAAAAGATGAGCTGTATAAGAGAGGTTTTAACAACAAAGATGCTGAAGTTTTTGAAACCCTTGACTTTGGTAGTCCTTGTGTATACAACCAATCTATACCATATTGGACAGTAGATAATGGAAACCCCACCAGCACTTGGCCTCAATTATTAAAAATGACAACTATACTAGGCACGACCCCTTCTATCCAATACCTAGATACTGTTACAAAATATTTTAATTTGAATGACTTCTTAAAATATCAAGCCATTAATGTGTATCTCTTAAATTTCGATTCTTATCTACAATTTAATGGCAATCAGCTATATCTCTTCGATAGTATATTTGAAAAAAGAATGCAAATCATCCCATGGGATTTTAATGCTTCGTTTGGTTTGTGGAATACGAATAACTATGACCCCAATACGCTTGATATTATTCCTTCACTAATTTCAAACAAATGTCCTTTTGACAAAATAAACACCATACCCCAGCTTAAAAACATCTATTTAGATGCAATGTGTTCATTGAAAAACACCTATTGTGACACTACTACACTCAATAATAAAATAACAAACTTCTATAACCAAATAAAAACAGCCACATACACCGATACCAAAAAAGAACCAACTAACACACAATTTGATAATGGTGCAGGATATGGATACCAAAATTATCTTGGAGAAAATTCGCCAGGGCTCAAAACTTTTGTGCGAGAAAGATGGGTGAAAATAAATGCAGACCTTCAAAACTTACCATATACTTGTTCGACTACAGGAATAAACCTTGTTGAACAAAACTCAAATTCTTTATTAGTTTATCCAAATCCTTTTAGTTTCTCGATAACTTTGCATACAGACAATCTTTTAAGTAACGCAACTCTCACGGTTATCAACTCTTTCGGGCAGACAGTAAAAGAATTAAAAAATATTTCGGGGCAGACCGTTACATTGTTTCGGGAGAACCTTCCAAGCGGATTATATTTCATTCTTTTGACTGAAGATAACAAAATAATATCGACTGAAAAATTATTAGTTGCGGACTAACATTAAAAAAGAAGCACTAGGGCATAACAGCACCTACAAAAAATTGGCGGTTCAGTGCTTCGTATGACAGTTTTGTGGTTGAACAAACATTTGTGCTTCGTATGAACATTTGTGGTAAAAATCGCCAACTTCTTGTAGCTGCAAAACGTTCTAAGGGTATTTGCCGCCGCTTTGCTTAATGGGTTTCTTACTCGGCCCTGTTCTAAGGGTATTTGCCGCCGCTTTGCTTAATGGGTTTCTTACTCGGCCTTGTTCTAAGGGTATTTGCCGCCGCTTTGCTTAAGGGGATTCGAACTCGGCCCTGTATAAAGTGTATCAAACGACGCACTGCTTTGAGGGTGAAACAGGGATTACTTTGTAATATTATACCGATTATACAATTGGTTTAAATTGAGTTAAAGTGGTTTTTTTGCAAAAAAAAAGAGCCTTCTAAATAGAAGACTCTTTGTGGCCAATTAAGGCTAATTTAGTTAATTAAACCCTCGATACATTGATCGCTGAAGGTCCTTTTTGAGTTGATTCTACTTCGTAAGAAACTTTATCGCCTTCTTGCAAATTAGTTTTTGTTCCACTTTTGTGCACAAATACATCCTTAGACCCATCATCTGGTGTTATAAATCCAAAACCCTTTTGATCATTGTAAAATTTTACTGTTCCTGTTGACATTTTTATATAAATTATGGTGCAATTTAATCTATTTTTCAATACTTTATGAAAAAACTATTTAAATTATGAAATTCTAGGTTTATTTTGGGTTCAAAAAAGAATGAAAACACAGCAAATTCGTTGATTTAAGCCATGTACCGTGGGTTTTTAAATAAAATAAGATTTTTTTCATTTTTGGTGATTTTCGGATCATTTTATTGGTTATAGCCAATATTTTTTGCAATGTGAAGGCATAATTTTTAATTGAATCTGGGTAATTTATGCCCAAAATACAAAATATTTAGTCCGATAATAGTCCTATTTCGATAAATATCTCTTTGAACTCCTATTTTGATTTATAACCGCATTAACCTTTATAAATCAATGTCGTTTGGTTAAGAATTCTTTCTCAAAATGGGTCATATATGTATAGCATTGATCAATTTCGAAAATGTGCGTTCCCGTGGGTCGAAGTTAATTTTATGATAAATATTTGATGCCTAAAGCATTATAAAAACCTTCACTAAACAACATTTATTTGTAACAAAAATAATGGATTAACTTGTTTCAGAAATCATGGATTAACTCGCAACAGAAATCATGGATTAACTTGCAACAGAAATTATGGATTAACTTGCGACTAAACTGCATTTTTTTAAATAATATTATTTAAATTTTGGGTTTTCTCATTAGCTTGCTTAACTTTTGGTTCGGCAAAAAATGGGTGAAAAGGAGGGATTAGCAGAGGCTTTTCTCTATTTAAATTTTGGTTAATTGTGCGCTATGTTCAAAATATTATTGTTAGAAGACGACTTGGTTATTTCGAGGGAAACTAGGGACTTTTTAAATGAGAAGGGGATGGAATGTGATGCTGTTTTTGATGGCGAACTTTTTCTAAAGCAAGTAAAGCAAAAGCAATACGATGCCTTTTTATTGGATATCAATGTGCCAAAATGGAATGGTCTCGATATTTGTAAGTTGATTCGCGAAACGAATAAAATCACCCCCATTTTGATGCTTACCGCTTTTGGTGCAATAGAGGATAAGGTGGATGCTTTTCAATTGGGCGCAGATGATTATTTGGTTAAACCATTTCATTTGCAGGAATTGTTTGTTCGGATTCAGGCTTTATTGAGGCGAAAAGGGAGGCCCCAAATGAACAATGATGTAATTTCTATAGCCGATTTGGTAATAGATTTAGATGAAAAAACTGTAACACGCAATGAGCAGGAAATAAAATTAAGTCCGAAAGAATTTAAGTTGTTATCCATTTTGGCGCATGTACATGGCAGGGTTTTATCTAAGCAACAAATTGCCGAAAAGCTTTGGGATTATTATATTGAAACCAACGAAAATGCCATAGAGGTCTATATTAACTTTTTGAGGAATAAAATTGACAAGCAATTTGAACCAAAATTACTGCATACAAAGGTGGGTTATGGCTATTATTTAAAGGCAGAATAAATGACCATAAAAAGCAAAATATCACTCTATATCAGTTTATTTTTTTCCATTTTATATGGGTTGACTTCGGTCTTTATTATCGATAGTTTTTCTAATTTTAGAAAAGAAGAATTTAAGGAGAGATTAAATGAAAAGGCCCTGCTTTCTATTCGGTTATTGGTGGATGTAAAGGAGATTGATAATAACTTATTAAAGGTCATTGATCAGTATACCATCAACAAATTGTATAATGAAAAGACACTCATTTTTGATGCTAAGTATAATTTGATTTATAGCAGTTTGGATGATACCAAAATAAACTGGAATATAGCCGATTTGAAACAGTTAAAGGAAAGCAAAGACTTCTTTAAAAAAGAGGGGAAAAATGAAATTTATGGTGTGTTTTACGATAGCAATAATGAAGATTATTATGCTTTAATTTCGGCCAATGATAGCTATGGCAAGCGCAAACTCAGTTACCTCATTTCTTTGTTGTTGTTTAGTGGCGTTGGCTTTATTATTATTACATGGTTAATTACGTTCTATATCATTAAAAAGCAACTATTACCCCTTAATATTTTTCATAAAAAGATTAAGGAGATTAATGTGTTGAACATGCAAACATCGGTGCGAAGTAGGAGTGATAGTAAGAACGAAATTGATTTATTGGGCAAGGAATTTAATTCAATGATGCTGCGTATAAGTGATGCCTACCTCAAGCAAAAAGAGTTTACTGCAAATGCTTCCCACGAATTTAGAACGCCCTTAACAAGGATGATGGCACAAATTGAAAATCACTTAAATATTGCATCTCCTGAAGAGCAGGTGTTTTTGAAAAATATTTTAAATGATGTAGGTCAGTTAACTAAAGTTTCGGGGCAAATATCTTAACAATTATTTTTGATCATGCTACTGCCAATTCGGGCACTTCGGTTTGATCGTTATTTTTTAGGGCATTTA
>JAWXAZ010000127.1:0-3373 GCA_034439755.1 bacterium
GAATTGTATAGAGACCGTTTAATGGAAGGTGATAATTATGGGAACCCATACACCATGTTTGTTAAAGAGCCAGGTTTTAATTTAGAAAATTCATTAAAATCCATTTCTGAACAAATTACAAATGGGCAACCTATTGACATCAATTTAAATGGTCCTGGACAGATTTACAATAACATTTATAATTATGCATTAAGAAATGATTTAAAACCATGTGCCTCTGATTTTACGGGTTGTACCCATGCCAATTGGGTAAAAGCAAACGCAATTATCTATTTGATTAAATTGCATCCTGTTTATGTCTCTGCGAATATTATAACTTTTTACCCTATGATTCCAGACTCTATAAACTTTTTCGCAAATAGGGCATATGAAGGCTTATCGGATTTAAATCCTAAAATTAAAAATTGTGTTTTGGGAGGAGATAATTGTGGAAATATCAGAAACCGAGCCTTAGAATTGATGCAATATTTGCAAGCTTATGATTTATTAAAAACAGGCGGAAAAATTTCACCTTATGATCAAGACAAGAGCAAGAATATCTTTTCTCCTAGAAACAAACTTAGAGAGTTTTCAAAAGAATTATATGTAGAATCTAACAAAATTATCAATAGCGAAACTGGTTGAAAAAAGAACCATGGTATAATATGCGCTTCTGTTTTGGGCATGGCAGCTATTGTATTAAACGATGCAGGCGTTGAAAAAAGTATTGATAATGGTATCGTTAGGTTTCTTCATGCCATCTGGAATGTCATAACTTTCAATCCACTCCCACATCCCAAATACAGCCCCATCAATTGGTGGGAACGCGCCCATGGGAGGCAACACAATATTATTTGTTTTGAAGATTGTGAAGATGGTTTGTATGATAATTTTTTTATTGGTCAGCACAATTTTGGTGAGGAAACACCAATGACTAATCCGACTGGTACTGCTGGTTATGCAGAGGGGCCAGGCTACTTTCTGGATTTAAGCACTACTTTTTTACCTTTTCTTAGAACTGCAGACAACTATCTTTCATCTAATCACCCAAAGAACTTGTTGAAACAAGAGAAATATTTAAACATGCTAAAACGGTATTAAGAGATGTTAGTAAGCAATTCATTCATTATTAGTTATGATAATTCAGCCCATGTTAATGGTAATTTATTTGGTGTTTTAGGAATAAATGATTTTTCTGGAAACCCAACATGTGTGAAAGAAAGTAATGTTGATTTGAGAGGCGATTTTCTATTTGCTTTAGGCGCATCGACTGGCACTATTGAAAAAACGGAAGACTACTTTTCTGAGGAAAATGGAAATATTATAATTAGATCGGTTAATAAGGAATCAAGCCATACTTTTAGTATGTTATGTGAAAAAGATTTTGCTGTTGTCAAAGAAGCCACAAGTTTTGATGATTCTCATGAGGATTACGATTTAGGTTCTTTTTCAATTTATGCTGGACTTAAAAATAAGAAAACAAATTATTTAGCCATTGACCCTCCTTACTTTGGTTGGGGTGATGATAAGGCTGATGAAACAAATAGGTATTGGATGCATAATACCATTGAAATTGATAATGGCTTACAGGCAAAAAATAGGAGGTACAATTTTCCAACTTATGACATAAAGAATAATGGAAAAACAGGTTTTGTAAAAGAATTTGATTTGTCGTTTCTTTTTTGGTCAGAAGGGAGTCTGTTTATACCTCCTAGCACTCTTAGAAGAAATGTATTAACAGTAAATGAAGAAGGAAATATTTATTATTTCATTAATGATTACATTGATGCAACTTTAGTACCTGGCGATTTCCAAGAACTCAAAATTAATGTAGTTGGAAATGGAAGACATGATCATTTTGACACCTATCGTAAATTTGGAAACTTACATATTTGGGATAACTCTTGTAAGTATGACTTAACCAATATTGGAAAGTTAACAGTACATGTTGGTGCCTTTAAAAGTAGGATTTCTGGAAATGGTGCCTGGGAATCTACCGTAACAAGTAATAATAATGTTTATGGTTCAAGAGCTGCGTATGTTATTGACGGAAATTTTGTTACACGCTTGAGTTTGCATCAGCCAGTAAGAAAAACCATTTTTCAATCTTTCTATTATCCGCAATTATGCAATGCACAATTGCCAACTGTAACCATTAATGATAGCTCAACTAGCCATGTTAGTACCCGAATAGATTTTATTATTGGCAAGGACACTAGTTTGGAAGGTAGAATGGGTAAAAATAGTATAGGTAGTTTGGTTTATGACACTATTAGCCACTTCCATCTTAGCAAATGGGAAGGGAATATGGCCGACACTGCATTAAATCCTTTCAATAAAACCTATCAAAATGGTCTTAATTTAATATTTAACGCCCAACAATTTTTTTTAACTTATCACACTTTAAATTATATGGGCCAAGGTTATAAATATTGCCCTCCCAGTTACGCACATTTTAGAACAGTGAAGGTTGATAATGGGTCTTATTTAATATTCAAGGATACTCTTTTTGCGTCAACAATTTTGCTTGATTTTCAAAGTACCATACTAGGCAAGCAAACTTATTCTTGTACAATAAACCCAAGGCAAGCCGTTACCTCCTCAGACACCATCATCATTAAACTACCAGATGTTGCCAGAGGGGTAGAGATGATTGCTATTGCTAGCGCCAATGATACCATTCCCAGTAGGTACGATTCTCTGAGTAATTATTTCTATATGGCTATTCCTTCTATAAAAAAAGAATTTACCATTCAAGAAAAGCAAGCCTGCCAAGATTGTTATTTCCCGCCTTTTGGTACAAACATTGATACCCTATTTGAAGCCGATGATGGCAACAAGCATACGCTTGGCAATAAAAAGGCAATTAATTACCCTAATGGGAATATGATTATTAGCAATGCCACGCGCATTGCTATGTGCCCTGGCGTTTATATACAGAACAAAGATAGCCTTATTATTGAAGGTCAACCGCAAAGCAGGGGGCTACAAATACCCACTTGCCAAGGTATAGAGGCCATTGCATCGGCCAGCAATAACAGCATGCTCCTAGTGCCCATTTATAACAAGGATTGGGGATATACCAATTTTGCCAAACCTGTGGCCAACCTCACCATGAGAAACGATACGCTTTGCCCGGGTGAGCCGCTTATTATTTGCATGAACAGAATACTCAACGATGCCATGGCAGAGATTAAGGTTTGTAGGTGGGATAGTATATTTGATACAAATGGCAATTGGGTATTGGCATGTGTTGACGATTCACTTGTGCTAGACAGCATTGCTTATGTTCTTTTTGCTTATAAAGGTGAGTGTACTGCCTACGACTTTACCGAATTACTCAACCGCGAGCAAACCATACACAAAGCTTGGTATATCTCTTATTT
Organism: bacterium; assembly: GCA_034439755.1. Taxonomy (GTDB): domain Bacteria; phylum Bacteroidota; class Bacteroidia; order UKL13-3; family UKL13-3; genus B1. The sequence continues at coordinate 3,366 of JAWXAZ010000127.1, forward strand.
TGAGGAGC
>JAWXAZ010000128.1:0-25710 GCA_034439755.1 bacterium
GTTAACTTGGGTTTGGTAACTTGTTTCTTGGGTTACCGGAATTTGGATTTCTGGGGTTTGGAAAATTGGCTTTGCTGTTGCATCAACGAAGTCGACTTTTGACGAAACCTCATCGAGCGAGCCCGCATTTTCGTCGGCCCAGTTAATAACTTCTTGGAAATTTTTGGTCTGAACCAAAGATTCTGGCTTTTCTTCTAAACTTTCATTGTCGGTTTTTAATTTTAAAATTAGTTCGTAAACATCGAGACATTGTTTGCTTAAAAGAGCCTTATCTATGCTGCTAAACTGATGGTTAGCGTGAAGCATTTCTGAAATATTTAGGGAAAGGTCGTCTGCTTTAGACCTTATTTTACTGACCAACTGCAAAGAATTCATATCTTACACCATTATTTTTTACAAATTTTAACATTCTTGACCAAGATTAATTAACAATTTAAGATATTTACAAGCCAAATAGCATAGAATAACAAACACAAATGACGGAGCAAATGTTTACAGAACCTAGGTATCAGAATCAACAACGAAAAGGTTGGATAGAAGTTATCTGTGGGTCTATGTTTTCTGGAAAGACCGAAGAGCTAATTCGCAGAATAAATAGGGCAAAAATTGCCAATCAGAAGGTGGAGATTTTTAAACCCGCGGTGGATGTGCGCTACGATGATGAGAAGGTGGTTTCGCACAATGAGAATGCCATTTTATCTACACCGGTTGCCAGCTCCTTAAATATTTTATTAATGGCCAATGATGCCACGGTAGTGGGCATTGATGAGGCACAGTTTTTTGACGATCAGTTGATTTATGTGTGTGAGACTTTGGCAGAGCAAGGCATTAGGGTAATTGTAGCAGGCTTGGATATGGATTATTTGGGTAAGCCATTTGGCACCATGCCACAATTGATGGCTGTGGCAGAATATGTAACTAAGGTGCATGCTATTTGTATGGTTTGTGGCGATTTGGCTACGCATTCTTTTCGCAAATCGGACCATGATGCGTTGATTATGTTAGGGGAGACGGATGCGTATGAGGCTCGGTGCAGGCATTGTTTTAACAAAGGAATGACTGTGCAGAAATGAAAGAGTTACAAAGAGACATTATTATATTATCTGCCAACCGCTGGGATCAGCCAAATGCTGGCCCATCTGTGGCATTGGCCATGGAACTGAGCAAGACTCGGAGGGTGTTTTTTGTTGACAGGCCTTTTTCTATAAAGGATTTATTTTTGGATTATGAGAGTTATTCTCTGAAGAAGAGATTGCCCGCTATTTTATTTAGGAAGAAGCCTTTTATTGAAGTACAAACTGGTTTTTCTAGTTTTGTGGTGGCTACACCTGGTTTAAGTTTGCCCATTAATTTTTTGCCTAGTGGCAAGCTGTTTTCACTGTTTAATTCTCTTAACAATTGGGTGGTAAAAACCTGCATAAACCGCATGATAAGGAAGTATAATATTGCCGATTATATTTACCTCAATTATTATTATCCTGTAATTTTGCCTACTTTAAAGGTGAGACAAGCCATTAACCACGGCAATATTTATTATAATGCCCAAGACATTCGTTTGTCTAAGTATATGAGCAGGCATGGGGAGGCCGCAGAGAAGAAGGCCATAAAGAAAGCCGATTTGATTTTAGTGAGTTCAAAAAACCAATTTAAGCGATTGTTTAAGCAATCTGCTAACATGCATTATTTCCCCAATGCGGTAGATTTTGAGATGTTTAAATTGGCCCACCAAAACGACATTCCAGCGCCTTACGATTTAATGAATATTAGGGCAACGAAGGTGATTATGTTTTGTGGATATGTGAGTGAGATTAGGATGGATTACAAACTGTTGAAATTGGTTTGTGAGTCGTTTAAAAATTGCTTAGTGGTGGTAATAGGCACCTATGAAGAGAATGATTTAATTAAGCATAAATTGGATACTTTTGCAAACCTTATTTTGCTTGGCAATAGGCGCCATGAGGCCATTCCGTCTTATTTAAAATGTGCGCATGTGGCCATTATTCCGTACCTATGTAATGAATTAAATAAGAGTGTTTATCCGCTTAAGTTAAATGAATATTTGGCAATGGGTAAGCCTGTTGTTACCACGCATTTTAGTTCCGATTTAGACAGTTTTGCCGAGGTGATTTATATTGCTTCTACCTATCAAAGTTTTTTAAATTTTATTGAGCAAGCGATAACAGAAGATAATGAAGTGCGCATCGTAAATCGCATTAATGTGGCGGCACAAAATAACTGGGGAAAGCGTGCTACGCATTTGGGTCATTTGTTAAAAGAAAGGCTAAAGTAATTTATATGGCATTACCTGCTTACGATTTATTTATGTTTGGTTTAACGCGCTCAGATTATACCTTATCGTCGGTATCTGTGGCCTGGGCAAAAGAATGGGCAAAGACCAATAGGGTGTTTTATTTTGACCGGCCATTTAGCCTAAAAGACATTCAACACGATTGGAATTACCCGCAATTTGAGCACCGCAAGAAAGCTATTTTATTCGGTTTGAACCGATACCATGCCATGCAAATTGGCGATGTATCTTTTATACAAGTTACCCCGCGCATCTCGTTGCCGCTTAACTTTTTGCCCGAGGGTGGAATCTATAATTTTCTTAACCAATACAATAATTATGTGGTTCTCGAAGCCATGCATCGTGTAATAATAGACTTCGATGTAGAGAATTATGTGTATTTCAATTCCTTTCATCCAGTATTGGTGCCAGCCATTCCAAAATCGTTTAAGGTGCAGCCTTTAGCAAGCATTTATCAATCGTTGGATGAGATAAGCGAGGAGCCTTATATTGCCCGTCATGGCATTGCGGCAGAAGCAGTAGCTATAAAGCAGTGCGATATTGCCATTGGCACTTCCACTAAATTATGTGAGCGTCATGCAAATGCCAGTGGTAGGCCAGTTCATTTGCTGGCAAACGCAGCCGATTACCATACGTTTGAGGGGGCCATTAACCGCAATTTGCCCATGCCAATTGAGTTTAAACAATGGGATAAACCGGTTATTATTTATACAGGTCATTACAGTGATTTGCGTTTAGATCACGAGTTGGTTCTTCGTTTAACAAAGGAGTTTACCTCTCATGAAATCCTTTTTGTGGGCACCTATATTCAAGCAGATTTAGAAAAATACGGTCTGAACCAAATTCCTAATTTACATTTTATTGGTTCAAGGCAAATTGAAGAGTTACCCGCTTATTTAAAATATGCCAAGGTTGCCATTATTCCTTATAAATGCAATACCTTAACCGAGGGCATTTATCCGCTAAAAATTAACGAGTATTTGGCGGCGGGAATTCCAACGGTATCGAGCAATTTTAGCAAGGATATTGCAGGTTTTGAGCAATTTATTTACTTGGCCAATAACCACAATGAGTTTGTTGAAATGGTAAAAATTGCCTTGTTAGAAGATCCACAAATATTGCTTGCGGCTAGATTGCAACATGCGGCCAATAATTCTTGGAGGAAGCGCATCGATTTATTAGAAAGTTTAGTAGAGAAGTTTGCTCATAAAGAGTTGATTTAGATAAAACTATTTTGTTTTCTGTTTTTTGCATAGCGCAATGGGTTTAAATAAATCCATTCCATTTTCTAATGAACCATTCTGCAGTTAATAGAAACACAATTAAAAAAAACAGCCATTTTTGGTTAAGCAATTCTTTCAGGCTTTCTTGTTGGTAAACCACTGTTTTCATTTCTTGGTTCGCCAATAAATTTTCTTGCAATTTTTGCAGTTCATTAGAAAGGTAAAAGTTGCCTCCAGTTTCTTCCGATATACCCATTAGCGACTCATAATTGGCGCGGGTTTGCAGGGCTTCTGTTTGTAAAGCCTTCACCATAAACTTGCCTTTTTTAGGGTCTAATTTAGCGCCTCCATTAACCTTGGCTTCATAGCTATAAGTGCCAGGTTTTAGGTTGCCCACATTAAGTTGGTAAGCCTGGTTTGTTTTGTTAAATTGATAGCTAAATAATTTGCCATCTTGGTTCTTTAGTTCCAAAGAAATGTCGGCATTGTTTATGCGTTCGTATAGGTCGTTATACAATTCTGCATCGATGGTGATGGGTTCATTTTCATCAAAAAATTTCTTACTTGGGTTCACCCTAAATTTGCTTCGATCTGTTTTACCTGAGGTCCATTGTAGCATTTTAGAAATTAAAGATTGGGTAATTTGTTGGTTACCATTTAGGAAATAATCTTGTAAACGCCAGCGCCAAAATCCTTCCCCAAAAATAAACGCCTGCTGCTGTCCGCCTGCATTGGCAAAGGCAATTAGAGGCGTGTTGGTTTTCACATAACCCACTTGTTGGTAGAATAATATTTGCGCATCTGCCGCCACTTGGTAGTTCCCATAAGGCGTAATAAGTGGATACAATTTTTGCAATGTTTGTAGCATGTCATCATCCAATTGAAACAAATTAAATTGGGTGTTTACCCAAGCTTGCGATTCGTTAAAATTCTGCGTGGTGGCAATAATTTTAATAGGACTTACCTGGTTAAAATAATTGAGTCCGCTTTGTTTTCCAGTGATATAAATAACAGGTGTATTGCTTTGTTTTAATTGTTGGGTTAACTTCATTCCTTCTCCCCTGGCGCCCGGTATTTGGTGCAAAACCACCACAGCGGCTTCTGCTAATTGGTTCAATTGAAAATTGGCCAATGAACTGCTTATGATTTCGTAATTGGCATTGGCCTGCATGGTATGTTGTAGGGCAGCAATATCTGGGTGTGCGTTTAAATATAGGAGCACTACTTTTTGTTTGCTGCGCAAAACATTCACTTGCACCAAGGCTTTGTTGTTGGCGTAGCTAGCTTCCTTGCTTAATTCCTTTATGCTTACTTCATAGGTATGAATTCCCTCGGAGGCTTTGTTTAATAGGATTTTTTGCGTACCAAAATAGTTGTTGCCTGTGGCCTTTATATTGCCTGCATATAAAATTTTATCACCTTCTCGCAATTGAATTTGAAGCAGCTCGTTGCTGCAAAAATGTGCTTTAAGATCGAGCAACAATTCAAAATCATTTTCTGCGTAAACTTGGGTTGGTGCAATTACCTTTTTAATGAGGGCATCTCTGTGTTGGGCGCTATCGCCCACTGCCAAGGTAAATACGGGGGCACTTTTTTTATTTAAGGCATAAATGGGGTTGCTACCTTGGTTGTAGATGCCATCGCTTATTAAAACAGTGGCTGCATGGTTTAGGTTATATTGGTCGTTTTCTATTTGAACCAAGGCATCGCTGATATTGGTGAGTTTTTCGTTAAAAGAATAATCCTCCGATTTTTGTGTTTGCTCTCCTATGGTGTATGATTCTATTTGAAACCGATCTGCTAAGGCTTCTTTAAATTGCTTTATTTGTGGCATTAGTGTTCTGCGCACAAAGGACGAATCTTTGCCTTGCACCATGGATTCGCTGTTGTCTATGGCCAATATAAGCAGCGGTTTTTCTTTGCGTTGCGAGAGCCATTTAAACATGGGTTCTAAGAGCAGAAAGCAAATAAAGAAAATGCTGAGGAAGCGTAAGAACATCATGCCATAATTCATCCACTTTTTAGGAAGTTTAAGCGGATTAAACTGGTATAATAGAAAACTAAACCCAGCAGCTAAAAGCGCACTAGCCAATAGCCATAAAAAAGGATACGTTGCGTTAAAATGCATTAATGATAGCTGATCATTACATCACCATGCCACCACAAACGTTGATGGTTTGTCCGCTAATATAAGCCGAGGCATCGCTTGCTAAAAACAATACACAGTTGGCCACATCATCTGGTTTGCCGCCACGTCTTAAAGGAATGCCTTTAACCCATTCTGCTCTTACTTCTTCGCTTAGGCTTTCGGTCATTTCTGTTTCAATAAATCCGGGTGCAATGGCATTGCAGCGAATGTTTCTTGAGCCCAATTCTTTTGCCACCGATTTGGTTAAGCCTATCATACCTGCTTTGGAAGCCGCGTAATTGGCCTGACCAGCATTGCCAGTAATTCCAACAATAGAGGTGATGTTGATGATAGAACCTGCTTTGGCCTTCATCATGGGTTTCATGGCAGCTTTGGTCATGGCAAAAGCCGATTTTAAATTGGTGTCGAGCACTTCATCCCATTGTAGCTCGCTCATGCGCATAAGCAAGTTATCGCGGGTGATGCCGGCATTGTTTACCAACACATCCAAGGTGCCAAATTCTTTTAAAATTTCCTCCACTAATTTTTCTGCTTCCGAAAATTCTGATGCATTGCTTTGATATCCTTTTGCTTTGATGCCTAAGGTGTTTAATTCCTCTTCGAATAATTTGGCTTTTTCTACCGAGCTCACAAAGGTAAAGGCAATGTTTGCACCAGCTTTTGCCAAGCTTGTTGCAATTCCTTTGCCAATTCCGCGCGATGCGCCAGTTACAAGTACTGTTTTTCCAGTTAAATTCATACGTATAAAATTAAGGTTTTGCGAATATAGGAATTTTCAAGGTTTTTAGTCGGCAAACTGATGGTCGTATAAATTGCGGTAGTAACCGCTGTTTTCTAGTAGGCTGTTGTGGGTGCCGCGTTCCACAATTTGGCCTTTGTCTAATACCAATATTTCATCTGCATTGGCAATGGTAGAAAGGCGGTGGGCAATAACAATGCTGCTTCTTCCTTCGCGCATTTTAAGGATGGCATGTTGAATAATTTCTTCTGTTTCGTGGTCTATGCTAGAGGTTGCTTCGTCTAATACCAAGATGGCGGGATTAACCACCATGGCCCTAACAAAGGAAATTAATTGTCTTTGCCCAACAGATAAATTTGCCCCGCGTTCTGTAATTAATTGTTGGTATTGGTTTGGCATGCGTGCAATAAAATCGTGCGCTCCCAGCAGTTTTGCTGTGGCCACAATTTTCTCTTCGCTGATGCTTTTATCGTAGAGTTGAATGTTTTCTATAATGGTTCCGGTAAACAAAAATACGTCTTGCATTACCACGCTAATTTTGCTGCGCAGACTTTGTAAAGTATAGGTGTTTATATTGATGTTGTCTATCAGAATTTGCCCCGATTCTATCTCGTAAAATCTACTCAATAAATTGATGATAGAAGATTTGCCAGCACCTGTGGCGCCAACTAGTGCGGTGGTTTTTCCTTTCTGAACCAAAAAGCTAATGTTCTTTAAAACGGGTTGCTCGGGTATATAAGAGAAGCATACCTTTTCAAATTTTATGTTGCCATCGGTTTGGTTCAGACATACCTTGCCGCTAGGTTCTATGGGCGATGGATCTTCTATAAGTTGGAAAATTCTGCTGCCTGCAATCATGCCCATTTGCAAGTTGTTGAACCTGTCTGCTAATTGTCTAATTGGGCGAAAGAATAAGTTGATGTAAAGGATAAATGCTACGAGGGTTCCAATGGTTACTTCTTGTGCAACCACGCCTTTTGAACCATACCAAACCAAGAGGCCAATGGAGATGGCAGAGAGTACTTCTACTACTGGAAAAAATACGGAATAATAGAATACACTTTTGATATTTGCATCTCTATGTACGGCGTTAATTTTTTTAAAGTTTTGGTATTCGCGTTCTTCTCTGTTAAAGAGTTGTACCAATTGCATGCCGCTTAAGTGTTCTTGTACAAAGGTGTTTAATTTGGCTACTTGATTTCTTACTTCTTCGAAGCTTGTTTTTATTTTTTCTTTAAAGAGGTAACCGCTATAAAATAGCAGAGGCAATACAGATAAACAGACCAATGAGAGTTTTACGTGGGTGCCAAACATGAGCATGAGTAGGAAGATGATTTGTAGCAAGTCGCCCACAATGTTAATGAGGCCTTCGCTAAACACTTCACTAATAGTTTCAATGTCGCTAATGCTCCTGGTAACAAGGGTTCCCACGGGTGTGTTGTCGAAATATTTTAGTCTTAGTGAAAGCAAATGTCTATAAACTTTGTTTCTTAAATCGTAGATAATTTGTTGTCCTAAGAAGTTTGCAAGGAGGGTGCTCCACCATTGGATAACAGATTGCAAGATGAGCAGGAAGAAAATTAATAAACTAAAATTTAGCAGTCCGCTTGTGTCTTTTTGAGCTACATAACTGTCGAGTGCATGTTGAATAAGATAAGGCCTAAGCGGACCTAAAATGGCCATAGAAATGGTAAGAATAACTGCCAAAATGAACTTGGTTCGATAGGGTAGGGCGAGCGAGAAAATTTTACCTAATAAACCCCAATCTAAAATTTTGCTTTCTGGTTGCTTGCTCATTTTTTTTCTTAGAATTTGAGTAGCACGCGCAAGTTTATTCTGCGGTTAGTGAGGTAATTTGGCACGGCGTAACGGTTGGCACTTACGTCTTCAATCCAAATATAACTGATGGTATTGTTTACGCCCAAAAGGTTAAAAACTTCTAGTCCAACCCAGGCCGATTTAAAGTTGCGTTTCCAGAAGTTGTCTCTTTCTTTGGTATCTTCAGAAATGAGTACGCGGTTAATGCCAATATCCACACGGCGGTATGCTGGCATGCGGCTTAAGTCGTTGTACCGGTTGCGGTCTGGCACGCCAAAAGGCAAGCCACTGCCATAAACCAAGTTGAGGTTCATTCTAATTTTTGGGTTGTTTCTAAGGTAATCTTGGAAGTAAATGGCAAAGGTCATTCTTTGGTCGGTAGGTCTTGGGATAAAGCTTGGGGTAATGGCGTTACCTTGAGCATCTTTGGCATCAGTAATTTTTTCTTGCGTTTTCATAAAGCTAAGGCTGGCCCAACTTTCGGCCCCTTTTACAAACTCGCCATTTACCCTAAAGTCTATGCCTGAGGCATATCCGCTGCTGTTGTTGTTGGCAAAATACCTTATGCGCACATTGTCTATTTCGTAAGGAATAAGGTAGTCTAGTTTTTTGAAATATGTTTCTGTTACAAATTTAAATGGCCTACTCCAAGCGGTAAAATTTACATCGCCACCTAATACATAATGGATAGAACGTTGTGCTTTAATATTTGGATTTAATTGTCCGTCGAATCCACGTAATTCGCGGTAGAAGGGGGGTTGATAATACCAACCATAAGCCATGCGAATCATCCAATCTTTGCGCAATTTGCCTTCTATAGTTTTGTCTTTTATTAGCTTGTTATGTTTTCTATTTGGTTCGAACCCAAACTGCATGCGTGGACTAAAAACCAGTTGTTGGTTGTAGCTCCAATAGTTTGCCCTAAGGCCGTAAGTTAAAACAGCATTGTAGGTTTTGTTGAGCGTTTGCGAGTTTTGCAGGTAGCCGTGAAGCCTGTATGTGCTAAGGTTTAAACGGGTATTGAGGTAATTGCTTAACACAAAATTTCCATTGGTATCTAGTTGCGGGCGAGAGAATCCAGAAGAATCGTCGTAATACCACTCGTGCAATTTGTCTTGAATTTTCTCTGATTGAAAAAAGGCGCCCCATTGCAGGTTGTTTTTGCCAAGGGTTTGCGACCCGCGGTGACCAATATTGCTCACGTTTGCGATAACGGAGTTTCTGGCATTGTTTATAAAATAACCCACGCCTCTTAGGTTTCTTGCTTGTGCAAAATTGTCTGAACCAAGGTCGGTTTCAATGTCACTTAATCGGTATGCGCCTTCTACGGTGAAGATTTCGTTTTCGTTGGAATAAAAGGTGGAGGCAATTAATTTTAATTGGGTAAAGGGATTGGGTTTATAGGATAGTGTTGCTGCGCCTGTGCTTGTTTGGTATTGCATAAGGTCTGCACCATCGAAATAGATGTTTAGGCGGTATGCGCGATTTACGGTTCCAAAGGTGGTTTCTCTGTTTTGCGGAATAAAATAATATTTATTTTGCGCATAGCTACCCAAAACACTTAAGGTAAGGTTTTCTTTGAGGTGAAAATTTAGCAAGGTTTGCACATCGTAAAAAGAAGGTTGATAATCTCCTTGCACATCTAATGTGCCCAAAACATATTTATTACTCCAATATCTTGCGCCTAGGAGGTAGGTAAATCTTAGGTTTTTGCTGGCACCTTCTACATGCGATTGCACACCTAATAAACCTGCGTTTACAGAGGCTGCGAACTTCTTTGGGTCTTTGTATTTAATGTCGAGTACGCTGCTCATTTTATCGCCATATCGCGCTTCAAATCCGCCAGCAGAGAATTTTACGTTCTGAACCAATTCGGTATGAATAAAACTTAAACCTTCTTGTTGCCCGCTGCGGGGTAGAAAAGGACGATATATTTCGATGTCGTTTACGTAGATTAAATTTTCGTCGTAATTGCCTCCGCGCACATTGTATTGCGAACTGAGTTCGGTGTTTGAGGTAACACCCGGCAATGTTTTTAAAATAGATTCAAAGCTGCCGCTTACGTTGGGTAAGGCCTCTGTTTTCTTGGGGTCAATCACATACATCGATACTTTTTCTCTTTCCCTTTCTTCGGTAATTACGAAGGTGCGCAGTGAAAGTCCGTACGACATTTGAATATCTAGTTTTCTTTTTTCGCCTGGCACTAATGGCTCAAGGGTTATTAAGTAAGGTTGCCGGCCAACGTAAGTAAAAATGAGTTCGAGTGTTTTATTGGGCGGCACTTGAATTTGATAGGAGCCATTGGATTCGCTCATACCTAGGATGTTTTGGTTTTTTACCTGAATGTTTACATCCGAAATGGTTCTGCCAATAGAGTCGGTTATATGCCCAGAAATAATGCCGTTCCGCTGAGCCTGGGCATGCAGCGGCACAATTGCCAGCAGCAATATAACGAGTTTACTTAATTGGTTCAGACAGTACTTCAATTTTACAGTAACGCTTAGGCGGTGATGGTATTATGTTCGCCTAATTTTTTTAGGGAGGCAATGGTGGCAATTGGGTTGTTTGAGGCAAAAACATAATTGCCCGCCACAAGTACATCTGCGCCGGCATTTAATAGTTTAGTTGCAGTATGTTCGTTTACGCCGCCGTCAATTTCTATGAGGCAATTCGATTGAGAAGCCAAAATCATGGCTTTTAAATCGGCGCATTTGGTATAGGTATGTTCAATAAATTTTTGACCGCCAAAGCCAGGATTTACGCTCATCATACAAACGAGGTCGATGTCTTTGATGATATCTTTAAGCAAATGAATAGGAGTGTGTGGGTTAATGGCAACACCTGCTTTCATGCCTTCTTCTTTAATTGCATAAATGGTGCGGTGTAAATGGGTGCAGGCTTCGTAATGAACCGAAAGCACGTTAGCGCCAACTTCCTTAAAGTCTTTAATATACCTTTCTGGTTGCACAATCATGAGGTGCACATCTAAAGGCTTTGTGGCGTGTTTTTGGAGCGATTTAATGATTGGAAATCCAAAAGAAATATTGGGAACAAAGACGCCATCCATTACATCTACGTGAAACCAATCTGCTTCGCTTTGATTAATCATTTCGATATCGCGGCCTAAGTTGGCAAAATCGGCAGAGAGCATGGAAGGTGCTATAATAGGAAAATTCATGGCAACAAAGATAAGAATTCCCTAATTTCCTTTCAGTTTTTTCTTTGCAATTTCCTTATCGGCCAATTTTACCCTCCTTTCTAATTTTTTAATATCTTCTTCTGCTGGAAGATTTTCTGGCCTGATGCCACTTTTACTCAATAATTCTCTGATTTCATGGTTGTTTTTCACGTGCTCTTTAGCAATGTTTTTTTCGCCATTTAGGTTGTTTTTATTTTCATTGAAATTGGTTATTTCTGTTGCAAACTGTTTTGAAGAAATGGCAATTGTGGGTAGAAAATCTGCTAAAGGTCTTTTTTCGGAAATACCTAATTTAAGCTTCATTTCATTTGTGTTATTGCCGCCAAACAAGCTCGCATCGCCTTTGCTGCGAATGTTAGCAAATCCTAAGGAATCAACACCTCTTTCAAAAATGGTTTTAAATAATTCTGTTTCGGTAGCAGCTAATTTTTCTCTTGCTTTTATTCTTTCATTGAGTTGAATTCTTTCTTCAAGCAATTCTTGTTTACGTGTTTATATGGCAAAATAACTTTGCGCAAAAGCAATGGGTTCTTTTTTTGGATCACCGTTTTGAGCTATCAAATAGCAAGCATAACAAGTAAGCATAATGTCTACTTGTTCCCTCACTGCACCAGATCCAATTTTGACCCTTTTGTTGACGTCGACGAAATGGTCTGGTTTTTTATCGTTAATTGTTTATTTATGGAATAAAAATATCATTAAATCGGGGTTACCTTAACTAAATCAAATAATTCGGTTTTTCAAACCTCCTATGATTAATTTGGGTTAAATAGATAAAATAAGATATAAAATGCAATTAAGTAAGGTTTAAGTGTTTGTTTTTAAGCCTGCAATACAATTATCTTAGAAACCACATTAATCATTTGCGTAAGGTTTAATGAATAGGTTTTGAAAGCCAATTGTGGTTTCAATTCATATGAATATACATCAAGTTTTTTCCAATATTATTTTGGGACCAAACATTTTGTGGTTTGGAATTATTGGTATTTTTTGAAGTAAGATTTAAGCTTCATGCTTATTACGCCGCCAATGGCTTCTTGAATGATGCCTTTGCTAATTTTAGATTCGCCTTTGGTGCGGTCTGTAAAAATAATGGGAACTTCTTCAATCTTGAACCCATGTTTCCATGCGGTAAATTTCATTTCAATTTGAAAGGCATAGCCCCTAAATTTAATTTGATCGAGTTGGATATTTTTTAGCACATGACTTCTATAACCAACGAAGCCGGCAGTGGTATCTCTTATGTTCATGCCAGTAATAAAGCGCACATAAGAGGAGGCAAAATAGCTCATCATTACGCGGCTCATGGGCCAATTAACCACGTTAACGCCCGTTTTATAGCGCGAGCCAATAGATACATCGGCCCCTTCAAAAAGGGATTCAAATAACTTGGGTAAATCGTTCGGGTTATGCGAAAAATCTGCATCCATTTCAAAGATATATTCATAGCCTTGGTTGAGACACCATTTAAAACCATCGATATAAGCAGTGCCTAATCCATTTTTTACTTTGCGCTCCATTAAATGCAAATTGAGTTTATACTCATGTTCTTGCATTTGCTTCACTATTTTACTTGTTCCATCTGGTGAATTATCATCCACTACAAGCACATCAAAACTTTGGTGTAAAGACAAAACAGCACGCAAAATTTCCTCGATATTTTCGCACTCGTTATAGGTAGGTATGATGACAATTTTTTTAGACAAGGTTTACAAAATTAAGTTTTCAACGGCAAATTTTCAATATTATGCGAATAATTGCTTAATTAGCGCTAATGAATGAGGGAAAAAAATGTGTGTTTTTAGATCGTGATGGCGTGATAAACAAGGAAGTAGGGGATTATATTCAGCGTTTTGAAGATTTTGAAATTTTACCACACGTGCGCCATGGATTAAAATTATTGAGCGATGCAGGGTATCTTTTAATCATTGTGACTAACCAAGGTGGGTTGGCAAAAGAACTTTATTCTATAGAAACTCTTAACCAAATGCACGATTATTTAAGTGCCGAATTGGCGCCTTCTGGCATTTATTTTACCGATATTTATTTTTGTTCTCACCATCCTGTTACGGGAAATTGTTTGTGTCGCAAGCCCGATTCCTTGTTGGTAGAAAAAGCCATTAGCAAACACCATATTGATGCCGCTCAATCTTATTTTATTGGAGATAAGGAGCGCGATATAGTTTGTGGGGAGGGTGCTGGTGTTAAAGGCATTTTGATTGAACCCAACGAAGATTGGATTCCGCATACAGAAAAAATTTTAGCAAACGATAGGCTCAGCGCATGAAGAAAAAACTCAATTTATTAGATAGCACCATGATTGTGGTGGGTAGCATGATTGGTTCAGGCATATTTATTGTTTCTGCGGGCATGCTGCGCGATCTTGGTAGCGTTGAAAACCTGCTGATGGCTTGGATTATCACTGGGGTGCTAACCCTTTTTGGTGCTTTAAGTTATGCAGAATTGGGGGCGGCTATGCCAAAGGCTGGCGGACAATACATATATTTAAAGGAGGCTTATGGAAAGTTGTTTGGCTTTTTATATGGCTGGACACTTTTTACAGTGATACAAACCGGAACTATTGCAGCGGTGGCGGTGGCTTTTGCCAAATTCACCGGGGTGTTGTTTCCTGTTGTTTCAGAGAAAAATATTTTGTTGCAGGTAGGTAATTTTCACTTAAGTACGGTTCAGTTATTGGGTATTGTGGTAATTTGGCTGCTCACCTTTAGCAATTTTAGGTCGGTAAAATCGGGCGCCTTCCTGCAAAATGTATTTACCATAAGCAAAATTTTAGCACTCATTTTTGTCATTATAGCAGGCGTTTATTTTATTAGCAATAGCAGTGTAACCCAATGGGAGTGGAGCAATGAGCGCTTAAGCTTAAAAGGTTTGGGCATTGGATTGTTTTCTGCTGCCTTGGTTGGCTCCATTTTTTCTAGCGATGCTTGGAACAACATTACTTTTACGGCTGGCGAAATTGATAAACCAGAGAAGAACTTACCTCGTGCATTGCTTTTGGGTACAGGCAGCGTTACCTTGTTATACATTGCCTGCAACATTATTTATGTAAAAGCGCTGTCTGTGAACCAAATTGAAGGGGCAGAATTTGACCGTGTGGGTACAGTTTTAATGAACACCGTTTTTGGCCAAGTGGGCGCAATTTTAATGGCCATTGTGATTATGATTTCAACATTTGGTTGTATAAACGGATTAACCTTAAGTGGCGCACGGGTGTATTTTGCCATGGCGCAAAATGGGGCATTTTTAAAATCGGCAGCGCATTTAAACAAGAACGATTCGCCGCAAAAGGCATTGGTGATGCAAGCAGTGTGGACCAGCATTCTTTGCCTTAGCGGGTCTTATGGCGACTTGCTAGATTACGTTGTGTTTGCTGTTTTGTTGTTTTATATTTTAACCGTAGCAGGTGTATTTATTTTGCGCCATAAGCAACCTAATTTGCCAAGGCCCTACAAAGTTTTTGCCTATCCATTGGTGCCTGCAATTTATATTATTTTGGCGCTAACCATTTGCATTAGTTTGTTAATTTATAAGCCAGATTATAGCCTATCTGGTTTGGGAATTGTGCTCTTGGGCGTACCGGTTTATTATGCAATGAGGGCAAAGGCTGCATGAGAAAACTAGCGTTGCTTTTCTTTTTTTTCGGTTTGAACCAATCCCCTGTTTGGTCGCAGGAAAGTACGCAAAAAGATGTTACGTATACCTTATCGGCTGCGGCCATTCATGCAACGCTGTTTGCTCATAGCAAGTCAATTGCAAAATACAAAGGCGTTATTGGTGCAGGCATACAAATAGATTTAAACCGCTATAGAAAAGACGCGCTGGCTTATCAATATGGTCACCGCCATTTTAATTCTGGATTTGGCTTTCAATACGTAAAATTTTCTAGTCCCGATTTAGGCGAGGCGGCTAACCTATTTTATTTTCTTGAACCATTTTTAATAGAGCGGCGCAAGGTGTCATTTCGCTTAAAAGCGGCTGGTGGAATTAATTATGGAAGCAATCCTTACGATAAACAAACTAACCCCGATAACGATGCATATAGCGCGCATATCAATGGGTATTTGGGTTTGGGAATGAGTCTTAATTTTACCCTTACGCCAAAGCTACAAATGATGCTAAGTGGCACCTATTCTCATTTCTCTAATGGCAATACAAATAATCCCAATTCGGGCATGAATTATCCCAATATTGGCGCAGGTTTGGAGTATAATTTGGCAAGCAAAAATAAACCGCTTGGTAAGCAATTATTCTATGCAGAACCATGGCGTTTTGATGTTGCTTTTTTTCTCTGCAATAAGTCCTTGCCTTATTTCCCCGATATGCGTTTTTGGACGTTTGGTGCTTACACGCAAGCATCCTATCAGGTGCATCCCATTCACGCATTTACCCTTGGCATGGAGGCTTATGTTGATCAAAGCATGCGCATGGCTATGGATAAGAGTAATATTTATTACGATAAAAACTTAGACAACAAGCTGCTCGGACTTTTAATTGGCCACGAGTTTTTGTTTAATAGAATGATATTTAGTCAGCAATTGGGCGTGTATCTTTATAAAGAAGTTCCAGGCGAATTAATCAACCTCGTTTACCACCGTTGGGGCATCAACTACAAACTCAATAGGCGATTTATGCTGGGTATTAACCTCAATTCAAATTTGCAAAAAGCCTTCATTTTTGATGGCCGCATCAGCTATTCAATGTATCGTTAAAGTAAGGTTTTTGTACCGATTACACAAAATATATAGTCCAATTTCGATAAATATCTCATTGTATTATTATGGTGTTGTATCGGCATTTACCAATGGTATTATTTCGGTTTGAACCGATTTGGTTTGCCTGTAATTTTGATGTGATTTTTATTAAGGATATATGTCAAATTTCACAGAGGATTTATTTAAAAAAGGCTATTACATTTTACTGATTGTCTTTCTGTATTTGGGCATTAAAATATTACAAAACATTTTTTTTACTGCAATATTTAGCATCATACTAAACCAATTTTATTTTCGGTTCAAACCGATATTGCTAGCTTAAAATTCAGCTTTGATACCTGCTTCTATGGTAATGGGCAAATGATTTTCTTTGGGCGGAATGGGACAGGTATACGCTGCATTATACAAACAATAGGGATGGTAAGATTGGTTAAAGTCGAGGGTAATTTTTGTGCCAGCACTTTTATCTAGATCAATATATCTTCCGCCGCCATAGCTAGTTTTACCGCTGGTTTCATCGGTAAAAGGCAGCAATAAATAATTCTCTAAGCCTGGTCTTTTTTGTGCTTGTTCCAACACCGTTAATTCGTATTGCTTGCCATCCAATTGGAAGGCAATTTTAGCATATTGCTTATAAGGTTTGCTTCGCTCATGTGAATGTGGCAGGTCAAAAATTGCTTGTTGCGCCAATAAAGTTAAGGTAGCCTGTACCCGATATTTTTCACTCACAGGAAAAAACTTCAATCCTTTAAAGGAAGCAAATAGGGCACTATCGAGTGGCGATTCTTTTGAATCGAAAAAGTGCTCATTCATGGCCATTCTTTCTGCCGCTATCTCTTGCCTGTAGGCAGCATCTTCTGTATTATCTGCGCAAGCAAATAGCAAGAAAAATACAGCAAAAAAGGCTAATGTAGGTCTCATCATGTGTTGAATCAATCAACAGTAGCTATTGTACTTTTGCATCTTTAGAATGAATAACATTCTTTTTAGTGGTATTTAAATGTACAATGGCCAATGCATCTAAATTTTTTGCATTCCATTTAGAGTCACGTTTGATCCTATATTTTTTATAAAAAACTCTGCCTGGCTCATAAGAAGCCTTTAACAAATCGCCATAATAACCAGTTACCACACCTCTTAAAACATGGTTATGAATGTAGTTTTCTACGTAAATAACAGAACCGTTTACGTCTTTACTTTCTTGCACATCTTCCATGTCGCTTTCTAAAATCATTAAGGTTAGAAAGTTCGAATCGGCCACTACTTCTGTATAGGTTAGGGTCACTTCAATTTCAATAGAATCGGATAAGTTTTTGGCCGAGATATTTATGTTAACTGGCGTAGGCTGAATAATTTCAGTGCTCACATAAGCCGACCATTTTTGGTAATCTATGTTCCTTGAGGTTTCACTTGCAAATAATTTTCTGTTCACATTTCCAATTGGCAAAGAACCAGATAAACCCACCATTTCAAAGATTTGGGCACCAGGTTCGGTTCTAAAATCAAACAAGCTGGTATGCTTATCGCCTACAGCTTGGCTGAACGGACGTGTTAATGCATTAAGTTTATTTAAAGGGTGAATGGTTACTATATTAATTCTTCCTGGGTTGTTTTCGGAAATGGTTTTTGCCTCCACTTGTGCCTTGGGGCAGTTTGGACATCTTACGCCAGTTACTTCTTCTATTAATACATTTTTTGGCTGTGGGGTTGGGGCAGGCAGAAGAATAAAAGTAGTATCACCAATGGTAGCTTCTGGTGCATAATTAATATACGGCGGTTCTTCCTCACAGGCGCTCATTAGTAAGGTGAAACTAAAAAGGAATAAGGAATAAATTATTTTCTTCATGACTTAAAAATTAGTTGATAAGGTTAATCTTACTCCGCTAAAAGCGGGCTCCACGCGACAAACACCCCCAGTACAATTTACGCCCTCAACTTGGCGAATATAGCCAGCTGTAAAGCGGGTGTTTTTTTGGGTAAAGGCTCCAAAAAGGTTCCAATAATGTACTATTTCAAATGGCTTTCCTCCAGCAGGTTTGTTCCTAGCCCCTGGCTGCACATTTACCATGTCGCCAAAGCTAAATGAATAATGCGGGGCAATATTAAATTCTACTAAGCCATTCACAAAACTACCCAAGTCTTCTTCTGTTTTTAGGTATTGTGATTCTATGCGAATCGATTTTGTTGGCGTAATTTTATAGGTAGCTTCTCCAAAAACAGTATTGGCAATTACATACGGAACGCTTGGTTTTGCTTCGAATAAACTTTGGTTATAGTTTATCAATTGATAGCCAAGCAATACTTTAAACTTCTTGGTAAACTTATGTTGTACCTCAAAATAATATTATCTAAAATAACGGTTGCTGTCTGCCTCAAAATTAATCGGATTAACCGTCTTACCTTTAAAATAGCCCAGTGGTGTTGAGATGGAGGTGTTAAAATTAAACTGTGTTCCATGTTTTTTAAGTGCCTTTGGCTTAAAGCTAATATCTACCTGTAAACCATTCTCGCCCCATTCTTGGGTAAAGGCATTGTAGCGTGCCAATAAGCGATATACATTTTGGCGGGTAATGGAAGGCAGATAAGCAATCATTCCTAAATTCTGGTTCTCTAAAGGTGATGTTCTAAAAGAGAAACGATCGATATACCTATATTGAGCATTAATGCCAAATCCCTTGGTGGAGTAACTTAAAGAAGTTAGGTAGGCTTTACCAGGTTGCAATTCCATTAAATCTATATTGGGATTTACGATGGCCTCAGGTGTTTTTTGCGCCAATTCTAAATACCAAGTAAAGTTTTTGTAACGCAATGTATTGTACACATTATAGACAAACACATTGTATTTTGGATAGAATCTTTGCTCTAAGCTATAATTGTTAATGGAAGATGCAATAACATTCATAGTTTGTTGGTCTATGGTTCTATTAACCACACTGGCGCCTGGCTCCAAACTAAACGATTCACTTATATCAAAATGATGTTCGGCATTTACACCTTTTACCACCATTGGCCTAAGGTCGAACCTAAACTTTTGCAAGCCAGTAAATGCCTTAATGGTGGTATTTTCTGTGGGCCTATACTTTATATGTGCCCCCTGAATGGCAAAGTCGAGCCCCAGGTTTCTGTCTTCATACGATCTAAACACCATGCCACTGGCAAACTGGTCGTAAAAGTAACCAGCCGTAATGCTCATTTTATCCATGTCTTTGCGCACACTATACATACCCAAACCACTTTTGGTATAAGCTTCTTGTGGATTTAACAAAGGCGAGTTGTTAAACATATCGTAACGCACTGTAAAAGTATAACCACTTACTTTATAATTAAGAAGCAACCAAGCATCGGTAGACGACAATTCCTTTTGGTATTGCGTGGTGGTTGCCCCAATGCTGCTGTCTTTTACATAAAATTGATTGGTAGTTTGAAAATTACCAGAGAATTCTCCCTTGTCAATTTTTTTATCCCCGTCTTGTGCCTGAGTAGCAAAGAATAGGCCTATGGTACAAATGCTAAGTATGAGTTTCTTAATCATAAAATAAGAGCAATGCGTTACAAATTATCTTCCTATAAATTCAATGTCTTCTGCATCGCCCCATAATTGTTCAATGCCGTAAAAAGTGCGTTTTTCATCAATAAAAACATGTGCAACTACATTGAAATAATCCAACAGAATCCACTCCAAATTTTCGAAACCCTCGCGGTGAAGCGGACTTTCATTCAAACGTTTTTTTACTTCATCCTCCGCACTTTTTGCAATGGCCTCTACTTTTTTATCGTTATCGGCATGAGAAATTACAAAGAAATCGGCCGAGGCGCTGTGAATTTTTCGCATGTCTAAAATGCGAATTTTTTCTGCCTTGCGCTCATACATTCCTTGGGCTACGGTATAAGCCAATAGAAGTCCGGGTTCCATTTTCTTAAGCTCAACCACCTTTTTAGGACTGGTTTTACTGGCGCTGGTTTTTGCTGCACTTGTTTTTTTAGCAGCCGTTTTGGGTGCTATAACCTTATTAACTGCAACTTTTTTAGGAGCTGTTGCCTTTTTAGGAGCTGCAACTTTTTTAGGATCTGCTGCTTTTTTAGCCGTTGCCTTTTTAGGAGCTACAGCTTTTACAGAAACTTTTTTTGGCGCCGCTACTTTTTTTGGCGCTGCCTTTTTTTGAGCCACAGCCTTTGCGCTGCTTACTTTTTTTGCTGCAGGAATTTTTTTTGCTGCTGCTTTTTTTGCGATTTTTTTCGCTGGTGTGTTTGCCATCTAAATTCTACCTCTAAATTTGACGCAAAATAAGCATTTTTCTTTGGCACAGCAACTCATAAATATTGGCGCATATTCTGTCTTTTTAGAAGAGACAAGCTCGAGCAACGACAGCCTCAAACTCTTGCTAAACGCCGAAAGTTTGCCAGAAGGCGCGGTGGTTTACACCCATTTTCAAACAAAGGGCAGGGGCATGCAAGGAAATGGGTGGGAGTCTGAGTTGGCTCAAAATCTTCTTATGAGCCTGTATTTAAAGCCCCAATTTTTGTTTGCCGATGAGCAAATTTGGCTCAATATTATGGTGAGTTTGGCCTTAAGAGACACTGCCCAAGAATTAAGTTCAGCGAAAGTGAGCATAAAATGGCCTAACGATATTTTTATTGAAGACAAAAAAGTGGCTGGTATTTTAATTGAAAACGTGCTTCAAGGGCAGCGCATAAAATTATGCATAACAGGTATTGGTCTGAACCTAAACCAAGTTGCGTTTACAGATTTGCGTGCCGCATCATTGGCCTCTTTTGCTGGCAGGCCCATTGATTTGAATGAAGCCAGAAATATACTCTGCCAGCATCTTTCTCGTTATTATGCCCTACTCAAGGCAAAACAACATACCTTGCTGTGGGATGGGTACCATGAGCATTTGTTGGGCAAAGGCCAAATGGCCTTGTTTGAGGAAGGCGGATTGCAGTTTGAGGCACAAGTAATGGGAATTGATAAGCGGGGGCGTTTGCATTTATTGGTAGGAGACGATATAAAGAGTTATGCGCACAAGGAAGTTGTATTCATTAAATTATTGACAAATTAGCATGGCAACATTGGTGGTTGATAGCGGGAATTCCCGGGTAAAGTTGGGCTTATTTAAAGAAGGCAAATTAGAGAAAGTTGCTTCATGTGCGTTTGGTTCAGCCCGAAATATGATAAGCCTTTGGGTGCAAGAAAATTGGGTAGGGCAGGTGTTTGTGAGCGATGTAAATGGGCATTTGGAGCAACAAGATTTTGATTTTGGTGAGGCGGTTTCATTGCAGTATCTGAACGCAAAAACTGAGCTTCCATTTAAGAATTTTTATTTGAGTAAGGCTACTTTGGGGGCCGATAGAAAAGCATTGGTGGCTGGGGCTTTGCATTTTTTTTCTGGCGAGGCCTGTTTGGTGATTGATGCTGGCACTTGTGTAACTTATGATGTGGTGAATGCGTCTCAGGAGTACTTGGGTGGAAATATTTCGCCCGGTTTACACATGAGGTTGCGCGCTATGAATGAGTTTACAGGAAAGTTGCCTTTGCCCAATTGGGAAATGCCTGAGCAGGTTTTGGGGCAGGATACGCAAAGTTGTTTATTAACTGGGGCATACTTTGGATTGATTGGCGAAATGGCCTATTTTATTGCTCATTACGAGCAGGACTGGCCACAATTAAAGGTGATTTTAACAGGGGGCGACGCGCAATTGTTGGCAAAGCGCCTAAAAACAAGCATATTTGTAGACGAACATCTATTGTTATACGGATTAAATAAAATATTGACTCATCATGCAGAATAGCGCCCTAAGGCTCATTGTTGTTTTTTTCTTGTGGAGTTGGGGTTGCCTTTCTTTGCTTAATGCACAAAATATTACCAAATCGCCTTATTCTATAATTGGCGTAGGCGATATTGTATATTCTGGCAATGCCACCACGTATTCGATGGGACAAACCACTCAGGGAATTCGCAATCCTTTTTCGGTGAATATACTCAACCCTGCCTCGTACTCGGCAATGTTTACCACCAATATTGAGGCAGGTGTTACCTACAGTCAGGGTACTTTTAAAGGTGGCTCAAGCAGCAACGATGTAAACAATGCTTGGATTTCTTATTTTAACTTTGCCTTGCCCCTCAATGTAAAAAGAGGCATGGGTGTTTCGTTTGGGCTCACGCCATTTTCTGGGGTGGGGTATAATATTAAGTCTACCGTGGAGATTCCACAAGATACTTTTAACATAACGGCCTTAAACAATTTTGTGGGTAGGGGCGGATTATCGCGTTTTTACCTAGGATATGGCATGCGCCTGCATAGGATGGTTAGTTTAGGAGTAAACGGAAATTATATTTTTGGTCAAAACACCAATACCACGCAATTGCTTATTCCGTCTCAATATAAGATGTTTAACACCAATGAAGACAAGGCTACTTATATGCGAGGTTGGTTAATAGATTATGGCTTGCAGGTGCACGATACCTTTACGGTTTATAAGAAAAATGAGTTGCGTGAGTATGAGTGGGTTTTGGGCGCTACGGTAACACCGGCGGTTGATTTAAGTGCCGAGCAAAGTTATTTGTTAAGAACCCTGCCAATTGGAAGTGCCACGGGCATTAAGGATACTATTTTTTCGGAATCGGGTAAAATGGGATCGGTAACATCGCCGCTTTCTTGGCGTACCGGATTAAGTTTTTCTAGGAAAGATATGTGGACTGTGGCGGCAGATTTGCGTGGTACTAATTGGAGTGGTTACAGGAGTTTTGGCGGAGCCGATTCTTTAAGGAATAGTTTTGGAGCCAGTTTGGGTGCTAGCATTACACCTAATTTTAAAAGCAAAAACTTCTTTTCACGCATAGATTATCGTGTGGGAGGCCGTTACGAAAAAAGCAATTTGTCTTTTAGGGGAACAGGTGTAGATGTGTTGTCGTTTACTGCTGGACTAGGAATTCCCATGGCTAAGAGTAGGTCTAAAATTAACTTGGGTTTAGAATTACAGAAGCGTGGCACCACCGAAAACGGATTGGTTCAGGAAAATTATGTAAGATTTTTTATAGGCATAAGTTTTGCGGACAAGTGGTTTTATCGTTACCGCTATGACTAGCAGAAATTATTTTTTTATATTTGGAGTGGCGCTGTTATTGGCGAGCTGTGGTTCTAAAGAAGTAGACCTTAATAAAATATCGAGTACCGCGCCAGATTTACCTGTTGAGGTGGGTTCAAACGTAACCATTAGTTATACCGATAGTGGGTTTTTAAAAGCAAAATTGTTTGCACCTGTTTTGGAGCGTTATGCAACAGATACGCGCATGGAAACGGAGATGCGTGATGGCATTACGGCTTATTTTTACAGTGCAGAAGGTAGGGTAACTTCCTATATTAAAAGTAAATATGCCATCAGAAATGAGCGCGATAGAACCATTACTGCCCGCAAGGATGTAAATGTGGTAAACAACAAAGGCGATACGCTGCGTACCGAGGAGTTGATTTGGGATGAGAAAACAGATCAGATTTATTCGAAGAAAGCCGTTCGCATTACATCCCCAGATAGAATTATTATGGGAACTGGCTTGGAGTCGAACACGGCATTTACCAAGTTCAAGGTATTAAATATTACAGGTATTATTAGTCTGAACCAATAATGGATAAATGGATACTTAGAAATTGGCTTATTTTGGCCATATCCGCATTAATCATTGGGTTCTTGGTAGCCATTTTAGAAGATTTTGTAGCTGGCAAAGCGTATATGTTCTTTATACTTTCGGTGATTTTCTTTTACGTTTGGCTCAAAAAGACAAGAAAGATTTAGATTGTTGCTTGGTATTAATTGCGTTATTGAGGTTGAGTTGACAATAACCGGCCTAAATTTTAAACAAGAATATTGCATGCTAAGGTTGCAAAATTATGCTGTTTTTGATAGCATTTCTTTCTTGAGGCGACAATAATCGGCCTAAATTTTAAACAAGGTTATTGCTCGCTAATGCTACAATATTCCCCTGTTTTTGACGGCATGTTTTTCTGCCGCCGCCTTAATTACAATTAAGCCCTCTTCAAAACCCGCCTCGGTGCCTCCAATTCTACTTGGTAGCAAGAACCTAAAAATGGGGTTATAACCCACATCGCCTTCATCTACCCAACTCAATTGGGTTTTGCCACCCAGTTCTTTGAAATAAAACGTTTGGTTTATGCTCATAAAGCTTTCGTCTATAGACAAATGGAAGGTGATTACTTGGTTGTTAAGGCTTTTGATTATCCTAAACCTACCAGTGCCAATTAAGCCACCGCGGAAGTATTGTGCTGCCCCTACACCCGATTTCTTTTGCGAATAAAAGAAAACCATAGAGCTGTCTAAATCGGTATTCCACGGACTCCAGTCGGCCCAGTTTTCTACCTTGTTCATGTAGTCGAAAGTTTCGTAAACCGGTAGATTTATGACCGTAGTTTTTTCAATTCTATATTGATGCGGAAAGAACAAAGACACCATAAATATAAAGGCAAAGAAGCCAATAATTGCTGCAAATATTTTGAATAATTTCATGCCTTATTTTTTGCCAAAGGTAGTACTTGATTGGCTTAATATAAAATTGGGCTACGATAAAAGGCCTTTCATCTTCATTTTATGAGTTGCGGTCTATCTTTGGTTTTTGCTTTGCTTGCAAAAATTACATTTGTACTATAAAATTACAATAAGATGGAATCAAATAAGAAAGAATATTCAGAACAGGCCAGATCGGGCAGGGTAATGAGTGGGGTGATTTTAATACTAGTGGGTATCTTAATATTTGCCCGCAAGGCAGGAGTTGAATTTCCGGTTTGGTTATTTAGTTGGCCCATGTTTTTAATTGCCTTAGGTTTTTATATTGGGGCAAAACATAATTTTAGGACGATGGGTTGGTTAATTCCAACAATTATTGGTTCAATATTTCTGGTAGAAAGTTTCTTTCCAGAAATAAGGATACATGAATTTTTCTGGCCAATCTTATTAATAATTATTGGGATATTTGTGATTGTAAAACCGCATAAGCACAAGAAATGGGTTAGGGGAAATTACGACAAAGGAAATTGGAATGGAGGCAGTGCATGTGGTGAGCCAAGCGAAATAAGTGATAACAGTATTAACATAACTGCCATAATGGGTGGTGTACGTAAAATTGTTTTATCTAAAGAGTTTAAAGGAGGCGAAATAACTACTGTAATGGGTGGGGCAGAGGTAAACCTTACTCAGGCCGATTTTCAAGGCAGGGCGGTTTTGGAGGTTAACAATATTCTTGGAGGCACCAAACTATTAATTCCTGCTAATTGGGAAGTTCACAGCGATGCAGTGGTTGTGCTTGGAGGCGTTGAAGACAAGCGGCCCGTTATGCCAGATTCGCAAAAAAATGGGGAGAAAATTTTGGTGATAAAAGGCAGTTGTATATTTGGTGGAATAGATATTAGAAGTTATTAATTATAGATAAGAAAACACTGTTGTCCGATAAAAATTTAAAAGAAGGAAGTAATTAAACTCCCTTCTTTATAGTAGTTTTGAAATTCGTTAAAACACAAAATTTACTATGGA
>JAWXAZ010000129.1:0-6116 GCA_034439755.1 bacterium
ATTTTGATCGGTAGCACCAGCAAAGAAATTATTGAAATAAGGTGGGGTGGTACACAAATTACATGCAGGATCGAATGTCCAATACCATTGGTTTGGTCCGCCAGAGGTAATGTCGACCATAGAAGCATAATCGCCAATACCAATTTTTCTGCGGGCGGCAAAGAAGTTTGGTTTAGGAGTAGTGCTAGGGGTATCTACCCAGATATATTTTACCACGCTGTCGCGTAAACTATCACGCTTTAAGGTATTAATAGCTAAAAGCCTTACAGGCCAAAAACCACGGCGGTTATAAACGTAACGAAACTTTTGACTATATTTAGCAGTATCAATATATTGCTGAGTAGTCCAAGCGACAGGGTTGCGAGAATAACCTGGTAATAAGGTTGATTCACCTGGCAAATCCCAATAGCTGCGGGAGGTGTTGGTACTGGTAGAAACTAAATCGTAAGGACTGTTAATCCAAACGGTATCGGTAGCAATGGTATTTGTAGTAGTTTGACTAGGAAAGAAATTCGCAATTGGCGGTAAAACCGGACCACCACCAGAGGCGCTAACTAAATTAACCAAATAATCTTCGGTTTCGCCCCAAGTATAGGTAGCACAAGGAACAATAGATGCGGCAGTACCACCCTCTACCTGAACAAGACGCATTCTTGAAGTTCCAAGGGTTGCGGTTGCCGGCACCAAAAAGGAGAACGAATGTGTTGAAGGAAAGGGAGCAGATGCAGTAAAAGTGGTAACTAATTCTGCAGCATCAAAAGTAAAATTACGGTTATAATCTATCCAAACATTACACGCGTTGTTATAAAAGAAACCACTGCACTGCGATAAATCTACTGTTAATGTGTATGTATTACCGGGTATTAATGAAACACCAGGCTGGGTAACAGTATAATCCATGTATTGCGGCGTGGTGGCATAACAACTCGTAGAATTATTAATTTGGGTGCCAAAGGCCCCTGGTAAAAACACCCGAGAAATATCGTCGTCTGCGGCAGATATTGCCCCAGTAGTTGTGCAATACTGTGCATTTGAACTTCTTGCGGATAATAGCAAGAGCAGCACAAATAGGAATTTAGAGAGTATATTGTTTTTCATGTTTATTAATTTATTTCGGTCTAAGTAATATCTAAATTTATAGGGTATTTATTGATCAAAAATAGGCTATGTAAAATTAAAAAGCAAATTGCATTGTTTTACCTTATTTATTGACAACAAAACTTGAATCATTTAAGGAAAGTAAAAAGTTTAGCAAATCAATTTTTTCTGGCGGCGTTAGGTTCAGCCCACCATGAGGAAAACTCTTGCTAATCATGGGATCCACGGTAGGAGAATTCTGAGTACCAGAATTATAGAACTCAATCACCTCCATTAGGGTTTTAAATCGCCCATCGTGCATATAAGGGCCAGTAAAGGAGAGATTTCGCAAGGAAGGTGTCTTCATTTTCCCAAAATCCTCTGGCCTTCCGGTGATCCTAAACAAGCCGCTATCCTTCGGATTTGCCATTAATCCATTGTTATGAAAACCAAAATCGGTAAAATAAGGCGAGCTCAAATTCCCATGACAGTGAAAGCAATCGCCCTTTTCTGTACTAAAAATAACCATGCCATTGATTTCACTTTGGGTACGCAAACGTTGCCTGCGCTCCGCCTTATCCCAATTAGAATTGCTCGATATTAAAGTTCGCTCATATTGGGCCAGTGCTTTCGCCAATTTCACACTTGTAACACTGTCTGAACCAAAAGCCTTGCGAAAAAGAGACGGGTATTCGGCATGATTTTGCAACCTAGCCACTACATCAAAAAGGCTAGTATTTGCCATTTCAACTGGATTTAGAATGGGGCCGAGGGCTTGTCTTTCTAAATCATTGGCCCCACCATCCCAAAAATATCGATGCCCCGTGAGGTTGTATTTATCTGTCCAAGCCAAATTAAACAAAGGCATGGCAGCTCTATTGCCTACCTGACCAAAAGCCCCAATGCTAAATTTGTTTGAATCGGCAAAAGAATTGCTTATTTGGTGACATGAAGCACAACTTTGTGTATTGTTGGCAGAAAGAATTGGGTCAAAAAACAACTTTTCACCCAAAGCCACACCTGCATTTGTAAGCGGATTATCGGCAGGAATAGGGAAAGACGACCATCCCAAATTGTTAGGCAAAACAAGGTTATAGGGCTCTGGGTTATAAGCATAAGAATCTCCTACCTCTGGGTCTTTTTTACAAGAACTCCAAATGCCTAAAAAAAGTAATCCTACTAATAAGTTTCTAGCCTTCATTAATTTTCTAAAAATTTAACGCTTACCATATCCAACATATTTGCACTCACTTTCACTATAGGTCCATCGGAATTGGAGTGTATGGTATATCCATCCTTTTCGAAACTAATATTTTCTGGGTTTTGAAAAAGCTCATTTACATCCATTAACATCCCAAGTCTTGGATTTACTGACTTCACTTTATAGGTCGTTAAATCCATATTTACCCGCACTAAATGCTCGCTACCACCCAAATCATAAGAGAAGCTCTTACCTGCACTTGCATTGCCATTTATGCGAAAAAAGATATAACCTGTATTCCATGTCCAAAACATACCCCATGAAGGATCTAAGGCACCCTCTTGTAGTCCGCCATAATTTCTTGTACTATCAATACCCAAAGCAATTTGCATTCCGGTATAATGACCAGCAGGCACATTATCAATGGTAAAAATAGTAGAACCAGGCGCTTGGGGGTTGAGCAGATGATAGGTACCTAAATTTAATTTACTGCCGTTGGATTTTGTTAAAGTTATATTGCTTAAATAATGCTTTAATGCATTTATGGTAAAAGTATCTTTGGCCGCATTCACATAATTTTTTGATTCGAAAATGATGGGCACTCCTGCAAATTGGTAATCCATGGAAAAAGTAATTGAACCAGTTTTAGGAACCACCAAACCCGTAAAATTTGTTAAAGTATCCAATGAATTTATGCCCGGTTCTGTGGGTGTAGGAGTTGGATCATCCTTACAGCCAACTAATATTAAAGGCAAAATAGCCACTAAAAAAATTAAGTTTTTTAACTTGGTCTGAGCCAAACTCAAAAAATCCATTTTATTCATTAAAAAAAAAATTATATTTACCATTGCAATATAAATAAATTTTTAAGCTACCAAAGTTAATAATTACTTAAAACAATGCCAAGTTTCGACATCGTATCTAAAACAGATATGCAGCTGGTAGACAATGCTGTAAATACCGCCAAAAAGGACCTCATAAACCGTTATGATTTAAAAGACGAAATGTGTAGCATAGAGCTCGATAAAAAATCGAAATTGCTAAAATTAGAAGCTAGGCAGGAAATGGCTATGCAAACGCTTATCGACATCATTTTGGGGAAATTTAGCAAGCAACATTTAGACGTTCGCCTTTTGGATTTGGGCGATAAACCAAGGCCCAGCGGGCGATTAATACTTCAGGATATCAAGATAAAAGAAGGACTTGACAAAGAAACTGCCAAGAAAATTGTGGGCCATATTAAAACGGTAAACAGCAAACTACAGGCTGCCATACACGAAGACCAAGTTAGGGTAAGTGGTAAAAAAATAGACGATTTACAAGAACTCATGGCCAATTTAAGGCAGGAAGATTTTGAGGTACCTTTACAATTTGAGAATTTTAGAAGCTAAACCTATTCAACAATAGCGAGCATTTCCTTAGAAAATTGCTCGTTTAAGCGGTCTACAATTTCCTCTGCAATTAGGTTATCCTCTATTACACCCTCTTTAATAAAACTTAAAGTTCCGCGTTCCTCGCTCACCACCAAACAAACGGCATCGGTTTGCTCTGAAATGCCAAGAGCTGCCAAATGTCGCAAGCCATATTTATTGATAAAATTGGGATTTTCGCTCACAGGCAATACACAATTTGCCGCCTTTATTTTTCCACCAGATATGATTACCGCACCATCATGAAGCGGACTATTTTTATTGAATATAGACAGTATTAAGCGCCTGGAGATGATAGATTCCATGGCCTCCCCGCTTGCAGCAATAAATTTCATTTCGGAGGTTATTGGAAACACAATAATGGCACCCACCTTCTGCGCGGCAAGTTCGCGACAAGCAAAAACAATCTCATCAAAAGGGGTATGAAATGTATTCTGAATCTTCCATTTCCAAGGAAAAATATGCCACCAATTTTTGTTTTCGCTCAAAATAGAACTGTTGCCAATAACCAAGAGGAATTTCCGAATTTCTTGTTGAAAAACAATCAGCACAGCAATGATACCCACCTTGGCAAATTCGCCCAAGAAGCCCGACATTAATGGCATATCAAAATAACTGGCCACCAACCAAAACAGGTAAATGGTAAGCAAGCCAATTAAAATATTAAAAGCCAAGCTACCTTTTAGCAACTTGAATAATTGAAAACTCAAGAAAACTACCAATGAGAGATCAATCAAATTGATTAAGGTAATTTTGTATGATAACAATTCAAATTGGAAATCGAACATTTTACGATTTTACGCTATTTTTAGCGAAGTTAAAAATTTGAATGCAATGATTGGCTTCCTTTACATCGTGCACACGCAATATTTTTGCGCCTCTTTCTAAGGCAAGCATATGCAAAGAACTGGTGCCATTTAAAGATTCTGCTGCGGTGGTACCCAGTAACTTTTGAATCATCGATTTCCTAGAAACGCCCACCAAAACAGGCAATTCCAATATTTTAAGCTGATTTAATTGATACAACAAAGCATAATTTTGTTGCAGAGATTTGCCAAACCCAAAACCTGGGTCTAAAATAACATCTGCCAAACCTAAATCAATAAGCATGCGCAATTTTGCGGCAAAAAATTGAATGATATCCAACATCAAATTATCGTAAATAGCTTTACCAGGCAAGGCTGGAATTCTGCCTTTGCTGTGCATTAAAACGTAAGGCACCTTAAGCTTCCCCATTAACTCAAACAACTGAGGATCCTCCTCACCAGCAGACACATCGTTTACCATAACAGCACCTTCCAGAATGGCCTGTTTGGCCACCTCGGCATAAAAAGTATCCACCGAAATTAAGGCATTTGGGAATACACGCAAAACCGCTTTAATGGCCGGAATAACCCTAAGCAACTCCTCCTCCACCGAAACCTGAGTGGCGCCGGGACGCGTACTTTGTCCGCCTAAATCTAAAAAAGTGGCACCATCTTGCAGCATGTTTTCTGCGGCAAGCAAGAGTTCTCGGTCTGAACCGACGCGGCTATCCGAAAAAAAACTATCAGGCGTACAATTAAGGATCCCCATTAGCTTTGGTTCAGCCAGAGAAATGAGATACCCCCCACAATTTATTGAATTTTTTGTTAATAATGCTTGCAATTATATCTCCCTTCTTATTTTTGCGTTCGAACAAAATAAAGACAATCGCTTTGATTAATCAAACTTCTGTAGAATATGACCAGGTAATTGCGCAATGTAAATCGGTCTTTGAAAAGAAAAACCAGGACTATGGTCCAAGTTGGAAAATCATGCGCGTATCGAGCATCATAGACCAAATATATATAAAGGCGGTACGCATACGCACAATTGAAGAAAATGGCAAACAAAAAGTAGATGAAGGCGTTGAATCTGAGTGGAAGGGAATCATCAATTATTGTGTGATGGGTTTAATTCAGTGCCGAGAAAAAGACCTTACGGTGAACGAATCGGGTTTAAAGATGGATGATTTAATGACGCAATACAATTGTATTATTGCTGAAACCAAACACTTGATGGAGGAAAAAAACCACGATTACGGGGAAATTTGGCGCAGCATGTTGGTGAGCACTTTTACGGATATGCTTTTGATGCGGGTAAACCGCATGCACCAAATTTTAGAGAACAAGGGAAATACCTTGGTAAGCGAGGGTATTGAGAGTAATTTGATGGATATGATTAATTATTCTGTTTTTGCTTTGATTAGGTTGGAGGGTGAGAATGGTTTTTAATGGAGAATTGATAATTATGAATTGATAATTATGAATTGATAATTATGAATTATGAATTATGAATTATGAATTTCATTTTTTATCTTTAGGTTTTAATTCATAACTCATAATTCATAACTCATAACTCATAACTCATAATTCATAACTCATAAC
>JAWXAZ010000130.1:0-59573 GCA_034439755.1 bacterium
ATAGTTGGTAGTTGAAGAAAGAGAAGGTGTTGTAAAAGAACTACCTGTTGCAACTGATGAACCACCAGTATTTTCAGTATACCAATTTATTGTTCCGGCGCTGGCGGTAGCACCCAAAGTAACGGTTCCTGTACCGCATCTATTAGCAGGGGTGTTTCCTGTTATTGTTGGATTTGAAATGGTAGCTATTTCTGCTGTTCTTTTTGATTTAGCAGTAACGTTAGCAGCTTCTGCATAATATGCTGTGG
The DNA here is from genome assembly GCA_034439755.1 of bacterium. Taxonomy (GTDB): domain Bacteria; phylum Bacteroidota; class Bacteroidia; order UKL13-3; family UKL13-3; genus B1. The sequence continues at coordinate 249 of JAWXAZ010000130.1, forward strand.
TTGCAGCATTTGAAGGTGTAATAAAACTTGCACCTATCCCTAATGACAAACCTCCCGTGCTAGCAGCATACCAATTAATGGTAGCCCATGTTGGGGCTGTTGAGCTTTAGTATATCTTTTAACTTAAACATTTTACAACATTGTGTTACTTTTTAAATTGCTACATTTTTTTTACTGAATTCAAAATTAATAATTATTGTTCGGAAACGGATTTTTTTTTATTGCTATATGTTTGCACTTTTTTTTTATAGCTGCTAAAATTAATTCTTCAAACTACCTAATATTACCATTGATACGCTAAGAGTATTTAGAGAAATAAGAGAAAAAATTGTAAAAGAAACAGAAAACTGAAATAGGGTATTCTTGAACCGTTTAATTTAGGAGTTGGCCTTCCACCTATGACCATTAAAGGCAGTGGTAAACCACATCTGCTGTAATTATGGAAATATTATTGAGGTGAACGAATCAAAATCTGTCACTAACAAACTAGCTATATGGTAATAAAGCGAAACTTAATAACCGTTAGCCATTCAGACACCAAACACCTGACTCAAAGTTTGTAATGAAATGATGCTTGGCAATAATTTTTGACCATTTTGAGTAGGTGTGTATTCTAAGGTTGGCGCACTAGTTGCAAAAACTTCTCTTGTAACCGGTTTAATTTAATAGCCGTTTGGTTAAAAAGTGTGTTTGGTTCAGACCCAAATTTAATACAAATCTGCAACTACTCATATACTGGCAATTGGTAATTCCATAATGTTTAAATACATTCGTTAAGAAACTAGAGGAGCCTAACTAAGGTAGGGCACGCTATGGGAAGACAAGGGCGAATCTCCATTGTGCGACACGATAAGGCAAAAGGGTAATTTTTATTTAATTAGAGGATAGTTAATACTTTAGTGAATTGATAAAACAATATGAATACAATAAAAGCATTTTTAGGATTTAAGATACTACATTTTAATAATTATTCATTAACAGTTTTCGAATTAATAATTGTGATCGGAATTTTTCTTTCTACAATTTTTTTGCTGTGGTTAATTAAGAAAACAATATTCCGAAAAAAAAAGTATGAAAAACTTGATGATGGCAATGTTTATGCGCTATTTCAGATTGTGAAATATATTATTTGGATAATTTCGATAGGATTAATGTTGGAAACAATTGGAATTAAATTAACGTTACTTTTAGCAGGTTCGGCAGCACTTCTTGTAGGAATTGGTTTGGGATTACAACAAACATTTAATGATATTATATCTGGTGTAATTTTACTTTCAGAAAGGTCTATAAAAATAGGAGATATTTTAGAAATTGATGGAGATGTAATAAAAATGCAAGAGATTGGACTTCGAACATCGGAAGGATTGAACAGGGATGATATTTCAATAATACTCCCCAATTCCTTAATTACTACAAACAAAGTAATAAATTGGAGCCATCAAGCCAAAAGAACACGTTTTAAAATTAACGTTGGTGTGGCTTATGGTAGCGATGTTGATTTGGTAACAAAAGTTTTAGAAGATAGTGTTTTAGAACATAATGAAATATTTGATAAAGATTTAATAGAAGCCCGGTTTTTAGATTTTAATAACTCATCGTTAGATTTTCAAGTATTATTTTTTAGCGAAAATGTTTTTAGAATTGAAAGAATAAAGAGTGATATTAGAAAAACCATTAATAGAAGATTTATTGAGAATAATATCAAAATACCGTATCCTCAGATGGACTTACATTTAAGAACTGATGAAACTAAAAACATTAAAAATTGAAGAATAATGATTGCACAATTCAAGCACTAGCCATAGCTTAACCGTTGCTCCAAAAGCATTACCTTTCGCAGTGGAATTGGTTGGTACCGAAAAGAAAAAAGGGTGAGTTTAATTATAGGCAGTTGAAGAGAGGTTGACGGTTATTGTAAAAAACATATTACTTTAAATGATTCTATTAAAATCGTATTTTAATGGCATCTCAACATTAACCGAGGACACTTGGAAAGAAATTTTGCCGTTTTTTAAAGAGGAGTTTCTTTACAAAAACGACTATTTTGCAAAGGAGAACGAAATTGCAAGGAAAATTGCCTTTTGAAGACGGGGGTTGTCAGGGCATTTTTTATCAATAACGAAGGTAAAGAATATAATAAGCAATTTTTTGTTGGGCAGAGTATTATTGGTTCATATTCATCGTTATTGACAGGGCAAAAAAATCTTATTGCACAGCAAGCATTGACAGATTGTGTTATTTATTCATGCCACTATAAAACATTAACCAACCTTTACGACAATCATCCAGACCTTGAAAGATTGGGAAGAAAAATTGCTGAATACTATTTTTTAGAAAAGGAAAAAAAGGAAATAGACATTGTATTATTAGAGGCTTCGCAGCGATACATCATTTTTAAAAAAGAGTTTCCGACTTTAGAACAGTTCATTGCTCAATTTCATATTGCATCCTATTTAGGCGTGTCTGCCACACAGTTGAGCCGGATTCGAAATCAATTGGCATCAAAAAATAAGTAATTCATTTCTTTACCTATGTAAATGCTTTTTCTTTTTAGTTGCCCTTGCTTTGCAGCATCAATTAAAAGATAAAAGAAATGAAAAATAAACTATTGCCAAATTTCGCTTTGGCTTGTTTAATCCTATTATTTGCTTCATGTGCAATCCATCTAGTGGCATGGCAACCAGGTAAATTAGCTCCATTTGAAGGCACCTCAAAGCTTAATGAAAAGCTAACTAAAGTCTCTAAAAGCTGATTTTAGAATTGATTCCTCGTGGTGGTTTTTAAGCACCCATTAAAAACGTCCATTACTTCCATATCTTAAGTAGGCCTAGCAAATCGATTGTCTTTTGGTTCAGCCCAAAAATGGTTGTTCTTTACTTAAAAAAAGCGTAAAAAATTTCGGTTTCAACCAAAGCTATGCTGCGACAAATAACTTGTTAATTTCGGTTTCAACCAAAGCTATGTTGCGATAAATAACTTATTAATTTCGGTTTGAACCAAAGCTATATTGCGACAAATAACTTATTAATTTCGGTTTGAACCAAAGCTATGTTGCGATAAATAACTTATTAATTTCGGTTTGAACCAAAGCTATGCTGCGACAAATAACTTGATAATTTCGGTTTGAACCAAAGTTATGCTGCGACAAATAACTTGTTAATTTCGGTTTGAACCAAAGCTATGCTGCGACAAATAACTTGTTAATTTCGGTTTGAACCAAAGCTATGCTGCGACAAATAACTTATTAATTTCGGTTTGAGCCAAAGCTATGTTGCGACAAATAACTTGATAATTTCGGTTTGAACCAAAGCTATATTGCGATAAATAACTTATTAATTTCGGTTTCAACCAAAGTTATGCTGCAACAAATAATTCAGTAATTTCGGTTTGAGCCAAAGTTATGTTGCGATAAATAACTTATTAATTTCGGTTTGAGCCAAAGCGTTGATATCAACCACAAAGTAGGATCAAAAATAGTTGGCTGAAAAACAATTCCCACTACTTTAGGTTTGTATGTTTGAAGGTAACTATGAAGTAAACAATCTTGGTATTTTTTTCAAGAACAAGATTAACCACTAAACATTAATTTGAGCAAAGAGAAAATAAATATCCTGTGGTTTAAGCGCGATTTAAGGTTTACGGATCATGAGCCTTTGTATTTGGCGCAGCAACAGAATCTTCCGCTGTTGTTACTTTATTGTTTTGAGCCTTCGTTAATGGCATACCCAGATAGTGATGTGCGACATTGGCGCTTTGTGTACGAATCGCTTCAAGATTTACAGCAAAAGCTAAAGCGCCTAAATGCACAAATTTATATTTTTCATAAGGAGGTAATTCCGGTGTTTACTGCTATTGGCGAACATTATGATATCCAATCTATCTTTTCTCATCAGGAGGTGGGTAATAAAGTAAGTTATGATAGAGATATTGCTGCCATGGCATATTGTAAAGCACACAATATTGTTTGGAACGAATCGCAACTTCATGGGGTAATTCGCAAATTAAAAACTCGGTTTAAATGGGAAAAACGTTGGCATCAGACCATGTTGCAAGCGCCCAAATTGATAGATGAAACTAGGTGGTTAATTTTAACTTTAAACGCTGCCCTTTATGTTCGAATAAAGGGAGAAAATTTGCCCGCCGAAATTATTACTTCCAACAAAAATTTCCAACAAGGTGGCGAATCGCTTGCATGGCGATACTTGGATAGTTTTGTAAAGGAGCGTTACATTAATTATAGCAAGCACATTTCAAAACCTGCTCTTAGTCGCAAAGGGTGTAGCAGGTTGTCTCCTTACTTAGCTTATGGCAATATTAGCATGCGCATGGTATATTTGCATGTACAGCAACATTACGCATCAGCCACTAATAAAAGGGCCTTAACCAATTTTAAATCGCGCTTAATTTGGCATTGCCATTTTATTCAAAAGTTTGAAGACGAGTGTCGCATGGAATTTGAAAATGTAAACCGTGCATACGACCAATTGGTTAAACCCAAAAATGAAGCATATATTAACGCTTGGCAACAAGGAAAAACAGGAGTACCATTGGTAGATGCCTGCATGCGTTGCTTGGTAGCAACAGGGTATATTAATTTTAGAATGCGTGCCTTGGTAGTTTCATTTTTTGTATTTAATTTATGGCAAGATTGGCGCGAATTACATTTCTTAGCACGTCAATTTTTAGATTACGAGCCTGGCATTCATTATCCGCAACTCCAAATGCAAAGCGGCGTTACAGGTATTAATACCATTCGCATTTATAATCCAATTAAAAATTCGGAAGACCACGATGCGGAAGGGATATTTATAAAACAATGGTTGCCAGAATTGGCCAATATTCCGGTTCATTTAATACATCAACCCTGGAAATTAACTTTATTGGATCAACAAATGTATGCATGCCTAATTGGAATTGATTATCCTTTACCCATAGTAAATATTGAAGTCACCCGAAAACAAGCAAGCAACATTGTTTGGCAATACCGCAAAATAGATGAGGTAAAAATGGAAGGTCAGCGAATTTTAAAAAAGCACGTTAGCAATCCAAAATCACACCTTACTAGAAAGGCATAACGTCTTCTTTTAAAAGGACGAGATTTTTGTTAAATAAATTTCTAATTTAGCTTTTTTTTAATCGTTTTAAGATTTAACAAATTATTCTCTATTAAGCTACGTCAATTGCGTTTAACCAAAGTGGGGTACAAAAGCGAGTAATATGGTGTAAATAAGACCATACAAAAGAATATCAAGTGTTTGTTTTTGACATGGAGATTAAGCAGAATTGAAGTACTATTGAAAAGGAAGTTGAGATCATACATTAAAAATGTTAGAACATGGAGAATAATCCTATTTTAGACGCTTTTGCTTTAATTAATCCGCTATCGGAAAAAACCCGGAAGGAATTCGGTTCAATCATTTCTTTTGACTATTTTCCAAAAAAGACCTTTCTCCTTGAGGCTGAAAAAGTAGCTATGACTCTTTTCTTTATTCAGAAGGGACTGGCCAGGGCTTTTTATAATCATGATGGCAATGAGATTACCTTCTATTTGGCCATCGACCAACAATTTATTGGCGCCGTTCCGAGCCTATTTAATGGCAAACCTTCCAAATGCGCCATTCAGTTAATTGAAGATTCTGAGGTATATTCTTTTAATTATCAAGAATTCGAAGCTTGCTGTGGCCAAAATCATGATTTAGAAACCGCCGCGCGTAAATTATCCTCTATGGTTATTCTAAGGGAACAGGAGCGCATTGAAAGCCTTCGCTTATACGCCGCACACGAAAGATACCTGTTAGCGGAAAAACAACACCCTGGCATCTCTCAGAGGTGTCCCTTGAAGTATATTGCTTCATACATAGCAACCAGTGCGGTAAGTCTAAGCCGAATTAGAGCTGGAAAACAATAGATATTAAGTCAATTTATTTATTAACACATGTAAACTAGAAATGGCCAATTTCTGTAGAGATTTGCTCCCATATTTCTATCTCGTAAAAATTGCCTCACAACAAGAATTAAACACATGAAAATTAAAGGAAAATCTCATTTTAAAGAGGAGCTTAAAGATATTGCTTATTTTGAAAATTGGGTAAAACAATTAGAATTGGTAAACGGAAGAGTTTATGAAAGAATTGAAATTCAGACAGCCTTAGGAAGGACCCATATTTGGGGTTTAAACAGCCAGGATTCTACGCTTGAAACCTTGGTTATTTTCCCCGGAGCAAGAACAAGCTCTCTAATTTGGGATTTCGACAAAGGATTAGATAACTTAAACCATAAACTAAGAATATTTATGGTTGAAACGAATGGGTTGCCAAATTTGAGTAATGGAGAAAGTCCCGACATACATTCATTGGACTACGGTATTTGGGCAGGTGAAGTTTTAGATAATTTGAATATTGAAAGGGCATTTATTGCTGGTGCTTCTTTTGGCGCACTAATTTGCATGAAATTGGGGATTGTTAAGCCCGAGAAAGTTATCGCAGCATTTATACTAAATCCAGGCTGTTTGCAGCCGTTTTCATTGTCATTTGAAAACCTTTACTATAATCTATTGCCAATTTTAAGTCCAAATCCAAAGAACGTTTCGAAGTTTTTAGATAAAGCTGTTTTTTATAAACCGAATCACAGGTTATCAGAGGTTTCAGAACAAATGTTAGTGGATTACGAAGTTTTTGCAATCAGTCGGTATAAAGATAACACGCAAAAACCATACTACATGGATCAGCAATTGAATGAAGTGAAGGTCGATACCTATCTTCTTGAAGGAGATAAAGACCTATTGTTTCCCTTTCAAAAATCCATTGATAACGCAAAAGCAAATATTAAAACCTTAAAAGAAGTAAAAATATTTAACAATGTGGGTCACGGAATTGAAACCTACGACAAAGCCCTTAACTATATTGGCGAAATTATAAAAATCGTTAAGTAACCTGATTTATACATTAGAACTTGTTAAATGCTTTAATATTACAGGGTTTGAAAACACCCTAAATCCCATTTATCAGGGCAAAGAAATTGCATTAAAAATTATTATCCTAGTGTAAACTGCTCAGCTTTTACAATAAGCCTAAACTAAACATCTCTGGTAGAATTCTAAAATAATTTAAATTTTACTTTTATTGCCATTCTGTTTTTGCCAGTTGGCTCCATTGCTACTGCTGTAGCATTTTATGTTGGCTTCAAAAATAACCATGCGTATGATAGACTTTGGGAGGGCCGAAAACTACGGGGAGGAATAACGAATGCAAGTCGTTCGTTAACTGCCATGGTTATTGCTTGTACAACAGTCACGGAGATTCGTAAAGACATTCTTTATCAACATCTTGCCTATATTAAATGTCTTGCGACTTCAATTAAAGCGAACCATACCTTGGGCAACAAGTAAGGAAAATCTACATCAAACTTTTAAAACAGAGGAACACGAGTTACATGATTATAACGAAGGGGTTCTACAAATATTTAAGTATTACGATAAAATGCAATATCACTAAAAATTGTTTATTAGTCCAAACACCGTTAGAACTCTTATTGCCAATATTTACGAGAAATTGAATGTATGCAATAAAGCGCAAGCCATACATGTTGCTGTAAAAACAAGTGGTATAATTCTTAAGACTAGTTTTGAGAATAATGGCATTCGTTTTGTTAAAAACGCACTTGTATTTCTTTATGGTAATCGGTTTTATTACATTGATTCATGTAACAAATTTCCGAAATTTTGCAATACAATTAGTTTCAATCTTCTTCAATTTTGCATGGTCATTAACCCAATTTGTAGTGTTATACCATTACTTAAATTAGTTCATAGGGCAATTTGATTTTAGTTTGGCAAATGACGAACGATTTGGATATAATGTCTAAACCACAATTGAAATTATAAAATAATGGAAACAGAAAAAGGCCTTAATGCCAAGATTTTGGCGAAGACCAATGAAATAATGGAAAAACATCCTGAATTGTCAGACTTTTTAAATGAAATGCCGATTACCATACCCAATGAAAATAATCCGGAAATAAACATTAAAAATTTAAAGGATTATTATGATTCGCTGAATCAAATTTTGAAAAAACACCTTGCTAATACAACAAATAATGAAAACTAACAGACTTTCAGAAAAGCTCACAGCAGCCTTAAATGATCAAGTGACCAAAGAAGCACATGCTGCTCAAATTTACTTATCTTATGCTGCCTGGGCCGATTACAATGGATACAGCGGCATTGCAAATTTCCTTTTTCGCCATTCGGCCGAAGAGCGAAACCACATGATGAAGTTGCTTGAATTTATTTTAAAAAGAGGAGCTAAAGCAAAAGTAACAACCATCCCTGCACCTACAGCAGACCCTACTAGTATTAACAATTGTTTTGAAAAAGTTTTTGAACAAGAATGCGACAACACAAAGGCCATTTATCATTTGGTAAAATTGGCGCTTAAAGAAGAAGATTGGGCCACCTGGAATTTCATGCAATACTTTGTGAAGGAGCAAACAGAAGAAGAAAATCTTGCTATCAGTTTATTAGGCAAAATTAAAATTGCGGGCGGCGAGAAAGCCTCTGGTAACGCTTTGTATGAATTGGATAAGGATTTACAGTCAACGCCTAATGAGTCAAAATTGGCTCAGGAGGTTACTACTGATCAACCATAAAAGTTTACCACCACCGCTTTGTAAAAATATTCTCTCATACAAAGGTTTGACATTTAGCAAACCTTTGTATTTTTACATCTTAAATCTCCTAGTTTATGACTGTAGAAAATAAAAAAGTTCCTTTACCACCTTTCACCATGGAAACGGCACTTCAAAAAGTGCAAATAGCAGAAGATGCTTGGAATACAAAAGACCCAGAAAAAATTTGTTTGGCTTATACCATTGATACCGAATGGAGAAACCGTACCGATTTTATCAATGGTAGAGAAGAAGTTAAACAATTCCTTAAACGCAAATGGGAAAAGGAATTGGATTATAAACTCAAAAAAGAATTATGGAGTTTTAGTGAAAACCGCATGGCCGTGAGATTTGAGTACGAATGGCACGATTATACAGGCCAATGGTTTCGCAGTTATGGAAACGAAAATTGGGAGTTCAACGAAAATGGGTTAATGCAAAAGCGATATGCCAGCATAAATGATTTAGCCATTGACGAAAAGGATCGAAAAATAAGATAGTGGATATGCCCACAAAACATCAAAAGGTAAATTCCTTACTAAATCCCTGGCCTAACTCGCAAAGATTTATCTTAAACAGGCGGTATTTTAAATCCAAACACAAATATCTTCAATGGTTTTCCGTTTAATATCTGGCACCCAAGTTTCTTCTGCGGGATAACCTACTGGTATGAGCAAAAAAGGCTTTTCATTTTCGGGTCGGTTTAAGATTTTGGTAAGAAAATTCATCGGACTTGGGGTATGTGTGAGGGCAACTAAGCCTGCATCATGAATGGCGCTTAACAAGAATCCGCAAGCCAATCCGCAGCTTTCGGTAACATAGTAATTTTGGTGTTTGTGGCTACCTTCTAACTCATAGCTTCTTTTAAAAATAACAATGAGATAGGGCGCAATTTCAAGAAATGGCTTTTGCCAATCGGTTCCAATGGGCGCCAAATCTTTCAGCCATTCAGCTGTCATACGCGTGTCATAACTTTCCTTTTCTTCCTTTTCGGCTGCAAGGCGTATTTGTTTTTTAATTTCTGGATTCCTTACCACACAGAAAGTCCAGGGTTGTTTGTGCGCGCCAGAGGGCGCCGTAGACGCAGAAAGTAAGATGTTCTCTATCACCTTTTCTGGTATGGGCTGATCCGAAAAATCGCGTACAGTTCTGCGCAAATCTAGCCATTCATAAAAGTTTTTGCTACGCAATTCCATCTCTTCCGCCTCAAAAGTAGTTTTAGCATAAGCCTTAAACGGAAACCCATTAACCAATTTTATTTCCATTGAAATATTCTCCCAATTTTCCCACCAAACTAAGCAATTTCGATGCCCTTTGCAATTTTGCCAAATCTTTTGATTAATGCGAATCTTGTTATTGAGATTAAATGCTCAAACAATTAATATCATTACAACAATTTAATTAGTCTAAAGAACAACTTAATTAGTCTAAAGAACAACTTAATTAGTCTAAAGAACAATTTAATTAGTCTAAAGAACAATTTAATTGTTGTATGGTAAATGTCTTGCGCATTGCGTTTCTGTATCACTCATAAGTGGTAACACTATCTCTATAAACATTTTCAATGTGTGAATTATATAACTTATTTGCAAACATGTATTACTCCAAATACATAGATATAATGAAATTTACAGAAAATTTAGGTTTAAATTATTAAGGCAAGTCTGGTGTAAATCAAAAATGATTTGTTTGGCAAGAAAATAAACGCCTCAAAATGATTTGACTTTCGTTTGAAAAAATGGAGAATAATGCAAATGAAATACTGGAATGTGAAAGTCAATTACACAATTCCTTTGATAACATGTTGGAAGGGGTGCAAATCGTAGATTCTAATTGGAGGTACAAGTATGTTAATGATGCACTCACCAAGCAAAGTAAATTAACTAAAGAAGAGTTACTTGGTTACACCATGTTAGAAAAATATCCAGGTATTGAAAGTACTGAAATGTTCAAAGCTCTTCAACAATGCATGACCAAACGTGTTTCTAATTATATTGAAACTGAGTTCAAGTTTCATGATAATTCTACCAGTTGGTTTAATGTTAGCATTAAGCCCATACCAGAAGGATTGCTCATACTAACGATTGAAGTGACCAATCAAAAAAATGCGGAAGCACAGTTCCAAGAAAGTGAAATATTTAGTTCAGCTATACTTTCCTCTCTAAACTCACACATTGCTGTAATTGGTTCAAATGGAGGCGTTTTGATGGTGAACAAAGCGTGGGATGATTTCGCAAAAGAAAATGGAGAGGCAAGAAATAACCGCGTTTCTATAGGAAGCAATTATTTTGATGTTTGTAAAAAATCAATTTTGCGAGGAGACCTTTATGCAGAAGCGGCAATGGAAGGCATTAAATCTGTATTTAATAAAGAGAATGTTAACTTTGAACTAGAATATCCTTGCCACTCTCCCGACGAGAAAAGATGGTTTATTTTAAAAGTAACACCATTTGAAGGAGAAGCGCAAAAGGTGGTAATAGCACACCTAGATGTAACCCAACACAAAATGGCAGAAATGTCAAATAAGGCAAATGAAACGAAATACAGGCGATTGTTTGAATCAGCTAAAGATGGAATCTTAATTTTGAATGCCGATACTGGAAAGATTGAGGATGTAAATCCCTTTCTTGTGCATATTTTGGGCTTTCCATTTAACTATTTCATAGGTAAAGAACTTTGGGAAATTGGACTATTCAAGGATAAGGAAGCGTCTAAAACTGCCTTCTTAGAATTGCAGGAAAACAAATACATTCGATACGATGATTTGCCACTCAAAACAAAGGAAGGCAAACACCTTAATGTGGAGTTTGTAAGCAATGTTTATTTGGTAAATGAGCAAAAGGTAATTCAATGTAATATTCGCGATATTACTGAGCGTGTAGCTGCAGAAGAAAGTATTAGAAAAAGTGAAAGAAGATTAATTGAGGCTCAAGAAATATCTCATACTGGTAATTGGGAAATGGATTTAATTACAAATGTAAGCGTTTGGTCGGATGGGTTTTACAATATCTTAGGGTTGAAAAGGCAGTCCATTCCGCCTTCGATTGAAGCCTTTTTAGATTTAATATATTTTGAGGATAGAGCCAATGTAAAAAAAGGAATCCAAGAAACTTTAAATACACTTACAACTTCAACCATCAATTTCAGATTCATTCACAACGACGGTTCATTGAAATTCGTTTATTCAGAATGTCAGTTTGAATTTGACAATAAAAATATTCCAGTTAGGTTATATGGCATTGTACAGGATATAACGGAGCAAAGAAAAGTGGAGGAAAGGCTCGAACTCCAAAACAATGAACTTAAAAAAATAAATTCTGAACTCGACAAATTTGTTTACAGCACATCGCATGACTTGCGCGCCCCGCTCACTTCAGTACTCGGGCTAATCGATATCATTGATGAAAACATACTGCCAACTGACATAGAACAAAAAGAGCTGATAGGTATGATGAAGCAAAGCATATCAAAACTAGATAATTTTATTGTAGACATCATAAGTTATTCCCGTAATTCAAGAATGGAAATTGAAAAGGATATAATAAACTTTGAAGAGCTCATTAACGAAAGCCGACAAACTTTGGAGTACATGGAGGGTGATTCCCAATGCAAAATTAATGTGGATGTTATTCAAATTGGGAAGTTTATTTCTGACAGGACTAGATTATTAACTAATCTGAATAATTTAATTAGTAACGCAATCAAGTATCAGGATAAGTCTAAGCCAAATTCTTACATAAACATAACAGTTCATTCCAATGATTGGAATGCAATTATAACAATTGAGGATAATGGTATCGGCATTGCTGATGATAAACAGGAAAGGGTATTTGAAATGTTTTATAGAGCTACTAAGCTATCTAAAGGCTCTGGTTTAGGTATGTATATTGTAAAGGAAACGCTAGACAAGCTTAACGGCACTATTACTGTAAAATCGAAACTAAATATTGGAACCACCTTTACAGTAACTCTCCCTAATTTAATATAAATATACTGAACATAATGAAACATATTTTACTGATAGATGATAATGAAATTGATAATTTTATCAATAAAAAAATTGTTAGCAAATCTTTAATGGCAGATTTAATCACTGTATTGAATTCTGGTATTGATGCAATTGAGTTCTTAACAAATCTTATTATGAATAATGAGCCTTTTCCTGAGCTCATTTTTTTGGATATACAAATGCCCGAAATGGATGGCTTTCAATTTCTGCATCAATTTGACAATTTTCCAGAAGAAATGAAAGTTTCAACTAGCATAAATATGCTAACCTCGTCAAGCAATTCTAATGACATTAAAAGAGCAAGTGAGTGCCGGTATGTGAAGAATTTTTTTAATAAACCTTTAAGTGCAGGAGAGCTCGATATTTTTAAAACTAATTGAACATTACAGTAAAGGTTACAAAAGGAAAATAATTTATTATTGTCCTAAAATGTGTTGACATTTCATTCTTTTGAGATGACAATTCATGAATATCTGCCCTTATTTTTTCTCGTAATAAGGTATTTGATCGTTGCTTATCGATTCCTTTTGATGCCAATAATCTGGCGTAACAAAACTACCATTCTCGGCCGTTAAAATGCGCCCATATACCGCATTTATCGAGTTAAACTTTACATCAGTAACCCCCAAAGTAAGCAAAACTGCTACTTTGATTTTTGCCTCGTCAAGGGTTTCAGTTACCATTGCCACCACAGAAGCATCTTCCCCTAAAGAAACCTGTGCCGCCGCCGCCGCTTTCGCCAACACCTCGCCGCCTTCAGCGTTTGGTTCAGCCTTAACTACTGCCTTTGCCGCCTTAGGAGGAGCGGCCTCTGCACATACCACCGTATACCCATTGCCCGTTAAAATTTTGGTGAGAAAATTGGCGCGCTCTTGCGAAATATTTTTCTCTACTATGGCACAACGTGTTCCACCCAATTCTTCTACAATATGATTCTGATTTAAGCCCATTCTTTTGCAATTAATAATGTTCAACTATTTGTACAATATACTCGTATGCAGGTCCGTACAAGCCCAAAACAACAATGCCTAAAATGCATAGCATCAATGCCAAACGTGGAAACAATCCCGCTTCTGTTTTCTCAATAGGTGCATCGTTTTCATCCATAAAAATAACCCTTATTACGCGCAGGTAATAATAGAACGATACCACCAAATTAAGCGAAGCCAGTATAATTAACACGTAATTTCCAGTAGAAGCACCCGATAACATTAAGAACAATTTGCCAAAGAAACCTGCTGTTGGTGGCACGCCAGCCAATGAAAACAAGCCAATGGCCAATACCCACGATAAGAATTTGTTGGTCTTATAAAAGCCTTTATAGTCGTCTATGTTTTCTTTTCCGGTGTGCTCGCTAATGATGCCTACCACGCCAAATGCGGCCAAATTCGAAAATAAGTATATGAGCAAGAAATAGAAAATGGCCGCTTGGGCCTGAACCGATTCGCCCAATAAAGCAACCAGTATATAGCCCACTTGCGCTATGGCAGAGAATGCCAAGAAACGCTTAATATTCTGCTGACGTAAGGCAAATAAATTACCCACCACTATGCTTCCAAATGCCAACAACGCAACCACCAAAACCCACGATTGGTACAAGTTGGCAAATACCTGAAACATCACATTGGTGAAAACAAATACCACTGCCGACTTAGACAATACCGATAAAAAGGCCGTAACAGGAACGGGCGAACCTTCGTAAACATCTGCGGTCCACAAGTGAAAAGGTACCACACTAATTTTAAATGCAAAGCCCGCAAACATCAACACCATGGCAAAAACTGTCAAAGGTGTGTGCTGCAATAAATTGTTTAAATGGGCAAACTGCAAACTGCCACAGGTGCCATAAATAAACGAAATACCCATTAGCAACAAAGCACTAGAAAACGAAGACGACAAAATTAATTTCATGGCAGCCTCAGATGATTTTCTGCGCTGTAAATCAAAATTAGCAGCTGCCGCAAGCGGAATGGTGCTCATCTCTAAACCAATATAAAACATCAATAGGTTAGAAGAAGAAATCATAAAAAACATGCCCAACAACGAAGAGAGCATCAAAATATAAAACTCAATGAGGTTCTTGTTCTTTAGCAACCAAGCATAAGAAACGGCACTCACAATAAGCATTCCCAAACTCAATACAGATTTCTGAAAATGAGTAAGCACATTGGTCTTAAACATCTGGTTAAACAGCATGCTTTCATTTGGGTTCAGAAAGAAAAATAGCGTGCTTAACAACAAGAGGCCATTTACCAATGCCATTACAAGCGCATTGTTTGGCTCATTGGAGCGTATTTTCCAAAACAATAGTATGAAGATGATAACGGCTATCATCAACTCATGTTTCATTGCAAATAGTATGTCTGTGATCATCATCATTTAATGCTATTAAATAACTTACCCATAATAACATCTGCTCCAGGGGAAAGTAAATCGGTTAAAAGAAATGGCGCTATGCCAATAATTACAATGCCAGAAAGCAATACCACGGCAGCAAGCTTTTCATTCCAAATGGCATCACTTAAAGAGGTAAAATGGCTATCTTTAATCTCACCCATCACCGAACTTCCAGCCGCACGCAAAATATACACGGCCGTTACCACAATAGATGCACAAGAAAGCACCGTGGCAATCCTATACCACATATTTGGATTCTGCCAAGCCCCAACAAAAATGGTCATCTCAGAAACAAAGCCACTAAATCCAGGTAAGCCCAATGAACATAATCCGGCCACAATAAAGATGGAGGATATAAACGGCATCACCTTTAACAAGCCGCCCAATTGCGATACCAAGCGGGTATGTGTTCTGCTATACATCATGCCAATGGCAGCAAAGAATAGTGCCGTCATTAAACCGTGCGACACCATTTGCATCACCGCTCCTGTAATAGAAGTTTTGGTTAACATGCCAATGCCCAATAACACAAACCCGCAATGACTCACAGAAGAGTAAGCGTTAATGTATTTTAAATCGGTTTGCATCATGGTGGCAAAGGCCCCATAAATAATGGCAATGGTAGACAAAGCAATGATCCATGGCGCATAAACTTGTGCGGCTTCGGGCATCAAAAATGTAGCCACCCTTAAACAGCCATAACCACCTAATTTCATGGAGATGCCCGCTAAAAACATGGAGGCTGCCGTAGGCGCAGAGGAGTGCCCGTCTGGCACCCAAGTATGAAAAGGAAATAAGGCCGTAAACACCCCAAAGCCCACAAATAAGAATGGGAAAAAGAACAATTGCGCATCCATCGGAATGCCTCGTTTGGCAATGCTCATTAAATCAAAAGTACGCACATCGGCCAATACGGGCGTAAAATAATATACGCCTGTTAAGCCCACAAAAATGAGGGCCGATCCACCCATTAGCATCAAGGCTAATTTCATGGCGCTGCGCTCTTTTTGACCACTGCCCCAAATGCCAATCAATAAAAATTTTGGGATTACCGCCACTTCCAAAAAGAAGAACATGGTAAAAATATCGAGCGAAATAAAGAAGCCATAAGCGCCCAAACTCAAGAGCATTAACAAAAAGAAAAACTCCTTGTGCAAAGTTTCCATGCTAAACGAAACCAGCACGCCAGCCACCACCACCAAAGCAGTTAGCAACATCATGGCAATAGAAATACCATCCACACCAATGTGAAATTGAATTCCCAAGGAAGGAAACCAGGCAAATGTTTGCTCAAAATACATCAAGGCAGTGCCGTCCAAATCTTTGGCAACTTGGTATTGGTTCAGCAAGTAAAAAGCCACAAGCAATTGTATGGCTGAACCAATAAAAGCTACCATCCTAACTTGCTTGAGTCCATTAGATACCAATACGCCAATGGCGCTTAAAAGGGGGATAAATATGAATAATAATAGGTTCATTTTACTTATTTTAAAACGTACATCAATAGGGTAGATAAGGCCAAAATTCCGCCCAAGAAATAAATGGCATAGGCCTGCACGTTGCCACTCTGCCAACCTTTAATGGTATTCGAAAATTCGGCGGTAACGGTGGCACTCAAACTATAAAATCCATCCACCACATTTTTATCAATCCACGCCGCAGGTTTGCCAATTAAATTAAACAAAATACGCTTGGTTATAAACAGGTAAATTTCGTCTATATAGAATTTATTTTTAGCCCAAACATAGGCCAAACCAAGGCTTTGCGCCAAGGCCTCTGGTTTATTGCTGGGCTTCATATACAAATAAACAGCGGCCATAATTCCAAGTAAGGCCAGTGAAACCGGTGCCACAGAAAACAACAAGTCTACATGCGTTTCTAGGCCAGCACCATCAGAACTTACATAGTGCGAGAACGGAATAAAGCCCACCAAAACAGATGCAATGCCCAATAAAATTAAAGGCAACTTCATGCTCCAAGTACCTTCGCCATGCTCGCTGTGGTGATGCGAATCTTTGTTCCAGAAAATATTAAAGTATAACCTAAACATATAAAATGCAGTGAGCATACTGGTAAAAAGTGCGATATAATAAATGCCAGGATGGTTTTGGTGCGCCGCATGCAAAATAGCCTCTTTACTAAAGAAGCCCGCAAATGGCGGAATGCCCGCAATGGCCAAGCATGCAATTAAGAAACTTGCATGGGTTATTGGCATCAACTTTCTTAAGCCGCCCATGTCTTTCATCTCATTGCTGTGCACCAGGTGAATAATTGCCCCAGCTCCCAAGAACAACAAGGATTTAAAGAATGCATGGGTAAACAAGTGAAACAACGAAGCACTAAATCCCGCTCCTTCTGTGCCATAACCCGATACACCCAAGGCAAACATCATATAGCCTATTTGCGACATGGTAGAGTAGGCCAGCACGCGTTTTATGTCGGTTTGCGTGCATGCAATTACCGCCGCAAACAAGGCAGAAAATATGCCTATATAAGCCACCACATCCAAGGCCGCTTGGTCTGATAAAGCAAAAACAGGAAACAACCTTGCCACTAAATATACGCCGGCAACAACCATGGTGGCCGCGTGTATCAATGCCGATACAGGTGTGGGTCCTTCCATGGCATCGGGCAACCATACATGCAAGGGAAACATGGCCGACTTTCCCGCGCCGCCCATAAACACCAAAAGTAAGCCCCAAGTTAAACCAGTTACACCCAAAAACGAGGCCGTGCTAATGGCCAAAAACTGCGGCGATTGATGGTCGGTTAAGCGCTGAATTAAGGTTTCAAAATCGAAACTTTCGCCATAAAATCCCAAGGTTAATATGCCAATTAAAAATCCCAAATCGGCAAAGCGCGTTACAATAAAAGCCTTCTTGGCAGCCGCCACCGCACTGGGTTTGCTAAAATAATAACCAATAAGCAAGAACGAAGAAACTCCCACCAATTCCCAAAAAATGTAGATCTGAAAAATGTTGGCACTTAACACCAAGCCAAGCATAGAAAAAGTAAACAAGCCCAAAAATGCATAATAGGTAGAGAAGCGTTCTTCGCCTTTCATATACCCTAAACTAAACAAGTGTACCATCAACGAAATAAAGCTTACTACCACCAACATCATAGCAGATATTGGATCGAGCAAAGCGCCCATGTCTATGGAGATACCAGAGCCAAACGTAAGCCACGTATACTTAAATACAATGTTGCCAGTAAAGGCGGTCTGACCCAAAGCGTTGGCGAAAAAATAATTAGAAGCCGTTTGTAAGGACAACAAACACGAAACACCCATGAGGGTTGTTCCAATAATACCTGCACCCTTTTTTAAGAGATTAGAACTGTTGCCAAAAATGCCCAGCAACAAAAAGGCAAACAACGGCAAGCTAGGTATAAGTAAAACTGTGATTATATTACGCATAATTAATATTTCATTTCTCCAGCATCTTCCACATCAATAGAGTTGTGGCTGCGGTAAAGGTTAATAATAATAGCAATGGCAACAGCTGCTTCGGCCGCCGCAATAGTGGTCACAAATACCGTAAAGAAAATGCCATCAATATTTTGTGGATACAGGTATTTATTAAAGGCCACAAAATTAATGTTAACACTGTTAAGCATTAATTCTACTGCCATTAACAGGGTAATTAAATTGCGCCTAGTCAAAAATCCATAAGCCCCAATAAAGAAAAGCGAAGTGCTTAAAATCAATAAATGCGTTAATGAAATAGGTGTCATTGTGCTTCCTCCTTTTTAACTTTCATGGCAATTACAATGCAGCCAATCATGGCCGCTAACAACAGCATACTTACCGCCTCAAATGGCAATACAAATCCGCCATCTCCGGTGTTAAGCATGGCCAATCCCATGCGCTCCACACTGCTGTCAAACACCATCTCACTGGCTGAACCAAAATTGTGATGCAGCAATAAATTAATGGTGAAGGCCAAGGCAAATAAACTAGCAAATGCAGCGGGTAAAGTGCGCGATTTTAAAGGTGCTGGCATTTCATCTCCCGCCTTTTGGGTAAGGAAAATGCTAAAGATAATAAGCACCACTATTCCGCCCACATACACCACAATTTGTATGGCCGCAATAAACTCTAAATCCATCCAAAAATACAAGGCCGCAATGCCCACCAAGGAGAATAACAACCAAATAGAAGCCCTAAATATTTTATGGGTACTCACCGCCATAATTCCTGTTCCAAGGATATACGCAGCTATTAAGTAAAAGATAATTTCTTGTGCGTTCATTTATTCAACTCCCTCCCTTATTTTAGAGCCTGCTTTGTTCAGTTGCTTGGTAAGTAGGCGCCTGTCGTACACACTGTGCTCAAAGGTTTGTGCCATTTTTATGGCGTCGGTAGGACAAGCAACAATGCATAAATTACACATGGTACAAAGTTCCAAGTGGTACACAAAAGCATCGATGGCCTTTTTCTTTTTACCCTCTGGCGTAATGTCAAATTTGTTGATGATTTTGATGGTACCATTTGGACAAGCCAACTCGCAAGCAGAGCAGCCCGTGCAGGCATGTTCGTTTTGTTCGTCGTGCATTAATACTACCTCGCCCCTAAAGCGATCGGCCATTTTTAAAGTGGCCCGGTTATCTGGGTACTCTTCGGTAATATTCTCTTTGGGATGCGTAAAATAATACCCCGTTAGTTTCATGCCGGTGAGCAAAGATTTTACTGCACCGTATACTTCTTTTATATAATTGCTTAGAAAGCTCATCTGTTTAGAAATGCCATCCTTTAATGGCTATTAAGGTCATGACTAATAGATTGAACATGCTTATTGGAAGCAAGTATTTCCATTCTAAATTTAACAACTGGTCTATGCGCAATCGCGGGAATGTCCAGCGAAACCACATAATTAATAGGATCAGCCCAAAGGTTTTACCAAAGAACCAAATGGAAGATGGAATAAAATCCATAACATGGTTAAAGGCTTGCCAATTGCCAATGTGAAAGGGCATCCAACCACCTAAGAACAAGGTTGCGCCAATGGCACAAACTATAAATATGTTGATGTATTCTGCTAAGAAGAAAAGCGCAAATCGCATTCCAGCATATTCTGTATGAAAACCACCTGTTAACTCAGATTCGGCTTCAGCCAAATCGAATGGCGCTCTATTGGTTTCTGCAGTTACCGCTATAATATATATCACAAAGGCAATAATTGCCGGAATATGTCCTTTAAATATCCACCAGCCATCTTTTTGCGATAACACTATTTCTTGTAGGTTCAGACTGCCCGTTAATACAATAATAGAAAGAATGGCCATGCCTGCAGAGAGTTCGTAGCTTACAATTTGGGCGCCGCTGCGCATGGCTCCTAGCAAGGAATATTTGTTGTTACTGGCCCAGCCTGCCATTAAAATTCCGATGACCGAAAGGGAGGAAACGGCGGTAATAAAAAACACGCCAATATTGATGTTCCAAATTTGTACGCCTTCTGCAAAGGGTAGGGGAGCCAACAACAGCATGGCGGTAATCATTACCACAAAGGGCGCTGTTTTATACAAGAATTTGTCTGCCGAATCTGGCATAAAGCTTTCTTTCATAATAAGCTTTACGGTATCTGCAGTGGTTTGAAAAATGCCAAATGGGCCTACCCGGTTGGGGCCTTTTCTGATTTGAATTAAGGCAGAAACTTTGCGTTCTAAATATACCAGTACCAAACCTAAAACAGCAAATAAGGCAATGGCAAAAATAGCGATAAGGGCCATTTCTACTAGCATTACAAGCGTTGGATTGAGTAGCTTATTAAGCCACACATCAAAACTATTGAGAATATTTGCTATACTTAACATGCTTATTTTTTTAACGGTCTATATCTGGAATTACGAGGTCAAGGGTTCCCATTACGGCAACCAAATCGCCCATTTTATGTCCTTTAATCATGTGGTTGAGCGCACTTAAATTAGAGAACCCCGGCGACCTAAATTTAATGCGGTATGGCGTTGTTCCTCCTTCGCTCACTAGGTATACACCCAACTCGCCACGTGCTGTCTCTATCCTGGTATAAAATTCGCCTTTTGGCAACTTTAAAACGGCTTTGGTTTTTGCCTGGAACTCGCCTTCTGGAATATTGTCTATCAATTGCTCAATAATGGAAACAGACTCTTCCATCTCGCGCATGCGCACCATATAACGCGCAAACGAATCGCCTGCTGTTTCTAAAATTTCGTTGAATTGCAATTTTTGGTAAGTTGCGTATGGATACAATTTTCTGATATCGCAACTTAAGCCAGAACCACGCGCCGCCGGACCAGTTACACCGTAGCTAATGGCGTCTTCTTTGCTTAACATACCAATGCCTTTGGTTCTATTTTGGAAAATTATATTGCCTGTTACCAAATCGTGGTACTCGCCAATTTTGCTCTTAAATTGAACAATAAATGCTTTTACTTTCTTTTGAAAATCGGGGTGAAGATCCATCATTACGCCTCCCGGTACCACATAGTTCATGGTGAGTCGCGCACCGCACGTTTCTTCCATAATATCGGTAATCATTTCACGTTCGCGAAAAGCATAAAAGAACGGACTTAAAGCACCAAGGTCCATGGCCATAGAACCCCACCAAAGTTGGTGAGAAGCCAAGCGGGTAAGTTCGCTAATAATAACCCTAATTACCTCTGCTCTTTCTGGCACTTCAATTTGTAATCCCTTTTCAACGGTAAGTGCGCAGGCATGGTTATTCATGTGCGAAGAGAGGTAATCCATCCTAGAAGTGGTATAGATAAATTGGCGATAGCTCAAGCTCTCGCACATCTTTTCTATAGACCTATGAATATAGCCAATATTTGGGTCAAGGTTTACAATGGTTTCGCCATTGAGGGTAATAAGAAGGTGCAATACACCATGCGTTGATGGATGCTGAGGCCCAACATTTATTACCATATCGCCCGAAGGTGTTGTTTTGATCTCTTGGTGCATAATTACAATCTGATCATATTAATTGGGTCTTCATAATCTTTCCGCAGCGGATAACCCACCCAATCTTCGGTTAGCAATAGCCTGCGTAAATCGGGGTGATTCAAGAATTCTATGCCCATCAAATCATATACTTCACGCTCCAACATATCGGCCGTTTTATAGAATCCTACCAAACTTTCTATCTGCGGTTTATCATGATCTAACTTGGCCTTAAGCACCACAGAATGTCTATGTTTAGTAGAACTCAAATGATACACCATGGTAAAATGCGTTTTCCAATCTACACAGGTCTCACAAAACAAATAATCAAAGGTCCACTGCTCATCGTACCTAAGCTTTTGTATTAAAGTTAGCAAATCGCTTCCATCAATATCTATTTCGGGCCAGTCTGAACCAATTGCGCATGCAGCATCAGGAAAACTGGTCTGTAGCGAGTTTAATAATGCGTCATTTTCCATCTTCTGCCAGGGTGCTTTTAATTTGCTCACGGGTCATACCGCTCTTAATTTTTTCTTGCAAAGAAATAAGGGCATGCAAGAGTGCTTCTGGGCGTGGCGGACAACCAGCCACGTAAACATCAACAGGTATTATGTGATCGGCTCCTTTAACCACCGAATAGGTATTGTAAAAGAACGGACCACCACTGGTAGCGCAGGCTCCCATGGCAATTACATATTTTGGTTCAGGCATTTGATCATATAATCGCTTGAGTACCGGCGCCATTTTATTTACGATAGTACCCGATATAATAATGACATCTGCCTGCCGAGGTGAGGCTCTGAATACCTCAAAACCAAAGCGCGAAAAGTCGTATTTGGCTGCTGCCACACTCATCATTTCAATGGCGCAACAAGAGGTGCCAAAAACCAATGGCCAAAGTGAGTTGGATCGCGCCCAATTAATTACATCGTCTAGTGCACTTAATACGATACCGCCACCGGGCGTTTCGTGCACACTGCCAGGAAATGGCGTGGTAGGTTCGGTTATTTTTACATCCATTTTAAAGCTCCTTTTTTGTGTGCGTATAGAAAGCCCATGAACAAGATAAAAATGAAAATGATGATTTCGAATAAAGCGAGCATGCCCACCTTTTTAACCACTACGGCCCAAGGGTACATAAACACCAATTCTACATCAAAAATCAAGAAAATAAGGGCAAATAAATAATAGCCAACATTAAATTGTTTCCAAGGAGAACCCGAGGTGGGAATGCCGCATTCGTATGGTTCTCCCTTTTGCGGGTTCTTACTTCCTTTGTTCAAAATCTTGGCAATAGCCATGCCGCCTGCCGAAAATGCAACTGCTGCAAATATGAGTGCAATTAATGAACCTGGTCCCATAAATTTCTTTTTACAAATTTTAAATCTTTCCAACCAAAGATGCATTAAAAATCTTTTGTTTTCACATGATAATTGTCATTTCCTACGTTCAAACAGAAATATATTCTATTGACAAAAAAAAATCCTCCCCCAAAACGTTCTTTTTGAGGAGTATTTTATGGCGCTTATGAGCTAAGAAAATTCTTATTTGGTGTACTGGTTTAGGCACCGTAGGTTTATACGATGGCTCTAATCTTTTTGGTATGAGAATCTTTTTTGCCCATGCGAATTTCTTTGGCACTGTGGGTAAAATAATTGTGCGCCAACAAAAATTTCAATTGTAAGCGGTTCCAATCTTTTTCGTTGGTATAATTAAACTGTGGTAAAAACTCACGCACTATGTCACAAGCAATTTGTTCATGATATTTGCACCTTTTTCGTAAGCGAATGTTGCCAATTCGGCCTGCATTCGACTTACATTCATCTTACTTTGAAATAGTCTTGATGAATAAAAATAATCCTTTATCGGCGCATTTATGCCTTATACGGAATTCGGCCTAGAATAGACCTGCCTAAGGTAATTTCATCGGCATATTCTAACTCACCACCTATGGCAATTCCCCTCGAAATGGTGCTTATTTTAACATCCAGATTTTGTAGCTTGCGCGATAAATAAAATCCCGTTGTATCGCCTTCCATGGTAGCACTTAAAGCCATAATAACCTCTTTCACTTCCATTCCCTTCACCCGCTTCAACAAGCTATCAATCTTTAATTGATCGGGACCAACTCCCTGAATCGGATTTATTAGTCCGCCCAAAACATGGTAGCTTCCATAAAACTGAGAGGTATTCTCAATGGCCATTACATCGCGTAAATCTTCTACCACACAAATTGTTTGTGGATCGCGTTTTGGATTGTTGCATATATTGCACAATGGCGCATCACTTACATTGTTGCAACGCTCGCAAAAGCGAATCTCTTTGCGCAATTTAATAATGGCTTCGCCCATTCTGCTCACCGCAGATTCGTCTTGCTTTAACAAGAACAAAACCATTCTCAAAGCCGATTTCTTTCCTATTCCTGGAAATTTTGATAGTTCGTTTACAGCCTCTTCAATGAGTGCAGATGGATAATTCATACAGCGCAATATTAATTTAATTACAGCAAAAATATCTGCCAAATGCGCTATTTTTACCAACCAAAGCAATTCAAATGGACTTAAAACTTATTTGCGAGCAAGCTTGCATCACAGCACGCGAGGCAGGAAATTTTATAAGAGAGGAGCGCAAGCAATTTAAAAATAGCGCGGTAGAGGTAAAAAGCTTTAACCAATTGGTTAGCTATGTAGATAAATCGGCCGAAGAATTATTGGTTCAGGGCCTCTCTAAAATATTGCCCCAAGCAGGTTTTATCACCGAAGAAAACACCATTGCCACCGAACAAAAGGAATATATGTGGATCATCGACCCACTTGATGGTACCACCAATTTTATCCATGATATTCCCGTTTATAGCGTGAGCATTGGCCTTTTACACCAGACCAGAGTTGTTTGCGGAATTGTATTTGAAGTTAACAAAGACGAATTATTTTATGCCTGGAAAGATGGCGGTGCTTGGCTCAATGGCAAACAAATCAATGTTAAAACCAATACAGAACTTGGAAAATCATTGCTTGCAACGGGCTTTCCTTATTGCGATTATAAGCAAATGGACCAATACCTCAATACGCTAAAATACCTCATGAAAAACACACAGGGCATGCGCAGAATGGGCAGTGCTGCCATAGATCTTGCCTATACTGCTTGCGGCCGATTCGATGGTTTTTTTGAATACGGATTAAGTCCATGGGATGTGGCTGGCGGTATTTGTTTAATACAAGAAGCTGGCGGCATTGTAACAGATTTTGCAGGCAACTCAGATTGCCTTTTTGGTAAGTCCATCGTTGGCTCCTCCAAAGCATTATTCCCAGAATTTAGTCACGTAATAAAAGAGAATTTCGGTTCGAACCAATAATTGAATATATGAATTTGCGAATAATTCTTCTAATTTTGGCAGTATTACCCTACCTTAATTCTTGTGTAAAATGCAGGGAATGTTGCGATGGTATGACCTTTAGCCGACAAGTTGAAAGTGCTAGTTATGGCACCCTTCGTTTAGATTCTAACAAGGCTAATTGGATTCCAAACTACCAAAGTGCAGATTCAGTTGTGCTGGTTAATTCGGTGGGTGGTGCAGAATCTTATCTATACCATTATGCCAAAATAGCGGAATCTAAAAAGGTTGATTTAGCTAGCACGAGCATCGCAGAGGCGTGTGGATTTACAACCTATTATGCGCATTCGGGCATTACCGAATCAGAGGCGCTCAATTATTCAAGTTTTTTGACCATTATCCAAAAATTACAAGTGAGCAGGGCTAAAAGCATAGACAGAAACGTGGTGGATGGCACTCAATTTTTGAATACACCAGAGTATTTTAGAATCAATTGGAACAACATTTATTTTTCTCCAGATTTAAATACCTATTCGGATCAAACCGATAAAAAATTCCATTTATCACTCACCCTAAACGGCCATAATTACGACTCTGTTTTTGAATGTTACAAGATTAATGCTGATCCAGATTTTATTGGACCAGAAGGATTTTATTATTCAAAAAAAGAAGGTTTCTTAGGTTTTTATATTAGTCGCCACTTACAAGAATGGCTCAGAAAATGAAGTGGATTCCATTGCCCTTTTTAATCTTGATACTTTTGATGGTTTCCTGCCATTCAGAAGACATATGCCCAGAGCGTGATTATGCTTTTTTTTATCCATCCGATACTACATGGATGAACCGATTTGGTTCGCAAAAAACAAGGTCGCTTAAGTCGAATGTAGGAAATTTTCAATCCATCACTAATTCTGGCGTCATAGGCAATGTTGAAATTGAAAGAAGAAATGGCAACAGGTTAGATGTAGAAAGGTGTAGAAGGTACTTTAAACAAACCCGGGGGTTTAATAGCAGAACCTCCATCTATGGAATTTTAGTCGATTATCAGCTTGTTTTTGAGCCAGAAAAAAAGCTGTATTATTTTGAATTAGTTGCCAGAGATTATGAACCATTAGGAACATTTATGACCCATAAGTATGTTTTGCATAACCCAGATGTCAATCAAACTTTTGATTTCAATTTTCACAGTACTAATTTCGATACATCCTATTCGCTTATTCCGCAAAAATTTGAATCTTTTACCAACGAAAATGGTATCACATTTAAGGAAGTTTTCCTATTCGAATTCCCTTTTATTTATTTGTCAAACTCCCCCGCAGGCCTTCGTCGAATCTGGTTTTCTAAGTATGAAGGGATAATTGCCTACCAAACTTTAGGTGGCGAGAAGTGGGATTGTTTCAACTAAAGAAGCTGCGAGGAAAAATTTAATTGCCTACCAAACTTTAGGTGGCGAGAAGTGGGATTGTTTCAACTAAAGAAGCTGCGAGGAAAAGTTTAATTGCCTACCAAACTTTAGGTGGCGAGAAGTGGGACTGTTTCAACTAAAGAATCCGCAAACCAATTTTAACATTTGCCTGTATGCCCATTACATAATCATTCATTAAAAACGGACTAAACACAGAATAGGAGGAGGGGACTTTTGGAAATTGATACGGACTAAATGAACCCGTGTTTTGTTCATCTACCTCTTTTATCCCAATATTAAATCCCGCTGCCATTTCCAAACAGAGTCTATGCCATTCGAACCGTTTACCTAGACTTACAAATCCTGCCGTTCCCCTTATCTTAAAACTTTGTTGTATTAGGGCCGTGTCTAAATAACCTGTGGTCGAATTCTTGGTAATGTCAATATAGGTTTTACCAAACGACTGATTCATCCTTACCACGCCTATTTGAATAAAGCTATTGTCTTTGAAATTTGCTGCACCGCTTTTATTAAAACCCTTGAAATAATATTTAAAAGATAACCTCAAAAACGCCAATTTATTCCTATCAATATCAAAATAGCTCGCATCAAAATTCGATTGATTACCCATTTCTAACAGTACCCCATATTTTCCTTTAAAGCCTTGCTCTATTCCCAGCGATTGCGCGCCAATAAAAGGCGAAAAGGGTTCGGTAGTTATTAAAGTAAAAGTGCTTTTTTTTAACCGCTCTTCCCCATATTGTGCATGCCCTATGCTTGGTGTCATCCACATCAAGGATGCCAAACAAAATATCCTAATATGTGCTGCACAAAATTTCAAAATAGTTTCACCCCCAATTTCATTCCTGCCTGTGATCCCAATCCTACTCCCCTCGATGAAGGGTTAATGGGTGTGCCATAAGTGTTTTCTATGGTTGCAAAATAATAGGGCGAGGCAGACTGCCTCACCGATTCAATTAAATAAGTCATTCCAAGTCCAACAAACCCATCAAGCACAATTCTTTTTCCTAATTCAAATTGGCAGCCAAAGTTGAGTATGGTTCCAAAACATACGTATTCATGAGTTTCGTTTCCTACAGCATTAAATGTGCTATTAGGCAAAGTTGTATAATCTCTTGGTTGGTTCAAAAAGCTATATTGAGCAACCATCTCGGGCCTTATATAGTAACCACTGTTCACGCTTTTTTTAACAATAGAATACCTAAAATTATTTTTGTTAAAATAGTATTTAGGCCCTAATCGAATAAATGCACCGCTTATTACGCCATTTACTTTTAAATAATCTGGGTCAGATTCTCCCTTAAAAAAACCAAAGCCCAACTCTAAGCTGTGTGCCTTACCTAGGTCTTTTTCTATTGAAACCGAGAGGCAATTTTTAATTGGACTAAACACATCAATTTTAAGTAGGAAGTGCTTCTTTTGTAAAGTATAATTAGAATCCAAAGGGTTGGCATAAACCTCCTGACTCACCCAAAGGGATGCCATAAAAACCAGCACGATATGGGCATAGTTTTTCATGCTTTTATTTTTTCCTAAGCATCATCATGCCATCACGCAAGGGCAATAAAACCGACTCAACTCTTGGATCAGACCGAACTTTCTTGTTAAAAGCATCTATGAGTTGCGTGTCTTTGTCTTTTGCCAATGATTTTTCATCCACCACCTTGCCGCTCCAAAGCACATTATCGACCAAAATTACACCACCCACATTGAGCTTGTCAATAACCAGGTCAAAATACCGCGAATAGCTGGCTTTATCTGCATCTATAAACACCAAATCGAACTGCTGTGGCAAGGTTCTAATAACCTGATACGCATCGCCAATAATCATTTGAATGCGGTTCTTAAAACCGGCTTCTTCCACAAATTGATACACCATTTCTTCCAATTCTGGATTCACATCAATGCTAATTAATTTACCGCCTTCTTGCAAACCTTCTGCCAAACACAAGGCAGAATACCCTGTGTAGGTGCCAATTTCTAAAATCATTTTGGGCCGAACCAAAGCGCTGATCATACTCAAAAATCTACCTTGCAAATGTCCGCTCAACATGCGTGGTTGCAATACTTGTGCATGTGTTTGCCTATTCAATTTTTTTAAGACATCTGGTTCCTCAGAACTATGCCTTTCGCAATATGCCTGCAAGTCTTCAGATAAAAATTCCATGGCTATTGTATGGTATAACGAATAGAAAATCCGCCACTGGTAATAATGGTAGGGAAGGAGTTCGACGTAAACGGCGTGGTGCGTCGGCGGTCGTAAAAAATACGCAGCATAAGCTTCTCGTTAATGCTGTAATCTATGGTAGGCTTAATGCTCAAAACATTTTGTCCAGATACAGGTTCGTTGGTTGGTCTATCCAAATTCCTTACCGTAGTTTCATTCTCTCTAATGGTAAAATCGAACCTAAAATTAATGTCGTTTTTCAACATGCGTTTTCTGCCACCAATATCAAATGGCAACACCAGTTTATTGGTTCTATAGCCAATTCCAAACACAAACTCAGTTCCCCTCTGCTCATTCAACTGCCTGTTTCCAAGTGCCAAATTTAAGGTACGGTCTCTGTTATATTTAAAGGTAGTGGTAATGTTATTTACCAAGGTAATATCAATGCCAATAAGTGGCCCAAATCTTTCTGTTATCGAAACTTGGCGAATTACATAAGTTGGAGAAAAATCTGTGGTTAAGGTGGTATTCCTAGCAGTGTCCATCACCGTTTGAAAGCCTGCCACATTATACGAACTTTGATAGCCAGATTGGAGGCTCACATTTGAGGCAAACTCCTTTATCGCTTTTAGTTTACTTAATCCATTATAGGTTACGCGGTAGTTTGGAATAGGCAGATTTTGAAACGGCGTGAGCCCAATTTTATCGGTTGAAACGCCTCTATAGGCAGCCAAGAAAGACGGTATCAATACGTCTTGCTGATACCCGCCATATCCTTCTGGAAACGAATCTTTATTGGTTGGTAATGGCAATCCTTTTTCCATCGCCAAGCGTCGCGCAATGTCAATCCTATTAGCCTCAAATTGTTTAAATACTTCTGTTACCCCATTGTCATCCGACTTAGAAAAAGCAGTTCTAATAATGCTATAACTTATGCTATAACTTCCTTGCTCAATAGGGGTACCAAAATCCCTGTAAGTGCCACTGTCTTCATCGTACCTAAAATAAGCTGTTAAATTCCTTGAGTAATTTTTAGAGGCATTTAACTCTATTCTAAAATCATTAATGGGTTCTATTTGTGCTCGCGCTGTTATGGCCTCTTGGTAGTTTTGTATATACGGACTCACCACGCGTGGGTCGTTGCTTATCCAACCATTTTCGGCCGCCTTGAACCTAAAACTTGGATCCTGCATGCCAAAAATAAAATCGAAACCCGGTGCTTTTGAATCAAAATTTTGCCCCAAATACTGTGGTTTAGGTTGAAACCCTGGCAAGGCCGTTCCATTGGTTGTACTGTATGTACCACCCGCATTTTTTACCATGGTAATTAACTTTACAGGCACCGTTACCCAAATAGGATACTTGTCGCGGGTATTGTCTTCATCTTTATCCCCAGCCTTCATGGTGGCCTTGTCTTTGGCCGATTTTGGCTTCTTGGCGGCAGTAGGTTGCCCAGGATTCATAATCTTTTTATAGATTTTCGACTTATTATATAATTGAATAAAGTTTAAGTTAAGGTTCCATTGTTGTTGTTGCGAGTTCTGGATGGTATTGCCCAAACTGTCTGCCGCTGGTGGCGCTTGTAACCATTGGTAATTCACAGAATAGTTATAAGTGAATTGCTGAACCCATTGCATATAAGGCAGCTTATTTACCGGAATATTAAAGTTTACACGAGCAGTTTGGTCATACTTAGTAGTTCTTCCACCTTTCCAAAAATTCTGCTTAATGGTATCTACTTTCTCTGGTGTAGTTTCAGTGCTTATTTTGCCGTTTGGCTCATCCACACGTGCATCTAAAGTGGCGTTATAATCCAACTTAATATTCTTGGTTATATCATGCCTGTATTCATAATACCTACGCATGGTAAACATCTTATCGTATAAAACCGGAAGCAGTGTTTCTTTGCTATCGTTGTTTCGGTTTAGCAATTCACCATAGCGTCTATCGGCCTCAAACCTAAATCCCCATGAGGAAGGAAGGAAATTAACATTGAAATCTCTTATAATTTCTAGGTTCTTATTTTTGATAAATTTAAGGGGTTCAAAGGGCTTATTCGTAAAATTATAGTTATAGGCTACTATCCCTTTGTAATTTTGAATAAGGTTATACTCTAAGGTCTGATTTCTTCTAAATGTTTCGGTATACGAGTAAGTAAAAGTTAGGTTCTCTACATCCCAAGGATAAGCTTGTTTAGCGCCCACTCGGTTCTTCCTTACATTGGTAAAATTAAAGCTTTTTCTAGCGGTATAATCATCTGCCGCCCTGCTAATTTGGTCGCTTCTTTCTGGATTCTTAGTCTCGTCTATCTCCTTCTGCAGCTTAGTGTCGGGGTTAAGCGGATTGTAAAATGGCCTAATAATAGTAGTGCCATAAGAGAAGAAAAATGGAACGCTTATGCCCGAAGTTTTTGGAAAGAATTTACCCAATTCAAAATTGGTTTGAACATCATAAATATAATTATCGGCTAGGCTGCGTTCAAACAATTTCTTGTCTATGCCACCCCAACCTACACTTCTATAACTACCACTTAATTGAACGTTTCCAAAATCGGCCAACTTCGCCAAAATTCTTCCCGTTGCAGCATCCCCACCCTTGGTATTAAAATCTGTCATGCGCAGCTCATTAAACCAAACTTCAGAACATTTTGGCAAGCCGTCATCACTGGTGCTGCCCGGTCTCCTTTTTGGATTGCGTACACCCATCATCATAATCTTAAGCTGACTAAAATCTGGCATACCCACCACAGAATAAATGCCATTGCCAACTTGCCTGCTATAGGGCGCTGTAAAGGCAAAACCTGCATTGGTTCGGGCAATTTTTGTATTCACCATCTCTTCCAATAAAATGGTTATTTCATTTTCTGTAGGCCAAATGACCGATGGGTCTGAAGCCCCTTGCCCAGTTACCTTTAATGGAATTTCGTACTCGTAATAGTTATTGGTTAAGTCGGTACCAAACCTAAAGAAAGCAGTCAACTCATCGTTCTTTAAATCTGCTCCTTCGGCATGAACAAACAACCTTAATTTGCCATATTGCCTTAAATCAACAGAGGTGCTCTTGAACACAGCCCTTGCATCTCCATCTTTCAAATTACAGGTAAGCAAACTGATAGATTGCTCATTTTGTTGGGTGCTATTGGGCGAACTAAAATCAATCTCCCTTTGCACCCCGGGAGGCACTGCGTAAATTATTGGCTTACGCTGCCCATTTTTTTCAATATTAACCGTAGATACCACAAATTGGGTATTGTCTGTAGGGTCAATTGGCTTATGCTCTCCACCCGCTTCTAAGTTGTTTAAGTATTTGCGCCAATCGGCTCGAACCAATTGTAGCGTCCCAAACCTTAAAATGGTTGGCTCACTAAACCCACGCATATACATCCTTATAAAACGAATCGATTTAAAGTCGTTTATCTCGCCCACTTTCTTCTCAAATTCGCGTACCGGAATTTTTAACTGATACCATTTTTCTGAGGCATAATTTCCATTGATAAACTTGGCATTGGCTGTTAAAGTATCGGTCACAAAATTGCGCCCAATCGTAAATGCATCTCTCGAAATAGCAATCTTATATTGGAAGTATTCTTCCACCCCATTTACCGTATAATCTTTGTTCAAATCTTCATTGTCGGGCACATTGGTTGCCGCTGTTGGGTAGCTCTCTGGCGATTGGTCTACCGTAGGCGAATTACCTTGGTGTTTATTAAACCTTCTATAGCGGTTTAAAACGCCTGCCTTAGCTGTGTCTAAGTCTGTACCTAAATAATAATGATAATTGTCGTTAGAAGGGTCGTTAAAAGCATTGTTATAGGCAGTTGAGGTAGGGCCAAATTGATTGCGAACCTGGGCCAAATATGCTGTTTCAAAAAAGGCTTTCTCACCATCGTCACTTAATCCATCCAAACCAATATCCTGTCTTTGTCTTACCGCTGGATCTGCATCAAAAGCATAATTAATAACCGGTGCCCTAGAAACCCTGCCCCAAACCGTTGTATCGCAAAGATCTTGTTGTTCTTTACTATCGTTTTTAGGCAAACCATTTTCTGCAATCCTTCTGTTATCTCGCAAAATATCCTCAGAAATATTTCCCAAGTTAATGTATAAAAACCCTTTGTCCTCACTCGCTGGCTTATCTGCAAAAGGATCCATCACCCACATTTCTATATAATCTATATTGGCTTGCTCAAAATCATTTTGGTCAATCTTACGCATAATTCCACCCCAATTCAACGAAGGATTCTTAAGGGTACCATCTGCATTTAAATCTTTTACATTGTAGTTATACGGACCTTTTTCGTTAGGGAAAAATGACATGTCAAAGGTAGGCAAGGTGGTTGGTAAGCCTTGT
This sequence comes from bacterium, assembly GCA_034439755.1. Lineage (GTDB taxonomy): Bacteria > Bacteroidota > Bacteroidia > UKL13-3 > UKL13-3 > B1. Next base: position 33,515 of record JAWXAZ010000130.1, read on the forward strand.
TGAATTTGCTTGTTTTTAAATACATCTTGTTGTAAAACTTCCCTTGTAGCATGGGTAGAAAGAGCATTTGGATCGTCCTTTAAATGCTTTGGTGTAAAGGCATCGTTGCGATAAAAAGTAGTGGCTATGGTGTACCAAGCTATGTTGGCGCGCTTAAAACCATAATCCAATTTGTTTAAGGTATTGCCTTCTGGAAATAAGTCGGGCTGCCCTTGCGGTGTACTTGCCAATGCCCAAGTGTTGCCCATGCGCAAATCGAAGGGCGTTTCTGCGCCTTCAAAGTCGTCTAGGTATGCGGTTCCTTTTTGTTGCAACGCACTTTGTACACCCGGAATTAACCTAGCATACTCGCCCGAAATGGTAATATTTGAAGCTTCTTTAGTCTCTATAAAGGGCAATTTATCTACCATCTTGGTTAGGAACCGCGATTGTTGGGTATAGGTTCCATCTACGCCAACTACGATGTTAGAAATAGGCTCCTCCCCAATGTTTACCTTAGGTGTAAGGGGGCGCTCATTTAAATACATAAAGGTTGAACCTAAAATTAAATTCTGACTATATTTATAATCGAAGCGAGCCCCAATTAAGCTCTTCTGTTGAATCTGAAATAGGTTATTGCTCTCAGACGAAACTTTAATTACGGCTCCAGAATTAAGCAAGGCCGAGTTCACAATTTTTACCCTGCCTAAATTATAATCTACAATAAAATCTGAGTTCTCTGTTAGGGGCGCACCGTTGGCCGTTACGCGCACAGAACCGCGCGGCACATTGGTTGAACCAAGCGATATTTCATTGGTGCTAGAACCTTGGTAAGTTCCTCTTAAGAAAAATTTGTTGAACTGGGGTTGTTGTATGGCGCTAAATCGCGTTGAATCATAGAGTGCAAAAAAGCAATAATAAGAGGCTAGTTCTTTATCGTTTACAAATCTACTGGCCAGGTAATTTCCAAATGGCTCCACCATAGGTAAGTAAACCCTACCCGTTTGCGAATTTACCGTCATGCCTTCTACATAATCGAACAATCCGTCGCCAACAGGCTCCTGCTGAGAGTTCATCTTGTCTACGTTAAATACATTTAACAAAGGTTGGTTACTCAAAAGTGGCTCGTTCTTAACAGGCAAATAATTTAAATCTGCCCCACTTGGGTCATCGGCATAAACTAAGTTTAACTTAAAATCTTTCGATTGAATTTGAAATGATCCCAAGGCATATACATTCTTCATCATCAAATCCCAAATAGGCAAATCGGGCCTTAAACTTGGTCCCTTCAACATCTTTAAGAATAAGACTTCTGGGTTGTCTGTATTACGCGGTATATCCTGACTAAAATCGCCTACTTTAAAAGGAATGCCATTCACGGTTCCTTCGTAAGCCACACACAATACATCATCATTATTTAAGGTTTGGTTCAGCGATATATAACCCAACCTCGAGTTAAATGAAAACTCATTTGGTCCCAATTGCCTAGAAAAATTGATGCCTTGGTATTGCGAAATGGCTTTTAAATTGGTAATGGGTAAGTCCTGCGTAATCTTGTTCTCAATTTGATAACTAGCCCTAAATTTTGCCGCATCAGCCGCATTGCCAAATCCATTTAAATAGGTGTTTGGATTGTTTGGATCATACAAATTGTTTACCCCATTACCCACAGGAACACCCGCATTAACTTGCCAAAATTTATTGTCCAAATGGGTCGATTCACCCAAATCGGCAAAACCCACCACATCCCTCGATTGCTCAAATGAACCACTGCGGTTAGTTACCCATACCTCTACACGCGTAACTACCACAGGCGACCCAACAAAAGGCAAATTGCGCAACCAAGGTTCGTAGTTATCTCTAAAATAATGTCCCAAGAAATAATGGCGATTCATGTCGTAATTATCACACTGAATATTAAATGGGGTAGTAGTAGTACCGCCCGCCAATTCTGTCTCTTGCGTTTTTCCCCTTTGCTGACTTACCACACTGGTTACGGTAAGTTTACCAAATTGCATGGTGGCTTTTACCCCAAATAAACTCTGACTACCTTGTATTAAAGAAGAGTTCAAGGGCAAACTCACATTTCCCAACTCAATTTTCTTGATAATATCGTCGTCTTTGCCAGCAAAATCCAATTTCATTTGGTTCTCAAACTCAAAGGTAGCCTCGGTATCATAATTCAGGTTTACCTTCAACTTATCGCCCACCTGGCCCGTAACGTTTAACTGAATTTTTTGCTTAAAATCGAACTGCCCTGTTTTTTGCTGCCGCAAACTAAAAGCGGGATTTTGAACCTTATTGAAATTTCCCGCAAAGATAACCTCCGCATTTCCCCGCGGCCTAATATCTACAATGCCATTGCCAAAAATGCGGTCTACAATTTTATTGCTGATGTTTAGCTGCGGCAATATGCCACCACCTCTGGCAAAATTTTGAGCCTGCGCCCTTTGTCTAAAATAATCCTTGTTGCTCTTGTCGCCATCTTGCTGCAATTGCTTAGAAATAGAATTGCTCGAAGGTAATTTATAATCTAAGCTGCCAATTTTAGACGACCTATCATAACGGTATTTATCCTGGTCTAATTGATACTTATCCTTAATTACGTTTGGATCAGACAGGTCTAAAGGATGCCGCTTACCATCCATTTCATAAGGTTTTTTGTCGCGTAATGGATATTTTAATTTATCAGAACTATCGGGCGGAAGCACAGAGAAATCCCTCACTCGCCTCGGGGCAGTCCGGGGCGCAGCATTCCATACCATTGTTACCACAAAAGTTAAGGATAAAAAGGTTCTTATATATGTAATTTTAGAGCTACGAAACAATGTAGAGTTTTACCATCAAAGATTTTTAAGGGTTAATTTAACCAGTTGCTCAACGCTAGAATCTGGGTTTTGTTGTTTAATTTTAATCAGGCTCTTTTCTGCTTCTGCTTTGTTAAAGCCAAGCATCACCAAAGCAGAAAGGGCCTCATCGTAGGCAGGAGATCGATAACTTGCCGCTTGCAACAAATCGGGCGACTCCACCTTTTTTAGTTTATCTTGTAAGTCAATTACCAAGCGTTGAGCAGTTTTTGGCCCAATGCCTTTAATAGTTTTTAATAAATTCCAATTGCCATTTAAAATTGCCAGCTTAATTTCGGTAGGCTTTAAACTCGATAAAATCATGCGCGCCGTATTGGTGCCAACGCCACTTACCGCAATTAATTGCGTAAACAATTGCCTTTCCTCCTCGTCTGCAAAACCAAAAAGCGTATGCCCATCTTCCTTTATAGACAAGTAAGTGAGCACCTTAAGCGCCTCGCCCTGCCCCAATTTTTCGTAGGTATTCAATGAAATTTGTATGGCATAACCCACCCCTCCACAATCTATCACTAAATAGGTGGGCGAGCGATGAGTAACTTTACCTTGTATATGTGCAATCACAATAGTTGGGGGCTTTGCTAAGGTCGCAAAATAAGAAAAGTTTTCGTTAAAAATGCAGTAAAGCCAAGACAGTATTAATTTTTTTTAATCACCTCGCTTTTCCCACATTAGAATTGGTTCAGCCCCAATTTATTGCACACAAAATCATACCTTTGAACCATGCAATGGAAAAGGCTATTTTACGCGAGTACCTTATGCTGTATTTTTTTTCTGTTTGAACCAAAAACGGCTCGTGCACAAGGAATTGTGAAGGTTGAAGAGCGTTTTTCCGACGGCAAACCCAAGCTAAAAGGAAAAGAAGTAAATGGGAAAAAAGTAGGCGTTTGGTTATATTATTTCCCTAATGGAGGCATTTCAACCAAAGAAAAATGGAACTCCGGCGCATTTGTGTGGCGCATCGAATACAACGAAAAACGCCAAAAAACCAAAGGCATCAACGCCTCCGGCGATACTACCTACTTCAAAAGCTGCAATTGCAAAAACTAGTCGGCCCAATTACCAACCTCACCACCAACCTTGTCAATAAGAATATTAAGAACGTCTTTCAGTTCAATCGTTGAGCGAGTTGTTCAAGTAATTCTTTGTCCTCAGATAAATTTAGACGCAAGTTATTTGTTACCTTAACTTTGTCTGCTGGTTGGTCTTTAAGTTCTTTGAAAATTCCAAAATGTCCTGCAAAATTACTTCAGGAACACCGTCTAGAACCTTTTGAATTTAAGTTTTTATCTGGGTCTTTATTATGCTGTGTCTAGAAATTGCTTTTTTCTAACGCTATAATTCTTTTCTTTAACTGTGCTATATGCCAGGATTTTATGGCACTTGTACCAAGTAATCCAAATAGAACAATTGAATTTCCATAAGGTATATGCAAAACTGTCATTGCGGCTCCTGCAATAACTACTACAGCACCTAGACCATAAATTAATTTCTCGTATTTCATGTTTTTACCCCCTTTTTTCGGTAAAGTCTAACATAACTGTCACATGCCATGCACCTAAAAATCTGCACCAGAAACACTACGCAACAAATATCCTATAAGTAGGAATTTTCTATAAATTAATTCTTTAAATAAGGCACCGACATCACAAACTCAGGGATTTTTACTTCAAACAATTTCCCATCAATTTGGCGTTCCATTAAATACGTGCCATGCATCTTGCCAATAGGAGAACCCAACAAACAACCCGATACATATTGGTGCTTTTCGCCCGGCTCTAAAAGCGGTTGCTGCCCAACCACACCCTCGCCCTCAACCTCCGATTTTCCATCCAAAGAATCTACCACATACCAATGCCTTCTAAGCAACTTAATCGTTTGCTCGCCCTGGTTCACAATCGTAATCCTATACGCAAACATGTGCTTGCTCTCACTGGCATCCAACCTATCCGATTGATATGCGGTTTCCACCATTACTTTTACATCATTTGTGATAGCTATTTGCATACTTCAAATTTCATCAATCTTAATCAAAAAACAAACATAAACATAAAATGTTTACAACAAAATGAGATAATTTGCTTTTAATTGCATTTATCCTATTTTAATTTATATATATCGTGGCTGCCTAGTTCCTTATCAACGTTAATTTCTAAATCTTTTATATACCCTTCAGCCAAATCATAAACCCATCCATGAACCTGCGGAAAACCAAATAATTCGCGGTTCCTTTGCACATAAGACGTCTTCATTAAATTAAACACCTGCTCTTGCACATTTAATTCAACCATTCTCCTCGTTTTATGCTCTTTATCATGAATGGCATCCAATTCTACTTCGTGCAGCCTATAAACATCTTTAATATTACGCAACCATTTGTCTATAAGTCCAAGCTGATTGCCCTCCAAGGCAGCCTTAACTCCCCCACAACCATAATGACCGCAAACAATCACATGCTTTACATTTAATACCTCCACCGAGTATTGCAAAACAGCCAACATATTGATGTCAGAATTTACCACCATATTGGCAATATTCCTGTGCACAAACATCTCACCCGGGTCTGTTCCAGTTATTTCATTGGCTGGAACCCTGCTGTCACTGCAACCAATAAACAAATACTCTGGGCTCTGTCCCGCTTGTAATTTTTGAAAATATTCGGGGTCAGTTTTTAACTTCTTCTCCACCCAATTTCTGTTGTTCACAAACAACTTTTTGTACGACTCCTCAATTTGGCTTTTTATTTCATCTTTAGTTTCCATACCCCTTATTCCTCCTATTAAAAGTTCAATATTTTTTTCCTTACAATTAACCTTAAATTCCCTTATCACATCTAAAATATCGGTATCTATAAATTCAATGTGCGAGCCATCAATCTCTACTATTTGGTTTGAACCAATTTGCTCCAAGGCCTTTATGACTTGGTTCTTGTGAAGGAAACTCACATTATTTCCCAAAGTGATTTTGGTAATTAATCCAACATCTTCAACCTTTAATACGGGCGACTGATAATTTTCTCTTACAATAAATAAAAAAGAAACCGCCATTCCTATCATTACGCCTATGAGTAAATCGCTTAAAACAATGGCCAAAATTGTTACGATAAACGGAATAAATTGATACCAACCGCGCGCAAATTGTTCCTTAAAATTATCGGGTCTAATGAGCTTAAAACCAGTATAACACAATACCGCCGCCAAAGAAGATAAAGGAATCAAATTAATTGCTTTCGATAAAAACAACAACGACAATAATATGAACAAACCATGTAACATGGTCGACCATTTTGTTTTGGTGCCTGCCGCTATGTTTACCGAGCCTCTTACAATAACCGATGTAAGCGGTAATCCTCCCAAACTGGCACTAACAATGTTGCCCGCACCCTGCGCCATCAACTCCCTGTTGCCATCTATTCTATGCTTAATTGGATCTAGTTTTTCAATTGCCTCAATAGACAATAATGTCTCCAACGAAGCAACCAAAGCAATGGTAAATGCTACCTTGTAAAAATTTAAATGGGTAATAAACTCAAAGGTCGGTGTTATAAATAATTTTACCTCACCACTGTTTTCAAAAAAATCGGGTAAACTAACCAAGTGCTCCGATGCTATCGCAAAACTTCCGCCAATTAAATTTAATGTTATGGTGCCTATTGCACCAAAAATTACGGCAATTAAATATCCCGGAATTAGCAAGTATTTCTTCGCAAATTTTAAATCCCAAAACACTAAAATCAATAAGCTTATGATGCCAATAAATAATACCGCATAATTTAAATTGTTAAAGGTATTCAATAAATGACTAAAGGTGTTTTCGTGGTCTAAACCAACTACAGATTGGCTTGTATCTATTCCGCCATTTGCCAATGAAAATTCTTCGGCCCCCATTTCCTCCGAATCATGCCCAAGTAAGTGGGGTAATTGTTTTAAAATTAAAGTTAATCCTATAGCAGATAACATGCCTTTAACCACCGAAGTAGGTACGTAATGACTAAATAATCCTAGCTTAACAAACCCAAAACCAATTTGAATAATGCCTGCCAATAATACCGCACTTACCAAGCCCTCATAGCTGCCCAACTCTGCAATAGAAGCCAAGCAAATGGTGGTTAATCCCGCTGCCGGACCACTAACACTCAAATTAGATTCGCTTAAATACCCAACTACCAAACCTCCCACAATGCCCGTAATAAGTCCCGCCATCATAGGCGCACCAGATGCATGCGCAATACCCAAACACAAGGGTATGGCCACAATAAATAACGACAAGGATGCAGGAAAATCTGTTCGTAAATTCTTTAAAGGTGGTAACGATACCAATTTCATATTTGCAATTTATTAAATGTTTGTGATAAACGAACTGAAATCAATATTGAAAGTAAGATATTTAATTTGATTCAAACCTTTGTTGGCACAATATAATATAGCCTTTGCCACTTGTTATAGGAATTGATTTTTATTTGCAGTAACAAAGTTTTCAAAAGAGTTTGGTTCTTGTTCTGTAATTATTTTTACCCATTGAGTTGTCTTAGGTGGTTTTTGAAATCTTGGGAAAAAATGTAACATAATCATCACTAAGATAAGCATGGGGGGTAAATTTTCTTTTCGTTTTGTTCTGTAAAATTTTAACAAATTAGGCGAATTGAATGTTATTGTCTTTCCAATTCCTTTACTAATTTTTTCAGCCATTTCAGTAAATGTCAAGGTTTCGTTGTTAGTTAATTCATAACTTTTATTAACATGGTTTTGCGGTTCCGTTAATACTTTTGCTGTTACAGAGCCTATATCTACTGCATCTATTATTGTGAATTTTGCTTGTCCTGCTGGCAAAAAAATGCTTTGATTATTTACTATGTCATTGAGTAAAGTTGTTGTGAAATTTTGCATAAAATAAGCTGGTCGTAAAAATGTATATGGAATTTTACTGTCAACAATTAGTCTTTCAATTTTATGATGAGGTATAATTTTGCTGTTCTCCACCCCTTGAACAGATAAAAAGATAATGTGTTTTACCGAACATTGTTTGGCAATGTTTATGAGTGGCGCAAAATATTTTTTAACATCCGAGATTTGTGGTGGTCGAAGTAAAAAAAGCAGGTCAACCTCTTTTAACGCAGGCAAATAAGTCTCAATATTCATAAAGTCAAATTTGATTGTTGTAATATTGAAACTGCTAAGTTTCTCGTTAGTAAATTCTGGATCCCTAATACCTGCATAAATCTTTAATTGATGGTCAAGTTTTTTTAAAGCAAATAATACTTCAATTCCAACATTTCCTGAAGCCCCAGTTATTAAAACTTTTTTCATATTAGGTAAAGCAAAATATTTCTATTGTTGGTGTCTCTTAGCATTTGTTGTAACATATTATTGATTGGATGGATGGGCTTCCACATTGTTTATTAACTCATATCCATAGTACTTTTTTAAACCAATTACTTCTGCCTCAATGTTCTTTTCCTTTGCCTGAATTTGAACAAAATCTTTTATGGTTTCTAGCACGTCAAAGTCGATATACTTTGAATTAGTGCCATCAATAATAACCTTCGAATTTGGCGGAATTTCTTTCGCCAGCAACTCTTTGATGCTGGCTTTATTTAAGAAGGAAACTTCTTCCGACAATTTGATGGTTATCACATCTCCGGTATGAAATGTTTCCATTTTAAAATGATACGCATTCTTGAAATTGCTTTTTAAAATATAAAAAATACTAATGAGCGATCCAATAATTACCCCAATTAAAAGGTCGGTAAATACAATGGCCAGAACGGTTATAACAAACGGAATAAATTGGTTCAGACCGTTCTTATACATATCTTTAAAGAGCGAAACTTTTGCTAATTTATAACCAGTAACCAATAAAATAGAAGCCAAAGATGCAAGGGGAATGAGGTTCATGAGCGGACTTAACAACACAATACTAAGCAATAAAAACAGGCCATGTAAAATAGCAGATGCTTTCGATTGTGCACCTGCATTGAGGTTCACCGAGCTGCGCACAATCACAGAGGTAACAGGAATGCCACCTAAAAATCCAGCTAATATATTGCCAATACCTTGTGCCACCAACTCCTTGTTGGGCGAGGCCTGACGCTTGTGTGGGTCTACATTTTCAACCGCTTCTAAATTGAGTAAAGTTTCAATAGAGGCCACAATTGCAATGGTAATACCCACCACCCAAACCTGCGAATTTGCCAAACTTTTTAGATCGGGCGTGGTAATAAGAGCGCCCATGCTTTCAAACTTAGGAATGTTTACCAAATGGTCTGAACCAACTGTCAATTGCGGGATAAAGGCTTCAAAAAATTGATTGGTGGCAACCCCAAATACAACCACAAATAAGGACGATGGAAAGAACTTAAGTTGATGCATGGGCGTTTTATCCCAGTATATTAATACCAATAAGGAAATGCTCGAAATGATAATTGCGCCATACGAAAAATAGTTTAGCATGTTGATTAACTCCGAAAAGGTGTTCTCACCATCTGCTTGAAAAAAGGAAAAATCGTCTTCATTGTCTTTATCGTATCCAAAGGCATGCGGAATTTGCTTTAAAATAAGAATAATTCCGATGGCTGCCAACAATCCTTTAATTACGTTGGTAGGAATAAAATTGGCAATAAACCCCACCTTAAATAGGCCTGCTAGCAATTGTATAGCACCCGCAACAACCACTGCTGCTAAAAAAATTTCAAAAGACCCTAATTTGGTTATGGCTGCTAATACCACCGCTGCTAAACCTGCTGCTGGTCCGCTAACGCTGGCGTGCGATTCGCTTAAAATACCAACTACAATGCCGCCAATAATACCTGCAATAATGCCCGATAGCAAGGGCGCTCCGCTTGCCAATGCCACTCCTAAGCACAAGGGCAGGGCAACTAAAAAGACTACAATACTGGCTGGAAGATCGTTTTTTAACTTGGTTAATGTCATAGGTGTTGGGATTGTAATATAAACAATACCCTATATAAACAAATGTAGGTTTCCATTTTCTTTATTTTATAAATTTTTATTGGTAAATTCATTTTTTTTTTAAAAATTTCGCCATGCAAGAATTGGAGCCTTATTACCGGTGGCGCGACTTATACCAAAGTGAGAATGATCCAGCTTCACCTTTTTACGAACGTGCGTACAGTGAGTTTGAATTTACCAATCAAGTATATAATTATGTTATTCACCCTCAATGGGATGAGTTTGGTTCGCCCACACTTTATTTGAAAATTATTTATGCCGATTACCTCACGGGTTATGCAGTAATTGAGCTTTTAGGCGAGTGGAATGATGCCATTCACAATGATGTGATGTTTTTGAAACGTGAGGTTATTGAGCCGCTAAATGTGAGCGGAATTGATAAATTTATCTTAATAGGGGAAAATGTGCTCAATTTCCACAGCAGCGATGATAGCTATTATGAGGAGTGGTTTCAGGATGTGGAGGAGGGTTGGATTGTTGCCCTCAATTTTCAAGAGCATGTCTTGGCCGAATTTAGGAGTGCAAACATCGATTACTACTTTAATTTTGGTGGTGAGCTAGATGAGTTTAATTGGCGCAAATTTAATCCCATGCAACTTTACCAAGAGGTTCAAAAGGTAATGAGCCATCGATTGGGGTAATTTTTTTGTCCATAGTCCATGTTCCTTAGCCATTTATGGCTACAATCATTTGCAAACAGACAAATTAAATTTCTTTAGAAGATTACCCAATAAACAAAAAGTATATAAACACGGAAAAGGTCCATGGACCATCGACTTCCTCTAATTTCCGCCGTCTTTCAATTTCTCCGCATTCTCCGCCACCTGCAACTGATCAATGAAAGCCTGAATATTCCCATTCATCACATCGGGCAAATTATAAGAAGTATACCCAATGCGGTGATCGGTAACCCTGCTTTGCGGGTAATTATACGTACGAATCTTGGCCGATCTATCGCCAGTCGACACCATGGTCTTTCTCTTACTCGCAATGCCCTCATTGTGCTTGGCCAATTCAATCTCATATAACTTAGAACGCAACATTTGCATGGCACGTTCGCGGTTACCGTTTTGAGTCCTTTCAATCTGGCAAACTACCACCAAGCCAGATGGCCTATGGGTTAATTGAACCTTGCTCTCAATTTTATTTACATTTTGCCCACCAGCACCTCCCGAACGGGAAGTTTGCATGTCAATATCAGCCGGATTTAAATATACATCTACCTCTTCTGCTTCTGGCAATACCACCACCGTGGCAGCAGAAGTATGAACCCTTCCAGCGGTTTCGGTTTCTGGCACACGTTGCACGCGGTGAACACCACTTTCGTATTTTAAAATGCCATATACATCCTCGCCAGATACCTCTATAATAATTTCTTTGTAACCCCCAGCCGTTCCATCTGTAAAATCAACCAACTCGGTTTTCCATCCACGCTTGTCGCAGAAATACATATACATGCGATACAAATCGCCCGCAAAAATACTGGCCTCATCGCCACCCGTTCCGCCTCTAATCTCCAACAAAGCATTCTTGCTATCCTCAGGATCTTGTGGAATCAATAATATTCTGATCTCTTCTTCCATGGGGGCCAATTTTGGATCCAACTCGTCCAATTCCATTTTAGCCATATCACGCATTTCATCGTCCTTCTCGGTTTTGAGAATGTCTCTGGCGTTTTGAATATTGCTCACTAAATTTCTGTATTCAAAATACTTATCAATGAGTGGCTGCAATCCTTTGTATTCGCGGTTCATTTGCTTAAATCGCGTCATATCGGCCATTACGTCGGGCTGACTTAACTGCTCTTCTACCTGCTTAAATCGCTGAAATATTGCTTCTAGTTTGTCTAACATGTTCTTTTTGAGAGGGCGCGAAGATAGGGGTTCCTAGAGAAATTACAATACAGTCTTATCGCGTATTGCTTTCAAAACCATAGTGCATTATGCCCTTTTGGCCCAATAAATACAAGTGTTCCTTCTCCAAACAAAACCTAGAAAAGTTGCTCGTAGGCAAGTTTATTGTGTCTTTCTTAAGGCTTTGAAATCGATAGCCAATTAATAAGCTATCTTCTCTAAAATACAACAGGTCTTCTATAATGCTAATCTCTTCCTTTCCCTTAATAGGAATGGTTTTTACATAATTGGCAAACACATCAAACACCATTATTCCCTCACTGCTGTCATTTAAAAAAATCCGATTTCCATTGTCTATAATGAGGTTCGGACTCAATTGCTTGCTCATGGCAAATTGAAGTGCATTGCCACTTACTTGATTAATGGTGCCGTTTTTTTCTAATTTCTTCAATTGCAAATCGCCTTGGTCGAACACCCAAATGCCATTGGCGTAACTGCGAGCTGCCGCCGATGCTTGTATTACGCCCGCATCGCTTAGGTTCATGCGGCCTCTAAAAGCTAAATTATTGTCCAAAAATACCAAGGCATTGAGCTCCCTATAAAACAAATAAATCTCCATGGGATTTCCGGCATCAATGCTGGTAATATTTCCTAAATAGGCATAGTTTAACGTGCCTTGTAATTTGCCATTTACATCATACTTATTTAGTTGATTGGTTTTACTCACCACATACAAATTACCCATGCGGTCTGTTTGTATAATTTTGGCATCCACCTCAATGCTACCAAGAACTTTCCAAACGGGCTGAAAGCTGCTCAGGACAAGGAATCCCAGAATTGCCGCATATACCGGTAGCTGCGATTTTGCAAAGAGGCGATATGAATTTTTAAGCTTCAAATTTTTCTATCTTTAGCGCATGTCCATCATACACAGCATAGGTATTATACCCAATCCAATCGCCTAAGTTGGCGTAAGTTTGGCCGCCCCCTAAATCAAATAACATGGGTAAATGTCTGTGACCAAATACAAAATATTTTGAGGTATCCCCAGCAGCAATTAAACTCCGGCAATGTTGAATGAGGTATTCATTTTCGTCGTAGAAAGTAAAATTGCCATCAAAAGTTTTTAGCTTACTTTGATGGCTGAGCCAATTTGCCAAACCCATACCAATGCTGGGGTGAAAGAAGGCAAACAGCCTTTGAAAAAAGCTATTTCTGTATATCCACAAGATAAGCTTAAATTTATGTTGGCCCGAACCAAGGCCATCGCCATGACCAATAAAAAACTGCTCATTACCTAATTTTCTATAAATGGGTTTGGCATGCACGGTTACGCCTAATTCTTTTTCAAAATAGCCAAACTGCCATAGGTCGTGGTTGCCATGAAAAACATGAACAGGAATGCCCGCATCGGTAAATTCGGCAATCTTTGCCTGAAGCCTAATAAACCCCTTTGGCACCACCAATTTATACTCAAACCAAAAATCAAATAAATCACCCAGCAAGAATAATTCCTCACAGTCGCCTTGTATTTGGTTCAGCCAGCGAACAATGCGTTTTTCTCTTTCAAAGCTGCTGACCTCATCGGGTATGCCTAAGTGAAAATCGGAAGCGAAATAAATTTTTTTTGAGGCCACAGGATATTGCTAACTTATTTGCGATCGTCTATCAAAAACAAGATTAATTCTATGGGCCCATGTGCGCCAACTACCAATTTTGGCAAGGGTTCTTCATCGGTATTAGGTAAGTCGGAAGTTCTACTTGGACCCGTAATAAAACTCAATTGCGAAGGCATATTTCTACCATATCGGTTGCGCAGATTTTGCATGGCTTCTTTCATGTCTAACACCAATTGTGAACGTTTGGCAATAACAACATGAACGGGTGGCCAAATGGTAAGGATGCGGCTGTTTTTAGTGCTGCTCACCAATAGGCTTCCAGAGCTTGCTAACAAGGATTCGCAGCCCGTAATACTGGCCTGAATTTTATCTATATTTTCTTTTTTATCATAGTAAGCAATGCCCGAATCGTCTAAAATATTCTGTACGTTTTCTTCCCAACTAAAGATGTATTTCCACTTGCGTTGTTCAATTAAATCGAGCAACTTGTCTACGCAATCAAACTGGTTATCGCAATTAACAAATTGGCCCTGAACCGATACAAATTTTTTCACAAACATTTCTGAAAGTGTTTCGCCTTCTGGTCGCACAAAGACATTGCTTTCCAAATCTATGTTTTGAAAGCTACTCTTCGATTTATAGTTTAAGGCCTGACGAACCTTTTTAAGGATTTTCTCCTTAGATGTTATTTGCTGTTCCAATCTATCGCAATTTATAAAAATTACCCGCACAAAAAAAGCATTGCTTTTTTGAAATCAAAAGCAGTGATAATTATTCGAATAGCTTAGCTTTCTTTATTTGGCCAAGGTGTTTTGGTCATGTGATGCAACAGCTCATTCAATTTGCTTTTTAAATCGTTGCGGTTCACAATAAAATCTAAGAAACCATGCTCCAATACAAATTCGGAACTCTGAAATCCTTTAGGCAAATCTTTACCAATGGTTTCACGAATTACACGCGGACCAGCAAAGCCAATTAAAGCTTCGGGTTCGGCAATATTTACATCTCCCAACATGGCAAAACTTGCGGTAACACCTCCTGTGGTAGGGTCGGTTAGCAAGGAAACATAAGGCACACCAGCTTTACCCAATAAGGCAAGTTTTGCAGATGTTTTAGCCATTTGCATTAAAGAGAAAGCTGCTTCCATCATGCGGGCTCCACCCGATTTGGAAATAATCATCAAAGGAATTCTGTTTTCGCGGGCATAATCAATGGCTCGGGCAATTTTCTCCCCTACCACACTGCCCATACTTCCACCTATAAAACCAAAATCCATACAAGCAACTACCAATTTCATGTCCTCACTTAAGTTACCCACGGCCACACGCATCGCGTCGGTCATGCCACTTTTCTCCTGCGATTCTGCCAAACGTTTGCTGTATTCCTTGGTATCTTTAAACTGCAAGGGATCGCTCGGCATAATGCCTGCAAACAATTCCTCAAAATTGGTCCCAAACAATATTTCAAAGTATTCGTGCGACCCAATTTTGTCGTGGTATTGGCAATTTGGACACACATAAGCGTTCTTTTGAATATCCTCTGCTAGGAACGTCTTCTTACACCTACTGCACTTATGCCACAGGCCATCGGGCACAGATTTCTTTTCAGAAGTTAGGGTAGTGATACCTTCCTTTACGCGTTTATACCAACTCATTTCAGATTAATAATAAGGTTCGAAATAAAAGCATGCCGACAAATATACCAAGAAAAATTACTTAAATAGCTGATTTTTAGGTGTTAGCTTTTGGTTTTTGGCTTTTAGCCATTAGCCACTGAAGTAGGTGATTTTGAAGGTAGATGTTGGGCAATTATTGCGGTTTACAAATTATATCCTTGAACGGCTTTTGCATAGCAGGCCTTGGCAATAGGTGTTGTTTAAAAAAGATTTTTGAATCACTTTTTTGTCTCCTTTAATTTTGACCCTAAAGCGAGGTTATTGGAATAAAAATAATTCGAAGGCAAGCATCGTGTTTTATAGGTTAAAGCCGTTTAGAAATAACAATTAATAAGTAAATCTTTGTTATGCAAAAGAAATGGATAGAATAAAAGAAATACGATGAAAACCATTACCCAATTATTTTTATTTTTTGCAACAGTAAGTTACCTGCAATCTTGCAAGGAAAAGGAGCCCTGCAAAGACCCACGTAACGCCAGTTGCGAAAATTACAACCCTTGTGTTGATTCTACACCCACCAGTGCAGCATTTACCATCAAGGATGATACCTATTTGAGAGACTGGATGGACCCATTTTTTGCCGATTGGGACTCTGACACTGATACTACCTATCAAACAAGTATACACGCAGAAGCACACATACAAAATGCCGATAGCTATACTTGGAAAATTGATCACCAACCCGATCAAGTTAATAGAAACAATATTTACGTACATTTTGAGGATGAATTCAGAGGCTCTTGGATTACCATAAGATTAATAGTAAAACGAAAGCCTAGTAAAAGTTGTTTTCCCAATGATGATGGCATCGACACAGTAACAAGACGCTATTATATTATGCGGTACAACGAACCCTTAAACTGGGAAGGAACATACTATGGCAGCGATGACGATAAACCTGATAGCCTATATACCATTGTTTTAGGGCATAGTTATGATGTTAATAAGCGACAAGATTTTATAAAAATATATGGATTGCCAAGGGGATGCACCGACACTTTGAATGAACGGATAACTGGCAAAGACATTTCCTATAATAATGTCAATTTTGACTCGTCGATGCCAGATTTAATAGGCATTAATTGTTACGAAAAATCGGTTGAAGGAGTATATAAAAACAACAATCAATATACCATTCGACAACAATATGTTTGGCGAGTAAATGGTGATGTAAATATAAAAAGGAGGATTTTTAAAGGCGTTAAAATACAGTGATATGTTAATAGTTTATAAAAGCAATTTGCGCTTCCTTCCTTTAAGCGTTAGTTGAAACCGAAAAAAAAAGCCTCAAAAACAATACGCTAAAATGATTGAGCGCATTGCCTTTGAGGCCTCTTAAAAATAGGTTGAAACTAAGCGATGGTTACGCTAGAATCTAAATAAACATCTTGAATAGCGTTTAACAAAGCCACACCTTCGTTCATTGGTTTTTGGAATGCCTTACGGCCAGAGATTAAGCCTTGGCCACCTGCGCGTTTGTTAATTACCGCGGTGGTTACTGCTTCGGCTAAATCTGTTGCGCCCTTACTTTCTCCACCCGAGTTAATTAATCCCATACGTCCCATATAGCAATTAGCTACTTGGTAACGGGTTAAGTCGATAGGGTTATTTGAAGATAATTCTGTATACACTTTGTTGTGCGTTTTACCAAAATTTAAGGCAGTGTATCCGCCATTTACATTCGGTAATTTTTGCTTAATAATATCTGCTTGGATGGTTACACCTAAATGGTTTGCTTGTCCGCTTAAATCTGCGGCAGTATGGTAATCTACGCCATCTTTCTTAAAAGCATTGTTACGCAAATAGCACCATAAAATAGTAGCCATACCCAATTCGTGTGCGCGCTCAAATGCGGCAGCCACTTCTTGAATTTGACGGCCACTTTCGTCTGAACCAAAATAAATAGTTGCACCAACAGCGGTAGCACCTAAGTTCCAAGCTTCTTCTACAGAACCAAACATAATTTGGTCGAACTTATTAGGGTAGCTTAAAAATTCATTGTGGTTAATTTTTACAATGAAAGGAATTTTGTGGGCATATTTTCTAGAACATGCCGCCAATACACCAAAAGTTGACGCAACGGCATTACAACCACCTTCAATGGCTAATTTAACAATGTTTTCTGGATCAAAGTAGGCAGGGTTTGGTGCAAATGAAGCGCCAGCACTGTGCTCAATGCCTTGATCTACGGGTAAAATGGAAACATAACCAGAACCTGCTAATCTACCCGTATTGTAGATAGCGCCAAGGCTTCTTAATACTTGGGGAGAACGGTTACTTTGTAGAAAAACGCGGTCTAAGAAATCGCCACCAGGCAAATGCAATTGGCTTTTAGAAATGGTTTTACATTCGTGGTTCAATAACGACTCTGCGTTATCGCCTAATAATTCGGCTATTTTTGTCATATTTAAGGTATAATTGCTGCACAAACTTACATTTTTTTACAAAAGAAGTTCCAAAAAAATGAAAATATCAATTCAAAAAATTTCAGAGAATTCTGATTTACAGCAGGCGTGGGCCATTCGCAGGGAGGTTTTTGTCATTGGACAGAATTGTGCAGAGGACATTGAGTGGGAATTTGAAGACGAATCTACGCATTATCTTGCTTCAATAGATGGGGTGCCGGTAGGTACTGCCCGCTGGCGCCAAACGCCCAATGGGTTTAAGCTCGAGCGCTTTGCCGTATTAGAATCGGCCAGAAACAATGGGGTAGGTTCTGCCCTCGTGGCTTTTTTGTTAAATGAATTGTCGGTTCAAACCGAAAAAAAATATTTACATGCCCAATTGACCGCGGCTCCTTTATACGCCAAACACGGCTTTAAGCCTGTGGGTGAGAATTTTTGGGAAGCCGATATTGAGCATGTAAAAATGGAATTTTACGCCAATTAGTTTGGCAATTAGGTTAGCAATTAGTTTAGCCGGTTAATTAACCAAGGCAACATACATTGCCTTAATTTCGCTGTCGTATTTTTGTTCAACCAATTTGCGTTTTACCTTTTGCGTTGGGGTCATTTCGCCAGCTTCAATGGTAAAAGGTCTGCGTTTTACCACAAAGTGTTTTACGCGCTCAAATTTCCCTAATTCTGTGGCGTATTTGTGCAAATCTACATCTATCCACTTAATCACTTCTTCATCGCAAATGAAATTATCTGCCTCCTCAAAATAGTCATCCTTGTGCCCAAATACTTCTTTCATTTCTTCCTTTGAGGGAACAATAATGGCAGTAAGGTATTCTTGGTTGTCGCCAATTAAGAAGATTTGTTCAATTTTATTCGATTTTAAATAGGTGTTTTCAATAGGCGTTGGGTACACATTTTTACCAAACGAATTCACTAGAATATTCTTGATCCTATCGGTAATTTTAAGATAACCTTTGTAGAATTTACCCACGTCTCCGGTATGCAACCAACCATCTTTGTCAATGGTTTCGGCAGTGGCCTCGGGCAAGTTCCAGTAGCCTTTCATAACATTTCTGCCTTTCACCAAAATCTCCCCTTCGGCACATTCAAAATTTGGATCAAACGAATCAAAACTTTGTATGGTAATTATTTCTTTGGTTTCCACATTTTGAATGGCAACATCATTAAGTCGACCAACCCTGCCCACCGTGCCAAAAACCTGGCGGTGCGGCTCGTTAGCGGTAACTAAAGGAGAGGTTTCTGTTAAACCGTAACCTTCGCAAACCAATATGCCTATGTTTCCAAAAAACTCTCCCACGTGCTGTGGCATTGCGCCTCCGCCCGAAATCATGATTTTCATGTTTCCACCCAAGCGTTCTTTAACTTTCGAAAACACCAGTTTTTCTGCAATGGCCAGTTTTATTTGTAGCAGAATGCCCGGTGTTTTGTTGGCTTCGCGCAAGAACCTGCTTTGCTCTCCCACTTTAATAGACCAATCAAATATCTTTAAACTCAAGCCTCCTTTAGAGGTAACATTTTTTCTAACGCGCTCTTCAATGCGCTCTAACAACCTAGGTACGGTAAGAATTGCCGTTGGTTTGGTTTCATTGATATTGGTGGTAAGCGCCTCAAGGCTTTGCGCAAATGCCACTTGAAAACCAACAATGGTACTTAAATAATAGGTAGCAGTTCTTTCATAGACATGACACATGGGTAAAAATGAAAGAAACCTGAAATCTTTATTCACAATGTAAATGATCTCAACCGCCATTTCTATATCGCTCAAGAAATTGTCGTGCGTAAGCATGGCACCCTTTGGCTTTCCAGTGGTACCAGAGGTGTACAGCAAACAACTTAAATGGTCTCTGGTTACCGCCGCACAACGGGCATCAATTTCTGCCTTCGTCTTTGCATATAAAGCCGTTCCTTCGGCAATCATTTCATTGTAAGTAACTACAGCTTCGTCTTTTTTATCGGTATCGAACGCAATAATTATTTTCTCTAATTTAGGACAATTGGCCTTAATCTTGTTTATTTTTTTAAGCAAGAAAGGCGTGCCCACCAAGATGGCCTTGGCGGCAGAATCGTTAAGGATGTATTCAATCTCAGACTCGGAAAGGGTAGGGTAGATAGACACATTTACCAAACCCAATTGCATTAATCCTTGGTCGAAACAGATATACTCCGGACAGTTTTCTATAAGTAAGGCCACCATTTCTTGCATTTGGTAGCCTTTGTTATAAAAGTAAGCAGAAATAGCGTTGGCCTGATCCAACACTTGCTGAAAAGTAATTTCCGAATAACTATCCTTTTTTTTCTCTAAAAGGTAAATGCTATCTGGCGTTTTAATATGGTTTGCTGCATGCTTTAAATACGGATGCAAAGAAGGAAATGAATAGTCTAGTTTAAATTTATCAGCCATGTGTGAAATTTTATGCTTGCGAATAAAGCCAAATATGTACTCGTGTTCAAATGAAAACGTATAAAAAGGCACAAAAGAATTTGCGTTTTGTGCAAATCCGGCCCAAAAACAGTCAAAAATTCAATTTACCTGCCTGTAGGGATTCTCATTTTGTAATCTACATGGGCACCACCCTTTGATATATTAATGAGTTTATTTTTGAGTAATCGGCGTTTTAGCTCCGAAATATAGTCCACAAACAACTTGCCTTTGCAATGATCGTATTCATGCTGAATTACCCGAGCAGCAATACCCGAAAACTCTTCCTCATGCAAAGTGAAATTTTCGTCCTGGTAGCGCAAAAGCAAATTAGAATAGCGGGTAACTTTCTCCCTAATATGTGGGATACTTAAACAACCTTCTTCATATTCCCATTCCTCGCCCCATTCTTCCACAATCTCGGCATTAATGAAAACCTTTTTCATCTCGGGATAAGTTTCATCGTCAAATGCACTGGTATCTGCAATAAATAAATTAATGGCCTTGCCAATTTGAGGAGCCGCCAAACCTACGCCACTTGCATGGTACATCGTCTCCCACATATTTTCTATGAGCTTATGAAGGTCCTTATATTGGACGTCTATTTGAACACCAACTTTTCTTAAAATGGGATCGCCGTAGGCAACAATGGGAAGAATCATGTATCTTTTTTCTTTTCTGGTTCGTTAAAATTTCTTTTCCAAATACGTTTGTAGAATAAGCACAGCGCTTATTTGGTCTACATTTCCTTTTTTCTGCCTATCCGATTTTTTGAGGCCCATTTCTAGCATACTGGCTTGCGCCATTCTAGAAGTAAGTCGCTCATCTATCCTTTTAATAGGCAGCAAGGGGAAGTTTTTGGCCAGCAAAGATACAAATTTTTCTACATGAACCGCAGATTGCGAGTTAGACCCATCCATTTGCAGTGGCTTGCCAACCACAATGCACTCCAAAGGTTCTCTGGCAATATATTCTTTTAAATAAGCCAAAACCTCATGCGCCCTAACCGTAGCCAGCGTGGTGGCAATAATTTGCAAAGGATCGGTTACCGCTAAACCTACACGCTTAGTTCCATAATCAACAGCTAAAATTCTGGGCATAGTTTTATTCGTATTTTTTCTCGGTTTCAACCAACATGCAATAATACAACGCTGCCGCGAGGAAATTGCCATGCGGTTTGGTTGTTGATCTTAAGTAACTAAATTAATGAAAGCAGCATCTACTTGTTTACAATAATTTTTATTTTTTCTCTTTGAGTTGCCGTTGAAATAATAGCGATATAAATTCCTTGAGCCAAATTTTCTTTTAATTCTAAATTATTGATGCCGTTGTTTAGTACAAAATCTTTGGCTATTAGTCAGTTTCCTAACATGTTTTGGATTTCAATGGTTGCTATGCCATCATTTGAAGTAAAAAACTCCATAGTGAAGTTCCCCTCGTTTGGATTTGGAATTACTTTTATAGATGTAAATCTTTTTTCGTTTAAGTTAACAGCAACGACTATGCTTAATTCGCTGCTTCCATCAAAATCAATTTGGTTTAATCGATAGTAAATAAAAGGATTTTCTTGGTAAATAGCAGAAGCGTTTATATCATTATACTGATAGTTTGAAATGTTAGCAGAATTACCTTTTCCTTTGATATAAGCAATAGATTCGAAGGAATTGCCATCTAAAGATCTTTCCAGAGAAAAATGATCATTATTAATTTCTGAGGCAGTTGGCCAATTTAGTAGAATGTCTTTTTCAACTTTATTTGCTTTAAATAGGCTAAGTTTTACAGGCACATTTTGTGTTGCTGTGATTTCAACTGTATCTGTAAAAATTCCACATATTGTAGAATAGTATGCAACATATTTATAGATACCCGAATTGGTATATCTGCCAACAGTTATTATTTCATTTGAATCTATTGGTACGCCTAAATAATACCAATAAAAGCCATTCATCGTGCCAGCAGTTGACCATGAAGTGCCATAATGTAGTGCGTTCGGATTTTGAAGGATATTATTAGCTTGAACCCAATTAGTAGCATTATTATCAGCTATTTCTATTAATCGGTTTCCGGTACCCAAAAGAGCTGGGTAGTGCCGCTCCAATGCGCATTGGTAACACCCGATGTGGCTGGAAAAGTATAGCTTCCATGCACAACTGCATCTATAATTTTTAATGTGTCAACTGTACTATAACATCCACTAGATCGAATAAGTTTGGCATTGTTGACAGATAATATTTATGTATTCCTGTAAATTCCATAGAGCCAATATCTGGTGTAAGTGCCGAACGCATATTGCCCTTTAGATCTCTTCTAACTCCAACATTCGTTCCAATATTATCTATGGTAATAGGTAAAGGAGTGATGTCTCCCAAAGCCTCGTTTACAAATAATGCTAAAGAGGAATTTGAATTCATATCTTGTCCGGTTGCCGCTTGCCATGCGCTTAAATTGGTTCTATTTGTTGTCCAAAATCCAATGTTATTTGTGCCGCCAATAGTTGCCATGTGTAACATAATTCTATTAGAAACAAATGAACTTGAGCTTGCGTTTGCATAAATCAAATATTTGGTCGCTGGTCCGTTTCCAATTATTTGCAATAGGTTGTTTTTTAATTCTACATTATTGGGAGAGTTTGCAAACCATATTGTCCAATTAGGTTTATTGAAGTATCTAGTTTTATTGGGAAGACACTAAAATCTCCAGGTCCAAAATTGTTTAAATAAGAGTTTTCACCATTCATAATAATACCATAATAACCTCCAGAAATAAGATTTTTTTCGATAGTTATATTATTTGCATTGTTTCCATTAACAGTGGCAGAATTTATTGACCCAGATGCTACAATAGCCGCGTTGAAGCTTGATGTAGATGTAGTTCCTGCTTCGATATTACAATTGCTAATGTTAATATGTTTGCTTTGATTACCAAGGTGAATGGCAATGCCAGTAAAGCCTATTCCTCCTATAATTTGTAAACTGTCAATATTTATATATGATGCATTGTTAAATTGAACAATTGAACTAAGGTTACTAATGATTTTGTTTCCATTGCCGCGTATGGTAATAGTATTTATTTTACTAGCACCAGGAATGCTATCTATAGTCATTTTTGAGGCATAATCTGGTGTGTTTGGTGCTACTTGCATTTACCTGAATGGTGCCACCAATGCGGGGGTTGGTGAGGCTTTAGACCAGTTTTTATTTGGTGTGTTTGGTGCTACTTGCATTTACCTGAATGGCGCCACCAATGAGGGGGTTGGTGAGGCTTTAGACCAGTTTTTATTTGGTGTGTTTGGTGCTACTTGCATTTACCTGAATGGTGCCACCAATGAGGGGGTTGGTGAGGCTTTAGACCAGTTTTTATTTTAAATAAACTAGATAACAGCAGAGTTCTTCTTTTAGCTTTTTTTTCATTCATGTTTTATAAAGGCTAACAAAGAGTGCGAACAATTTAACAAATCGCAAAAAAAATATTTCTGATTTTGACAAGGTAATTAAGAAGTTAAAAAAATAAGTATGAACTTGTATAGGTAAAATGAATGGATATGAAAATACGTTATTAGGGTGCTCAACTACGATACGGTTTCGCAGGGAATGGGATTTGGCACGCGTGCGCATAACAACATGGAAATAATTAGCATGCCGTTTGAAGGCGATTTGGAGCACAAAAACAGCATGGGCAATATAACTACAATTAGGAAGGGGGATATTCAAGTTATGAGTGCCGAAACAGGTATTCAGTGCCGTGTATAACCACAACAAGGATACCTTGGTGAAGTTTTTGCAAATTTGGGTTTTTCCAAACAAGCAAAATGTAATTCCGCGTTGTGGTTTTTAAAGGGTATAATTTGATTTTTATTGAATTGAAAGCATTTTTTTTTATAATTGATTAAGGTTTTATAATTTAACTAGGGATAAGAAAAATATCAAAAAAGAGTATACGAATGGAGAAGTTACCATTGTATGGCAATCGGGCAAATGTATTCATTCTGGAAATTGCGTTAAGAATAATCCAGCTGTTTTTAAGCCCAAAGAACAGCCCTGGATTAAGCCTGAGGCTGGCACAAGCGACCAAATCATTTCAACGGTTGAGAAATGCCCTTCTGGCGCACTAACCTATTATAAAAACAAAGTTGATTTGTAGTTTTCTGCCATGAAGACTTAAACTCAATAAACCCTAATAAGGTAACAATTGTTACACAGAATTTATCGCATAGCATTTATCTTCGTAAACTATGGTAAAAATTTACATGAAGAAAATTGCTTTGCTTGCTTTTGCACTAGCGTTTATTTTAAATGCCGCGAATGCGCAAAATGCACTAGCCATTCCTGATACGATTTCTGGAAACATTATTAACTTACAAATACAAAACGGCACAAGGCAGTTTTATAATGGTGCAGCTACGCAAACCATGGGTATCAATGGCAATATGTTGGCACCAACTATCATTTTGTATAAGCATCAAAATGTAACCATGCATGTTACCAATAACCTCAACGATACCACCACTATTCATTGGCACGGCATGCATGTTGCCCCACAAAATGATGGTGGTCCGCATATAACCATTTTACCCGGCAAAACTTGGTCGCCATCCATGGAGGTGATAGACCATGCTTCAACGCATTGGTACCACCCGCATTTACACATGAAAACATACGATCATGTACAAAAGGGAATAGCCGGATTTATTATTGTGAGAGATTCGGATGAGGCCGCAATCAACTTGCCAAGAACTTACGGAATAGACGATTTTCCATTGGCAATTCAAACCAAAGGCATCGATGCCAACAACCAAATTGTAACCATGCATACCGTTTTAGACACAGCACTCATGGTAAATGGCACTTTAAAGCCTGTGCTATCGGCACCTGCGCAAATGGTGAGGTTTCGTGTGTTAAATGGTTCGCCAGAAAGGGTCTATAATTTGGGTTTTACCAGCAATAAAACCTTCTATCAAATTGGTTCAGACGGTGGCTTGCTAAGCGCACCTGTAGCGCTAACCCGACTACTTTTGGCACCTGGTGAGCGTGCAGAAATATTGGTTAATTTGGCCGATGTGGTGGGTGGTTCTTTGCAGCTCATCAATTATGGCACCGAAATTCCAAGTGCGCGTTATGGTGCTGCACAACCAGGAATGGGGGCCGGACAAGTGATTCCAAACTACGCATTAAACCCTTTGAATGGGGCAAATTTTACCATCTTAGAAATTAAAATTACCGCACAAACTAGCAATGCTGTTACCACAGTTCCAAGTAGTCTAATTACGCACAACCCATGGATAGCCACATCGGCTCAGACCACCCGTTCTTTTGTTTTTACTTCTATGGGAATGGGACAAGCGTCTATCAATGGTCCATTTGTGATTAACGGAAGTCATTTTGATATGTCTATGGTTAATTTTCAAGTTCCGTTTAACAACATCGAAATTTGGGAACTAAGAAATCAAACACCCATTGCGCATCCCTTTCACATACACAATGTGCAGTTTTATATTTTGGATATCAATGGCGCGGCACCTCCTTTAAATATGCGTGGTCGCAAGGATGTGGTGTTGGTGCCAGGAGGCAATTCAACGGTGCGGTTCATTACTAAGTTTGAAGATTTTCACAACGACACGTTGCCGTATATGTACCATTGCCACATGATTTCTCACGAAGACGATGGCATGATGGGACAATTTGTAGTAAAATCGCCCTGCTATTTAATCTCTGCGCCGCCCAGCAATCAAAGCGCGCTGCCTGGAGCCAATGTGCAGTTTAGCGTTGCCGTAAGCGATACCAATGGCACCAGTTATCAATGGCAAAGCAACGTGGGCTTTGGTTTTCAGGACTTGCAAAATGTGGCGCAGTATGCCGGCGTAAATACCAAAACATTGCTTATTTCTGCTGTGAACAGTGCCAATAACAACCAACAATTTAGGTGCAAGGTTGCAAATCAAACTTGCGAAGTTACTTCCGATATGGCCGTGTTGCAGGTGGGTGTAAATGGTATTGCCAATGCCAATCAAAATATCCAAGTGCAAGTGTTTCCAAATCCCGCTAAAGATTTGCTTTTTGTTCAATTGTTTTCTTCGGTTCGAACCAAATATGTATTGCACAATTTAATGGGTGAGGTTGTGCAAGAAGGCCAGCTCCCGCAAGGACAAAATTCCATTGATATTTCGCTGTTAAAAACGGGTATTTACCATGTTTTACTATGGCAAAATGAGCAAATCATGCAAGCCAAATTTGTGAAAGAGTAGGAGCGTATTGCTTTAATAAAT
>JAWXAZ010000131.1:0-29334 GCA_034439755.1 bacterium
ATATTTACACCACCTAGTGGTTAAGAATGGATATAGTGCACGGCGTTGTGATTTGCTTTCAAAAATGTTCTTTGCTATATTTACACCACCTTAACTGAATTTATTGCACATCTCACAGCCGTTGTGATTTGCTTTCAAAAATGTTCTTTGCTATATTTACACCACCTTTGAATGGTTCTATATCTAGCTTTGGTTAGTTGTGATTTGCTTTCAAAAATGTTCTTTGCTATATTTACACCACCCGGAACCAAAAAGCTATCAGTTGCCCTTACGTTGTGATTTGCTTTCAAAAATGTTCTTTGCTATATTTACACCACCTATGAGCACAAAAATTAACAACGGAAAAGAGTTGTGATTTGCTTTCAAAAATGTTCTTTGCTATATTTACACCACCGCTGGCGTGAAACTAGTTAAGCCGTTTACGTTGTGATTTGCTTTCAAAAATGTTCTTTGCTATATTTACACCACCTGTTCTGAAGATAACAGTGATAGGTACGCCGTTGTGATTTGCTTTCAAAAATGTTCTTTGCTATATTTACACCACCAGGCCTTGACATTAATACAACGTAAGGAGTGTTGTGATTTGCTTTCAAAAATGTTCTTTGCTATATTTACACCACCGAAATGTTGATTTTTGGGGTTGATTATATTGTTGTGATTTGCTTTCAAAAATGTTCTTTGCTATATTTACACCACCTCATCGTATAATTTTTTTGTAATTGCTTCGTTGTGATTTGCTTTCAAAAATGTTCTTTGCTATATTTACACCACCAGACTTGGGCTCAAACGTAGTACAGACGTGCGTTTGCAGGATTTGTAGCAAAGAAAAAAAAAGAACTAAAATGCTTTCCAAAATCAATTTTGGAAAGCATTTTCTTTTTGTAATGATATTGTGATTAACAATTTTAATTAAAACAACTCCAATTGCTGGGGCTCAATTCTCTTAACAGCTTCTTTCTTGCCAAAGAAAATATCCATCATGCCAAATTGTTTGTCGGTTATGCTTAATATCCCAACATGACCTCGCTCTGGCAACAATTGTTTTACCCTTTTTATATGTACTTCTGCATTTTCTCTGCTGGCGCAATGGCGCAAATAAATGCTAAACTGAAACATGGTAAAGCCGTCTCTCAAGATGTCTTTCCTAAAGCGTGCAGCTACCTTCCGCTCTTGCGCGGAATCTGTTGGCAAATCAAATAGTACAAGTACCCACATAATTCTGTATTCGTTTAAGCGTTCCATTAATTAAATTTAGGATACAAAATCTTCTTGCTTTCTACCGCAAAACATTGGCTCAAACTGCTAGTGGTTCTCTGTAACCCTACCATCATAGGACTGCGCATACCGTCTATGCTTACTTCTTTTGCTGGCAGACTCAAGATTTTTCCTTTTATAACTGTGGTTAAATCCAGTTCTTGCCCCGCATTTTCTTGCAAAAGTCCATAAACCAACTCATCTGCATATATACGGTATGGTTCCATAACATCGTCTGCAAGGCAATATGCATTGTATTTGTTTTTGTGATGTATGCCCAAAGTTGGCAACAAACCACTGCCCACAAGCGACCTAGCCACCGTTGCCCTTATAATGGCATAGGCATAATTCAATAGATTATTAGGATAACTGCCAAACCTATCGCGGGTAAAGTTGGGCGCCAAATCACCAAAAATAGTTTTCCAATATAGAGCCGCTGCTCTAGCTTCTAAATTTTGTGTATCGCCACTGTTTACCTGGTTGCTCCAAATTAAGAGCGATTGTGACTCATTGGTCCAGCCAATTTTAGATAGCAAGGCTGCTTGGTTGGCAATTTTGTATTTTATTGTCTGTTGCCACAGTTGCTTTTTTAGCGGTTCAGAGGCATCTATTTGATCCCTAAAACGCTCTTGTTGCGTAGTATGACCTTCTAATGGCAAAAGCATAGAAATTGGGATGTGGTTAACGTCGCAACTAATAAACGCAATATTGTGAGCGGCCGCTTGCTGTATTACCGTATGGGTAATAGTGAGTTGTTGATGGTCTAATATCAGTATCCCTATATCTTCAATAGGAATGGTTTTGGTAAGGATTCTATCGATTCCTTTTCCTTCGGGTACCTGCAATTCCAATTGTGCATTCTTAATGCATACATAATAAGGATTGCCGAGGTAAATGGTTTTCTTAATCATGACGGGGCTAGTTTGTAATTGCTTCGTTCACAACAGAAACCATGCCACTAAAAAAAACGAAACTTGAAGCTTAACTATTATGGCTTTTACATCATAGGCAATTCTCTTGCAGATTTGCTTATTTTATGAATCTTGCCAAATGCTAATGCCAATAATAAAGAGAAAAAAAAATAAAGTGTTTTGCTACTTAAAATAGTTGTTCAAATCACCATCCAATCTAAAAAAAACAAGCTGCTCTCCCTTCTTCTCATTTATGTTCATACTTATGACCACCATATAAGAACCATCCTGCATTCTTCCTAAGATACAATTATGGGCAAAATCATCGCCAAGCAACCTTGTTTTAATTGGCAAAAATTCAGCGTTGTACTTAGTCACTACAGTTTCAAACCTGGTAGCAAAATTTGGAGCAGGGTAGCTAACAGTATTTAAATCAACAAGCCCCAAACTGCCATCAGTCACAAAATTATTCCCTTTATAAGAATAACTCTCAAGCAAATTACCCTCCTTATCATAGGCTGTAAGGCCCGCCCCATTTCCAAACAAAACAATTCTATTGGCTTGAACCAATAAAGTTTTCCCAAAATAATAGGGCATTTCCCTTGCCCAAATCAAGTGACCATTTTCATCGTGCTTGCGCAATACCCCTTTATTAAAGTTAGCATAATCATAACACAATACATAAAAATAATTGCCATCAGAAGCCATACTTCTCAAAATATTTCCAGCCACAAAATTAACCGCTATTGTAGAATCATTTTCCCATAATGCAGCGCTATGCAAACCTTGATTAAAGGCCATCAAATGAACCTTTCTTTGGTTCACATTAACTAGTTTATTGATGCCAGTTACCAAGGTGCCATTTTGTAGTTGAATAATCTGAGGCGGAAAAGACCAAAGAGGTATAGCATTTATACTATCCATTAAATTGCCACTTTGATCCCTCTTTTTAAAATTAAAATCGGTTTCAAGCACCGTAAAATTCCATTTCGTTTTTTGGCTATTGGCTTGCAAAAAAACATTGAAAATACTACCGTTCTTTACCAATCCATTGCCAAAAAACACATCCTCCAAATAATATGTCGAATCCAAAAATCTCAAATTCTCATCATAATGCAAAAATACTTCCCTATCCAAATAGGAACCCCCTGGCGATTTACAAGAAATAAGAAAAGAATTATCGGGTAAGGCTAAGAAAAAGGATGTGTTTAATTCCATCAAACCTTTTTTAACCGGTGACCAATTAAACACAAAAGGCACAGAAGGATTATGATAGGTTTTACGGCAACCTATAAGGCTTGTAAGTATAAAAATACAAGAAAAAATTAGCAATAGCTTTTTCATACTAATGATCATATTTTTTAACTGCTCCATGAAACAAATGTGTGTAACCAATGCTAAAACTAAAGTTGTTAAAGTTTATATCATCATCCAAATAAAAATAATTGTATAAAATATGTGTTTCATCAAACCTGGCTTCTGGTTTATTATAGGGCGTTATGGATTTTATAAATGATGCCTGTATATTCAAATGCCCTTTACCTATTTTATACAAAGAGTTTATGCCAAAGATATAGCCATTAAACCAGCGGTTCCGCCGATCGCTCGTAAGCTCTCGGTTCAAAACAGATAATTCACCAGATGGCAAAAAGGTAGATTCAAAACTGTTCTCAGAGGTAATAACATATTGCTTATAAACACCCACCCTAAACCCATATCGCAACCTTCTACCACCATTTAATAAATATTGAGCAGTTAGTGGCATTTGAATGTTCAATTGATTCTCCTGGTAATATAATTTCCAATTAGGAATATCATATTGTATGGCATACCTATTTGCGTTAACCGTTGCACCCAAATCAAGTGAAATTTTATCGGTAATATACCACCCAAATTGCGCTCCAAATTGCCCACCCACTAAAGGAATATACGTTTTTGAGTAAGGAGTAACACCATATAATTTTGTAACCTTAACCTGCGAAATAGTAGTGCCTGCAAAGTAATTGGTATAAAAAGTATGTGGCTTCAAAACCACCCTTTTATTCATCAATTTAACAAGGCCTTTAGGGTTATTAATTTTATCGGGCACGTACCCCGGATTAATTTGTAACAACGCATCACAAGCCCATTGCGCACTATCCATTTTATCTATATACAAATAAGCAATGGCCATCACCCTATATGCCTGCCATTGCACAGATTGTCCTTCACTTGGTTCTATACAAATCTTAACCAACTCTAGGCTCTTGCGATATTCCTTGGCCTCCAATAATTTGTTTGCCAAATCAATGTTTTCTGGGCAGTTTTGGGCCGAACCAATACATGGTTTAATGAATAAAGAAAATAAAATAAGGTAAAAACTAGGTCTCATAGGTAAGTATTTAATTTGCCTTGAATTTGTAACTCAAATATAATACTCTATTGAAACTATAGGGATTTATTTTTGCACGCATCCCTAACAATAAAAAAAGACTAAATATCTAAACGTAATTTCAACATTTATTTCTTCTTAGGTAGCTTTAAATTTAAAGCAACTTTTTTTGACTTTTCAAAGCAATGAACCTAAACAAACAACATCCATAAAAATTTTATTCGACTGACAACTAAAACGTTAGTTATTAGTTATTAGTTATTAGTTATTAGTTATTAGTTAACTTCGTTTTATCAAATAAATCAATTATGAAAAATTTACCCAACAAATTAACCCCCATTATTGCAATTGCAATACTTATTCTTTTTAGTTTGTATGCCTGCGAAAAAAGCAAGAAAGAAAACAATCAAAAAGACCAACAAAACTCCACTCTTATTGGTGCTGCCTACACTGGTTCCGATACAATAGTTAGATTCACCGAAGACAGCGTAGGCATTGGCTACATCCACAATGGCCTATTTTACTTAAACAATTTAGATACCTCAAATTACCTTTATACAGAGAATAACGTTAATTATACCATGAGCCATTTTAGACTTGAAGAATCTCATGGCATATATGATTTGGTGATGTTTGGAACTGGCACAAATGGAGAACATATTCTACTTGGCTTCTCCTGTTTTATAGACGTGCCTAATTATGTAAATCCAAACTCCCCTATTGGTGGCACTATTAAAAACTCTTGCACTGGCGTCTGTTGCTCATCATGTTCTTTTACAAGAAATAGCGTAGGATCAATTGATGGCTGTGCTTGTGGTAGATCTGGAACAGGTTGCGGCGAAAACGTTTCTCCTCATTGCGACCATTCAATGTCAGAGGGCTTTACCAAGGATAGTTATGAAGACTATATTAGAAATTATTCAGAATATCCACCTTACGACACTTACTAAAGCAAAATCAAAGAAGCTGTAATTTGATGCAGATTATTGCTACAAATCTTATGATAAATATTTTCATTTCTATCTAACCCATAAAACTTGTATTTGCAACTCAAAACTTAGATTTTGCTATATATCTTTGCTAAAAAAGCGGCAACTTCTTTCATAGAAATTGCCGCTTTTTTTTATCCCATTAAAATTGATACCGCGCATTTAGTTAAATAAAAAATAGCAATATTTACACCTAAATTTTTTATTTTATTTTGAATTTCAATAAATTATCCGTTATTTTTGAGAAACACCTAATTATTATGAGAAAAATATTTACACACTTTTTTTGCCTTGTTTTGTTTTCTGTCTTGCTTGGAATCAATAGCAGCCATGCACAAAATTTGCAAAGCTATCCAAGCAATATTATTAATAATTTACCTGTAAGAACAGCCGTTTTTACTAAATCAAATAGCTTAAATAAATCGAGTAGTTGCGCACCAGATACCGTAAATTATACCTATAATAAAACCACTGCGCTCAATACCATTTCTTTAAACAATGCCACCAGCGGAAATTCATTTGCACAATGGTATCCAGCTCCACAAGCTATCACCATTTCTGGATTCGAATTTTTTGCCTGGCAAACTGCCATGACCAGCGCCGTGGTTTCAATTTCATGCAAATTATTTAATGCAGGAATTGATTCTATGCCTGCCGGTACAGCGTTGGCTACCGTAATAGTTCCAGTAGATTCTTCCTTTAGCGGTGGTGTGCTCACCGTTCTTAGAAAAAAGGCAATTTTCACCACGCCTATTACCACCTCTTCTGCCAATGGATATGTTATTGTTATTGAAACAAGCTCTGCCACCAATGTAGCTGTGGTTACCAATTCGTGGACCGCTAATCCACCCAATGGAAGAAGTGAATGGCTGAGCTCGGTTAAAATTGGAACTAATTTTATTCGCTCTTATAATATTAATATTGGAACAGTGCCATTCAATGCCGACTTTATTATGCAGCCATTTGTTTCATATAATTTAGCAGCTTCATTTACCTCTTCTACCAATTGTATGCTAACCGGCACGCCCATAACATTTACCAATACTTCTAGTCCGGTTTTGTTTAGCAAATATTATAACACAAGGGCATTTTTTAACATCCCCCAATTTAGCTGCCTCTGGGATTATGGCGACTCTATGGGAAGTTTTTACGCCGTTAATGGAAGCAGAACCTATAACTTTAACAATACCTATAGGGTTAAATTATTAGATACTTTATACGGCTGGACAGCAGGCTGCGGCGATACCTATGTTAAGGACATTTACCAAACACCCAGCCCAAGCAATGCCAGCAACAATGGTCCAGTTTGCGCGGGTGGTATTCTAAAATTATTTGCAGATAGCATTCCTGGTGCTGGCTATAGTTGGACAGGGCCAAACGGCTTTACTTCAACACAAAGAAACCCACAAATACCCGCAGCAGGAATTGCAGCAACTGGCTTATATTCGGTTCAAACCGTAATAGCGCAATGCTCTTCTACCGTTGCTACCACCTACGCCTCGGTTGTAAACACCTATTTTGCAAGCAGCAATGGCCCCTTGTGCGCAGGCCAAAATCTAAGTTTGAATGCCACCGAAATCAACGGCGCTGCCTATAGTTGGTCAGGGCCAAATGGTTTCGGTTCCAACCAAAGAAACCCAATAATTGGAGCAGCTACTACCGCCGATTCTGGTACTTATCAAGTGAGTATTTCTATGGCCGGATGTGGTTCATTAGGGCCATTTAATATTTTGGCTGTTGTAAATGCAAACCCCGCTCCTCCTACTGCCAGTGGCAATGGCCCCTTATGCGTGGGTCAAAATTTAAACTTATCAGCTTCTGCCTTTGGAACGGGTGCCTACATTTGGTCTGGGCCAAATAACTTTTCCTCCTTTTTGCAAAACCCAGTTAGACCCAACGCTTTAAGCACCTTTGCCGGAAATTACCAAGTTGTTTTTAGCAGAAATGGCTGTACCAGCGCAGCCTCCAATGTAAATGTAGTAATTAACAATATCCCAAGTGCACCAACAGCAGGTAACAATGGCCCTTTGTGTGCCGGACAGATACTTAGTTTAACCGCATCCTTAATGTCGGGTGCAAGCTATAATTGGTCGGGGCCAAATAGTTTTACAGCCTCCACCCAAAACCCAACTAGAAATTCCTTGTCGCTCATAGATGCAGGCATTTATAGCGTTGTGGCAACAGTAAATGGTTGCGCATCTCCTGCTGCAAATACCACCGTGGTTATAACCAATAGCACGCCCACTCCAACAGCTAGCAGCAATGGCCCATTATGTCCCGGACAAAATTTACAACTTACCGCAACAGGGATGCTAGGTGCTATATTTTCTTGGGTAGGACCAAAAGGATTTAGTTCGAACCAACAAAACCCAGTTGTATTAAATGTGAGCGATTCAAATGCAGGAATTTATAGTGTAACGGCTAGCACAACTGCCTGCGGAACCTCAAGCGCAGCCAATACCACCCTTGCCGTTAACGCATTACCCGCTGCCCCAAATGTGGGCAATAACAGTCCGGTTTGCGAAGGCCAAAACTTAAACCTTACTGCTAGTCCTATTGCCGGAGCAACCTACTTTTGGACAGGACCAAACGGATACTCCTCAAATTTGCAAAATCCCATTGTCAATAATATGACCAAAATAAAAGGGGGCGCCTACAGTGTATATGTTACCGTAATTGGTTGTGGCACCTCGGGCATATCTAATTCAAATGCATTGGTTAGGTCAATGCCTTCTGCACCCAATACAAGCAGTAATTCGCCCGTTTGTTTTGGCGATTCATTGATCTTAAGTAGCAGCAATACCAACATAGGACCAAATGCCAATTATGCCTGGACTGGGCCAAATAATTTTAGTGCAAATGGAGCAACCGTAAAAATTAATTCGGCCTTGTTAACCGATGCTGGTTTGTATAATGTAAACGTAAGCGACAGTGGTTGTACTTCTGGCAATTCGAGTGTAAATGCTACAGTTAAAAATTTACCCAGTGCACCAACGCCAAGTAGCAATGCACCCATTTGTGCTGGGGCTAATTTAAACCTTCAGGCCACCAGTGTAAGCGGCGCAACTTATGTTTGGAGCGGACCAGACAATTTCAATTCCGCCACACAAAATCCTGGTGTTATTGGCACCTCAAATGCCAATGCTGGTTTGTACATTGTAAAGTCATTGGTAAATGGTTGCTATTCAATTCCAGCAAGTTTAAACGTTGTTATAAACCCACTTCCAAGCGCGCCAGTTGCCTCAAATACAGGCCCAGCTTGCGTGGGAGACAATGTAAATTTAAAAGCCAGTAACATTGCAGGAGCTACCTATAATTGGAGCGGACCAAGTTTTAATTCAACTTTACAAAATCCAATTTTGGTAAATGTAACCAAATTAATGAGTGGAAGTTATGCCGTATCTGCCACCTTAAATGGCTGCAAGTCTATGGAAGAAAAAACAGATGTAGAAATCACCTCCGTTCCATCTGCACCCGTTTTAAGCTCTTCGCCAGCAAGTTCTTCTTGTACTGGAGATAGCTTACGCTTATTTGCCAACAATGTTAAAGATGGGGTGTTCGATTGGTTTGGCCCATTGGGTTTTGTTTCTTCCATGCAATTTCCTGTGTTGTTTATAAACAATACGGCTCAAACTGGAACTTATAGTGCTACCGTAAGTGTTATGGGATGTGTTTCTGCAAAAACCGACTTGCCCATTCAAATTTTTGGCGCACCAAACACCTCCGCCATTAGCGGCTTAAGCGAAGTAAACAGTGGCGAAACAAATACATTCTCTGTAAGTGGAACGGCAGGTTCTAGCTATGCTTGGACCGTAACAGGTGGAACCATTCAATCTGGAACGGGCACCAATTCAATAGGCATTAAGTGGGGACCAAAAGGCACAGGAAATATTACAGTTATTGAAACCAGCGCAGCAAATTGCAAAGGAATTGAACAAAGCAAAAATGTCAATATTGGCTATCCGCTCGGAATTGAAAGCCTGCAATTAAATCAACTCATAAGCCTTTACCCAAATCCTGCTAACAAGTATATCCTATTGCATATAGACTTAAATACAAAAGAAGAAATTCAAATTCAGGTATTAGACATCAGAGGAAGATTGGTAAATATTACCAATACAGCCCAACCTAATCTTGCAAACGAAATACATATTCCCCTAAACCAATTAGACCCAGGCATGTATTTTATGAAAGTTAAAGTTGGCCAAAAAGAAGGTATCAAGAAATTTCAAGTTAATTAATACCGATTATTCAAAATATGTAATCCAATTTCAACAAAATCTTAAATAGGTTCAAGCCAATAAAACGGTTTGAACCTATTTTTTTGTTCGCATTAGCTATGTTCTCAAATTGGAATTTTGGTTCAAAATGAATCAATTGCTTTTGTCGTAATCATTTTATTTGCCTATTTATCAGTTAGTTTGCCTTTTGGCATTCTGATTGCAAACCCTTTGGCAAACAACAAAACATGAAAACTACCATTCTATTTACCCTTACCGCAAGCTTGCTTTTAGGGTCGTGCAAAAAGTCGCTCGAAAACAAATTAGAGGACCTTCAAAGCTCGGGTCAAGCCGAACTTGTTAAGGCCGAAAAAATGACAGACATTAAAGTGCCTGCAAATTTCGATTGGAAAACAACAGCCAAACAAGACATTAGCATTAAAATTTTAGACAACCAAGATTTGCCTGTTGCATCGCAAAAAGTTTGGATTTCGACCGTTAACGGAAATAGAATTGGTACCACACTTATTACTGGCTTTACCAACGCAAATGGTGAATTTAAAGTGAGCGCTGAAATTGCCACTACCTTAAAACAAATTTTAGTGAACACAACCTATTTAGCCGTTCCAAAAAATGTTTTATTGAACCTAAGCAATACCAAAAATTTAACCTTAGGCGGCAAGTCTCCTGCAAGCATTCAAACACTCGATGAGGGATACCATACCACCCAAGCCTCTTTAGGAAAATCGGGCAACAAATTTGCCGTGGTTCCTAGCAACAGAACTTGGAATTCAATTGGTGTACCTACCTATTTAGAACCAACAAACGATGTGATTTCAACAACGCTATTAAATCAAATTAACAGCGCTTTACCTAGTGGGGTGCCTGTTTCTAGCAACTCTCCTTTATTAGACCCCACTAAAACCAGGGTAATTCGTTTGATAGATTCTGCCGAGGTATTTGTTACTTTTGTGAGCGAAGGCGCTGGATACTTAAACTCATTGTTCTATTACACATATAATGTAAACAATCCGCCTGCAAGCCTGAACGATATTCAAAACTATAAAATCATTTTTGCCAATACCTCTTTTAATGGTTCTGGTGGTGGTTTGGTTAGTGGTAACAAAGTAAGATTAGGAAACTTTCCTGCTGGAACGGTAATTGCTTATGGACTGGCAGCAGATGGTTACAAAGGCGGTTCGCAAGGCTTTAATGGCGTTACCGAAGGCAACTGGTTGGTGTTTGGCGACAAAAACTTAAACCCAGAATCTAGTGCTTCTCTTAAAGAACACCTGATTTTAATGCAAGACCCAAGCAACCAACGTTTAATTATGGGTTTTGAAGATATTCGCAGAGACAATGGCGCTTGCGACCATGATTTTAACGATGCTTTGTTCTATACTACTGCAAACCCTTATGCTGCCATAGACAATTCGAACATCCCACCTTTACCTAGTTCATGCACAGATACAGATGCAGATGGCGTATGCGATGTAGATGATTGTGAACCTACCAATGCAAACGTTGCTACTTGCAATACATACGGAACAGGAACCTTAGCCTTTGAAGACTTATGGCCAAGCAAAGGAGATTATGATATGAATGATGTAGTTATTACTTACAATTACACGGTTAAAGCTAATGCCTCAAACAAAGTAACAAGGGTAGAAGCTAGCTATACTTTACGTGCAACTGGTGGTTCTTTTCAAAATGGATTTGGCATTCAATTTCCTGTTGACCGCAGCAAAGTTAGCAACGTTACCGGTGCTACTTTAGAGGCCAACCAAAGCAAAGCAGTTCTGGTGCTATTCAATAATATGCGCAGCGAAATGAACCAATGGAATACCGTTAAAGGAGGTGCAACCTCTGCAACCGTTACTTATAACGTATCCTTTAATATTGCAAATGGCCCAACCCTTGCAGAATTTGGCTTAAGCTATTACAACCCTTTTATCTGGAACAATACCAGCGGATTTGGAAGAGGCTACGAAATACATTTACCAGGTGGCATGCCAACAGATTTGGCAAACCCTGCACTATTTGGTACAGTAAGCGATAACACCAATATTGGCATGAATAGAACTTATGTAAGCAAAGATGGTTCGTTCCCTTGGGGTTTACATATTCCTGCTACTTTTAACTATCCAAAAGAAAAAGCAGATATTAATAGCGCTTACCTAAAATTTGGCAATTGGGTAACCAGCGGTGGCTCTTTAAATACAGACTGGTATACCAATGGAAGTGGCAACCGCAACACCGAAAATATTTATTAAGACTTTCCTTTCATGTTTTAAAGTCGCCCCCAGCAATGAGGGCGACTTTTTTTTAGTTTACACCATTGGTTTATTCATAATTTATCCTTCTTTTTGTAGGTGCAAGATATTATACCGATGCGCAATAGGTGGTTGTCCAAAAATATTTGAACTAAACATGTTGCCGTTCGGCATTTACCATACTTTAATGAAATTTTTCATAGGACAAATTAATTTAAGCAATGGTATTACTTGTGAGTAAACGATATTACCCTACTTAAAAAATGATGGACGAAAACATAAACCCTTGGAAAACCAATTCAGACCAAATTGTATATCAAAACAATTGGATTGAAGTACACCACCAAGAGGTAACCACGCCCAGTGGCACCGATGGAATTTACGGTGTAGTTCATTTCAAAAATTTAGCCATTGGCATTATTCCGCTCGACCAAGATAACAATACTTGGGTGGTGGGTCAGTACCGCTATCCTTTAAAGAAATACTCTTGGGAAATACCAGAAGGGGGTGGCATCATTGGTGTTGACCCGCTCCATTCTGCTAAGCGAGAATTACTAGAAGAGTGCGGCATCATAGCGCAAGATTGGGAGAAATTACTAGAAATGGATTTAAGCAACTCGGCCACAGACGAACACGCCATTTTATATGTAGCCCGCAACTTAAGTTTCACCCATGC
This sequence comes from bacterium, assembly GCA_034439755.1. Lineage (GTDB taxonomy): Bacteria > Bacteroidota > Bacteroidia > UKL13-3 > UKL13-3 > B1. Next base: position 12,695 of record JAWXAZ010000131.1, read on the forward strand.
AGAGCCAGAAGAAACAGAAGACCTCCAAGTAAAAAAGATACCCTTCCAAGAGTTGTTTCAACTCGTAATGAATGGCCAAACTCAAGATGCCATGACCGTTGCCGCAGTACTTAAATTAAAAATTTTATTGGGTTAAATTAATGTTCTTCGTGCAATTCGCCTGAGTATTCTGTCGCAGCAGCTTCATTTGTAACAGCACTAGAATCATTGGCCAATTTTGACGGCAACTGATTTGCTTTAGCCCATTCCAACAAACTGGCTTTTTGAGCCTCATTCAAATCGGCATCGCGGTGTATAACCGTATAAGAAAATAAGGGCATTTCATTCTCCTCCAACTGCTCCAAAATCTCTTTCATCTTCTTTGCCTTGCGCTTAGCGGTATAGGTATTAAACTCAGAAAAATTAAGTTCACTCTTGCCTTCATCCACATGGTCTTTAAGCCAAAAACCCAAAGGCTGTATGCTGCTATACCAAGGATAAACCGTATTGTTGCTATGACAATCGTAACAGCTCTTTTCTAATATTTGCTGAACCCCATCAGGCACAAGCATTGCATGGGCAATGTCGTTAGGGCCTTTTGCCGAACCAATATTTTTTGCAGGTTGAACAAATTGCAACAAAAATAAAACAGCCAAGAGTACAAGGCCAATTTTTTTGAAAAGATTTGAGTTCATACTTATTTGCGTTTTAAAACTGCCTGCACTGCCGCCACTATATTTACACTTTCTAAGCCATACTTTTTCATTAAATCACCTGGCGTGCCACTCTCTCCAAAACTATCGTTTACCGCCACCATTTCCATTGGGGTAGGCAGCTTTCTTGCCAATAATTGCGCAATGCTATCGCCCAAGCCACCATTCATTTGATGCTCCTCTGCCGTTACCACACAACGGGTCTTTGCAGCCGATTTCAATACCGCCTCTTCATCCAAGGGCTTAATGGTATGTATGTTTATAATCTCTGCATCTATACCCATTTCTGCCAAAGCTTGTCCGGCCTCAATGGCCTTCCATACCAAATGTCCGGTGGCAAAAATACTCACATCTGCACCTTCATTTAACATCAAAGCTTTGCCTATCTCGAACAGCATTTCCGATGAGGTAAAATTAGGCACCGCAGGCCTGCCAAATCGCAAATAAACCGGACCATCATAATTGGCAATGGCAATGGTAGCCGCCTTTGTTTGGTTATAATCGCACGGATTTATAACCACCATGCCCGGCAGCATTTTCATTAAACCAAGATCCTCTAATATTTGATGCGTAGCGCCATCCTCACCCAAAGTAATTCCAGCATGCGAAGCACATATTTTCACATTCTTACCACTGTAGGCAATGCTCTGCCTAATTTGATCGTACACCCTACCCGTGCTAAAGTTAGCAAAAGTTCCAGTAAAAGGAATCCAGCCGCCAATGGTTAATCCAGCCGCAACACCCATCATGTTTGCCTCTGCAATCCCCATCTGAAAAAACCGCTCAGGATGCTCCTTTTGAAAAGCATCCATTTTTAAAGAGCCTGTTAAATCTGCACAAAGCGCAACCACCTTTGGGTTGGTTTTTCCTAATTCACTCAAACCAGCGCCAAATCCGCTGCGGGTGTCTTTCACATTTTGTACGTCAAACTTTTTCATCTCTTATTTTTATTGGTTCAGAACCACAACTGGTTCAATCATTTTTAATTTAACAATATATTGGCAGCCTGCCCACTCGTAATTTTAAACAATCTTTCAAAAGTAAAAGTGCTTCTACTTGCCCCCTTCGACCTATAAATAATTTTATAATCTCCAGGTTGAATAATTAATTGGTGGTTGCGCTTATCAACAGGCAATTTACAAACCCACACCAAATCGTTGCGCACCATCTGGTAAACGTCTGCATAATAATCTTGCAACTGACAATTTACAATGAGCTTACCCGGTTGCGGCAATTGAATGGTGGTGGTGGTGTTTTGATCCACACTCACATCCTTAAACATCATGCGCGGCAAACAAAGTACCTCCACATCATATTTACCCACCAAGTATTTTTCTTTGGTGCCCGCATCTTGCACATGCAAGGTATAAGGCGATCCATTTTTACGCACAATATGCTCCAAATTGGTATAATTTGTTAAGCCTTCCACCTTCACCAACAACTGCCCCTGCGGCGCATCTACACCAATTATAGTATGCCTGCCCGGCGTTACATCAATATTCTCTTTTACCACTGGCGGAATGGTATGAACCACCATTTTATACCTAAAAACAGGGTCCAAATTAATGGTATCTGGATTGCCACGCTCGTTAATGGTATGCATATAATTATACATCAACTGCCCAGAATTCATGTCGTAAAAACTCATATTCACATTGGTCTCGGTTGGCTTGCTATACACATCCAACAAATTAACCTGCGCCGTAGTATTATTCAAGGCCTGAGAAATCACAATCTTTAACGCATCTTCAAAGCCCTGTTCCGTATTGGCATCATAATATCTGCCCACACAATCAAAGGCCTGCTTAAATTCCAAGGTAGAACCCACGCCAATAATAAATGGCTTTAAAATTACACCCTGACTCTGCAATGCTTCAGACACCGCACATGGGTCGCCCTCACATTCCTCAATACCATCGGTAATCAAAATAATCACATTTCTGGTAAAAGGCTCCTTGGGGAAATCATAAGCAGACTGCAACAAAGAATGCGCAATTAACGTGGTGCCCTTTGGATTTATAGTGGCCAAACGCTTCTTCACCTCCTCAAAATTATTTGCCCTAAAAGGTACCTCAAGGCGCGTGTCCTTACAGTTGCGCTGGTTTGGCGGCGATGTATGCCCATAAACCCTTAAGGCAATTTCAACATTTTTTGTCCCCGCCAAACTATCAATAGATTTGGTCAACAACTTCTTAGCCACATTAATACGCGAGTCATTTTCCATGCGCGCATACATACTCCCACTGGCATCCAGCAAAAATAAAATACGGGTCTTAATAGGCCTTGTTGCTTGGGCAAATAGGTTTCGGTCTGAACCAAAGACCAACATGAAAAGTAATATAAATTTGATGTAACGCATGGTTTAAGCTAAACGATTTTAATAATCGCCTATTGTCTCGGGCAATTGAGACAAAGCATTTGCCAGCTCTGCATCATTGGGTGCAACCCCATGCCATTTATGGCTACCCATCATAAAATCTACCGGGTAACCCATTTCGGTTTTCATTACAATAAAAATGGGCTTTCCTTTGCCAGTAAGCGCCTTGGCAGCAGCCATAGTATCCAAAATATGTTGCGTATTGTGGCCATCCATGTGCAATATCTCCCAGCCAAATGCCTTCAATTTATCGGCAATATCGGCACCTAAGCCCATTATCTCTTGCGTAGAACCATCTATTTGCTGCCCATTTAAATCGATGGTCACAATTAGGTTATCTATTTTTTGATGCGCGGCAAACATAAAAGCCTCCCAGTTCTGCCCCTCCTCTATCTCACCATCGCCCATTAACACATACACCAAATTCTGATCGCCATTTAATTTTTTGGCCAAAGCCGCACCTGCCGCAACAGACACCCCTTGCCCCAAAGAACCTGAAGCCACACGTATGCCCGGCAAATGCTCATGCGTAGTGGGATGACCCTGCAAACGGGTATTTAACTTCCTAAAAGTCTTTAACTCCTCTACCTCAAAATACCCTGCACGCGCCAAAGTGCTATAAAATACAGGCGAAATATGTCCGTTCGATAGAAAGAACACATCCTCATTGGTACCATCCATGTTAAAGTTGGTTTGGTGATCCATAACATTGAAATACAAGGAGGCCAAAAAATCGGCACAACCCAAGCTTCCGCCGGGGTGACCACTTTTACAACCGTGAACCATCCTAAGAACATCCCTTCTAATTTGAGAAGATAATTTACTGATTTCCTGAGCACTTTGCTTATTCATGGGAAAGTTTTTTTGATTTTGCGTATGCGAAAGTACAAAGTTATGCCGAGTTTTAAAAGACATAGAACCCACAAGCAAAGAGTTTTTGGTTGAGACCGCAAAAAAAAGAGGGCTACTTCCTATTGAAATAGCCCTCTTTCATTTATAAAAACAAACGTATTAAAATTCGCCTGTTAAAATGTTAATTAAATCAACAATAGCCCAAACACCGCAACCTCCTAATGTTAAAATGAAAAGGATGTTCCATCCGGTTGGTTTCTTTTTGTACCATCTGTGAGCAGCTAAACCGCCTAAGAAAAACCACAAAAGAAGTAGAATCCATTTTTCGTCTAAGTCTGCAGGAGCAGAGCTTATTTTAGAATCAACACTGCTAGAATTTGCTGTAACACTAAGATTCTCCAAAGCACTTGGCATCGTTTGATCATTTGCACTAGTAGTTTGTTCCTTTTTAGTCTCATTTTTAACAGGGAAAGAAGCATAAACACTGCCTCCAATAAAAAGAGCCAATACTACGATTAGCGGTAGAAATTTGTTAATTTTTTTCATATTTTTTATATTAATTTGGTAAACGAAAATAGCAACTGATATGAGATTTCATATATCCCTACTTATTATTAACATATTTATTTTTCAACTTGCATATTGTCAGGAAGAAAAAAACGAATTTACAGGTACCCTTCAGCTTTCTACGAAGGAAATAATCACGTTTAAAATCCAATTTAAGGTGTTAGAAAATGGAGATATTGAAGGCACCAGCTTAACAGATATTTTTGGATCGGATAGAACTTTGAGCAAAATAAAAGGGAAAATAAACAGGACTACCCAAAAAATTTCATTTCAAGAAATAAGTAATATTAGTACCATGTCTAATGCAGAATCTGAAGAATTCTGTTACTTAAAAGTAGAAAATGCAAGTTTAAAAAACGAAAAAGGCAAAAGCATCCTAAAAGGAAATTTTATTGGACAGTTTCAAAATGGCAAAAAATGTGCAAGCGGATACCTATACCTAATTAGCAAGGCTTACATAGATCAACTGGCTCAAAAATATTTGAATAAAGATGTGATAAAAAACGAGGATTCACTCTTAAAAATGCAACAATTAAATAATGATATTCAGGCAAAAATTGGCAATACATATTTGCAAAGCAATCAGGTATTGAGATTAAACTGGACATCCTCCGAAATTATTATTGAGGTTTCAGATTCAAGAAAAGTAGATGGCGACGAGATAGCCATTTATGTAAATGGAAAAAAAGTCTTAGATTCATTTGTTATTAGCAAGGATAAAAAAACCATCGTTGTGCCCTTTACCCAAGCCAAAGGGAGTATTAGAATTCAAGCGCTTAATGAAGGAACCTTAAAATCTTGCACGGCCAATATTACTTTAAGAGACAATGAAGATAATACCAATATTGTTACCATCATGAATAAAGGCGCTAATGTGGTTATTCTCTTAAATAAAACACCCAAGAAAAATGAAACACCCCAATAAAATTAACTCAAATAAAAGGAATATTGGAATTGCGCTTTTAGCCTTACTAGTGTGTGTTGGGTTAATCCTATTCTGGCTGCCAGCAACTTTCTTCGAAAATGGCACGCCAATGTGTTTATCAGTTATATTTTTTAACCACGAATGCTATGGATGTGGCATGACACGTGGAATTATGCACCTCATTCATTTTAATTTTGAGGAAGCATGGGCGTTTAACAAGTTGTCATTTGTGGTATTTCCCCTTTTAGTTTATATGCTTTTATGGGAGATTTATACACGGTTTTTAAAGAAATAATACCAATCATAATTATTAAATAGCCCAAAGCTATTTAATAATTATACAAGGGTAAATGCCAAAATAACAAAAAATAATACAATGAGATATTTGTGGAAATTGGACTATCCTTTTTTTATGTAATCGGTATAAATACTTATTACTACAAACTATCTAGCAGAAAAAAAATAAGGCCTATCACAAATATTAAGGCACCTACCGCGGCAATTCCCCAGAATAAACCACCACCAAGAACCCAAGCAATTATGGTTGCTACCACCCACAAAATGGCACCAAATACCATCCAGGTTCTGCCATCAATACCCACACTATTTGCCTTTTGAACATCCTTTTTAAGCATCTTTATTTGCTCCTTGGCAGACGTTACTTCCTTTTTTGCATAAGCAATAGCTGCCTTGCTGCTGCGTTGTGGAACCATGGTTTGGATATCCTTTAAAACGGGTTCCATTTTTGGCGAAACTTCTATAGGCGCATTAGCAGGTGCCGTAACAGAAACCATTGCTGGTGCCGTCATTTTTGCAACTGGCAATTGTGCCGCTTTTGCCCTCGTGGCTTCAATTTCTATTGGCGCCAAAGGTGTTTGTACCTTAGCCGTTTGTTGATCTACCTTTACCGTTTGACGGTAAGAATACATTTGGTTGCTGCAAGATGAAACCAATAAGGCCGCTCCAGCAAGAATAATAAAAGAAAAGTGTTTAGATTTTATCATAATAATTTTGTTTTAAGTCCTACGAAGCTAAGCACTATATCATTCATAAGCTATGATTATTAAAATGTAAAATTTATACACAATAACCCTAAGTTTTCGAAAATCAAGTTTCAGGTCAATTAAAAGTTTATAATTAGCTTGCAAATGAAGTTATACTTTAAAACCGCAACCTCGTAAATTGAACAATGAAATTGATAATATGAAACAAAACAGACCATTCACAAGCAGTAAATTTATTTTATACCCATTAATGTATATCCTTCAACCAATCCATCGCAAAGAAAGTATTTATGAGTACCTAAAAGTCTTGATAAAATCTAATTACTTTATAATTAAAAAATAACTCACCTTTGCCAACTATTGGGAAAAATACCTAATCATGAGAAAAGTAATACAGTTAAGCATTAACGTGGAAGATGCTGCTACAGACAGTGGCATTGCCCTTCAAATAACCAAGGAAATGGGCCTTGACCCAAGCGATTTAAGCGGCTTTATTATTCAAAAAAAAAGCATAGATGCGCGCAGAAAACCCATTAGGGTGAACCTACAAATTGAAGTATTTTTAAGTGAACCTATTGCCCAAAATTCGTTTCAATTGCATTTAAACAATGTGGGCAACGCAAGCGAAGTAGGCATTGTAGGTGCTGGTCCGGCTGGTTTATTTGCTGCCTTAAAATTAATAGAATTGGGACTAAAACCCGTAATTTTTGAAAGGGGTAAACAGGTAAAAGAACGCCGCAGAGATTTGGCCAATATTACCAAAAATAACGAGGTAAATCCCAATAGCAATTATTGCTTTGGCGAAGGTGGCGCGGGTACCTACAGCGATGGCAAACTATACACCCGCAGCAGCAAGCGGGGCAATGTGATGCGCATTTTAAACATCTTGGTAAAACATGGCGCCCAACCCAATATTTTGTACGAAGCGCATCCGCATATTGGCACCAATAAATTGCCTGCCATCATAGAAAATATTCGGGAACAAATAATTGCATGTGGGGGCATTTTTCATTTCAATGCGCGGGTAACAGATTTTAAAATAGAAGCAAACTCCCTCAAAGGTTTGTTTGTAAACGCAGATTTCTACGCGTTCAAAAATATTATTTTAGCCACTGGGCATTCGGCCCGCGACATATACGAACTATTACACAAAAAGCAGGTTCTGCTTCAACCAAAACCCTTTGCACTAGGCGTGCGCATTGAACATCCACAGCAATTGATAGATCAAATTCAGTATAAATGTGGCAATGATAGAGGTCAATTTTTGCCTGCTGCCAGCTACAGCTTGGTTCAGCAAGTAAAAAACAGAGGCGTCTTTAGTTTCTGTATGTGTCCGGGTGGCATTATTGCCCCAGCCATGACCGCCCCAGGCGAAATTGTGGTAAACGGGTGGAGTCCCAGTAAACGAAACAACCCTTACGCCAATAGCGGCATGGTGGTATCGGTTCAAACCGAAGATTATACAGAATATGCCAAACACGGCGCATTGGCGGGCATGTATTTTCAAAGGCAGGTAGAACAAGATTGTTTCCAAAAAGGCAACCAAACTTTGCAAGCACCTGCCCAACGAATGGTAGATTTTGTGAACCGAAAAAGCTCGAGCACCTTGCCTAAAAACTCCTATTTGCCGGGCACCGTGAGCAGAAATTTACACGATATTTTACCCCGCTTTGTGGCCCAAAGTTTACAAGAAGCGTTTGTACAATTTGGCAAAAAAATGAAAGGCTATTTAAGCGAGGATGCCATTTTATTGGCAACCGAATCGCGCACCTCCTCGCCCGTGCGCATACCCAGAAACAAAGACACTTTTGAGCACCCACAAATTTCGGGATTATACCCGTGTGCCGAAGGTGCGGGCTATGCGGGTGGCATTGTGAGCGCGGCCATGGATGGCGAGAATTGCGCAGTGAGTATTGCCACAAAATTAACCTGCTAAAAATAGTGCGCATGACCACTGCGAACACCCAAAATAATTTGCTTTCAATAGCTTAGCTTTGTCGCAATGTGTAAAAATGCAATTTTCGTATTCCTATTACTTTTTGGCTTGAGCGCCCAAGCAGGAACCATCGTTGTATCAACGGCCTCCTTACCTACTTTTGGCAATTGCGCCATCTATTTTGTAAGCGATGCCCAAAGGTATACTGTAAGTGGCAGCGGTCTCAACCAAAACCTTGCGATTAACGCCCCAGAACATTTCGAAATTTCGCTCAATTACAACTATGGTTATGCCAGCAAAATTGAATTAATACCCAATGTAGGCAGCATCAATTCTACCAATATTTACGTTCGGTTCAGCCCGTATTTAAGTGGTGCCAAATCTGGGAATATTAGCCACATAAGTGCAGGAAGCGCCACACAAACCAAAGCTGTTTTGGGCAATGCAACGGCCACACCTGCCACGGGCACAAATGCCGCAAGTTATTACAATACCATTGGCACTAGCGCCACAGGCAATACCTTGAAAACTGCCTTATACAACAAAATTTTGGGGCATACCGTTACCTCGTACGGCAGCGGTAGCAGCGGACTTTGGGCAACCTATTCTACCACCGATCCATTTTATAACGGCAAAGTTTGGGATATTTATTCCACAAAATTGGATGCAAGTTCGCCTTATGAATTTACCTTTAGCACCAACCAATGTGGCTCCTATTCTGTAGAGGGCGATTGCTATAACAGGGAACACAGTTTTCCGCAAAGTTGGTTTGCCCAAGCCTCGCCCATGGTATCTGATATGTTTCACATATACCCAACCGATGGCAAGGTAAATGGCATGCGCAACAATTATCCTTTTGGGGAGGTTAGCACGCCCACTTTTACTTCGCTGCAAGGCAGTAAATTGGGCGCAAATATTACCCCAGGGTACACAGCGGTTACCTTTGAACCTATTAACGATTATAAGGGCGATTTAGCCAGAAGTTATTTTTACATGGCCACGCGCTACCACAACCTTATTGCAAGCTGGCAAAACAATGGCAATGCCAACGATGTGCTAGATGGAACAGCCTTTCCGGCCTACGATGCTTGGTTCTTAAACTTACTGGTAAAATGGCATAACCAAGACCCACCAACAGCCAAAGAAATAAACCGAAACAACGCCATTTATGGTTATCAAAATAACCGAAATCCTTTTGTTGATAGTCCGCAATATGTAAACAGAATTTGGGGCTTAGCATCTTCCTTAGAACCTACCCTTGCGCCAAGTGCATTTGCCATTAAAAGCAATACCACCACCACAGCCATCCTTACCTGGAAAAGTGGAAATGGTCAGCGCCGTTTAGTGCTTGCACGAGCAGGAGCACCAGTAAATGCAGTGCCATTAGACTCATTTACCTATATTGGCAATAATACATTTGGCTTGGGCACTCAATTGGGCGTAGGCAATTATGTAGTGTATAATGGCATGGGCAGCAGCATAGAAATTAACGGTTTGAACCCATCGCTTGCGTATCATTTTTTGGTGGTTGAGTATAATGGATATGGCGCTGCTAGCAATTATTTAAGCAGTGCTGCATTGGCATCTGGCGCCATAAGTGTGCCGGTAACCTGGCTCAATTTTGAGGCAAATTTAATAAGTCAAGAGCAGGTTAACCTCCATTGGAAAACCACCCAAGAAAAAAACAATGCCTATTTTTTGGTAGAACGCAATGTAGGAAAGGCTTATGTAGAAATAGGGAAGGTAGCGGCAACAAAAAAGCAATCGGCTGTTAATCGTTATGCCTTTAGCGACCTAAGTATTGGGGCAGAAAATGTTTTAGACGCTGTTATTCAGTACCGCTTAAAACAAGTTGATATAGACGGACATTACACTTACTCCAAAGAAATTTTTGTAACACTTGCACAAGAGTATCCTATAGAAATAAACGTGGTAAACCCTATTGGCAATGGGCTCATGATGCTATGTAAACAAGCTGATACACCTGTTGAAATTAAGGTAATGGATGCCAGTGGTAAGTTAATTTTTGAAACCAAAACCAACTTGAATCATGAAACATTTATCCCATTAAACATGGAGCTTAGCACTGGTCTATATTTTTTACACATTGTGCACCGAGCAGGACAACAAACCTTTAAAATCATTAAACCCTAAACTGGTTTGAGCCAAATAACAACCTGTTTAGTCTAAATACTTTTGGACTATTACCTCATGCGTATTGAAAAAAAACAGCACCTTGATTATGATTGTTTTTCTGTAAGGTTTTGAAGAGGGTAAAGTGGCTCAACTTTCAGAAGAAGTAGTTTAGATGGCTTATTTAATACTTAACAAACCTCCCCTGCAAGCTATCTCCGCTTTGGCTGCGTAATACGTGTGGCTAAATGCAAATTTTTTAATTCAATTTATTTAGTATAGTAGTTCTTTTCCTGTAATAAGCATGATTTTCATGGCACAATCTACCTCTTACTATTGAAGGATGGATTTTCAATTCTGCTGCAAAGTCAACGATTGCTTGGTCGTCAACTATAAAATGTTTCTCATTAAAATTTCCCCATTTTTCAAAAGGAATCAAATTCGCAGAAGCGAAATCGTTTGCTTCTTTTTCTTCTGCATTTCCATTCAAATATAAATGATTATCTAAATCATCAACAAATTCTCTTTTTTTGTCTTTCGACAAATGCAAATAAATATGACCCAATTCGTGCATAATGGTGAAAACAAAATTGTCAATTCTTTGATATCTTAAAGTTACACCTATTACTGGATTTTTTTCACTCCAAAATGTAATACCATCAATTGGAGATTTTTCCGGTTTTTCTTGTTCAATAAGTTTAATACCATATTTTACCTAGTTTTTCTTGAAAATAAATCTGCTAACGGCACAACTCCCCCTTTCCCCCATGCGGGCGGCGATTGGTTTTTCAGTAAATATGACGGCTAAACTTTTAGGCTTGAAGTAGCACAAATAGCCATAAGGTACATGTATACTGTATTTGTATCCATGTCTGGAAAAGGCAGGTGATTAAAATTAAAATCGTTTAGCAAATATCTGTTTGAGTTTTCGGCATCACCTCTTTGGTTATAAAATTCAATAACGCATTGCTCACTCATTTCCTCATTGTTTGTAATAATACCCTGGTAATTATAGGCTCATCAAGACAATAGGTCTATTTGACCATCTTTTCTTTTATTGCGAGTTACAACAATTCGATGCGCTTTATTACAATTTTTAGGTTGATATAGGATGCTCGCAACTTCCTTCATTTCATTGTTAATCCTAATGGTTTTCCATTCCACTATCTGAGAGCAAGCTTCACGTATATCTTCAAAGTCCATCGTGCGGATATAGAAGAATTTTACCCAGCCTTCTAGTGCATTAATAACATTGATTTGATACGATGCTGAATGAGCCCTGAAGTGTTCTATTTTTATGTTATTTTTGTTTAGGTTTCCAAAGTATCTTTCCAAGGTTTGAAGCTGTTCAAAGCGCGCAGGAGTATAGCCGTTGTGATTTTCGATATGAACAGGAATGCGGCCAATAAATGCAATGTTTGGATGACAACCAGTTACCTTTTTATAACTAAGTTTTGCATCCTGTTTTCCTGTTGCTATTAACACATTATCGAAATCTACAATATAGCCTTAATCACCTATATTTAGCTGCTTTGTTTCAATGGCAAGACTAACCAAAGTCTCATTAAATTTATTGTTGAAATTAAGTTCATGTTCAACCAAATTTGGCCCCTTCTTTATTTGGTTTGGCTGTTTAAGTTCTTGGCAAACATATTCAACCCAAATTAATCAATAGGAGGTTTGAAAAACCGAATGATTTGATTTAGTTGCGGTAACCCCGATTTAATGATTGTTTCAATTCCGTGCATACGGGATTGAATTACAATCATTAAATCGATTCAGCATTTTTTAATGCTGAATTTGGGTTCAACCGTATCTGGCGATGGTATTTTATGAAATACCTGATCCGAATACTTTTCTTTTAGCAATTCTAAATCAGAAATGAAACTTCCTTGAACAAGTGTGTTGCCAAACAGAGAAAGCACCACATCGGAATAGCTATATTTTGTAAAAGCGCTTCTGCTTCCAATTTTTTTATCGATGAATTTATCAATGTCAGAGCGGCTTATAGCGTCATAGATAAAATTTAATGTCCCGCACGTGCGAGATGATATTTTTTCTGCTTGTTGTAACTTTGTCCATTAGAGATATTATAGACCTCTAATTTCACCTTTTTGGTGCTAAGAAAAGAGCCCTTAAGTGTTGATTTATCAACAAATTAAGGGCTCTTTGTTAATTACCTTGCGATTTTTGGGATTTATCTAAAAATATTCGCAAAACAGAAATATTTCTTATTCACTTTCTTTCTAATTTATTGTTTGGCGAAAACCACTCGCTGATAAATCGAAAATGACACGTTCATTACATTGACACTGTAAAAATTGAAAATGACACTGTAAATGACACTGTATTTTACTTAATTAATCAAAACAACAAAATTACGGCAAACGAAATAGGGGAAAGATTAAATTTAAGCTTGAGTACAGTTAAACGGAGATTAAAAAGACTTAAAGATAATGAAATAATAAAACGCATCGGAAGCGATAAAACAGGTCATTGGAAAATATTAATATAAACGCCGGTATAAACACTTGTGTCACTTCAATATTCCCAATCCAAATGCGGCGGCCACCTAGGCCATGTCTTCGATGGTGGTCCCAAAATCAAAACCGACCTCCGTTACTGCGTAAATGGAAAGTGGCTCAACTTTCAAAAGAAGTAGGTAATCGGACTTTTATAAGCCTCATCTTTTTTGCATCTTTGCAGGCTCATTGAAAGAACATGATTAAATTTCTTTTTTACTTATTTTTGTTTTATGTGGTTTACCGATATGTTTTTGGGGGCTTTAAGGTGAAGGTATTCCATTACCACAAAAATGAGCCACAGCGCCCAAAAAACGCCCAAAACTACCAAGAAGAGGGAACAGTTACCATTGACCCAAAAGTTACGCAGCAGGCCAAGAAGCCAAAATCTGACCAGCTAGGCGAGTATGTTGATTATGAAGAGGTGAAATAAGATGGAAAAAATACTACGTTCACTTCTTTTAAAAACATTGGGCACAGAATCTTATTTGGGATTGGTGAGCAGTGCTTATATTAGACTCATATCTGCTGGCTTTTTAAAGTCGAAATATCCAGAATTATTCTATCTAAAAACGCTTGTAAAACCGGGAGATGTTTGTGTAGATATTGGGGCTAATGTGGGATATTACTCGGTATTTTTATCGAGGCATGCGGGCAGCAGCGGCAGGGTTTATGCCATAGAGCCTGTTCCTATGTTTGGCAATGTGTTTTTGCGCAATACGGCTCAATTTGCCTTAAACAACATCACTTTATATCGCTGCGCCCTTGGTTCAGACCGAAAAATGGTTACCCTTGGAACACCCATGATTGATGGTGTATTTAGGCATGGCCTCACCAAAATAATTGAGAACGATAACGTTTCCAACGCGCAAACATACCAAGCGCAAATGGAAATTGCCGATGAACTTTTTGCTCCTATAGAAAAAATTGATTTTCTAAAATGTGATGTAGAAGGCTATGAGGTAATTCTATTTCCTGATATGATTAAGACTTTGGCACGCTGCAAACCTTTGGTTCAAATAGAAATTTCTAGCGCAGATAACAGGAGAAAGATAGTGGAATTATTACAGCCATTGGGCTATAAGGCCTACAAGTTAGCCCAAAATAATTTAGTGGCCTTGAGCAGCACAGATGCCATTAAATACGAAGGCGGCGATTTCTACTTTAAGGTTGGGTAAGTGATTTGTAATGAATGAAACGCCGCTAATGTCTAAATATCCCTAAACTACCAATCGTCTTCGTCTACCACAATAGGCTCGCGCAAGGCCAATTTTAGACTTTCGATCAATTTCAACAAATCCTTATCGGCATTTCTTAATATGATATCGTTTTCTCTTACACGTGTAGTTGAGGTATAATAATACTCAAAGTAATTACGGCTGCCCTTGCCACCATCTGCTGGCTTAACACTCTCGTGCACCAAATTGGAAATTTGATAGCGGTAGCGACCTTCCTTAATAAATAAAGTTATCTTAAATTGAAAGCGACCTATTGAACGCTTTGAATATTTATTCATGTAAACGTAAGCAGAAATGCCGCCCACGTACGTTAGTTTCTGGTTGCGCTTATCCACTTCAACTTTTACCTCTTTGCCCAAGTTGGCATCCACCCACCTTTTTGCACGTAAATAAATTGAGTCGGAACCGCTCTCTTCTTGCTCAACCACGCCATAATAAGTAATTAAATTGGTGGCAGAATCTATTACCAACACAATGCGTTCGTAAGGCCTTAAAAGCGGATCAACTGGCCCGGCAGGCTCCAAACTAGCACCCTCACTGGTATCTAAGTTGGTTGAATCTGGCGTTTCAGAAAAATCATACCCTGGTGTATTCTCATCCTGAACTTGGGAAAAGGCAACATTAGAAAAAATTCCAAATAGTAACAAAAACCCAATCCCTATAATCTTCTTCATTTTCATAATTTCATTCACAATTTAAATAAAAGTTTAATGCTTGGCTTCTCTTTTAGGCACCAAATGATGCTCGTGCGCCGCCAATTGCTTTTCCTTTTCCTTTTTATCTAATCCAAACCCATTCACTCGCATGGCATCCCAATATTCTTTGCCATAAGAAACAAACACCTCCTCACCCGGCTTAATGTTTCTGGAAGCAATTATAAAAGGTTTTCCCCTAATAACCTCAAAACGCGAATTGTTTCTTATCCCATCTATACGAACGAAACCAGCAGCATCATTCGCATATCTTGCCAAAGAATCCAAACAATTTTGTGCATCCACACATTTTTTGGCCGAAACATAAAAATAGTAAGCACCCACACCATCTAGCGTTTCATTGCGCTTTTTACATTGCGCCCATGTAATAATGTCGCCAGTATATTCTATTACTCGATCGCCTCTCTTAAACAAAGCGCTTGCAAACAAACCTTTTCCGGCACCTGGTATATGCGACTTCTTAATTTCTAAATCCATGGGTTTACAAAAGTGAGAAAACTATATTACAAATCAACACACTAAAGCAAAAAAATAAATAATTTTATGTTAAATATTCCGTGCAATTAAAATGCGATTAATCAAGGTTTTGAATAGCAAAAACAATTGGGCATATTTGCGTTACATGAAAATAATAAGTTATAATGTAAATGGCATTAGATCGGCCATGAGCAAGGGTTTGGTTGATTTTATGCAATCGAGTGATGCCGATGTTTTTTGTTTTCAAGAAACCAAGGCCATGGAGAACCAAGTGGAACGCTACCTATTTGAGGTGGCTGGCTATCCGCATCAATATTGGTTCAGCGCAGAAAAAAAGGGCTATAGCGGCGTGGCAATCTATGCCAAACAAAAGCCCCAACAAGTTATTTTTGGCTTTAACGACCCTGCTTTCGATAACGAAGGTCGCATCATACGCGCAGATTTTGGCGATCTCAGTGTTATTAGTGTTTACATTCCAAGCGGCAGCAGTGGCGACCAAAGGCAGGCTTTTAAAATGGTTTGGCTCGATTATTTTGGACGCTATATTGAGAATTTGCGCAAGGAAAGGCCCAAGCTTATTGTGTGCGGCGATTATAATATTTGCCATAAACCCATAGATATTCACGACCCTGTGAGCAATAAAAATAGCAGTGGTTTTTTGCCAGAAGAGCGTGCCTGGATGGATACTTTTGTAAATACAGGCTTTGTAGATAGCTTTCGCAAGTTTAATGCGCAACCGCACGAGTATAGTTGGTGGAGCTACAGGGCCAATGCCAGAAACAACAACAAAGGTTGGCGCATCGATTATTGCATGGCTACCGCTGACTTAGAAAATCGAGTAAGCGGTGCGGGCATCTTGCAGCATATAAAGCACTCAGATCATTGTCCGGTTTGGATCGATTTAGCCTAATTGTTGTTCATGTTGGCTGCTGTTTTTTTGTAAGTTCATCATGCAGTTTCGGTTTGAACTCATTGCGCGTTTTACTTTTTATCTAGCGTTTTTTTGCAAGTTCATCAAGCAGTTTCGGTTTGAACCCACTGCGCGTTTTACTTTTTATCTAGCGTTATTTTGTAAGCTCAAGCAGCAGTTTCGGTTTGAACCCACTGCGCGTTTTACTTTTTATCTAGCGTTATTTTGTAAGCTCAAGCAGCAGTTTCGGTTTGAACCCATTGCGCGTTTTACTTTTTATCTAGCGTTATTTTG
>JAWXAZ010000132.1:0-59761 GCA_034439755.1 bacterium
CTGCAGCCCTAGATTAACAGGGGTTAAGACATTATTGCTCACTGCCGTCATTGCCTTTTGTTTAAGCTTAGTTATTCTACTGCAGCCCTAGATTAACAGAGGTTAAGACATTCTTGCTCACTGCCGTCATTGCCTTTTGTTTAAGCTTAGTTATCGCTTGTAACCCAAGATTAACAGGATTTAAACAATAAATGCGGCTGAGGCAATGCCATCTGCTAAAAATCGGGCCAATTTATCCAAGACAATTTGATCGCCATTCACCAAAACTTTTCCAGATAAAATATACACTTTTAGGCTTTCATTTAGTGCCTCCATTCGGTCTGAACCAAAGCGCCGTTTACCCTCATTTAGAGACAAGCCCCATTGGGTACGCAGGCCTGTCATAACCCATTCGTTAAACTGGTTATCGAGCGAAAGATTTTCCTTTTCTAAAGGCAAAATATTGACCTCAATTTGGCGCAAATACTGTTGGTTATTACTTATATTCCACATGCGCACTCCTGGGAAATGGCTGTGTGCACCAGGACCAACACCCAAATAAGAAACACCCCGCCAGTAATTGGTATTGTGCAAAGCATACGCATTGGACTTGGCAAAATTAGAGATTTCATATTGCTCAAATCCATTCGCCTCGGTGATTTGGATCAGGTCTAAAAATTGCGTTTCTGCATCTTCTTCTGGCATTAATTCAAACTTGTCTTTTTTGAGTTGCTGACCAAATACTGTTTTTGGTTCAATGGTTAAACAATAGCTAGAAATATGCTGCACACCTAAATTAATAGCAGTCTCAACATTTTGTTTCCAAAGCTCCTTGCCCATTCCCGGAATACCATAAATTAGGTCGATGCTTATTTTCTGTAAACCCTTGTCCTGAGCCATTTTTACGCACTGCATTGCTTCCTTGGCCGAATGTGCCCGATTCATAAATTGAAGGTGCGCATCGTCAAAACTTTGAATGCCAATACTGAGTCGGTTTATGGGCGTTTGCGCCAAATGAGAAAGGTAACTCATACTTAAGTCGTCTGGGTTGGCCTCCAGGGTAATTTCTTTTACTTGACTCAAGTTATAATGCTGGTATAAAGTATTGAAAATAAGCTCAAGTTCTTGCTTACTTAATAAGCTAGGAGTGCCCCCGCCAAAATAGATGCTTTCTATGGCTTCGTTCCCAAGTTCGTCCTTTCTTAAAAAAAGTTCTTTTGCAATTGCCGTTACTACTCTTTCTTTGTAAGACAAAAGAGTACTAAAATGAAAATTACAATAGTGACAAGCTTGTTTGCAAAAAGGGATATGTATATAAATTCCTGCCATAATAGCTGTGCGAAGTAAGTAGGCAATGAGGGAGTTTCCAAAACGTTCATGATAATATTGAAAAAGATTTGGTTCATATTAATAGCCTTAGCTTGGTTTTTGGGTGCTTATGCGCAGCCATCCAAGCAATTAACGTTTAAATTTTTTCCTGCACAAGCTTTCCTTCAAAAATCTTATGGAAATTGGGTTAAGACAGATAGCTTAACAGTTTTTAACCAAGTTAATGCTGTTTTATTAGCCTGTTATGAACAAGGTTTTTTGTTGGCAAAAGATTCGTTGGGCCAAGCAAATGGCGATAGTCTCACCGTTCATATTTACCTAGGATTACCTTGCAACATAAAATCAATTGGCCTTGGCAATGTGCCTGTGGAGTGGATTGGTAGCATAACAAATAAATTTAATGCGCCACAGAAAAAAGCGTTTAAACCCAAAGAGATTTCAATGTTTATGCAACAATTATTAAAGGTTGCAGAAAACAATGGCTATCCATTTGCGAGCTTAAAATTAGATTCGGTGGTATTAGATTCTATGGGCATTTCGGCGGTATTAAACATGCAGAAGAACGGGATATTTTACTTTGATAGCATTGATTTTGGGGGTACTGCCGATATTAAAAAGAAGTTCTTGCAACACTATGCCAACTATAAACCTGGCATGTTATACCAAGAAGATTTAATAAAAAATATTGATGCCCGATTAAGTGAGTTGCCTTATGTGCAAGTTGCAAATCCCTCGGGAATTTATTTTTATGGCAATAAGGCAAAACCGTATGTATATATAAACCACAGAAAGGCTTCAAGTTTTGATGGTGTAATAGGTTTTGCCCCCAATAGCAGCCTCAATAATAAACTGGTTTTAACAGGCGATTTAAACTTAAAATTGCTGAACCTAATGGGAGGTGGAAAGAACTTGGAATTGAGTTATAGAGGCTATCTTAATAATTCACAAGACCTACAAATTAAGTTTCTTTGGCCCTATTTTTTTAATACCCGTTTTGCCATTGATTATGGATTTAAGTTAGCCAAATTTGATACTACCTGGATTGAACTTTTTCAAGATATTGGTTTGCAATACCGATTATCTGGCAACAATTATTTTAAGGTATATGCGCAATTACAACAGATTTCTAGCTTTATAACAGATACCCTATATGTTTTGAGCAATCAACGATTGCCCAATAACCACAGTGTAAACAATGTGCTTTATGGATTGGCGGTAAGGAAATCTGGCTTAGACTACTTCTTTAATCCGCGCAAAGGGTATTTAGTTGAAATGGAAGGAGGGGCAGGTTCTCGCAAGATTATTGTGAATAGTAAGCTGGCAGAATTGAAAATAAAGGATGGAAAGGGAAATACTTATTCCATTTACGACTCAATAAACATCAAAAGTGTCCAATATAAATTTATGGGCAATGTTTCGTATTATATCCCTGTTTATAAGAATTTTGTGGTGCATTCGCAGTTAAGGGGAGCCATAATTGCCAACGAAAATTTATTTTTAGGAGAACTTTTCCGCATTGGTGGATTAAAAACTTTGAAGGGATTTGACGAACAGCGTATTTTTGCAAACAAGTACCTCATTTTGAATTTGGAATTAAAGTACTTGTTTCAAAAAAACGGAAATTTTCTGTTGTTTTGGAATGGCGCTTGGTACCAAAACTCTGTTCCTATTCCCGTTATTTCAGATAGGCCTTGGGGAGTAGGAGCAGGAATGAACGTAGAAACAGGTGCGGGTATTTTCTCCTTGTATTATGCTGTAGGCACTCAACGAGGAAATCCCATCGAGTTTCGAAGGGCAAAGGTGCATTTTGGGTTGGTTAATTTTTTTTAGAAAAGTATACATGGGTAAAAGGTTGGTCTTATTTAGTTTGTTATTTGCGCATTGCTTTTGCGGGCAAGGTGCAGATACACTATCAAGGCAAACCCCAGATACTACATTGGTTCAGACCGATACTTTAGCAATTTCCTTAGAGAAAAGTTTGCCTAAAAATTTAATGGATAGTCTGGCTGAACCAAGTTATACGCGCCAGTATTTTTTTCTGAATGAGCAGATAATTGGCAATGCTGTTATGCTTCAATCTGCTGAAGATAGCCGCGATTTACCTAGGTTAAAAGCCATTCGTTTAAGGAAAATAAGCAATGAAAATTGGAAATTTTGGACCATTTTATCAACCTTGTTGTTTTTGGCCTTAATTCGATTAATTAATATCAAACGCTTCAATGAAATATTATTGTCGGGTATAGATTTACACGCCGATTATCAGAGTTACACAGGTAAAACGAGCAATTATATTTGGAGTAATTTGGGATTATTTTTGAACTTTATTTTTTCAGTTTCCTTGTTTTTGGTCCATTTATTTGAGCTAAATCAACAGATAGAAACCGAAAGTTTTTACTTGTTATTTTGGAAGCTATCTGGCATTATTTTTATACTATATGTGGCCAAATTTTCTGTCAATATCATCATTGGAAACATCTTTAAAATGGTGCCTACAAGTTTTGTTGCTTTATTTAATGCCATGGTTGTCAATAACCTTTTGGGCGTAATTTTGGTATTTTTGAATCTCTTTTTTGTGTTTATATCCGATTCGTTTACGGCAAATTTTTTATCGGTAATTATCCTCTTAACCCTATTGATTTCGGTAATCTATAGAGAAATAAAAAATGTGGTGATGACCCAACAAAAGGGGCAGTATCAATTTATATACATATTTTTGTATCTTTGCGCGCTCGAAATATTGCCGTGGTTAGTAGTATTTAAATTGTTTTTAATAAGCTGGTAGATTGAAAAAAGAAAAAATAAAAAGTATCCTTATCTCTCAGCCAAGGCCTGAAAGTGTTAAATCGCCCTGGTTCGATTTAGAGAAGAAATATAAACTTAAAATGGATTTTAGGCCATTTATTTTAGTTGAACCAATTCCTGGCAAAGAGTTTAGATCTCAAAAGATAAACATTCTCGATTACACGGCAATCATTCTGAATTCAAGAAATTCGGTCGATAATTTCTTTAGAATGTGTGCTGAGCTTAAAATTGAGATTCCCATCGATCTAAAATATTTTTGTGTGAATGAGAGTATTGCAAATTATTTAGCCAAATATATCCAAGTTAGAAAGCGCAAAATTTTCGTAGGCAAAGGTACCGAAGTAGAATTGTTCCCTTTATTTAAAAATCACCTAACCGAAAAGTATTTATTTCCCTGTAGCGATTGGCGCAAGCAGGATATAGAAAAATTCATGAAAAAAAGTAAGATTCAATTTAAAGAAGCCTATTTCTATCGCATCTTATCAAGTGATTTATCTGATTTAACGCATGTAAATTATGATATCATTGCATTTTTTAGTCCGGCAGATATTCGTTCTCTATTTGAGAACTTTCCAGAGTTTAAGCAGAACAAAACATTGATAGCTGGCTTTGGTGCAACTACCATCAAAGCCATGGTAGACGCAGGTTTAGTGGCAAATATTCAAGCCCCAACGCCTCAAACTCCCTCTATGATAACAGCGGTAGATAAGCATATTGAGGCCCATAATAAGGCTGTCTAATCGAGTGTACTAATTCGAAAAATTATCTTAATTTTCAACATCCTTCCTTTTTTTTGTTTTATTTTATATATTCGTAAATACGTTTGAACAATATAATAATATAAAATAAAGCGAATGAGGTCAATATTTACAAGAGTTATTTTGGGAGCAGCAATGTTGTTTTCTGTGGCGCAATTAGCTGCCCAACAGGATCCACATTACAGTCAGTTTATGTACAATAAATTGAATTTTAACGCTGGTTTTGCCGGGGCAACCGATGGTAAAATTTGTGCAACCCTCATACAAAGAAATCAATGGTCGGGTTTTGGTGGCGGTACTTCTACCGTAGGCAATACAACCATTGCCAGGGGCGATGCACCTACAAATTTAGTTGGTTCAATTAATGCATCTATTGGTTCAAGATTTGGTATTGGTGCTACGATTGCAAATGACGACCAAGGTTTTGAAAACATGGTTATGCCACGTTTAACTTTAGCTTATCGCCATCCATTAGGAGATTTGGGTACAATAGCAGCAGGTGTGGGTGTTGGTTATATGCAAAGAAATTTACAAGGAGATAAATTAAGGGCGCTTGATCCAAACGATCCTAATATTCCAGACCAAAAAGTTTCAGGAAATGCCATGGATGTAGATTTCGGTTTATATTATACCAAAGAAAATTTATTGGGTGTTCTAGATAATTTTTATGCTGGTTTTTCTGCCACGCACTTAAATAAGAATGTGATTACCTACGAATGGAAGCAATTTAGTACCGAAATACAAAGTGATATACACATGTATTTTATGACAGGTGGCGAATATCAATTGAATGCTACCATGAAATTGCAGCCTAATATTTTGGTTAAAAAGGATCCTGCTAAGATTCAGACCGATTTAAACTGCTTTTTGGTGTGGAATGAAAATATAAGAGGAGGTTTAACCTGGCGTCCAATGGATGCAGCGGTTGTTTTGGTTGGTTACCAATTTCCTTTTGGTTTAAATGTTGGTTATAGCTATGATTTAACCACTTCACAAATTTTGAAATATAGTTCTGGCTCACATGAAATAATGATACGCTATTGTTTTGGCGTAAGCATACCCAAAAAAGAAAAAGTTATTAGATCTAGGTTTACACCTAGGTTCATGTAATAATAGTCAGACATTTACGTTTTATTAACAAAATAATCACATATAAACTTGTATTTTTCGGTAGAAATAATAATTTTGCCACATTACAGTCATAAATATTTAACATAACGATGAAGCAATTAAAATGGTTTTTCTTCTTCTCTTTGGCTATAATCCTTACAGGATGCGGCCTTAGTAGCGACAGAGGGGAATTAACAGGAGTAGGTGGTAGGAGTGCTTGGTTTCACCCTCAGCCTTATGGAACTGTTTATATCCCTTCGGGTACCATCCACGTGGGAGCGAATGAGCAAGACATTCCCAATGCGATGATTGCGCCTAACAAGCAAATCACAGTTACTGCATTTTACATGGATGAAACTGAGATCACCAACAATGAGTATCGCCAGTTCGTAAATGAAGTAACGGATTCTATTTTCCGTGATCGCATGGGTGAGAAATTTCAAATTCCAATTATCGATCCAATTACGGAAGAAGAGACAGGTGAACATGCCATTAATTACAAGGTGCGTATAGATCCAGAGGATTTGAAGAATGGCGAAATAAATGACATGTATTACCAAGGGAATGAAGTTTATTATCGTGCCAAGCAAATTGATGTGCGCAAATTAAAATATAGATACGATTATGTAAATCTTCGTGAGGCTGCTTTATTGAAAAAGCAAGATTCATACAAAAGAAATCGTGCTGATTTCAAAAAGGAAGAAGTTGTAGAAATTTACCCAGATACATTAGTATTCATGCGTGATTTTACCTATGCATATAATGAGCCAATTTCAACTATGTACTACTGGCATCCAAAATATGATGATTATCCTGTAGTGGGCGTAAATTGGAAACAAGCCCGTGCTTTTGCGCATTGGAGGACCTTTCACTTAAATTCGTACTACGCAGAAAATGAAGAAAATGGAGTAACATCTTTCCGCTTACCAACAGAGTATGAGTGGGAATATGCAGCGAGAGGAGGAAGAGATCAAACGATGTATCCTTGGGGCGGGCCATATGTAAGAAATGCAAAAGGTTGTTCTTTGGCCAACTTTAAACCAGCTAGAGGAGATTATGGTGCCGATGGTGGTGTATACCCAATTCGTGTTTCTTCTTATTTCCCTAATGATTTTGGTTTATATGATATGAGTGGTAACGTGGCAGAGTGGACAGTTTCGGCCTATGCAGAATCTGGACATTTATTCTCACACGATTTAAACTCAGACTACCAATACGATGCGAAAGACGAGGAGAATGAAACCTTAAAACGCAAAGTAATTAGAGGCGGTTCTTGGAAAGATATTGCGCATTATATTCAAAATGGTACCCGTACTTATGAGTATCAAGATAGTGCTAATTCATATACAGGCTTTAGGTTAGTGCAAAGTTATGTAGGCCGCTCGAACAGAGATAAAAAATAAACACACAAACAAACTAAACAAATATCAAACTTAAAATTTTAATCAGATGAAAAACAGTTTTTTAGAAAGTAAAGGCTTTAAGTCTTTCATGGCGAAAGCTTACGGAATTGGAGCGGCAGTAGTAATTGTAGGGGCATTATTTAAAATTCTACACTGGCCAGGTGCAGATTTTATGTTAATGGTGGGTTTATTAACCGAAGCAGCCATTTTCTTTATTTCTGCATTTGAACCACCTCATCAAGAACCAGATTGGACTTTAGTTTATCCTGAATTGGCTGGATTAGAGCCTAAAGAGAAAAAATCTGCTGGTAACAAAGGTAGCATTACCCAACAGTTAGATAAAATGATGGAAGAAGCCAAAATTGGTCCAGATTTAATCAATAGCTTAGGCAACGGAATGCGCACTTTAAGCGAAAACGTGAGTAATTTAAAAGATTTATCTACTGCTGCTGTTGCAACTGATACATACACTAAAAATGTTCAACAAGCTGCTGATTCTTTAACCGGAATAAACACTTCTTACACCAAGGCTGTTAGTGCAATGGAAACTTTAGTGAATGCATCAGAAGGTTCACGTGAATATGGCGCTCAAATTGAAAAAATGACTAAGAACTTAGCTTCATTAAACTCAATTTATGAATTGGAAATTTCTGAATCTAACAACCATTTAAAAGGTATCAACGAGTTTGTTGGTGGATTATCTAAAGTAGTGAATACTTTAAGTGAAACCAATAACAATGCAGAGCATTTTAGAGGTGAGATGGATAAATTGAATAAGAATTTATCTTCTTTGAACAGTGTTTATGGCAACATGTTAGCTGCAATGAACGTGCGTGGTAATTAAATTACAAATAACTTTTCAAAATAATAGTTAAAAAGAGATGAGTGGAGGTAAAGTAAGCGTAAGGCAGAAGATGATCAACATGATGTATTTGGTGTTAACAGCATTGTTAGCCCTAAATGTGTCGGCTGAAATCTTGAAGTCCTTTCACATGGTAGAAATAAGCATGGACCGTGCGGGTATGAACATTGACAAGAAAAATGAAGGTACCCTCAAAGCCATTGACAAATACCATAAAGATATCCCTACCGATCCAACAGGTACAGATGCCTATAACAAATCGTTGCAGGTTAAGAAAATTGCCGATGATGGTGTGAAGTATTTCACTGACCTAAAAGAGCAATTAATTACAACTGCTGGCGGTCGTAAAGAGGGTGACCCAGATGGAGAGGTTGCGCAAGCAAGTAACATTGAATTACATGCTAATTTAATGATTAACCAAGGTAAAGGAGCTGAGGTTAGAGCTAAGATTAATGAAATTCGCGAAAAATTATTAGCTTTAATGCCAAAGGATAAGCAAGGTTTGATTAAGAGTGATTTAATAACAGAAGATCCAAAAAATTCAAAACAAACTTGGGAATCAGAAATGTTTGAACATACGCCCTTGGCCGCTGTTGCTGCATTGATGTCTAAAACTCAAAATGATATTAAGAATACTGAAGCGCAGGTTTTGGATTATTTAAAGTCATCATTAACAGCTGATGTTATGATCATTGATCAGTTAACACCTCAAATTATTCCAGTTAATGGTACCAATATTACCCAGGGTAATAAATACCAAGCTGAAATCTTCCTTGCTGCGTCTAGTTCTAGATCTGAAGCTTCTATATCTGTTAATGGAAGTCAGTTGAAAAATGAAAGCGGTATTGGTAAATATGAAGTTACCGCTGGTCGTGAAGGTGAAAATAAATTTACAGCAGTAATTACAACAACCAATTCTAGTGGTAAGAAAGAAACATACTCAAAAGAAGGTTCATTCTTTGTAATGGCACCTTTAGCCGTAATTTCAGCTACCAAAATGAATGTTGTTTATATTGGATTAGATAATCCAATGTCGGTATCGGTGCCAGGTTTCTCTGCCAACAAGGTGGATGTAACTTGTGAAGGTGGTAGATTGACTAAAGTTGGAAGTTCTGGTGAATATAATTTGACTGTTGATGGATCTGTGAGAACTGTTAAACTTACCGCTAAAGTTGAGGGTAAAATGATGGGATTCAAAGAATACCGAATTCGTCAGATTCCTAAGCCTACACCTATGTTAGGATCAATAGAACAATCTGGTACAGTATCAATGGGACAATTAAAATCGGCTAACTTCGTTTTAACTGCATTGAAAGATTTCGCTTTTGAAGGAGTTAAATTTACACCAATTAGCTGGAACCTTGTTTATCAGCCTAAAAATGGTCAAACTAGAGTTGCAAATGGAGCAGGAGAGCAATTAACTTCAGAAGCCAAAAGTTTCTTAATGAATGCCCGTCCTGGAGATCGTTTTATTCTAATGAACATTAAGGCTAAAGGACCTGCAGGAGCAGTGCCTATTCCATCTTCACTTGCTTTAGAGGTAAGACAATAATATAGAAAATCGAAAAATGAAAAAAATAATAGGTATCGTTGTATTGCTGTTGCTTTCTTATAGCAACTTTGCTCAGGGAGTGTATGATGATTTCATATATAACCGTCAGGCAGTTACTGAGCGTAAGGTTATTCCATGGCCTTATCTTCGTGAAGCAGATGTTATGTATGCTAAACGCGTAGTACGCATAATTGATACACGTGAAAAACCAAACCAGCCAATGGCTTGGCCTAAAAATCCTTTGAGTATTATATTGTATAATGCGGTTCGTGACGGGAAATTAACACCCTATTTCAACGATTCGTTGACTACACAAATGTCAATTGAAAAATTCATGACATTAGGAACAGATACAGAATATGTGGATGTACCTATTGACCCAAATGATCCAACCTTTACAGAAACTGATACCATTGTTAATCCGATGTTACCTGAATTGCGAATAATGAAATTTAGGTTAGTTGAAGATTGGATTTTCGATAAGAAGCATTCGCAAATGTTTGTTCGTATTATTTCAATTTCACCGTTATACAATGTAAGGTTAGGCGGAGTTGATTTAGGAGAACAGGATTTATGTGTTTTCAAGTATCATTCAACAGACGGATTAGATTTAAGACATTTCTTAATCAATTATGAAATCTTTAACCGCCAAAATGATGCGGCTCGATTAACATACGATGATTGGTTTGAGCAAAGATTGTTTAACAGTTATGTTGTTAAAGAAGCGAATCAGCAAGATATGTACATCAGAGATTACGCTGAGTTTAAAGACAATGGCGTAGCTGGAATTTTAGAAGGCGAGCGAATCAAAAATGAGCTTTTCGAAAAAGAGCATGATCTTTGGGAATACTAAGATTTTAACATAAATAAAAAAGGCCAATCAGCAATGATTGGCCTTTTTTATGCCTTTTTCAAGGCATTTGCTTGCGTATTATGGCATACATGTGTGTTTTGTTCAGTAGATATTAATTGTGATGACTTTGGCATTGATAATTCATTTTAACCAATAAGGAAATAACAAAATACTTAGTCCAATTTCAACAAATATTCGTCATGCTATTATTTTATTATATCGGTATTTACCCTAACAAAATAATCAAATAGCTTTTGCCTGTTTAATAATTACAATTGGTATAACCCGCCTTTGCAGTGGATACACTACTTTTTAACTCATTTTAAAAATTTTGATTTTTACTCAAAGTAAGGTGTAAAATTAATTTATTGATTATGAGTAAATCCTGAGGAAAACCCATAAATATTTTAAATTAATTTTCAATAGACTTGCATTTAAGTCTGCTCTTCTTATCTTTGCACTCCCCTTAAGGATGGAAATAAAGGAGGCATAGCTCAGCTGGTTCAGAGCATCTGCCTTACAAGCAGAGGGTCCGCGGTTCGAACCCGTGTGCCTCCACAAAAAAAGCCCGATTATTCGGGCTTTTTTTATTTGTGAATTATTATAAATTCACTATGTTGGATAAACAACAAAACGAATCATAGGGGATTAAACTCATTTGTTGTGAAGTAAAAATTAAAGTTAAAAGATGTATTTATCTTTAATTTATGGAAAAGGCAAAACTATAAATATACAATTTCAAACTTTACTTCGCATACCTTTTTTAACATGGCATATACGCCGCAATAAGTATCTTTGGATAGGTTAACCGCCTTTTCCATTTTACTGTGGTCTGCGGTGCGTATGCTGTATTTAACCCTTATTTCTGAGTATACTCTTGGATGGTCATTGGTTAAATCGCCTTCAACATCAATGGAGAAATCTGAATAGGTGGCGCGCATTTTATTCAATACTCCAACCACATCCATACCCGTACAACCAGCAAGCGCACTTAAGATAAGGGGTTTTGGACTAGCTCCTTTGTCTTCTCCACCACCAGCAGCAACGGTATCTAAGGTAATATGATGACCATTAATAACAGTATCGAACTCCATTTTACCCATAAACTGGGTGCCAACTTTATGGATTGTTGCCATTTTATTTTTTCATTAAATTATTGACCGAGTGCCAAGAACCGCCATTAATGGCTTCTAATCCATTTTGCTTTAAAAAGTTAGTTGCTTGCGCACTTCTCATGCCACTGGCACAAACGCAAACTATTGGCTTATTTAACTTCTTTACGGTGTCTAACCTGCCTGCTAATTTATTTAAAGGAATATTTTTAGATCCTTTTACGTGTCCACCACCAAATTCGCCTTCGCTGCGCACATCAATGATTACGGCTCCTGCCGCTAATTTTTCTTCTAACTCTTCGTTGCCTTTGCTCGAAAATAACTTTTTGATTAAGCCTAACATTGTTTATTTATTAAATTGTTGAATTGTTGCTATTAATTGAGATGCCTGCACCACACCCGATTGGCGCCATAAGTTTTTGCCTTCCTTAAATAAAATTAAAGTAGGAACACCCTGCACCTGATAATGCGCTGCCGCTTGTGGATTCTTATCCACATCTACTTTTATAATCTTAAGCTTGTCGCCCATTTCTCCTGCCACCTGGTCTAAGATGGGCGACATCATTTTGCATGGACCACACCAAGTTGCGGTGAAGTCGACCAACACAGGCGTACTTCCGTTAATTAAATCATTAAATGCTGACATATATTTATATTATTTATTCATTTTCGGTTTGAACCAATGGGCGCTTATGCATTCACTTTTCCCCTAAACATATCACCAATTAATCCACCCATAAATGCACCGTATAAGGAGCTATTAATTGGGCTAGAAGTAATGGCGCAAGTGCCGCTTTCGCAACCCACAAAGTAGTAATATCCGTAACCTGCTACTGCACCAATTACACCTACTATTAAGATCATTTTGTACTTTAATATTTTGTTCATTTTATGCTTTTATTAAGCTGGTATTACCAATAAAAATCCACTCTCTTTTATTTTATTAATTCCGCCACGTACATTTTTAACATGCAAAAATCCGTGCTTCTTCATAATCGATGCCGCCATCATACTGCGATACCCACCTGCACAATGAATCAAGTACTTTTGATTCTTATCCAAATGTGCAATCTGTTGCTCAAGTTTGGATAAAGGAATCAACTCTGCGCCTTCCATCACACCCGCCTGCCATTCGCTGGGGTTTCTTACATCAATAATGGTATGCATATCTATGCCCAACATTTCATTTGGCTCTATAGAATCGACCAATTCAATGGGTTTGCCCTGAACCAACCACGATTCAAATCCACCTTTTATAAAGCCATAAACATGTTCATAACCCACACGTGCTAAACGCAAAACAGCCTCCTTTTCTTTGCCCTCATCACTCACAATTATGATAGGCGTTCCATGGTCAATTAAAGAACCAACCCAAACCGCATATTGGCCATTTAAACCAATGTTGATTGAACCAGGAATAAAACCTTTCTCAAAGATATCGGCATCGCGGGCATCCAAAACCACTGCCCCTTTTAGCATTTCAATTTCAAATTCAGTTGGGTTCAGCCCAATGGTATTGCGCGCCATTACCTCATCTATGTTGTCGTAGCCATTTTTATTGATGCCCGCATCCATAAAGAAATATTTAGGCGGCTCTTCTAAGCCCTCGGTTACTTGCCTCACAAAGTCTTCTTTGGTTGCACAATTAAGTGCGTAATTTTTAGCCTTTTGTTCGCCTATGGTCGATTGTGTTTCCTTGCCAATATTTTTTCCACATGCAGAGCCTGCACCATGTCCGGGATACACAATAACATCGGAAGCCAAAGGCATTATTTTGGACTCAATAGAATCGTATAATAAGCCCGCTAAATCCTCTCTACTTAAATCAGATTTCACCGCTAAATCTGGTCGGCCCACATCGCCAACAAACAAAGTATCGCCTGTGAAAATTGCGTGGTCTTTGCCTTGTTCATTCTGCAATAACAAGCACATCGATTCGATGGTATGTCCGGGGGTATGCAATAATTTTAGGGTAATTTTCCCCAATTGAAACACTTCCTCATCTGCCGCTTCGTATATATCGTACTTGGCTTTTGCAGTGGGACCATATACAATTTGTGCACCAGTTTTTCTTGCCAAATCAATATGTCCGCTCACAAAATCGGCATGAAAATGCGTTTCAAAAACATACTTAATTTTTGCCCCTCTTCGTTCCGCCATTTCAATATATGGATCGGTTTCTCGAAGCGGATCAATGATAGCTGCTACGCCGTTACTCTCAATATAATAAGCGGCTTCGGCCAAACAGTTGGTATATAATTGTTGGATATACATAATGTGTTTTTTTATTTTCTCGAATATCGTTCTTTTAAAATCTATTATTCATGATTGCAATCATTTGTCTGTTTGATTATTGTCAGTTTTGCCATTTATTAAACCCTTTCGAAATTTAAAATGCCAATTATGAATTATGAATTATGAGTTATGAATTATGAATTATGAATTATGAGTTATGAATTGTGAATTATGAGTTATGAATTATGAATTATGAATTATGAGTTATGAATTATGAATTGTGAGTTGTGAATTATGAGTTATGAATTATGAGTTATGAATTATGAGTTATGAATTATTGAGTTATGAATTATGAGTTATGAGTTATGAATTATGAGTTATGAATTATTGAGTTATGAATTCTCCATTATGAATTCTCCATTATCAATTCTCCATTATCAATTCTCCATTATCAATTCATTATTACATATTGCAATCACATTTATCTATACATTTTAATATTGAACCCAAATTTTTTTCCCTTAAACTGTAAAAAGAACTGGTGCCGTTTTTCCTAACTTGCAACAATCCTTTTGTTTTCATGTTTATTAAATGATGCGAAAGCAAAGACTGCTCACAACCTGTTAATTCAACCAAATCGTTCACCGTTAATTCCTCCTTAACCTGCAACATACTTATAACCGCCAGCCTTGTTGGATGGGCTATGGTCTTTAGAATATATGCGGCTTTTTCTAACTTTTGGCGGTCGATTGTCATTTCGAGTACAAATATATGTTCATATATTCATATATGCAAATGAATAAATAAAAAAGATGTATTTTGCCCACATGAAAATAGGATTCGATGCCAAGAGAATATTCAACAACCAAACGGGTTTAGGTAATTATTCGCGCGGTGTAGTTAAATCTTTGGTGACTCAGTTTCCAGAAAACGAATACCATTTATACAGTCCAGGCATCTGCATTTATCCCGAATATTTGTTGGATCAGACCGAAGTTTTTAGACATGGACCCACCACCACTTTTCATAAAAAATTCCCGTCCATTTGGCGTAGTAGGGCGCTGGTAAAAGATTTGGAAGCACAAGGCATAGAACTCTACCACGGCTTAAGCAATGAATTGCCGGTAGGCATTGAAAAAACAGGCATCAAAAGCGTGGTAACCATACACGATTTAATCTTTTTACATTACCCCAATTTGTACCCATTTTTCGACCGCAAAGTGTACCAAAAAAAGTTTGCAGCGGCCGTTAATTTGGCCAATATTGTGATAGCCACCAGTGAGCATACCAAGGCAGATATTATAAAAGCATACGATTGTAACCCTGCACAAGTAAAGGTAGTTTACCAAGATTGCGACGCGGCTTTTGCCCAAAGATTTAGCCAAGAAGAATTGGCCGCGCTTAAAAGAAAATATGGCCTCACCAGAGATTATGTTTTGAGTGTTGGCACATTGGAGCAACGCAAGAATCACTTAAATTTATTGAAGGCTTTTGTGAAAAGTGATTTACACGATATTGATCTGGTTTTGGTTGGAAAAAAGGGCGATGCTTACACCGCTTTAGAAAAATATATAAAAGAAAATTCACTCGAAGCGCGTATAAAATTTATCCATGAATTGCCCTTTCAAGAACTGCCAAAAATGTACCAAGCCGCCAAAGTATTTGCCTATATTAGCAGGTACGAAGGCTTTGGAATTCCCATCCTAGAAGCCCTGCACGCCCAATTGCCCGTTTTGGCCTCAAACAGCTCGTCGTTGCCAGAAGTTGGCGGCACAGCAGTTTATTATGTTGAGCCAGATTCCATACAAGAAATCTCTTTTGGTCTGAACCAATTAATTTACAACCAAACTAAGCGTGAGGAATTACTATGTGCTATTCCCACTCAACTACAACTATTTGAATCGGCCAAATTGGGCAAGCAACTGATGGAAATTTATCAATCGCTTATAGTGTAAGATGATGCATACAGAAAGCCATTAAGACGATGCATACAGAAAGCCATTAAGACGATGCATACAGAAAGCCATTAAGACGATGCATACAGAAAGCCATTAAGTTGATGCTTACAGAAAGCCATTAAGACGATGCATACAGAAAGCCATTAAGATAATGCTTACAGAAAGCCATTAAGATTATGCATACAGAAAGCCATTAAGTTGATGCATACAGAAAGCCATTAAGATTATGCATACAGAAAGTCATTAAGATAATGCATACAGAAAGCCATTAAGTTGATGCATACAGAAAGCCATTAAGATTATATGCATATAAAAGCATTAAGATTATACGCGTAGAAAGCCATAAATTTGCAGCGTGAAAATTGAATTGACCGGTAAAGTTTACGAGCAACTCATCCAATTGGCCCAAACGCTTCAGGTGGAGGCTTATGTGGTTGGCGGATGGGTTCGCGATAGTTTTTTAAAGCGAGAATCTAAAGACATCGATATCGTGGTTGTAGGAGATGGCATCTCTTTTGCGCAAGCATTTTCGGAGCAACTTAAGGAGCATAACGACTTTGTGGTTTTTAAGAATTTTGGTACCGCCATGGTGCGCACCAAAGATTGGGAAATTGAATTCGTGGGTGCCCGCAAGGAAAGTTATAGCAAGGAAAGTCGCAAGCCAGCCGTTATTCCTGGCACCATTCGCGACGATCAATTGCGCCGAGATTTTACCATCAATGCACTTGCCATTAGCCTAAATCAAAGCAATCTTTTTGAGGTGGTAGATCCTTTTGATGGCATCTTAGACATAGAACGTAAAATTATACGCACACCTTTAGAACCAGAAATTACCTTTAGCGATGATCCTTTGCGCATGATGCGCGCTATCCGTTTTGCGGCTCAACTTAATTTCGATATTCACCCAGAAACGTTTGCCGCAATTAAGTATCATGCAGATCGCATCTCCATTGTTTCCATGGAGCGCGTGAGCGAAGAGCTCAATAAAATAATGCTTAGTAAAAAGCCAAGCATTGGTCTGAACCTATTATTTGAAAGTGGCTTGCTTAAATTTATTTTCCCCGAATTACAGGCGATGCATGGCATAGAGGTAATTAAGAAAAAGGCCCATAAAGACAATTTTTATCACACGCTTCAGGTGGTGGATAATGTTTGCCAAGAAACCCAAAATTTATGGCTGCGTTGGGCAACCTTGCTGCACGATATTGGCAAACCTGTTACCAAACGATTTATTGATGCAGAAGGTGGCTGGACCTTCCATGGTCATGAGGACCGAGGCAGCAGAATGGTGTCGCGAATTTTTAGGAAATTGAAGCTTCCTTTAAATGAAAAAATGAAGTATGTAGAGAAATTGGTTGCTTTGCATCACCGTCCAAAAGTACTGGCCGAAGAGGGAATTACCGATGCTGCCATCAGAAGAATTATTGTAGATGCGGGAGAAGATTTGGAAGATTTGTTTACCCTTTGTAGGGCAGATATGACCAGCAAATTTCCTGAGAAAATTAAATTATTTAGAGACAACTTACTTAAGGTTCAGGAGTTAGTTAAAGAAGTAGAGGAGCGAGACGCATTACGCAATTGGCAGCCTCCAGTTACGGGCGAAGATATTATGAAGCATTTTAACCTAACACCCTGCAGGGAGGTGGGACTAATTAAAACTGAATTGCGTGAGGCCATATTGGATGGCGATGTGCCCAATGACTATGATTTGGCTTTTAAAAAAATGGTTCAGATTGGCGAACGTATTTTGGCTCAAAAAAATAATTAGAATTCTTTAAAGTGATTATAAAATTCATACAAAATATATAGGCCAATTGAAAAAAATATCTCATTGTGATATTTTTTGTAATATTGGTATTTGCCCTCGTAAAATTATCAAATTTATTTGGGCTATTTAATTAATTACAATTGGGATAATTTTCAATCTATTTTTGGTTCAGACCGAGCCTTTCTTTTTATGATGTGATATAGGAAATAGGCAAAAAAATTTTAGGACCAAACATCTTGTGGTTTTGCATTTACCATACAAAAATTGAATTGGCGTTAGGACTAATTAATTTCTGTATAACATAAGTTATTGAAAACCAGATTTTTTATTGACATATATATTGAATCAAATCGCTTTTTTTGATCATGCCAAAGGATTCTGTTACGTAAAGCAAGATTATCTGATAAAAAAACTTTGTGCTTACAATGAATTACATTTTGGATTACACATATTTTATTGAATATTCGCAGTAAGTATTAGTGACATGGCAGTATATAAATTTAAAGTTTATTTCGAAGATTACGAGGATATTTATAGGGTGGTAGAAGTGAAATCTAACCAAACTTTCCTCGATTTGCATAAGGGTATTTTGGCGAGTATCAATTTTGATGGCAAGCAAATGGCCTCTTTTTATATGAGCAATGATAGCTGGAAAAAGGGTCAGGAAATTACCTTGGAAGACGTGAGTGAGAAGGAGGATAAACCCGTTCCTACCATGGAAAAATCGAAATTGAGTCAGTATATCATAGACCCGCATCAAAAGATTTTGTATGTGTACGATTTCATTGAATGTTGGTCGATGCAAATTGAATTGACGGGCATTATTAAGGATGAAAATCCAAAAGCGAAATACCCTCAGTGTGTAAAATCGGTTGGTTTAGCGCCAAAGCAGTACGATAAAATACAGAAATTTGGGGTGGTAGACGACAATGAATTTGACGAGATAACCAAGAATTATTTGAATCAATCTGATGAAATTCCTGGCGATATTGAAGATGGGGATGAAGATGGATTTGGATTAGTTGATCCGGCCGACGATGGCGAAGCTGAATCTACAAGTGAATTTGTCGAAGAATAAACAACATGCTGAACTTACAACTTACCAGACCACTTATTGTTTTTGATTTAGAAACAACAGGAATTAGCATTTCCAATGACCGCATTGTAGAGATGGCATGTATCAAAGTATTTCCTGATGGGAGGGAAGAAACCCGTTTAGAGCGCATCAATCCCGGAATGCATATTCCGGCCGAGGTTACCGCCATACATGGTATTACCGATGCAGATGTTGCAGATAAACCAAGATTTGAAGCGTTAGCCAAGGACTTAGCAAACTTTATGCAAGGGTGCGATTTTGCTGGGTTCAACTCTAATAAATTTGATTTTCCTTTATTGGTAGAAGAATTCTTGCGTGCGGGAGTTGATTTTGATGTGGAGAACCGCAAGTTTATTGATGCCCAGCGTATTTATCACATGATGGAGCCTCGCAACCTAAGTGCCGCTTACCGTTTTTATTGCGAGAAAACTTTGGAAAACGCCCACAGTGCAGAGGCCGATACGCGTGCAACTTGGGAGATTATTCAATCTCAAATTGATAAATATCCTCAATTAAAAAATACCCTCGATGAGTTAGGCAAAGTATCTGGCCAGAATAGTTTGGTAGACCTTGCAGGCCGCATGGTTTATAATACAGAAGGAAAAGAGGTGTTTAACTTTGGCAAACACAAAGGTAAATCGGTGGAGGATATATTTAAAAAAGAACCCGGCTATTACCAGTGGATGATGGACAATGATTTTTCTTTGGACACCAAACGTCGCTTAACCAAAATTAAACTTCGCATGAAGTTTGGTGCGTAAAAAATTATTTCTCTAGCACTTCGTACATATCGCCGCGGCGGTCTTTCCAATTTAGCACTGTGCCCGTATTTCTTGCACGCTCCAAAGCTGCTAAGTCTAAATCTGCAATTACCACCGTTTCAATATTGGTGCTACATTCGCCCGCAATGGCATCTGGTGGAAAAGCAAAATCACTTGGCGTATAAATGCCAGATTGCGCATAGTTAATGTCCATATTATCTACCGATGGAATGTTGCCAATGGTACCCGCAGTTGCCACAAAAATCTGGTTCTCTACCGCCCTTGCCTGTGCGCAAATTTTAACCCGTAAATGTCCGTGCTTTTCATCGGTACTAAATGGCACAAACAGAATTTTGGCCCCTTTCTGACAAGCAATTCTGGCCATTTCAGGGAACTCAACATCGTAACAAACATTGATAGCAACCTTGCCACAATCTGTGTTAAACACTTTAATTTCATTGCCGGGTTTTACGCCCCACCACTTGCTTTCGTTGCTTGTAATATGAATTTTATATTGCTTTTCAAAAGTACCATCGCGCTTAAATAAATAGGAAATATTATAAAGATGCTCACCTTCTACCTGCAAATGCGTTCCGGCAATGATGTTAATATTATACTCTAAAGAAAGCCTAGAAAACAATTCAATATAATCTTCGGTATACTCGTCTATCTTGCGAATACTGTCTTCCGGACTCATGCTTTTATACTCATGTAAAGAAAGCAATTGCGTGGTAAATAACTCAGGAAAAAGCACAAAATCAGATTTGTAATTGGAAGCAACATCCGTAAAGTACTCACATTGTTGGGCAAATTCCTTGAACCCACGAATCTTCCTTAACTCATATTGGATGCAACAAATACGCACCTTTTTCATCAATACACTGCGCTCGCGAATCTCTGGCACATAATCCAAATTGATCCATTCCAAGAGCAAAGCATATCCTTCACTCTCTATATCTTCTGGCAAGTAGTCTTTAATGATTCTTTGAATGGTAAAACCTTGAGCCAATTGAAAAGTAACCACAGGGTCTTTAAACTTTTTATCTACCACACGCTTGATATATGCCCTTATCCCATAATCTTCAGAGAATTTATGGAAATTTGGAACCCTGCCACCAATAAAAATGCGTTTAAGATTTTTCTCCAAGCACAAATTTTTGCGCATTTCATACAAACGCCTGCCAATCTTTAAACCTTGATAATCGGGGTGCACCATTACCTCTATGCCATACAAAGTATCGCCCTCTTCATCGTGGTTGGTAATAAGGCCATTGTCGCAAATCTCCTTCCACGAATGGTCGTAGTCGTATTCGTCCCAACTTACAATTAAGCTACTGGCTGAACCAACAATTTTGCCCTCATACTCGATTACTTGCATGCCCTCAGGGAAAATCTTAAATTGGCTTTCTAACATGGGCAAAGTCCATGGATCGCTTTTAGGGAAACATGCTTTAGACAAATCCATTATGGCCTGCAAGTCCGATTTTTCGGCATTGCGCTCTATCAATTTTGGTTTGCGACTCGGACGGGTTTTCATTATAATTAGCTTTTGGCCTTTAGATTTTTTTTAATTCTGTAATACCAAAAACACGTTGCTTTTGTATTAGCTTTTGGCCTTTAGATTTTTTTTTATTCTGTAATACCAAAACACGCTGCTTTTGTATTAGCTTTTGGCCTTTAGATTTTTTTTTATTCTGTAATACCAAAACACGCTGCTTTTGTATTAGCTATTCGCCTTTAGATTTTTTTTTATTCTGTAATACCAAAACACGTTGCTTTTGTATTAGCTATTCGTCTTTAGATTTTTTTTTATTCTGTAATACCAAAACACGCTGCTTTTGTATTAGCTATTCGCCTTTAGCTTTTTTTATTAAATATAGTACCAAAAACACGCTGCCTTGCAGCATTCGTTGTGTTAAAATGTTTTTGAGTTAAGGTAATGCTTCAAAGCAATTTGTGGAAAATTTAGTTATTTTAAATTATGCCACACATTTACCACATCGTCGTCTTCATCTAAACGATCGAGTAATTTGCCAAAATCTTCTTGTTCTTCTTCTGTTAAATCGACCAAAGTGGTTGGTACACGCTGCAATTGAGCATTTACAATTTCAAGTTTTCTATCCTCAAGGGCCTTTTGCATGGCACCAAATTCTGTGAAAGGAACGGTAATAATCAAATGACCTTCGCCATCATCTTCCATTTCTTCCATGCCAAAATCAATCATTTCTAATTCAAAATCACCCAAGTTTATTCCAGCTAGGTTTATGCTGAAAATTCCTTTGCGGTCGAACATAAAATCTAAGCTGCCCGAATTTAACATGGTACCACCCGTTTTATTCATGTGGGTGCGCAAATTGGCAATGGTTCGGGTGGGATTATCGGTAGCTGTATCAATAACTATGGCTACGCCATGTGGCCCTTTTCCCTCGTATGCAATTTCCTCAAAATCTTTGTCCTGCTTGCTGGTAGCGCGCGAAATAGCCGCATCAATATTGGCCTTTGGCATGTTTACCGATTTGGCATTGGCAATAACCACACGCAATCGCGAGTTGCTGTCTGGGTCGCCAATACCGTTTCCAGCTTTAATTGCAATGGCTATTTCCTTGCCAATCTTGGTAAAAGACTGACTCATTTTAGAATAGCGGGCAAACATCTTGTGCTTGCGTTTTTCAAATACCCTTCCCATGTACAGAAATTTTTTAGTTGAACGGCTACAAATATAAGGGAAAGTGCCAATTTCTTTCCACATTTGCAGGCATGAATTATCCCCGTCAATTTGTAGATCAAATGCACAGAAGTTTCGGTCTGAACCAAAGGCCATTGCGCATTGTTTCTTTGGTTCCGTCTCAAACAGAACTGTTGTACCATTTGGGTTTGGATGCAGAAGTAGTTGGGCAAACGCTTTTTTGCATACATCCAGCCGAGCAACATTTAGTTAAACCCCGCGTAGGCGGTACTAAAAAGTTAGACATTAATAAGATTAGAAACCTTAAACCCGATTTAATTATAGGCAACAAAGAAGAAAATAAGCAAAGTGAAATAGTGGAATTGATGCAAGAATTTCCGGTTTGGATGAGCGATATTAAAAACTTGGAGGATGCTTTGGAGATGATTTTGAGCATTGGCAATTTGGTAGGAAAGCCAGAACGGGCAAAGGAAATTCACCAACAAATTTCTGCTGGCTTCGAGGCATTGGTTCAGACCGAAAAAAAGGAAACCTGCGTGTATTTAATTTGGAGAAACCCTTGGATGGCGGCTGGGGGCTACACCTTTATTGATGACATGTTAAGCAGGTGCGGCTATATAAATTTGGCCAAAGGGGAATTGTCGCGCTATCCAGAATTGCAGGCAGAGTGGCTCTTGGCGCAGCAACCTGCCAATATTTTTTTATCGTCGGAGCCCTATCCATTTAAGGAAAAGCATTTGGCAGAATTGCAAGCAATTTGTGTGAGCGCCCGCATAAAATTGGTTGATGGCGAGCTGTTTAGTTGGTATGGAAATCGCTTAATTGCCTCGGCCAAGTATTTTAAATCTTTGTGAGGATTGATGGGGTTAAAAATGTGATTTAGGCATTTAAAATGTGCAATATTTGCCTATAAATGGTGAATTTTCCGCACAATTTTTGAATTTTTGTGGATAGCCATTCTTATATATTCAATAAATTTGCCAAATCGAGGATATTGAAGCATGGAAGAGAATAATAACGACGAAAATAAAGAAAACCAGGATCCGGCATTGCCTAATGAATATCACGTTTTAAAGGTGAGTGGTTTGTATGAGAATTGGTTTTTAGATTATGCCTCCTATGTGATATTGGAGCGTGCTGTGCCGGCAATCGACGATGGTTTAAAGCCTGTTCAGCGCCGCATTCTTCATTCCATGAAGGAAATGGATGATGGGCGTTTTAATAAGGTGGCCAATGTAATTGGGCAAACCATGCAGTACCATCCGCATGGCGATGCGGCCATTGGCGATGCCATGGTTAATTTGGGTCAGAAAGATTTAATGATAGAAACCCAGGGTAACTGGGGCGATGTGCGCACGGGCGATTCTGCTGCTGCACCGCGTTATATTGAGGCACGTTTGTCGAAGTTTGCTTTGGAGGTTGCGTTTAACAAGCAAACTACTACCTGGCAAAATTCGTACGATGGTCGTAAAAAGGAGCCGGTGGCGTTGCCTATGAAGTTTCCTTTGCTATTGGCTCAGGGGGTTGAGGGTATTGCGGTGGGCTTGGCAACCAAGGTGATGCCGCATAATTTTTGCGAGTTACTGGTGGCCAGTGTTGATTATTTAAAAGGCAAGAAGTTTGAGTTGCACCCAGATTTTCCAACGGGTGGTATGGTAGATGTGGCCAATTATAACCAAGGTAGAAAAGGGGGGAAGATTAGGGTTAGGGGTCGCATTGAGGAGTCTGATAAAAAGACTTTATTGGTAAAGGATGTACCTTATGGTGTTACTACTACCCAATTAATTGATAGCATAATAAAGGCAAATGATTCTGGCAAAATCAAGATTAAAAAGGTAATTGACAATACAGCCAAAGATGTAGAGGTGGAGATTCAATTGTATCCGGGTGTTTCGCCAGATAAAACCATTGATGCCTTGTATGCTTTTACCGATTGTGAGGTAGGAATTTCGCCCAATGCGTGTGTAATTGTAGACGATAAGCCCATTTTTATTGGCGTGGAGGAGTTATTAAAAATTTCTACCGAAAAGACCAAAGATTTATTGGGTCAGGAATTAGAAATAAAGCGTTCCGAATTAGAGGAGCAATGGCATTATAGCAGCATTGAAAAGATATTTATTGAGAAGCGAATTTATAGGGATATTGAGGAGTGCGAGAGTTTTGAGGAGGTAATTGATACCATTTGGAAAGGCATGAACAAGTTTAAAAAATTGTTTAGAAGAGAGCTTTTGGAAAATGATATTTTGCGTTTAACGGAAATTAGAATTAAGCGTATTTCTAAATACGATTCGTTTAAGGCCGACGACATTATGAAGGGGCTGGAGGCGCAATTGGAGCAGGTGCATTACGACATTGAGAATTTGAAGGCTTATGCCATTAAGTATTTCGAAAATTTATTGAAGAAATATGGCAAGGGCAAGGAGCGCAAAACGGAGATTCGTACTTTTGATACCATTGATTCTAAAACGGTGGCAATTGCCAACTTAAAGCTTTATGTGAATAGGGCAGAAGGCTTTGTGGGAACAGGTTTAAAGAAGGATGAGTATGTGGGCGATTGTAGCGATATAGACGATATTATCATCTTTAAAAAGGATGGTAAAATGGTGGTTTCTAAAGTATCGGATAAGACTTTTGTGGGTAAGGATATTATTCATGTGGATGTATTTAGGAAGAATGATGAGCGCCGTATTTTTAACTTGATTTACTTGGATGGGAAAACCAAGGTGAGCTATGCCAAACGCTTTCCGGTAACGGGTATAACGCGCGACAAGGAATATGATTTAACCCAGGGTAGCAATGGTTCTCGCATTTTGTATTTTACGGCCAATCCTTCTGGTGAGGCAGAGGTGGTAAGCATTACTTTAAGTCCGCTTAGTCATGCCCGCAAGTTGAGTTTCGATTTCGATTTTAGTGAATTGGCCATAAAGGGCAGGAGTGTTCAAGGAAATATTGTGAGCAAGTATTTGGTAAAAGGCATTAAATTAAAATCGAAAGGTGTTTCTACTTTGGGGGGCATAAATCTTTGGTACGATGCAGCCATTGGGAGGTTGAATACCCAAGAACATGGAGCTTTTTTGGGTAATTTTTTAGGTTCAGACCAAATTATTTCTATTTATAAAGATGGCAATTATGAGCTTACTAATTTTGATGTAGGCAACCATTTTGAATACGAGCAATTGTTGCATATTTCGAAATTTAGGCCAGAACGACCTTTGAGTGTGGTGTATTTTGATGCCAAGGCAAAGACTTATTATATTAAGCGATTTGTGATTGAAACGCAGACTTTGAATAAGAAGTTTATGTTTATTATGGAGGAGAAGGGGAATTATATTTTGTTGGCCACCGATTTTAAGAATCCGGTTGTTATTTTGAGCACTGGCAAGGGCAAAACTTTGCAAGAGCAGCAGGTGAATTTAACCGAGGTAATTGATGTAAAAGGTTGGAAGAGCATTGGAAATAAGTTTGCTGGGGTAGATTTAAGCAAATTGGAATTATTGCCACCCGACCCAACCGACGAGATAGATGAAGTGGTGCAGGAGGAGGCGGAGACCTTGGTAAATGAAGATTTGTTTAGTGAGGAGCAGGCCAAAATAAAGAAATTATTGGAAGATGACCCAGAGGATGGCGAAGCAGAAAAAAGGCCAAAACCTAAGAATAAAATTGATCCAGAGCAACCAAAATTATTTTAAGTTACCTACCTTTGTGGGGCAAAACAGGCTATCGCTACGCTTTAGGGTGGAGAGGAAAGTCCGGGCAACTTAAGCAGCATACTTCCTAACGGGAAGGTCTTTGGTTTAGGCCACGGAACAGACAATGCCACAGAAAACAAACTACTTTGTTCGCTTGCGAGCAGAGAAAAGGTGAAAAGGTGGGGTAAGAGCCCACCGGGTGTTTAGTGATAAACATTGCAGGGTAAACCTTATGTGTTGCAAGGCCAAATAGGCAAGAAATAAAAGGGTGTTCGCTTAGCACCAACAGCCTTGGGTTGTTTTTCTTGCGGGTAGGCTGCTACACCCAATAAGTGATTATTGGGGCAGATAAATGATAGTCGCGCCGCCAGTGCAAATTGTAGGCGTACAGAACCCGGCTTATCGTTTTGCTAAGATAAAGGGGCTTCGGCCCCTTTTCCAATTTTATGGGGTTAATGGATGTGGTAAGTGAATTGAAATTGTTGTTTATTTGCACATGATTTCATTTAATACCATCGCGCAACTTTCTGAAATAGACGAATTATC
The DNA here is from genome assembly GCA_034439755.1 of bacterium. Classification (GTDB taxonomy): domain Bacteria; phylum Bacteroidota; class Bacteroidia; order UKL13-3; family UKL13-3; genus B1. The sequence goes on from JAWXAZ010000132.1 coordinate 26,500, forward strand.
TGCCCAAAAACCTGTTATCATTTTTAAGCACAGCACTCGCTGCAGCATTAGCTCGGCCGCTTTGAGCCGATTTGAAAAGGCGTATGCCTTGGAAGATGCTGATGCTTTGCCCGTTTATTTTCTTGATTTATTAAAGCACCGCGATGTTTCTAATGAAGTAGCGCAGCATTATCACATAGCACATCAATCGCCACAAACCTTGTTAATTAAAGATGGTAAGTGTATCCACGAAGCCACCCACTTTGAGATTGACTTGGCAGAAATTAAAGCGGGAGTTAATTAACATTATTTCGATTTTACTTGAATATACTGTTTAAGGTTTTTAACATAAGTTTCAAATGCCGCAATACCACCCGCAGTTATTTTGCAGGTGGTTAGCGGAAAATTGTCGCGAAAACTTTTGTCAATTTCTATATAGCCAGCTTCTTTTAGCTTTTGTAGCTGCACGCTGAGGTTGCCCGCTGTGCTGGCTGTTTTTTCTTTTATATAATTAAACTCAGCCTCCTTTACGCCAATAAGTAGACTTATAACTGCTAAGCGCAATTGGGAGTGTAATATAGGGTTAAGGTCTTTAAACATGCTGGCGTGCGCGCAAATTAAGTAAATGTCCGGGAATAATAAATCCAGATAAAACGGCAAGGGCAAGTAAAAGTAATTGATAATCGTAGCCCACAAAAAATGCCACGAAGGAACAAGTCCAAATGGCCATGGCACCCATTCTTAAAGGCCTAAATTGCAAAATACCTCCCATGATAAAAAGTGCAAAGGCATAAATTATCATCAACACAGGGTAGAACGAACTCCAATGTTTTGAGGTCATGGGCATAATTAAACAAACCAATAACAAAGAAACCACAAAGGCAATAATCACATATTTAAAAACTTCGTCTACATAGGTAACCACTCTTTGATTTTTGCTTTGTTTGCGGCCCATCAAAATAGATACCAGGCCGCCCAATGGCATCAAAATTCCCCAAACATAGGCATGGTATTGCTTGCCCGTTATCAATAAAAAATAATCTATCAAGGCAGAAACAAACACCAAATATCCCCACATCATATGGTACTTTCCATTGTCTTTTATCTCCCTTTTTGCGTTAGAAATCATTTGCTCAATAATCTCCAAAGCCTTGTTTTCATTCATTTCCATAGGTGTAATCTCCTTAATTTGTTTTAGTGATTAGGCGACAAGTTTTTTCCAATGTTTCGGTTTTAACCAATACCAAATAATAGATACCTGAACGCAGCACTCCCAAGTTTAATTCTTCCTTATGGTGGGTAATAGTACCTGCCAAATGCTTCTTTCCCATGGCATCAATAATAGAATATTGCAATGGAAATTGCTTGCTCTCAATCATAAATTTATCCTCAAATGGATTTGGGTAAAGTTGAATATCGATTTCATTCTTTACTTCTTTTACGCTTGTTCCATAGTTCATTTGCACATCGTCGATGTATAATTCACTGCCGGGTATCGGACTAAATCCTTCGCTGCTTGAGCTAAAAATGATATATATAGAATCGGGTTCAAATGTTCCTTTATATACAAACGGAATATTGGCAATGGTGTAAATGCTAACGGTCGAATCCATTGTCCAGCTTGCTTCTGCAAGGGTATCTCTATTTTGGTTTACACTGTTCCACTTAGTAAGTGCACAATACATAGCAGATTGATCCTGGCTTTCTGGAAAGCTCTTATACCAAAATTGAATGCTGTTAGGCTTTCCTTTAAAAGGGGTATAGTTTAAGTTCATATCGGGCGAACCATCTGCACCCAAAAACGGATTTCCTGCTAAGAGTCCGGGGATGTTGCCAAAAGCCGACGATACCGTGCTTAGCAAGGCGGCAGTGCTATTGCCGTGTGCATCACTTGTTTTGTTGGTGGTTTGATCGAAGCCAAATTTTTGTAGCTGATTTAAGGTAAACCAATTGCTGGGGTCTTCATATTTAAATCCGCCAAAGCTTCTTTCTTCCCAATTCTCGAACCCGGGATTAGCAAATTGTGTTTGGGCAAATAAGTTTGTGCTTGTAATTAAGCCTGCAAAAAGGTAGAGGCAAAATCTGAGTTTCCTGATTAATTGTTTTAATTTCATATTTTGGTGTTTAAGGTTTATATTTAAGTTTCTAGTTTTAGGATCAGTGAAATCGTTTTTATTAGTTAGTTAGGTTTTTGCTTTGTCTGTTTATAATTCTTTGAATAATTTCACTTTCATGCATTACAAATGTATAAAGTAGTTTATGATATAAACTAAAATATTTTACCAAGTCATAGTTAAATTATTGATTGTGAGTAAAATAAAATTTTATAAAGTCGGCAAAATTTTCTAGATTTAATAAAATAGTTGAAAAAAAATGCATTTGGTTCAGACCGAAACTGCATACTAAATAACACGCATTTGGGAATCAATCCACCGAATGTTTATTAAGCAATTAGGCGAATGATTGAAATAGGATAAGCTTTGAGGCGTTTAAGTATTATGCCAAAAGGATTAAAGATTTTTCTAATCAGTTTACTGATTTTGGTTTCACTTGTTGGAACTGTTTTTATTTACATCTACAAGAATTTAGATGCGTTAAAAAAGTATGCTTTAAAGGAGGTGAATGTTCTGCTAAAATCTGAGCTTTCTGCCAAGAGCATTGAGGTAAGTTTTATGCAAACTTTTCCTAAGGTGAGTTTGGCTTTAAATGAGGTAACCATTGAAGATCCATTGCGCAAAGGCAAGTATTTGTTAAAGGCATCTCATTTGTATTTGGGCTTTAATTTTTATGATGTATTAAATGAAAAGTACCGCATTAATTTGCTTGATTTAGACAGTGGCGAATTGAACTTATACTCGGATGCCAGCGGAAGAAATAATTTTGATTTATTAAAAGAGACCAAGGATGATGGCAAGAAAAAGCCATTTTCTTTTGAGTTAAATAAGTTGAAATTAAGCAAGGTTAAACTAACTTATTTAGATGTGGCTAGTGCTTTAAATGCCAAGGTTTATATTGCTTCATCGGAGTTTTCTGGTAAGTTTAAAGATACGCGTTTTAACTTGGATATTTTGTTAAAGGGCGATTGTGAGTTGTTGCAATCGGGGGGAATTTCCTTCTTAAAAAACAAGGCCATTGAGGTTGAAACCAGTTTAGATGTTGACAATGAAAAGCACAAGTTTCAATTAATAAAAGGCAATTTTGGGGTGAACCAATTGGCGTTAACGCTAGAAGGTTGGGTTCAATCTGAAAGGAAACAAACGGAGTATCAGTTAAAGTTTAAGGCACAAAAAATTAGCATTCAGGATTTGCTTTCTACTTTACCCATTAAAATGCCTGAGGCTATTTTGGCTTATCAAAGCAATGGAAATGTGTTTTTTGAGGGTGAAATAACGGGGATTCAAACCGCAACTAAAAATCCAAGGGTTCAAGTGCAGTTTGGAATTGTAAATGGCACCATGCTTGAGCCCGATACTAAAATTAAATTAGAGCAAATTAACCTAAAGGGTAGTTTCGACAATGGGGCAAATGGTGCGTTAAAGGATGTCGTTATTTCTATTCCAGAACTGAGTGCGGTAATGGTTGGTTCAAAAATAAAAGGTTCGCTTTACCTCCAAAATATGGTTTCGCCCAAACTTAGCATGGACTTAACAGGGGATGCTAATTTACAAACATTGCATGCCTTTTTTAAGTTTGAGGATGTAAAGGAAATTAGGGGTATGTTGCAATTTACTTTGATCTTAAAAGGGGAGAAGAAAGGCAATACATGGGATTGGAACAGTCCTTTTAATAAAGGAATTTTTGCCTTAAACATGGATAAGCTTAGTTTAAATTATTTGGATAAATCGCTAGACCATGCGCTTATAAAAGCAGAGATTACCCACAACGATTTGCACATTGAGGAAGCTCATTTCAATATTGGAAAATCGGATTTAAAATTAACTGGAAAAATTTCGGCTTTTCTTGATTTCTTGGTGCAAAAAAATGTAACGTTAAAGGGTAATTTTCAATTGGTATCGCAAAATTTGGATGCAAGTGATTTGCTTATTTATAACTCATCTGACCCTAGAGAGCCAGGTGAGAAGCCGTTAGATTATGTGTTAAATTTATCGGTTCAGACCGCACTCTTTACCTATGAAACCTTTAAGGCAAGGGCTTTTAAATCGAACTTGATATTATACCCCGAAAAAATTGTTTTTAAGGAAACATCCATGAACACCTCGGGTGGCAGTTTCTCTGGAAGCGGAGAGTTTATAATGAACGATAACCAATACATTTTAAAATCGACCAATGATGCAAAGGGGATTCAGATCAATGAATTGCTTACACAGTTTAATAATTTTGGGCAGAAGGAGTTTACTAGTGATAACTTATTTGGACTGATTACGGCACATTCGGACATGTTGATTTTTTGGGATGGAAAGTTTAATTTACAGGCAGATAAAATGGTGGTGTTAACTGAAATGACGGTTAAAAATGGGGAGTTAATTAATTATGAGCCTTTAAATAGTTTGTCTAAATTTGTGGATGTAAATGAGTTGAATAATTTAAAGTTTTCTGAGTTAAAAAACACCTTAACCATTCAGAATAAAGTTTTATCGATTCCCACCATGGATTTTAAGAATAATGCACTAAATTTGAGTTTAACTGGAGCGCATACTTTTGAGAATGTGGTGGATTATAAGGTTAAGTTATCGCTTTCTGAATTGTTGAGTAAGAGAAGGAAGCCTCAAGCAAATGAATTTGGTGAGGAGGATGAGAAAACCAAAGGTATTAGTTTATATTTAAGTATTACGGGGCCTATAGACAAGTTGAAATTTGTGTTTGATAGAAAGGGCGCAAAGGAGCAATTAAAGGCCGATGTAAAGAAAGAGAAAGAAGTAATTAAGGAGATTCTTAAGCAAGAATTTAGTATTAGAAAAGATACTACGTTAAAAAAATTAGAAAAGAAAAATGACAACAACGATGAACTTGAGTTTGAAGAAAATTAGATTTTCTTTTTTACTTATCCTGTTCTTTTTGACAACAAATTTTATGATGGCACAAAGCAAAGCCAAGGCTTCATTTGGCTTTAGTGTAAATGGAGGAATGGGAGGTGCAATTGCGAATGGCAATCCTTATAAAAATTATGAATCTTTTTTAGATACCAACTCAAAAACTAGCAGTGCAATTCATTTCAACAAAGGGATTTATGCCTGGTACACCTATTCATTGGGTAAAAAATCTGACATACAAGTAGGAGTTGGCTATCAACAAACTGGTTTTGCACGCAAGCAAACAGATTTAACTTTTAAGAATTATACGTACCCTGGAATTGCCACGGGTAGGATAGAGGACTTTTCGAATACGCAAAAGGGCATTACTTACAATTATCGTTTTCATTACCTACAAATTCCCATTATTTTAAATACGTATTTGGGTCGGTCGGGCGACTTTAAATGGGTGTATCAATTATCGAGTGGCATTACGCCACAGGTATTGTTAAAGCATCAGTTGGTGGCCAATTGCAATCCAGGTTTTAGCATTGAAGGCAAAGATCAATTTAAGCTAGATTCAAGCGGATTTGATGCCAAAAGATTGGCGGTAAGCTTGCAAATTGGCATATACATAGCGTATAGAGAAAGCAAGGATAAGATATACTTTTTTCAACCCATGGTGGGCATTTACCCAAGCTCGGTAAGTACTGCCAATAATTCGGCATTTCCATTTTTTGTTTCTTTAAATGTGGGTGTAATGTTCTCTAATATTGATTAATGGAAATTGGTTGTTTTACCATTAGGGTTTATGGATTGCTTGTAAACGAAGAGCAAGAAGTATTATTGGTGCATGAGAAAATGCCTCAATTACATTTTACAAAATTCCCTGGAGGTGGCTTAGAACTTGGCGAGGGCACGCGCGATTGTTTGGTGAGGGAGTTTATGGAAGAAACAGGTTTGGCGGTAAAAGTGACTGATCATTTATATACCACCGATTTTTTTCAGGCCAGTGCTTTTAGGCCAGGAGATCAATTAATGGCCATTTATTATCGGGTTGAACCAATTTCAGATGTGAAGCAATTGAGTTTACTTGAAAAGACCATTTCATTTGGTGGTAAGGAAGAAATCTTGCGTTTTTTTTGGTCGCCAATGCTTAAATTCGATTTAAACCAATTAACATTTCCAATAGATAAAATTGTGGCACGAAAATTTCTACTGAACGAATAACAAAATTTACAAAAATGAATAAATCAATAGGGGCAATTTTTGCCATTTTAATTTTTGCCGCTTCGTGCAACAGTTCAAAAGACGGATTAAAAAAAGTAAAGATACCGTTTTCGAGTTCTGCTTATGAAAGCAATAGAAGATTTTTTAGATCTGTGGCAAGTGGAGAAAGTATTAATTTAGAAACAGCGCGCAGCAAGGCATTGCTCACAGCCAACCAGCGCATCGCTTCTTCGGTTCAAACCGAACTAAAAAATGTGAGTGAAAGCTACCAGAATGAAAGAAATGTAGATGGCAACCTTGGCATGTTTGGCGAAAGATTTCAGCAATTAACCCGCGAGGTAATGAGCACTACTTTGATTGGTTCGACCAAAATGGACGAAAAAATTTATCAGAAAAAAGACAATACTTACCAGGTTTGGGTGGCAATGGAACTGCGCAAAAAGGAAATGTATAAAAAGTTAAAAGAGCAGGCACTTTTAAAAAATACCTTAAGCGAAAGCGAGAAAAAAGCCATAAGTGAAATGATTGAAAAAAGTATTACAGAATTGGACGACAATAACTAATTGTGATTTTTATTTAACTATATTTACCCATATTTTAACATTGAATGACTGATTTCATAAGTAAGGAGGATGTGTCGAAGGCGCTTAGGCTTGAAAAAGTTAAGCTTAAGTTATTGGCGCCAGCAATTATGAAATTGCTTAAATTAGACAATATCAATGATGCTTATTTTAATGCCAAGGAAAAAACGGGAGCTGCTTTTGCCAAAGATATTTTGGATGAGTTTGGCGTAACTTATGAGGTGAGTGATACAGACCTTGCTAATATTCCAAAGACAGAACCCTTTATTTTAATTTCTAACCATCCATATGGCGGAATAGATGGCATTATTTTGTTGTCGATAATTTCTAAAATTAGGCCCGATTATAAAATGGTGGCCAACTATTTGTTGAAACAAATTCTGCCATTAGCAGATTGTTTAATTGCTGTTAATCCTTTCGAAAATGTGGAGGATAGGGCTATGAATATTGCGGGAGTGAAACAGATTTTGGAGCATATAAAAACCTCGCCTCTGGGCATTTTTCCTGCAGGGGAGGTGAGTTCCATGAAATTGAATAACCTTAAGATAAGTGATAAAAAATGGGAGCCAGCAGTAGGCCGCATAATTGCTAAGGCTGGGGTAAAAGTGATACCGGTTTATTTTTCTGGTCACAACAGTTTGGCCTTTAATTTAATGGGTTTGTTGCATCCAAACTTGCGTACCATTAAGTTACCTTCCGAAATGTTGAATAAGGGGAAGTCGAACATTAAGTTGCGCATAGGCAAGCCCATTCCATTTAAGGAATTAGCCAATTATGAGAGCGATCAATTATTGGATTTCTTGCGTGCCAAAACCTATGCGTTGGGTGCCACAGAAGAAACACACAAGAAGATAAAATTTAACCTGAACCTAAGAAAATTAAGCAAGCCAGAGGAGCTCATTGATGCTGTAAATCCTTCTTATATGGCTCAGGAAATTGAAGAAATTAGGCAAAAATCTTTCTTGTTTGAGCATGATATGTATGAGGTGTTTATTGCCTCCTATAAAGAAATACCAAATGTGATGCGCGAGATTTCTCGGCTGCGAGAAATTGTATTTAGAAGTGTAGGTGAGGGAACTAACCACAGTTGCGATACAGATGAATATGATGTGTATTATAAGCATCTTTTTATTTGGGATAGAGAGGCGAAAAAACTGGTTGGTTCATACCGATTAGGAGAGGGTGATGTGTTATTTAAAAAGTTTGGGGTGAAGGGATTTTATTTGAACCAACTTTTTAAAATGAGTAAGGAAATGCATCCCATGTTGTTTCATTCTATTGAACTTGGGCGCTCATTTGTATCTTTAGAATACCAAAAGAAGCCAGCCAGTTTAATGTTGCTTTGGAAGGGCATTCATGTGTATATTAAGGCAAACAAAGAACGCTTTTTATACATGATTGGTCCGGTAAGCATTAGCAACAGTTTTTCTAATTTATCGAAGGACTTATTGGTATCTTATATTAGACATAACCATTGGGACAACCAAATTGCAAAATGGATTGAACCAAAGAAAAGGTTTCATTACCAATCAAAAACCGAAGGCAAGAATCTTTTGTTGCAAAAGCATTCTGCAGATATAAAACTATTGGATAATTTTATTGGTGAAATTGAGGGTAACCAGAAATTAAAGATGCCAATTTTGGTGAAAAAATACCTCAAGTTAAATGGCAAAATTGTTTCCTTTAATGTAGATCCAAATTTCAATGATTCGTTAGATGGTTTCCTTATTGTAGAGGTAAAAGGAATACCTGAAGAAGCCTTCGATATGGTTTCTAGATAAAGAATGATGATTTTTAAAAACAAGGTTGATTTACAAAAAACTTTAGAGGCTATTTCAGCCTACGAAGGCAAAGATCTTGATCTGTTGGCCGATTTGGTGCATGCCATTAGGCCCACAAATGGGGATGTTTTAAAGGAACGCGTACCCCAATTTGATCGGCTAATTTTCTTATTGCAATCGCAAACTAATTATAAAATTGGTTTACGGGAGTATTTAAATCGACTGCTTTTAGGCAAACAATTAAGCAGCAGTTTAACTGATGCCAATATCATTACTGGCCTCGACTTTTTCTCTGAATTAAGAAAGCGTTTAGTTCACAAATTCCTTCCTTATCAACCAGAAAAAAACACCGTTGAACATATTTTAGTCAATGTGTTTTATCATTCTATTGACGGCAAATGGATATTGCAAATTCCCAATGAAAAATGCAAGCTGTTATTAAATGTTTTGGAGGTAGATGGTTTTTTTGAACGCAATGTTCAGTCGCCGTTTATCCAAGATATTCTTTTTGCCATTAGGGTTATAACGCATCGTTTAACAGGCATTGCCTTTGACTTTGAAGTGCTGCGCATGGTGCCCGAATATCATTGCAAGGAAAGTCCGTTTGCGGCCCTGCAAGACGAAATCGACAATTTTTTAAAAGGCCTCAATACGGGTTTGTTTAATAGAAGCAACCAAGAAATTAATTTTAAGCAAATACATGTCTTAATTGGCCAATGTCACGAATTCATCAACACGGCGTATAAAAATAAAAGTAAATTTGGTATTAGCTTTCAATTGCATCAGCAGCTCATGGTTATCATTACCCTATTGGGTAGGTTAAGCATTATCTTAGATTCATTTGTTAAACATGATGAAGAGGATAGTAAAACTGAATTGGCAAAATTTATAAAGTCCATCATTTTTATAAACTCTGGAAAAGCCGAAATAACTGGGTATTTAAATAAGGCCACCCAGATTATGGCGCATGAAATAACCCAGAATACGGGCAAAGCCGGCGAGCATTATATTACAAGCAACCAAAAGGATTATAAAAGTATGTTGAGTTCTGCCATTGGCGGTGGCGCAATTGTTGCCTTTGCTTGTGTGGCTAAAATGGAATTGGCCTCTATGCATTCGAGTATCTTTGGTCAGGGATTGCTCTATTCTATAAACTATGCCACCGCTTTTATCCTTATTTATTTATTGCATTACACGCTTGCTACCAAACAACCTGCAATGACAGCAGCAACGCTTGCCAAGGAGGTTGAAAGCGATTTAAAGTTGAACAATAATTATTTAAATTTGGCCCAATTATTTTCAAGGATTTTCAGGTCGCAATTCATCGCATTTGTGGGAAATGTTTTTATGGCTTTTCCTGTGGCCATGGCACTCATGTTTATATGGGGCACTTTGTTTGATGTGAACCTTGCAGCGCACAAGGCGCCAACATTTATTAAAGATTTAAACTTGTTAAAATCACCCCTTATTTTCCATTCGGCCATTGCAGGTATTTTTCTTTTTATTTCTGGCCTTATTGCTGGTATGGTTCATAACAAAACTAAGTATAAAAGAGTACCAGAAAGGATAGTACAGCATCCTGCATTAAAACGCCTATTAAGCCTAAATTCAAGGCAGAATTTGGCAAAGTTTTATGAGAATAATATCAGTGGAATTGCGAGCAACCTTTGGTTTGGTATCTTTTTAGGCTTTATTCACCCTGTTGGCGAAATTTTGGGATTAAACCTTGATATACGGCATATTACTTTTGCCGCAGGCAATTTTGCTTTGGGCCTTTATGGACAAGGTTTCTCACTGAGTTTGGAGACCATTCTAATGTCGATTTTAGGCATAGGGGTAATAGGCTTTGTAAATTTTATGGTAAGTTTCACCTTATCTCTTTTGGTGGCTTTACGCTCCAGAGGCATTCCTTTGAATGCGCTCTGGAAAATTTTAATTGCCATTAAAAATCGATTTATTTCTAGACCAGCGAGCTTCTTTTTCCCGCCAAGAGAGATTAGTTAGTCCATCATTCTATTACCTACCCATACAAACCTTTTGCTCACAAATTCTGAGTTGGCAAAACTGGCATTACCTGCTGGGTTTCCACCTGTTAAGTGAAAGTCGCTAAACGCAGCGTGTGAGTTTATAAATCCAGCTCCCGTAAAGTTAAAGCTTACAGGTACAAATGCATTGTTCATGGTTGCAGCAATGCGGTTTTGGGTAGCCATATCTGTGGTATAAGCACCACAGGTTAATGCACCTTTTTCCTGAACCAATGCTTCTGCCAAAGCCAACGAATCTTCCACTCCATCTGTCTTAATTACAAATAGGATCGGACCAAAACACTCTTTGTTATAAATACCACCAGCAGATTTATCTAACTCAATAACCACTGGCGTGGCAATGCGCGCATCTTTAAATTCTTCGTTCACAATAGCCTTTGTATCCAAAATCAAATTTCCACCTAAGTTTTTGGCCTCCAAAACACGCTTAAACGTTATATCTGCTTGTATTGCGCCCAAGGTACCCGGACCAGCTTTTGGGTTGTCTACAAGTACGGTTATGGCCGCAGCAATGCCCTTCACTACCTCATCATAAGCAACCAAACCTTCGGCCGTTTGCACGCCATGTTTACTTACAAAAATATTTTGCGGCGCAGTACACATTTGTCCGCTATATAAACTCGCACTAAAAGCAATATTTCCCAAAACAGATTTCAAATCTTTTACCGAATCCAAGATGATAGAATTAACACCAGCCTTCTCTGTAAAAGTTGTTTTAGGCAATTGCTCAATATAATTTCCAAACTCGCTACCACCAGTAAAATCAACCATCTTAACGATTGGGTTTTCTGCTAATACTTTGGTAATAGGCTTGTCTAAAGTATCTACACCCAATTGAACAATATGCTTAGACAACCCATTTTCTGCCAACACATTTTGCAATTCTTCCACCACAATGGCAATGGCCAAAATAGCCTTTGGATGAGGTTTCACAATCACTGCATTTCCCGTAATCAAAGAAGCAAATAAGCCAGGAACGGTATTCCAAACAGGGAAAGTAGAACAACCAATTACCAAGGAAACTCCTTTAGGAACGCCTCGCCAAGTCTTGTTCATTTTTAAATCAAACTTGCCCATGTTCTTCACCCATTCTGCACTCTCTGGCACAGATTTAAGTTCCTTATATCCCATGGCAACTGCCTCTAAAGCCCTATCGTTGGCATGCGGACCACTGGCTTGAAAGCTCATTAAAAATGCTTGTCCGGTAGTATGCATCGTTGCATAAGCTATATCAAAAAAGCGGTTTTTTACCCTATCTAAAGCCTCTATTAACAAGCCAGTTCTGGCCTCCACGCTGGTGTTTGCCCATTCGGTCTGAACCAAAGACGCATTTTTTAACAAGGTATCTGCGCTAAAAGCTGGGTATTGCACCCCAATGCCCGTTTGTAAAAATGGACTCACTTCCTCACCAATCCAACCATTGGCACCCGTGCTATCCAAGGCAACATAATTGTTGTTCATGGCAGCACTAATCCATGCTTTCGCTTTTCCATCTGCATCTTCAGCATAAGCCCTAGGGCTTTCTGGATAAGGCGAATAATAAGTTCTTAGGCTTAATGCTGCTAAGGCCGCATCTAATATAGCGCGGTGTTTTTCGAATAAAGTATTGCTATTGTTCATGTTTCAGAATTAGTACAGCAAAGTTATTTGAAATACTTAGAATGCAAAATTTACAAGCCGCATAAACTTGACATTTAACATAGAAATTTTACTATTTTGCAGCCTTATGAAGAAACAAACTATCAAAACCATTTTTAAAGTTCTTGGCGCAATCATTTTATTATTTGCGCTTGCAGGTGGCTTGTTCTTTTTTATTTACGTGAAACCGTTCATCGAAAAAATGGAAAAGACTCAAATTGTAAATTTCGACGATCGCCTTACGGTCATTCATGGTGGGGGAGGCAATTCGGGCGTTTTTGAAGGAGATAGTTTGGTGGTAGTTATTGATACCAAAATGGAAAAGGCCTCAGAAGAATTGCGTGAATTGGTGAGCAAAATTGCCGAAAAGAAACCTTTGTTAGTAATCAATACGCATTTCCATCCCGACCATGTAGGCGGAAATAAATTGTTTGCTGGCAGTCCTATCATTGCAGGAGGAAACTACAACGAACAAATTTGGAGCAAAGAAACGGGCACTTCAGAAGGCATGCCTACCCAGTGGGTTAAAGACAGCATGGTAATTCAATTGGGCAAAGAAACCATCAGCATTTTTAACCTGCCTTACGATGTTCATACGCAAAGCGATGTGGTTGTATATTTCCATTTACGCAAGGTGCTTTTTGCTGGCGATATAATTTTAAATAACACCACACCTGTTATTATGGGAGCGGGCACCCCAGAAGGATATTTAAAGGCGTTGGACCAATTAAATGCACGTTATTATTTAGAGTCTATTGTACCCGGACATGGCAGCATTGCTGGAATAGCAGTATTCGATCGGTTCAAACAGTATTTTCTGGATATGAAATTGGCAGCAACAGATGGCGAGCAACGCGCGGCGCTTTTAGAAAAATATAAAGACTGGACACAAATTCCATTTTTTATGTCGCCCCGCGCTACTATGCGTAAGTTTTAGTGCACCTATAAGTTTTAGGTACCTTACAAAAATCCGAGTTGCAATTTAGCAGATTCGCTCATTAAATCTTGGCTCCAAGGTGGATCAAAAGTTACCTTTACTTCCACTTCCTTTACGCCCTCAATGGCACCCAATTTCTCCTTTATTTCTGCAGGCATGCTTTGTGCGGCCGGACAAAAAGGGGAGGTAAGCGACATAATAATTTCGATGTTTAATTCATGAGATACATTCACTTCATAAATTAATCCAAGCTCATAAATATTAACAGGAATTTCTGGATCAAAGATGCTTTGCAAAACTTGAATTGCTTCGTTCTGAACATCTACAAAATTTTTGGAAGAAGTATTTTCGCTTGAGGTCATTTTACTTAAATATTAAATTGTTACCTGTTTAATTAATTTGTTTTTGCAAATGCATACATTTTCATTTGCTTAATCATGCTGCTAAAGCCATTGCTTCGCTGTGATCCTATCATTCTACTCATGCCAATTTTCTCAATAAAATATAGCTCTGTAGCCATTATTTCATCTGGCATTTTGCCGCTATAAATACGCACCAATAAACTTACTAAACCCTTTGTTATTTCTGTATTGCTATCGGCTTCAAAATAGATTTTACCATCTTCAAAAACAGGAAATAACCAAACTTTACTCTGACAACCTTTCACAATATAATCGTCGTTTTGATGCTCGGGTGGCATGGCTGGCAACTTTTTTCCTAAGTCCATTAAGTAAAATAATTTGCTCTCCAAATCATCCTCAAACAAGGAAAAGTCGGCTATAATCTCATCTTGAATTTCGCTGGTGGTCATAGTTAAAAAATTAGCGACAAATAACTAATAAGGCATTTAACAAAATGTCGATTTCTGTTTTGGTATTGTAAAAAGCAAACGACACCCTAATGGTTCCTTCAAGACCAAAGTGTTTCATTAAAGGCTGCGTGCAATGATGTCCGGTTCTAACTGCAATGCCCTTTGCATCTAGCAACATGCCAATATCGAAATGGTGTTTTCCTTCAATAACAAACGATTGCACTGCAACTTTTTCTGCGGCAGTTCCAACCAAAACAATTCGGTCTGAACCAATTTCCTCGTTGATGATTTTTACACCTTCCACAAAATGTTCAAGCAATTCTTTTTCCCAAGCAATGATGTTATCCTTGCCCAAAGAATTCACAAATTCGAGCGCACCTTTAAAGGCTATTACATCGCCAATATTGGGGGTTCCGGCTTCAAATTTAAAAGGAATATCGTTGTAGGTTGTTTTCTCAAAGCTTACTTCGCGTATCATTTCACCTCCACCTTGGTAAGGCGGCATGGCTTCTAATAGTTCACGTTTGCCATATAATACACCCACACCAGTAGGACCATATAATTTATGGCCACTCAATACCAAAAAATCTACATCTAAATCTTGAACATCAATATTTAAATGTGAGCCTGCTTGTGCGCCATCAACTAAACATACAGCTCCAACATGATGAGCGGCAGCAATCATTTCCTTAATTGGGTTAATGGTACCCAAGGCATTGCTGGCCCAAACGCATGCAACTATTTTGGTTCGAACCGAAAGAAGTTGATGATAAGCTTCTAGGTCTAATTCTCCATTGGGTAGGATGGGCGTAACCTTTAAAATGGCTCCTTTTTCTTCGCAAATCATTTGCCATGGCACAATATTGCTGTGGTGTTCCATGTGCGTAATAAGCACCTCGTGGCCCGCTTGTAAAAACTTTTTTGACCAGGTTTGTGCAACCAAATTAATGCCTTCTGTTACTCCTTTGGTGAAGATGCATTCCTCCTCTTCTTTGGCGTTAATAAAGGCTTTAACTGCTTTTCTTGTGTCTTCAAACATGCCTGTTGCCCTATCGGCTAAGGTATGCGCACCGCGGTGAATATTGGCGTTGTGCAATAAGTAATATGCCCCAAGTGCTTTTATAACGTGCACCGGTTTTTGGGTGGTGGCAGCGTTGTCAAAGTAAATCAGTTTATGCCCATTAACCTTTTGGTTTAAAATGGGGAATTCATCTCTGATTTCTTCAAAATTGACAGACTTGGTTTCCATTATTTATTATAATTTTCTTTCGATTTCTGCTTCTAAAATTTCAACTAATTCTGGGATTTTTATTTTTTCTGCAATGTCATCTGCAAATGCATTGAGCAATAATTTTCTGGCTTCGTTTTCTGAGATGCCTCTACTTCTTAAATAAAACATTGGCTCTTCATCTAATTGGCCAATTGTTGCGCCATGGGTACATTTTACATCGTCGGCAAAAATCTCTAGTTGCGGCTTGGTGTTTACTGTGGCTTCATTGCTTAACAAAATGTTTTGGTTTCTTTGGTATGCATTGGTTTTTTGTGCATCTAGGTGAACCATAATTTTGCCATTAAAAACTGCAGTAGATTGATCCTTTAAAATGCCTTTATACTTTTCGTCGCTAAAGCAATTGGGTTTGGCATGATCAACCCGGCTGTGGTTGTCTACAAATTGATGGCCATCTGGAATGTATAAGCCATACAGCAAGCTATTGCAATTCTCTCCATTCATGTAAAAATGGAGGTTATTGCGCACCCATTGTCCGTCTAAGGTTAAGGTAACTTGGTTAATATTGGTATGGCCGTTTTGGAATATCTGAGTGTAGTTATTGTGGTAGGTTTCGCCTTTTGCCCTCTGCACTTTATAGTGTTCTAACGTGGCATTTTCATCTACAAAAATTTCGTTTACCACATTGGTAAATGAAGGATGATTGCCTATTGCGACATAGTTTTCTACGATGGTAGCAGAAGCCGATTTTTCTATTACAATGAGGTTGCGCGGTTGTTGCAAAATACCTTGCTCTTTGGCATCGGTTATGTTGCTAATCATCACTGGAAATTTCATGTGTTTGCCCTTTGGCACAAAAACAAAAGCCCCATCACTTAATAGAGAAGTATTCATGGCATTTAAGCCTTCTTCAATTTTGGCATATTTGCCAAAATGAGCCATGAATTTATCCTTGTATTTTATTCTTGCTTCTGCAATGCTGCAGCAAATAATATCGGCATCATCTTCTAGCCAAACGCTTAAATCTGGGAAAAGGCAACCATTTACAAAGACAATTTTATTGCATTCAATTTTGTTTAAGATACCGGCATCCAACAAGGATTTGGCATCTAAAGAACTGGTGCACGAGGTGGTAAAATTTTGTTCCGAAATTTTACGCAAATTGGTGTATTTCCACTCCTCATTTTTTGTGGTAGGAAGGCCATTTTTTTCAAATTGTGCAAAGGCATTTTGCCTCAATTCAAAAAACTCATCTTTAATTGCCTGTTTGGCATAAAGGTTAAAATCTGAAGATATCTGCTCTGAAAGGCTCATTTGGTTAATTTAAATTACTGAATTAAATGGCAGCTTCAACTTCCTGCTTAATCCAATCGTATCCTTTAATTTCTAGTTCTTTTGCCAAAGAGGCATCACCGCTTTTTACGATTCTTCCTTTGTAAAGTACATGTACAAAATCTGGCACGATATAGTCTAATAACCTTTGGTAGTGGGTAATCACTAAAAAAGATCTTTCGCCATCCCTTAATTTGTTAACGCCTTGAGATACCAATCTTAGGGCATCTATGTCTAAACCCGAATCGGTTTCATCCATAATGCATAATTTTGGTTCAAGCATAGCCATTTGAAAAACTTCATTGCGCTTTTTTTCCCCGCCGCTAAAGCCTTCATTCAAAGAACGAGAGGTTAAAGATTTATCCATTTCCATCTCTTCCATTTTGCTGCGCATAAACTTTAAAAAGTCTGTTGCTTCCATGGGATCTTGTCCGTGGTATTTGCGCTTTTCGTTGATGGCCGTTTTTAAGAAATTGGTGCTGCTTACACCCGGAATTTCAACTGGATATTGGAAGGCCAAAAACAAACCTTCGCGGGCGCGATTTTCTGGCGACAAATCCAATAGGTTATTGCCTAAGAAATCTACCGTTCCACCCGTTACTTCATATTCGGCTCTTCCAGCTAAAACAGCAGAAAGGGTGCTTTTTCCTGCACCATTTGGACCCATAATGGCGTGTACTTCGCCTGGTTTTATTTCTAAATTAATTCCGTTCAGAATTGATTTTCCTTCTATCGAAGCATGTAAATTATTTATAGATAGCATTATAGATTTTTTTTGTTCAAAGTTCTTAATTCTTAATTCTTAATTAAAATTTTACCCCACACTTCCTTCTAAAGAAACGGCTAATAATTTTTGGGCTTCTACTGCAAACTCCATGGGCAATTGGTTCAGCACTTCTTTGCAAAATCCATTTACGATAAGCGAGATGGCCTCTTCTAAGCCAATGCCTCTTTGGTTGCAATAGAAAATTTGATCTTCCCCAATTTTGCTTGTACTGGCCTCGTGTTCTAGGGTTGCGGTATTGTTGTTTACCTCAATATACGGGAAAGTATGCGCGCCAGACCTATTGCCAATTAACATAGAATCGCACTGGGTATAGTTTCTGGCAAACTCGGCTTTCTTGTTTATTTTAACTAAGCCTCTATAACTGTTGTGCGATTTGCCCGCCGAAATTCCTTTTGAAACGATTCTACTTTTGGTGTTTTTTCCAATGTGAATCATTTTAGTGCCGGTATCAGCAATTTGCGCATTGTTGGTAACGGCCACAGAGAAGAATTCACCTGTGCTGTAATCGCCTTTTAATATGCAGCTTGGGTATTTCCAAGTAATGGCAGAACCCGTTTCCACTTGTGTCCAGCTAATTTTGGCATGAGCACCTTCGCAACTACCACGTTTGGTTACAAAATTGTAAATACCGCCCTTGCCTTCTTTATCGCCTGGATACCAGTTTTGAACGGTAGAATATTTAATCTCTGCATTTTCCATGGCAATCAATTCCACCACTGCGGCATGCAACTGATGTTCGTCGCGCATGGGTGCAGTACAACCTTCCAAATAACTCACATAGCTTTGATCGTCGGCAATAATTAAGGTGCGCTCAAACTGCCCAGTGTTTTCGGCATTAATCCTAAAATAAGTGCTCAATTCCATTGGACAACGTACTCCTTTTGGAATGTACACAAAAGATCCATCAGAGAAAACGGCACTGTTTAAAGCCGCAAAATAATTGTCGGTAGCAGGCACCACCGAACCAATATATTTCTTCACCAATTCTGGATGCTCTTGCATGGCTTCGGAAATGGAACAAAAAATTACGCCCTTTTCTTTCAGTTGTGTTTTAAAAGTGGTTGCAATAGAAACCGAATCAAAAACAGCATCCACTGCAACGCCGGTTAACCTTTTTTGCTCTAGCAAACTAATTCCAAGCTTCTCAAAAGTCTTTAATAATTCTGGGTCAACCTGATCCAAACTATCTAATTGAATTTTTTGCTTTGGGGCTGCATAAAATATAATGTTCTGATAATTTATTTTGGGGTAATTGAAATTTTGCCAATTTGGCTCCTCCATGGTTAACCAGTATCTATATGCTTTTAGGCGCCATTCTAACATCCATTCTGGCTCATTTTTCTTGGCTGATATAAATCTCACGGTATCCTCGCTGAGCCCAATAGGAGCCGTTTCCATTTCTATATCTGTTGTAAAACCGTACTTATATTCCTGACTTACAACCTGATCTATAATGTCTGCTTTTTCGTCCGACATGCTTTTCATTGATTATTATGATACGAATTTAGGGATTAATTAGATTTATTTGTACTAAATCTAAATAATATACAATGTAATTGGCACATTGTTTTGATTCAGATTGTGGAAGTTTTCCTATTTCAATTTTGTTTGGGTCAAAACAAATTCAAAATCGCCTAATATGCGCTTCCTTTTATTATCATTGTGCCAAAAATTTTCGCAACATGAAACTTAACTTCAAAGAATATGGGCAAGGAGATCCATTGCTGATCCTACATGGTTTTATGGGCTCTTTAGACAATTGGCATACATTGGCTACTAATTTTGGCAAGAAGCACCATGTTTTTTCCATTGACCAGCGCAACCATGGTGGCTCGCCGCATTCTCAGGAGCATTCAATTCCCTTGATGGTGGCCGATTTAAAGGAGTTTATTGTGCATCACCAATTAAATAAGGTTTCTCTTATTGGGCATTCTATGGGCGGAAAAGTGGTGATGCAATTTGCTTTGCTGTATCCAGAATTGGTTCAAACCGTAATAATTGTAGATATAGCACCAAAGCTATATAAACGGGGGCACGACGATGTTTTTGAAGCAATTTTTGGGGTAGATTTGGCCAATATCGAAAGCAGAAAGCAGGCCGAGCAAATGATGGAGCCTTTTGTTGCTGATTTTGGCACGCGTCAGTTTTTATTGAAGAACCTCCATCGCAGTGAAGACGGGCAGTATCATTGGAAAATGAACTTAAAAATTCTGCACCGCGATTACGATGAAATTATTAAATCGGTTGAAAGCGAGGTGCCTTTTATGGGCAAAACCTTGGTGGTTCGTGGCGGAAATAGCCGGTATATTAAAGAAGAGGACCTCAGCGATTTCGCCAATTTATTTCCCAATTTTGAGTTGGAAACCATTGATGGGGCCGCACATTGGGTGCATGCCGAGGCGCCTGCCAAATTTCAACAAGTTATAGAAGATTTTCTGGCTTAACGAATTTTTGGCTTAACGATTTTCTGGCTTAACGAATTTTTGGTTTAACGATTTTCTGGCTTAATGATTTTCTGGCTTAACGATTTTCCGGCTTAACGAATTTCTGGCTTAACGATTTTCTGGTTTGATAATTTCTGCCTTAATCAATCTCTGCCTTCATTTTTTGGATGGATGCGTGGTAGATTAATCCAAATTCTCTGCTTTTCATGTAGTTGGTTAAGGTTACTTGCATTTCTTCGGCCTGAACCGATAAATTCATCATCCTTTTTCGATGAACCATGTTTTCGGGCTCCAATTTCATTTGCTTAATTACCTCAATATTTTCGTCCATCCATTGCCCATATTTTATCATGAACTCTTGCTGTTCTGCATTGAGTTTTAATACTTGATCGTTGCCGGCAAGTGCAGATAATATAGGATGGTTGGCAATTTGCGCACCAACGGCTTTAGATAGCATTTTAAGGAACCCTTTTCTATCCGATTCTTGTTGGGTATCCATTTTTATGGTATAAAATCGAATTCAGTTTTAAGCTGATCCAAGGTTTTGTTCACCACCTTAACGGTCATTTTAATATCTGCTAGGGGCCTATCTTTTGCGTCTTTAGTTTGGGTAGAAATGGTATAAGCAATGTCTACCCCCGACAATAATTTTCCGAAAACTGTGTAATTTTTATCCAAACTGTGATAGCCATTTTTATTGGATACAATATAGAATTGAGAGCCACTAGAAGCCTTGGCTGGGTTGTTGGTTCGAGCCGCTCCAATGGCGCCATAATCATGCTTTAAACTATCTACAAACTCTGCCGGAATGGTATAACCTGGTCCGCCAGTACCATCATTTAATGGATCTCCGTCTTTGCTATTTGGGTCGCCACCTTGAATCATAAAATCTTTTATAATTCTATGAAAAGTTGTGTTATCAAAGTATCCAGAATCTGCCAAGGCAATAAAGTTGGCTCTGTGCAAAGGTGTTTGTTTATACAACCACATATACATGGTGCCAAAGCTGGTACTAATTTCAATTACTTTCTCTGTAGCAACTACAGGGGCAGGCGTTTCATTCTTTGTAGTTTCTTTTTTACAAGCGTAAAAAATTACGGGAATTAGCACTAATAAAGCAAGTATTTTCTTCATCATTTTAATTTTATTGAAGCGAATATAGCAATTTTGATTTAATTTGATTTAAGCAAAGTAACCTGCCCCCTGGAGGTTTCGATATAGCCCGCGTCTTTTAGTTTTTTTAATAAGCGTGTGGCCGACTCTCTTTGTATATTCAGCTCCTGACCAATCTCTTCGTGATTAACTTGTAATATTTTACTGCCTTTGGCATTGGATCGAGCCAATAAATACTTCCATAAACGCTCATCCATATTTTGAAAAGCCAAATCATCAATGGTTTGCAACAAGCGTTCAAATCTGTTTTTATAGGTGAGTGCCATAAAATTTCTCCACTCTTTATATTGTTGCCAATCCTCCATATTTTGGGAGGGAATAGCAAATAGCTCAGTGTCTTCCTCTGCCAATGCTTTTACCTCGCTTAAGGCATTTCCATTGCAACAAGTTAAGGACATAGCACAAGTTTCACCTGGCATGATGTGGTATAAAAAAGTTTCATTTCCATCTTCGTTTTGCCTTAGCACCCTAATACAACCAGATTTAACCAAAGGAATAAAACGAATTGTTTCGCCTGCATTCATAAGAATTGCACCTTCTGGTAAACGCATTAAGGTTGTATTTTCTTCAAACGCCCTTTGTAATTTTTGGTCCTCGAAAATATCAAATTGATTTGGTTTCATATTATTAACTATCTTAGTTCAAATTTAAGCATTTGGCATGAATCTATCCTAAATTAATGTGATGATTGTTACAAAACCGCGTGCTAAAAATCACTTGTTAATCTGCTATTCCTCATTTTTCTGGAATAGCGTTGAGCATACATTTGTAGTACAATTTATAAACGAATTAAAATTAGGATCAAACCAAACAAAAAAACAATATACCTCACTTAAACCCAACCCCAAAGCCAAAGCCCAAAAGCCCAAAGCCCCAAAGCCCAAAGCCCAAAGCCCAAAACCCAAAGCCCAAAACCCAAAAGACCAAAACCCAAAATTATGAAAAGAATAGTGATATTAGGAGCAGGAACAGCGGGCACCATGATGGCCAACCACCTGAACCACGAATTAAAGCACAGAGAATTTGAAATCGAGATTATTGATGAACGCGAAGAACACCATTATCAACCTGGTTACTTATTTCTCCCTTTTGACATTTATACACCAGACGACATTATCAAAAGAATAGAGGATTTTATTCCAAAGGGTGTTCGCTTAACAAAGGGAAGTATTAGTAATATTGATACGAAGAAAAATTTAGTGAGCATGCTAGATGGTAGGGTAGTGAATTATGATATTTTAATTATTGCTACTGGTGCTAAAATTGCGCCAGAAGAAACTCAAGGCATGCAAGGGCCAGAATATTATAAGAGTGTTTTCGATTTCTACACTTTTGAAGGTGCCTTGGCATTGCGCGATAAATTGAAAGATTGGGAGGGAGGCAAGTTGGTGGTTCACATCACCGAAATGCCTATTAAATGTCCGGTAGCACCTTTGGAATTTGCGTTTTTAGCCGATTCATTTTTTACCCATAAAAACATGCGCGATAAAGTTGAGATTACTTTTGTAACGCCTTTAAGTGGTGCATTTACCAAGCCAAAAGCTACCGATGCATTAGACCATTTATTGCACGATAAGCACATTAATATTGTGAGCGATTTTGCCATAGAAAAAGTAGATCAAGAAAATAAAAAAATTGTGGATTGGGGTGGTAAAGAAGTTGCTTACGATTTATTGGTTACGGTGCCAACCAACAAGGGAGATGCCGTAATTGAGAAAAGTGGATTGGGCGACGATCTAAACTTTATACCTACCAACAAAGGTTCTCTTCAAAGTTTAGCGCATGAGAATGTTTTTGTAATTGGCGATGCTTCAAATATTCCTGCTTCTAAGGCTGGTTCTGTGGCACACTTTGAAGCAGAGATATTAACAGAGAATATTAAGAGGTACATTAATGGCGAGCCATTAAAAGAAGAATTCGATGGTCATGCCAATTGCTTTATTGAAACTGGTCATGGCAAGGCTTTATTAATCGACTTTAATTACTCACACGAGCCAGTTGAGGGCACTTTCCCATTCCCTGGTGTGGGTCCGTTAAGGTTGTTAAAAGAAAGTAGAATGAACCACATGGGCAAATTGGCTTTTAGATGGATATATTGGAATATGTTGTTAAAAGGAACTCACATTCCTTTTGTATCTGCAACCATGACCGAAGCAGGAAAAGAATTTAATTAAACAATAATAAAAAACCTAATAAATAACAATATGGAAAAGATGATAGCAGGCAAAAATGTTGCCGTAAATGAAGAAGGATACTTAACAGATTTTTCTCAATGGGATAAAACTGTAGGCGAAGAAATTGCAAAAGAAAATGATGTTACTTTAACCCCAAGACATTGGGAAGTAATAAGCTATTTGCAAGGCGAACACAAAAACCAAACAGCTTTGAGCATTCGCAAAATTGGTAAAAGCAATGTGGTAGACATCAAAGAGTTTTATGAATTGTTCCCTAACGGACCATTAAAAATTTCTACTAAAATTGCAGGCATTCCTAAGCCAGTTAGTTGTCTATAATTTGTAGTCTTATCCCTGCAAATTTGTTTAATAATTAATCACATTTAAATATAAAATCATGTCAGAATTTAATGGCGAAATAAAAAAGATGATGATCATCTTATCTAAGGCAACCTTAGAAAATGTATATGCTGCTTTTGTTTTAGCTAACGGTGCCAGAATGGAAGGCATACAGGCCGAAATATTTTTTACCTTCTTTGGTTTAGAGGCTTTACACAAGAAAAAACTTGAGCATCTTCACGTGGCAACTGTTGGTAATCCTGCCATGCACATGCCTACTATGTTGGGAGGCTTACCCGGAATGGAAGCTTTGGCTACTTCAATGATGAAGAAGGAAATGGAGAAAATTGATATGCCAGATATCCACGAATTTTTAGATATTTTGGTGGCTTCGGGCGTTAAACTTTGGGCTTGCAGATTGGCCATGGATATGTTCCATTACAAAAAGGAAGATATGTATGAAGGTCTAAGCGATATTATCACCGTTGGCGATTTTTATAAGCAAGGTACAGGCCTAGGAACTCACATGTTATTTGTATAGTTTTAGGCAAATTCTAACTTAGTCATTATGGGCACTTTGGTTCAGCCCGATGGCTTAATTTAATTAATTATTAGAAAGGGTAAGTTGAAAAATTTACCCTTTTTTTTCGGTCTGAACCCAACGCATTTATCAGCAAATATTTTGTGTAATTAACCTTGCCCAGCCAACAAAAACATAATGGACACTCTGTGCCAACACCATATAAATAAGCTATTTTGCCTGTAATTATAAGTTCATTTGATGGCATTTAAACCCAACAATTTTTGATTCTAGATATTGGTTTTAACTGGTAAAACCCTTACCAAACTTTTACCCTAATGATACCCACTTGTAGCATAAATGCTTGTTAATTTGCTGCATTAAATTTTTAACCATGATTAACAAAACCATTATCCTAGCTTTTATTACACTTTATTTTAGCTCATGTGCAATTGTTCGTCAAGATGAAATTGGCGTAAAAAGAACACTGGGCAAAATTAACAAAAAGGTATATTACCCAGGCGCAATTTTGTTGAACCCATTTGTTTCTACAGTAATTAAAGTGCCTATTAGAACCATTAATTTGGCCATTAATGCTGGCTTGCCAAGCAAAGAGGGCTTAACAATTCAGTCGGAAATTTCTATACTATATAAAATTAATGCAGAAGAACTTCCAAACATTCTTAGGAATACCGGACTCGATTTTCAAGATGTGGTGATACTTCCCGTTTTCAGATCGGCTGCAGCAGATATTTGTTCCAAATATGAGGCAAAGGATATGCACAGCAATAAAAGAAGCTTAATTGAAAAAGAGATAAGAGATCGAATGATGGATGTAACAGAAGCAAGGGGTTTTATTATTGAATCGGTGCTAATGAAAAGCATTAGCTTGCCTCCAGGCCTAGCTAAAACCATCGAAGAAAAAATGCAGTCGGAACAAGAAGCGCAAAGAATGGAATTTCTAAAGGATAGAGAAAAGCGCGAAGCCGAAAGGAAAGTCTTGCATGCAGAAGGAGAAAAGCAAAGTAGAATCATAGCTGCAGAAGCTCAAAAAAGGATAACCGAAATTGAAGCAGAAGGGAAGGCAAATGCCTTAAAAATTGAAGCAGATGCGCAAATGAAGGCAAACGAATTGCTTACTAAAAGTCTTACGCCACAAGTTTTAAAAGCCAAGCAAATTGAAGCTTTTAGGGGACTTTCAACCTCGCCAAATTCTAAAATAATTATTACCGATGGCAAAACGCCTTTGATTGGAATACCAGAAAATTAATAGGTCTTTATTAACCCAGAAAAAGGGGTGTTATAGAATTTAGAAAATGGGTTGCAAAATTGAAAGTAATTACATGTATTTAAATAATATGATTGGCATCTATAAATCTCAAAATTATCTTAATAAGGTTACTGTTCCATGCAAATTGTATTCTCGTCCGGTTTGGGATTTAGCCTGAACCAAATAAAAATATACCCCAATTGGGCAAGGATTGGAATGGTAAAACCCATCCCATGGTAAATCTAAGGAATTTGACTCAAAAACAAGTCCGCCCCAACGGTTATAAACACTCATATTGTACTCTTTAATTCCTAAGGCAAGTGCCTTAAAAGAATCATTTATATGATCGTTATTGGGCGTAAAAACATTTGGCAGAATGAGGGTGTCATTGCCAAGAATTTCAATATTGTTTGTACTCGAATCCACACAATTTCCATTAAAAACAATTAAGCTTACCTGATAAAATCCAGTACTGGGAAAACTAAATATTGGATCAGCCAGTTTTGAAAAACCTAAGGAAGGAACCCCAAAAGTCCAATTAAATAACTTAGCGGCATTACCAGTATAATTAAATTGAATAGGTTCGTTTACGTTCCCAATTTCTGGGTTAAATGAAAAGGAAGCTGTGGGCGTTTCTAAAACTTTTATGGTTTGAACCGAAGAATCTTTGCAAGAACCTTTGCTTATTAAATATTGAATTTTGAAGGTTCCAGCTTGAGTTGGGTTAAAGCTATTTCCATTTATTCTTGTGCCAGAAAAAAGGCCGCCAAGTTCTATAGGAGTGAAGGTTGTGGCTGGGTCGCCTGTGCACATTAAAGTATCGGCTATGGTAAATTTCGCATCTGGTTTTGGATCAACCGTTATAAGTTGATTGCTCGAATCAATGCAACCCAAAACATTTACCTCGTATTTAATTGTAAATACTCCAGCAATACTTGGGTCAAAATTATTTCCTGATAATAAATTGCTTCCACTAAATATTCCGCCACTAACTAAAGGGTTAAGGTTTATTATGGGCGATCCCACACAAACATTATTAGAAGAAGGACTAAAAGTTGGAAGGGGTTTTGGGTTTACTATAATATTTGTTATAAAAGAATCTGCACATGTTGCAACCTGAACCAAATATTTTATTGGAAAAGTGCCGCCAGAACTAGGGTTAAAGGTGTTACCAACTATATAGCTTCCACTAAAAATACCACCACCAACATTTGGTGTTAATACAATAGGCGCATCCCCAACACAAATACTTACTGCCGCTATGGTAAAAATTGGATCAGGCCTAGCGCTTACAATTATATTTTTTGTGGACGAATCTGCACAACCCACATTGCCTACCACATATTTTATTGGAATACTACCTGCAACAGAAGGGGTAAAAGTATTGCCTCCACTCATATTATTTCCACTAAATATTCCACCCAGTGCAAATGGTATTAAATTAAACGGCAAAGAGCCTTCACAAATAGTGCCAGTAGGAAAGGAGAAATTGGGATTAGGTGCATTGGAAATAGTTAGTTTTAAACTATCGAAAAAAGCACCACAAGTAGTCTGCACATGCATCTTTAAATAGTAGATTCCAACATCGGCAACATTGGGGGTATAAGTTGGGTTAAGCGTATTGTTATTAGTAAAGCTGCCTAATCCACTACTTGTCCAAGTTATAGTGCCAGGCCCGCTGCTGCTAGCGTTTAGGGATAAGTTTTTACCTTTGCAAAGTGTAGAATCTTTGCCTGCATCAATAATTAAACTGCTATTTGATATGACAAAACTTACCGAATCCTTTGCAGAAGCACAGCTATTTTTTATTTTTAAATACAAAGTAATGGTTCCAGCTCCTAAGCCATTTTTTATGGTAAACTGTGGTGTTAAAATAGTGGTATCATTAAATGTTCCTTGGCTAGTATCCTTGGCTGCCCAAACATAACAATTTGTGCCAGTAACCGATCCGTTTAAATTTACAATTGAACCGCTACAATAAGGGCCAGCAGCTACTCCAGCATCATAAATGATTGGAATAATGGGAATGGTGCAACCATTATTTATATAAGTGTCTGTTCCATTATAAGAGAAGTTTACCGCCCCGCCATCTTCTGCACCAAGGGTTTGGTCTTGCTGGAGCAATTTTGCTCTATCATAGGTAACTGTATCACTGCAAAGTGTATGATTTAAAATTAAAGTTCGTGTACCACTCCCAAAATTTGCAAAATGTCCACCAGTATTCCCACTTGTTTGCATTACAACATACAAAGTGTCCATGAGGTTGTTGAAACTTTGAGCGGTTGTGTTAAAAGCGGTACTGGTAATAATTAATAGGCTTGCATTTGCAGGTACACTTTGAATTGGGTTAAGTGGTATTAAAACGCCACAATGTCCGCTATTGCTGATGCTAGTATTTATGGATAAAACCTTGCCCAAAGTGGTAGCATTATAAATGGCAAAACCTCTCCATGGATTTCCGGCTGTAGCCCAATTAACAAGCCCTCCACCTCCCGTTGGAACTGAAAACCCACTTACCAAAAGTGGTGCTGCACCAATTTTAAGCCTAACCATCTCATTCTGACCTTCATTTCCACCATCGCAAGCATCTACTAAAATACTAACAATTTCAAAGCATTTAGTTGGTGTTGGGGTACTGCTGCCGCCGCCGCCAGAACAAGGCTGTGCAAGGGTTATTTGAAAGGATAGTAAAGCTAAAGTTAGAGTTATAGAGAAAAAATAAGAGCGCATTAATAAATATTTTTTTTAATTAACAAAATTACCCATCAATTTTTTAATGGGTGTTAGGCTTTTGTTATCTCATTGTTATTATATTGGCTAAACCTATCTTAAAAGATGGATTGTTCCTTTTTCATAAATGCCTTTGCCCTTTTTTAGGGATATTTCTACTACCCAAATATAGAGGTCCGATGACATAGCAATACTGTTGTTGTTTCCATCCCATCCTTGTGTTGGATCCATAGTTTCAAAAACATTTATTCCCCATCTGTTAAAAATTTTTAAATTATATTTTGTTATTTCATTTCGGTTCAAAACAAAGTTGAATTCATCATTTAGGCCATCTCCATTTGGGGTAAATGAATTTGGATAGAAGAACAATTGAGGTTCAATTAACCATGCATAGGCCAAAACACTATCCGAAAAACAATTAGCAGCATTGCTTTCTTGTACGCTAATTTTTTTTATTCCGGTTTGATCCAACCAATTTACCTGAATGCTAGACGTACCTTGACCCGCTACAATTATTGCATCTTCTACCCACCAATAATATAAGGATGATGGCGTATTTATGACACTATACTGCACATAATTCTCTCCAATAAAGGCCGTATCTATGATTTGGCTTTTTAGGTTAACTATGAAAATTATGTTGCAAAGTGTAAATAATATCGCTAGTCTCTTTAGCACTAATAATGACTAATTGCACTAGGAGTTGGCTTAGGAAATACCGTTACACTTGCGGCGCCGCTAACACCAGCAGGACAACTTCCCAAGCCACTTGCACTTGTAATAGTATATGGCTTAACGCCAGCGGTGTTGAAAACAGGACTGGTGATATTATAGGGTGAGGTTAAAATACCTGTGAGCACAACTGGGGTAGTTCCATCTGTAAAGGTAACTGAGTAAGGTGGTGTACCTGTAAAAAGTAATTGTAATTTACCAGATGATGCGCTGTTGATACAAATAGAATCGGTACCAGTAATAGCCACAGTAATGTTTTGTAAAATAACAATAGCCAATTTAACGGTATCGCTGCTACAACCAGTTGGACCCACTTCAACTAAACGCAAAGTGTCTACTCCAGGTGTACTTCCAAAATTAATGAGGATACTATCGCTGCGACCAGAAACGGTGGTGATGGTTGCTAAAGTGGTTCCATTTTTTAGCGACCAATAATAGGTTGAACCAGGAGTGGGAGGAACGTCGAAAATTTTGTTTGTGGAGCCAGCACAAACTGTATCGGGACTCACAGTACTTTGGGCAAAACTAGTTCCAAATGCTAAACAAAGGCTGATGCTTAAGAATAATAGTATTTTTTTCATGATTTTAGATTTAATAAGCTTGAATACTTGGGGCCGTGATAGCAGGATTAACGGCAATAGTATAGGTTCTAGGCAGGGCAGCAATGTCTATGCTACTTAAATTTCCTGGTGCAGGATTTGAGGCAGTAGCTGTTATTTCTGAACCAAAATTAGTGATTACAAAATAGTAGGTTGTTCCAGCAGTCATGGCAGGCCACCCTGTGGTGCTAATGTTTACCGTGCCCGAGTTCACACCAGTTACAGTTGCGGTTGAAGATCCACCCAAAGCAGTTCCTGTTGCAGAAACTGCTCTTAATTCATAACTAATGGTATAATTTCCAATACCACTAATTGAGGCATAATTGCTTATTGAAAAACTAAACGCAGCCGGTAAAGCACCACTACAAATAGTTTGATTGGTACCCATTGTTAAAGAGGGTAATGGATATACCTCTATTAATTTTGAAACGGTTGAGCTTAAACAACCACTAACCGATTCAGAAACTTTAACAGTATCCACAATCAGGCTAGCACTAGGGTTTAACCAACTATACCTAGCAAAGGTTGCCCTTGCAGCAATTAAGCTATCTGCTTTTGAAGTGGTGCTTGCCGTAAAATTTCCAACACTCCAACTGATGGTAGAAGTAGGATTAGTGGCACCATTTATACCAAATAACTTAGAGGTATTGGTCCACACTTTTTGGTTTTGTGCCTGAACCAAAAGGCCCAAACTCAGAAGGCCTATTATTAGGCTCAAACGGAAAAATAAATTTTTGTTGTATTTCATTTGTTTGTTTTAAAATATTAATAGGCGATAAGGGAAGAAACTAAATTGCCAGTAAAAAAATTGAAACTTGCAGGAGTGCTGCTGTAATTGGCAGAATAACCGTTGCCATTTATGGCATATACATGAAGACTATAGCATTTATTGGCACTGAAGCCAGTTAGACTTAAACTGTTAGGCAATCCATAATTAAAATAAACCACCTTTCCTGAACCTGTAGAAGCTCCTGCGCAAGTATTATTTATTAAAGGTACAACTGCTGTAACAACATATTGAGCGGCGGCAAAATCTAAATTTGGTGAGTAACAAGTGTAGCGATCAACAAGTGTGGATGGCGTAATATTTTCGCCAATACTAACTAAATACCGAGTATTAGAATTTGTTGAACCAAATGCCAAATTGCTTAAATTTAAATTTGCGGTAGTGG
This sequence comes from bacterium, assembly GCA_034439755.1. GTDB lineage: Bacteria > Bacteroidota > Bacteroidia > UKL13-3 > UKL13-3 > B1. The sequence goes on from JAWXAZ010000132.1 coordinate 56,972, forward strand.
AGGTGCTGCTTGATAATGCCACAACTCCAGAAACATAATTTGATTCATTTAATAAGATGTTTTTTAATGGAGTGAAGGTGCCGGAGCCAATGTTTGTGCCCGACCAATTAGAAGAATTGCGAACACCCGTGCTTGATGTTGAAATAATTGTAGCTTCATTTCCAGAAACACTCCCACTAAACCAAATTGCATCATCATTGGCGATAGTTGTTTCAGCAAAGTCTGTTGTTGTCCCTGGAGCTTTTGAAGTGTTTGAAGATGTTGCACCAGCTGTCCAATCTGGATTTCCCCAATTAATTCCTGATATAAAACTATTAGAACCAGTTCCAGTGCAATTAACTAATCCTTGCATGGTGCCAATAATGGCGATTATTTGTTCTCCAGAATTTGAAAATCCACCTAAGGCATTTGAGAAAATAGTTATAATGCCGTCGGATGAATTTAGTTCATTGGTTCCAGTTGAATCACCATATACTCTTATTAAAGTTCCGGCTTCAATATCCATTAAACCTGTAATTGGGAAAGTCAAATCTTCTTCATTTTTTCTAAATGAATTATTTGTACATATCCCATTATCTGTAAATTGTAACGAATTTAAATTTAGCCGTTTTAAAGTGATAAACTCAAAGACTTCACCATCTGCATCTGCATGCGTAAATAAAATATCACCTGCTAAAGGAATACTTTGTCCCCAAGATTGAGAACTCAGTGGCAAAAAAGCAAATAAAACAAGCAACCTAATTAGCATCATCCAAATAAACAGTTTAGGAATTATTAAAGGATTAATTCCATGTTAACTTTATTTGGAATATGCTTAAGTTTAAAAAAATTACCTAGTTATTCTCTTGAGATTTAATCTTCTTATGCTCACGAATTTTCTTAAATCCGTATGCCACCCCAGCACCAACCAAGAGGGAAACTCCGCCATCTATTGGAGCATCTTGTGGCTCATCATCAAATCCATCAACACCACCTGGCTGAGCGTTTGCTGCAAATGTTAAACTAATTAAAATTGCAGATGTTAATAGGATACTTTTATATTTTTTCATTTCTGTTTTATTTAAGATTCGATAATTAAGCTTTGATATTTAAACGACCATAACACCTCAATGCTATGGTCGTTTAAATATGTTTTATTTTACGAATTTTACTGTTTTATTAAAGCCGTTTTCGTTGTTTATAGTTAAAAAATAAACACCGTTGCTTAAGTTTTCAATATTTACTTGAGCAGTGCTATTCATAGTTCCGTTATAAACTTCTGTTCCAGCAATATTATAGATGCTAATACTAGCGTTTTTAAAGTTGGCATTATCAATTCTAATATTTAATAAACTAGATGCTGGGTTAGGATAAATAGAAAGTGAATAATTGTTTTGATTAAGCAATTCTTCTGGAGTCTTGGTACTACCTTTTGCAACAAACACTATTTCAAAACGATTATCTCCTTTAGTATTTGCATCACTTGTAATTGTAAAATCTACGATAGGTTTTTGAACTATATCTGTTAACGTATTTAAAAATTTGTCTTTTAAGAAAATATTTTTGTATAAGCTAAATTGAGACATACCTGTAAAGTTCAATTTATAAGTTCCTGCTTCATCAACCCAAACACTTAATGGAATAGTTTTATCAACATTTAATTCATTTTTTAAGTAGTTTACAGCAGCATATTTGTTAATACCATAATAGCTAGAAATATTAACTGTAGGGTTGTAATATTTAGTGACATCATCCTCTTCACTAAATTCGTCTTTCTTACCATCCATAAAACGAATGACCGTTTCATCTTTATTAGTTTCGTCTTTAACCAATCCAATTCTTAAGGTATTTATTTCAGGGCCTTTAAACATTCTTGATCCATTTTCTGAAACTTTTACAGCTTCTGTACAACTTAATGTTGGTGTAGCGCTAGCTTTTACAAAAAATGCCTGACTAGAAGAAATGATACCAGTTACACTATTGGTTGGTGTTACACCATCCCAATTTCCATAAGTATTTGTGGTTGGATTGAAAATCCAAATAGTACCGCCTATATTGGTTTTTGTCCAACCTGAGGTTGCATTCCAATCAATGGCCGAAGGGTAAGGATTAGCTACCAAATTCCAACCATCATTTGCAAGAGTGTTTGAATTACTAAAACTAACAGGTAAGGTAACTGTTCCAGCATTTACTGTATTTGTAATAGCACCTGATAATGAAATAGTAAAAGCAGCTTGGGTTAGACTATTAGCATTTGCACCAATTTGAGGAAAAAAAGTTGCATTTGTTGGAGTACCATTATTTGTACCTCTTAAAAAGGCTCTGAATCCTAAACCTGGCGTTAAAGCTTGTGTTGTGCCAGATAAACTTATCCAACCTGCATTCAAATCTCCAGTTACATCTGCCTCATTGTAGGTAAGAACTGAAGTATTTGTCACTGTAGCATTAATAATATTTGCATTAGAAGTATGCCATCCATTAGAATTTGCCGCTCCTAAAGTTGCTCCAGTTCCCGGACCAGTTATATAAAAATTATTCATCCAATTGGCAACTGTTGCGCCCGCCACCGGAGAACCTAAAAATCTGAACCTACCTCTAACTGCTAGAGCTGGGATGAATCTTTCAAAAGTTACATTACCAGTAATGGTACCAACTGAATTTGCTATTGCAGCAGTTCCTAATGCATCTGATTTTATTGTTAAGTTGCCAGAAGCTGCAAGAGTAGCAGTTCCGCCTACTGTAACTATTCCTGGCGATGCCCCAGCAACTATATTTAGCGCGTTTCCTAAGGTTGTAATTCCACTTCCACTA
>JAWXAZ010000133.1:0-79019 GCA_034439755.1 bacterium
TACGCATGGAAACTTTGAAATACATATCCGCTACAAAAGTCTGTAAAAAACACATCTCTTGCTCACCGATTTGTGTACTACAAATCAAAGTTGAAAACCTAAAGTCCTTAAAATGTGTATAAAGCATTTTGAGGCTAAGTCAAATTAGTCTGTATTGTTATTGTTTTAGGTCGAAAAGCATCATATGTTTACTGTAATATGACAATCGGCTGCAACTCGGGTTAATACAGGAGTAGTTGGTCAAGTTTATGGTGCTCATTTGACTACATATAATGGCAAAAAGGCACTTATGTATCCTATAATTGATATTGAAAATGTAGATAAATGGCGCGAGGAAATATATTTGAATACCTTGTTTGAAGCGTCTATAATAAAAGGTTTCGTTTTGCCAGCAAATTACATTTATAAAAAATGATTCTTATTATTTCTGAAAATACAGATTATACAACAGACAAAGTGGATTGCCCCCTTATCTATCTCATAAATATTTTATCAGGGAATTTGCATTACAATGATAGAATTTTAAAGTTCGAGTAATCTTTTTTTACTAGTAATTTATAGTTGATGGTCTATTGTAAATTAAGCACTTGCTAAAGTTAAACCTTTTGTAGTCTGTAATACATGGAATAGCCTTATTTTAAAACTCTTCTTGTTTGAGGTATTTGGTTTTTAGGAGCGAACAAACCTTGTACCTTTCATCGTGGGTGTCTTGGTATAGGTTTTCTAGGGTTTCATAAACATGGTTTATTCCAACCTTATTAGCCCATTCGAATGGTCCCATTGGATAGTTGGTCCCTAGTTTCATGCTAATGTCTATATCTTCCTTACTGGCAGTGCCTTCTTGAAGGGCATAACAAGCCTCGTTAATGATCATAAATACTATGCGTGGTGTTACCATGCCAACTCGGTCTTCTACTACTTTAAAGTCCCAGTTTAATTTGGCCATTAATTGGTTCAGCCCGACTCTGTCTTTTTCATTTTGCAAAGAAATTTCGCCTAAAGGTCTATTTAGAAAGGTTGGAAGGGCATTAATTCCAAAAAGTTGACATTCTATTTTGCGGCCATAATCGTATACAGCCTTAGCCAATTGCTGCTTTACAGCACAAACAAAGACGGGAATATTTTTTAATGTTGCAAAATATTTGAGTTGTTCAGTTTTTTCATCAAATTTGAGGTCAAATATTACATCAAACTCATGAACATTGGCACTCAACATATCACAATCATCTATGCAAGTTAATTCACATGAAGCATTTTTCAACTTTTCTTGCAGTTCTTTTAATCGGTTCCTTGAACCTCTGGCCAAAATTTTCATATTCGCAATCTCATTTCAATAACAAAGATAACAAGCCCACTCACATGGAAAAGAAAATAATTACAAGTAGCAACGCACCAGAACCTATTGGCCCTTATAGTCACGCTGTTTTGGTAAATGAAACCCTATACATTAGTGGCCAAGTGCCCAAGGATGCTAAGTCGGGTGAAATGGTAACTGGCGATATAAAAGCCGAAACACGTAAGGTGATGGAGAATTTGCAAGCAATTTTGAAGGAGGCAGATATGGATTTTTCGAATGTGGTTAAAACCACCATATTTTGCGTGGATTTAAATAATTTTGCAGCCATTAATGAGGTGTATGGCAGTTTTTTTAGCAGCAATTTTCCTGCAAGAGAAACCGTTCAGGTGGTAAAATTGCCCTTAAATGCAAATGTAGAGATTAGCGCAATTGCGGTTAAATAAACTGCATGAATAGATTTTTTGCTAATTTTTTGTCGGTAATTGCTCACCCGGTTTTTATAAACCTTTTGTGCTTGTATTTGTTATTTGGGTTGTATCCAGGTTTAAACCATGGCTTGCCTCAGCGGGTACAATTATTCTATATTTCTTTTATTTTTATTGCCACCTCACTGGTGCCAATTTTGGTTGTTTTGGTAATGAGAATAATTGGTAAAATAGAGTCTATTACGATGGCCAATAGCGAAGATAGAAAGTTTCCTTACATGGTTACTTTAAGTATGTATATTTTTAGTTATTATAATTTTTACCAAGCGCCAACTACCCATCCAATTATCTTAAGCTATTTATTGGCTTGTGCCATTGTTTTAGCAGCCGTATTCTTTATTAATATTTTTGATAAGATTAGCATTCACCTTACTACTTTGGGTGCTTTGGTAGGCTTGCTTGCTGGTTTGGGTTTTATGGGCTTTGCCGATTTGCGGTATTTTGTATTGCTGGCAATTTTATTGAGTGGAGCGGTGGCTACCTCGCGATTGAGTTTAAATGCACATAAGCCATTGCAATTGTATAGTGGTTTTTTCCTTGGTTTTTTTGTGATGTTTCTTACGATGATTTTTAATTTTAATTTTGCATAATTTTATACCTATGAGTTACGAGACAATTTTATTTGATTTAAAAGATGGCATTGCCCGTTTAACCTTAAATAGGCCAGATGTTTTTAATGCTTTTAATGAGCAATTAAGTGCCGATGTGAATGATGTATTGAAAAAGCTTGCCAAAGATAAAAGCGTGCGCGTTTTGGTGATTTCTGGTTCGGGAAAAGCGTTCTGTAGCGGGCAAGATTTAAAGGCCATTTCTGGCAGTAAAAACAGGAGTTTAAGTGAAAGCTTGTATAAGCGATATAATCCCATGATAAAGGCTATTCGCAATTTAAATTTCCCTGTAATTTGTAAATTAAATGGCGTGGCTGCCGGTGCTGGATGTTCTTTGGCTTTGGCTTGCGACATGATTATAGCGGCCGAAAATGCAAGTTTAATTGAAGTGTTTGTCAACGTTGGATTGGTGCTAGATTCTGGTTCCTCATATTTTTTACCGCGCTTAGTTGGTTCGGCCCGAGCCTTTGAACTAGCTACTTTGGGCTCTAAGGTAAGTGCGCAGCAAGCGTATAACTGGGGTATGATAAACAAGGTTGTTAAGGCCGAAGAACTTGATGCAGAAGTTGAAAAATTGGCTCTGCATTATGCTGTTGCGCCAACAAAGGCTATTGGTTTAATGAAAAAAATGCTAAACAAATCGTTTACAAGTGATTTGGATACCATGTTAGAATATGAGGCCTATTGTCAAGAAATAGCAGGTAGAAGTGCCGATTATCAAGAAGGGGTAACGGCCTTTAACGAAAAGAGAAAGCCTGCATTTAAAGGCAATTAGTTTTTTGCTGAACCGAATAAAATTTTTATTTATAAGCTTCAATAATAATTCTATCGCCTGCTACGCCAAACCATTTGGTTAGGTAATAATTTACGAATTGAAGGGTGTATTTAAATGCGTTTTCTAATGCGTTTCCTCTTAGCGCTATGGTTCTTGGTGGTTTTACTTCTTCCTTTATATTTATCTTTGAAAACCCACATTCTGTAAGCATTTTCCTTGCGGTTTTTGCGTTGAATTCTGTGAGGTGATAGGGCGGAATGCTCATGGTTTTTTGCGACCCAATTAACCTATAAATAGCAAAGGCAATTTTGCTAGAAATTAGGTTCAAGGTGCCTGGTAAATGAATAATTGCCAAGCCTCCTGGCTTTAGAATTTTTTGTGTAAGTCTGGCCGCCTCGGTAGGGTTGGTAAAATGTTCTAGCACATCGCCCATGAGGATAACATTGAAGTAATTTTGGGGCAATTCGTTGTTAAATAATTGGAAATTATAAGGCTTATTTATGATGTCTATGCCAAAATTCTTTTTGCCATATTCTGCTGCGAATTCTGATAGTTCTATGCCCTTTACTTTATACCCATTTTGTTTAAGTACATATAAAAAATTTCCCGTGGCACAACCTACATCCAAAATATTTCCCGTGCTGCAATACTTTTTTATTTCTTTTATTCCATCCTCATATTTTCCTGCTGCCAATAGGTCAACATACGAAACATTCATGTGGTGCGTTTTTACGTCTGAACCAACAAAATAATCGTGGGCATACATTTCAGAAATTTCCTCATCGGTTGGTCGGGGCCAAATGGAAACCAATTCGCACTTGTTGCATTTAACTGCCCAAAGGAATTTGCCCTTAAAATTATATCTAAAAGGGATGGTTTTCCCTTCCTTTGTTCCGCATAGGTTGCAATCAAAACGTATATTCATGAATATTTTCTTATGGGGCAAAATTATTTTTTTTCGCGCAATTACCTATAAAAATGAGTTTGATTTGGCTGAAAGTATGGATGAATGCTCATTTCTTAATATTTTATAAAAAACACAGTTTCGAGGAAATATATTTGGAAAATTAGAAAATTGTAATTGCACTTGTTTTTTTCTAATATTATTTTAATATATTGTGTAAAATTTATAAAATATGGCAATTATCATTACTAATTTTTGTGTTGCTCTTAAGGAGGGCCAAACATGTGATACCGCTATTCAAATCGCTGAAAAGCTTCAAGCGCATTTTAAGTCAAAAGTTTCTGCCTACTTTATAGGAGAATCGGTTGGTAATACGCCTACAAGTTTCCAGAAATTTGTTGTTAGCTCAACAAGGGAGTTAGCTAAAAGCTTTGTTGATTCTGAAAGCGATTTAATGATTCTTCCATTAATTAATGAAAGTCCGGAAAAGGGCGTTGTTAATGCAGTTGAAGCAAATAAGTTGATTGATAACATTGAAAGAATGGTTTTAACTGTTCCTTGTGGCAGCAAAGTTTTTAAATTAGATAAAATTGTTGTGCCCATTGATTCTTCCTTTGAAACAAGACAAAAGGTTCCTTATGCAGTTGCGATGGCAAAGGCATTTGGTTCAAAGCTATATGTTATTGGTGTTTCCAACGATAAGGGAAAAGATGCCGAGGTTTTAATTAAAAATTATTTACGTCAAGTTATTTTAAATATTGAAGAAAAGGGCGTGTCTGTTACTTCTGAGATCCGTTTGGGCGGTAATCCTACCAATCAAGTTTTAGATTATGCCAATGAATTGGATGCAGGCATGATTGTTATAATGACAGAACAAGAGACGAATATTACTTCCTTTTTCTCGGGAAAATATTCTCAGCAAATGATTAAAAGCAGCGCCATTCCTGTTTTGTCAATTCACCCTAAAGACCTTATTGTGAGCGATGCTCGTTTGTAATTAAGAGCAATTAATTTTACTTTTTATCGTTGGTTTTTTATTGAACCAATAAACCTTAATTTTGTTCATTAGAAATTGGTAAAACTATGTAGCAATTCTATTGTTGTATATGATTAAACTTTGCAGTAAACACCTCAAATTCGTTATATGAAGATTCATCCTGGCCCACATTTGGACAAAATAAAGTATCCTGAAGACCTCCGAAAATTTGATGAGAGTGATTTGGTGAAGATTTCGGCGGAATTAAGGCAGTATATCATAGATACGGTCTCGGTTTACGGTGGTCATTTTGGCGCTAGTTTAGGGGTAGTGGAGCTTACAGTAGCTTTGCATTATGCCTTTAATACGCCCATTGATCAGTTAATTTTTGATGTAGGTCACCAAGCCTATGGGCATAAAATTTTAACAGGAAGAAGAGATCAATTTTATACCAATAGGGTTTATAAAGGGATTTCTGGTTTTCCTAAACGTTCGGAAAGCGAATATGATGCTTTTGGGGTAGGTCATTCATCTACTTCTATTTCTGCTGCCTTGGGTATGGCAGTGGCATCTAAATTAAAAGGCGATCACGACAAGCAGCATATTGCCATAATTGGTGATGGTGCTTTGACTGGTGGTATGGCTTTCGAAGGTTTAAATCATGCAGGTGTTGCCAATGCAAATATCATTGTGGTATTAAACGACAATTGTATGAGTATTGACCCAAATGTAGGGGCATTAAAAGAATACTTAACAGACATTACCACTTCGCCAACGTACAATAAGTTTAAAGATGATATTTGGAAAACACTTGACCGTTTAAGCAAGGTTGGTCAGGTTTCACAAGATATTTTGTCTAAAGTTCATGATACCTTAAAAGGTGGATTACTAAAACATAGTAATTTATTTGAAGCCTTGGGCTTTAGGTATTTTGGTCCGGTTGATGGACATGATGTTAACCACATGGTTAAAATATTTAATGATTTAAAAAAGATTCCTGGTCCAAAATTGTTGCATTGTGTAACGGTAAAAGGCAAAGGTTTTGCGCCAGCCGAAAAGGATCAAACCAAATGGCATGCGCCAGGTTTGTTTGATAAGGTAAGTGGTGAAATTATAAAATCTTCGAATAAGACGCCACAACCACCCAAGTTTCAAGATGTTTTTGGGCATTCTATTGTTGAATTGGCCGAAATGAACCCGAAAATAGTTGGTGTTACACCGGCAATGCCTTCTGGTAGTTCCATGAATATTATGATGAAGGCGATGCCAGATAGGGCTTTTGATGTGGGTATTGCAGAGCAACATGCGGTAACTTTTAGTGCTGGTTTGGCTGCCCAGGGCATGATACCTTTTTGCAATATTTATTCAACTTTTATGCAACGTGCGTATGATCAGGTGGTGCATGATGTGGCCTTGCAAAATTTGCATGTAATTTTTTGCATGGACCGTGCGGGTTTAGCGGGTGCCGATGGACAAACGCACCATGGCATGTTAGACATTCCGTTTATGCGTTGTGTACCTAATATGGTGGTTTCTGCTCCTATGAATGAGGAGGAGTTAAGAAACTTAATGTTTACAGGCACTTTAGAAAAGAATGCTGGGCCATTTTCAATTCGTTACCCGAGGGGAAATGGCGTTATGATTGATTGGAAGCGACCATTTGCTGAGATTGAAATCGGCAAAGGACGAAAGTTAAGAGGTGGAGGCGATATTGCCGTTTTAAGTTTTGGAACAGCTGGCATATTGGTTCAAACCGCATTGAATTTGCTTGAAAAAGAAGGTGTGTTTGGCGCGCATTATGATATGCGTTTTGTAAAGCCAATAGACGAGCAGATGTTGCATGAGGTGTTTGGTAAGTATAAGCAAATTATTACCGTAGAAGATGGAACCATCGTGGGTGGATTTGGGTCGGCCATATTAGAATTTATGGCAGAAAACCATTATTCTTCTGATGTTACAAGAATGGGTATGCCAGATCGAATTGTAGAGCATGGCGAGCAGCACGAACTTTATCATGAATGTGGCTATGATGCAGCCGGAATTCAACAAATGGTAAAGTCTGTTTTAGGTGTAAGGGTAAAAGCTTAGGTAATTTTGCCTAAAAACTTAAACGGTTACGGTAGTTCCAACGTCTTCTCCTTGGCAAACGCGCAAGAAATTTCCTGCTTTATTCATGTCAAAAACAACGATGGGCATTTTGTTTTCTTGGCACAAGGTAATTGCTGTCATGTCCATTACGTTTAGGCCACGTTCGTAAACTTCTTCAAAACTAATTTTATTGAATCTGGTTGCAGTTTTGTCTTTTTCTGGATCGGCGGTGTAAATTCCGTCTACCCTGGTTCCTTTTAAAACAAGGTTTGCATCAATTTCTACTGAGCGCAAAGCGGCTGCAGAATCGGTTGTGAAATATGGATTGCCTGTTCCAGCGCCAAAAATAACAACCCGTCCTTTTTCTAAGTGCCTAATGGCCCTGCGGCGTATAAATGGTTCTGCAATTTGTTCCATGTGAATGGCTGTTAGCAAGCGCGTTTTTAGGCCAAGTTTTTCGAGTGCACCTTGCAGTGCCATTGAATTAATAACCGTGGCTAGCATACCCATATAGTCGCCTTGGGCGCGCTCAACCAAGCCACCAGCCACACCCGATACACCTCTAAAAATATTTCCACCACCAATTACAATAGCAATTTCAACCCCAGCATCTGCTACAACTTTTACATCTTTCGCATATTGCTCAAGAATTTTAGAATCAATGCCATATTGCATATCGCCCATTAGTGCTTCGCCGCTCAGTTTAAGTAGTACGCGTTTGTATTTCATAATGTATGTGATGATTTAATTATCTTTAAGTTAAGTTTTGGAGTTTGGTATTTGGATTGAGTTGCAAATTAGAATAATAATTGGTAAAGTTTAAGGAGAAATTACCTTTGAGTTATTGTTCGGTTTGGTTCAGGCATAAAAAAAGGCCATCTCGTTGGAGATGGCCTTTTTTTTTATCGAATTATAAAGAAATTCGTTTGAATGATAGTACAGTTAAACCTTTTTCAACTCCGTCTAGCATTTGAGCAATTGATTTGCTGCTGTCTTTCACGAACTCTTGGTTTAACAAGGTTGAGTCTTTGTAAAACTTACCTAATTTTCCTTGAGCAATTTTTTCTAACATGGCTTCAGGTTTTCCTTCGGCACGAGCTTGGTCCATGCCAATTGCGATTTCGCGCTCAACTACAGTTGGGTCAACATCTGCTTTATCAACAGCTACTGGATTTAAAGCTGCAATTTGCATGGCAACATCTTTTCCTGCAGCTAAGTTTGCTTCGTTAGCAGCCACATTCAAGGAAACCAATACGCTTAATTTATTACCAGCATGTATATAAGGAACGATGTTAGTTCCTTCAACAATTTCGTAACGAACTACGTCTATTTTCTCACCAATTTTACCTACTTGTTCAATTATTTTATCTCCAACAGTTAAGCCATCCATAGGTAAAGCGCGCAAAGCATCTGCATTTGCTGCTTTGTTTGCGAGGGCAATGTCTACTAATTTATGGGTGAAAGCTACGAAATCTTCGTTTTTAGCTACGAAATCGGTTTCGCAACTTAATTGAACAATAACGCCCAATTTATTATCTGCCGTAACTTTTGCAATAATTGCACCTTCTTTGGCATCACGATCGGCACGGTTAGCCGAAATTTTAGCACCTTTTTTACGCAAGGAATCTACAGCACCTTCAAAATCACCATTCGTTTCTTGTAAAGCTTTTTTGCAGTCCATCATACCTGCACCAGTCATTTGGCGCAATTTGTTTACGTCTGCTGCACTGATTGTATTTGTACTCATGTATCTTAATTTTTTGTTTTAATAAATAAAATGTGAAAAAAAACCTCCGTCTGCCTGCTGGCTAACGGAGGCTTTTTTTATGCTTCCTCTTTCTCAGCAACAGCCTCTTTGTCGACAGTTTCTTCTTTTTCGCGTTTGCGTTCAGATAAACCTTCAACGATTGCGTCTGTGATGTAGCGGGTAATCAAAGCGATTGATTTTGCTGCGTCATCATTTGCAGGGATTGGGAAATCAACTAAGGTAGGATCTGAGTTTGTGTCTACGATACCAAAAGTTGGGATATTTAATTTAGTAGCTTCAGCAACGGCTATGTGCTCGCGTTTGATATCTACAATTAACAATGCAGCAGGTAAGCGGTTCAAATCTGCAATACCACCTAATACTTTTTTCAACTTAATTTTCTCGCGATCAATCATTAATCGCTCTTTCTTGTTGATATTAGTGTATGTGCCGTCTTGAGCCAATTTCTCTAAGGTTTGCATTTTCTTTATGCTTTTTCTTACAGTTCCGAAGTTGGTAAGCATACCGCCTAACCAACGATCGCAAACGTAAGGCATATTAACGCGTTTTGCCTCAGTTTCCATAATTTCTTTTGCCTGCTTCTTAGTAGCAACATAAAGAATCTTACGACCCGACTTTACAATGTTTTTAATGGCTTGAGCGGCCTCATCCAGCTTAACAGCTGTTTTGTGTAGATCGATGAGGTGGATTCCGTTTTTCTCCATAAAAATATATGGTGCCATTTTCGGATTCCATTTACGGGTTAAGTGACCAAAGTGCACTCCCGCTTCCAGCAACTCTTCGTGCGTGATTTTTGACATATAATTAGATAAATTCTGATTAGCGTTTTACGAATTGGAAACGCTTACGAGCCTTCTTCTGACCAGGCTTTTTACGTTCTACCATTCTTGGATCGCGGGTTAATAAACCCGCTACCTTTAACACAGGCTTTAATTCTGCGCTATATTTTACCAAAGCACGTGAAATAGCAAGTTTAATAGCATCTGCCTGACCAGTATGACCACCACCATCTACATGGATAGTTGCATCAAACTGACCAACAGTGTTGGTTACTTCAAATGCTTTATTTGCAGCAATTTGCAAACTTAGCGTAGGGAAGTATGTTTTGTAATCCTTCTTGTTAACAACCATGTTGCCTGTCCCTGTTGTAAGGTATACACGGGCAACAGCTGTTTTTCTTCTTCCTAATGCGTTATTGATTTCCATCTCTTAGAATTTTAATTCTTTTGGTTGTTGGGCGCCATGTGGATGCTCAGCACTAGCATAAACATGCAAGTTACGGAACAACTCTGATCCCAATTTATTTTTTGGTAACATCCCTTTGATAGCATGTTCCACTACGTACGTTGGGCGACGTACCAAAATGTCTTTTGCTACTTCAAAACGCAAACCACCCGGGTAACCCGAGAAGAATTTGTATTCTTTATCGTTTAACTTGTTGCCTGTGAAACGTACTTTATCAGCATTGATAATAATTACGTAATCACCACAATCGGCATGCGGTGTAAACGATGGCTTATGTTTGCCACGTAAAATGTTTGCCACTTTTGAGGCAAATCTTCCTAAGGTTTGTCCTTCAGCATCAATCACAAACCAATTTTTGGTTGTGCTTGCCTTATTGGCTGAAATTGTTTTGTAACTTATTGCGTCCACGCTTCTTCTAGTTTTATTAAAGGGTTGCAAAAATAGGTCAAGTTTTTTTAATTCACAACTAAATGTTTAAAAAATCTACCTTACCTTCTTTTGGGGCTGCGAAAATAAGTAGAATATTTTAGAATTCAGCTAAATACGCAATGATATTCTTCCATAAATTGATAATTTATGGAAAATTTGGACTCTAATTTCCCCAAAAATGAGGTGATTCCCCTTTTAATGTGAATAATTTTCTCTAATCTATTGAAATATCGTATTTATCTAAAAGGCCAATTACCGACGGAAAACTAAATCGTGTTTTCTTTAATTTGTTTCTTTCGGGGTCAATGGTGTAATTATTGGCCAACCTAAAATCTGTTTTAGTTAGGTTGCAATTTTCAAATACCGCCATGTTTAGTGCGCAATTTTCAAAACAGCACTCGCTTAAATCCGATTCGGTAAAATCAACTTCTTTTAATTGAGAATTTTTAAACTGCGTTTTTTTTAACTTTCGTTTGTAAAACGACGAATGGTTAAGTATGCAGTTGTTAAATGTTAAAGTTAATCCAAATTCATTGCATAAATGAAAGGATAGGCCAAGAAGTTTGCAGCCCTCAAAACTTACAGTTCTAAATGCAGTGCCAAGAATAGACGCTGAACTTAAATTGCAATCTGTATAATGACAATCAATAAAAATATAACCGTTCAAATTTTGGTTTGATAAATCTAAGCCTTGAAAAGTGCAATTCTCGAACTCTCCTTTGCTTAAATCATCCTTTCTCGTAAAGGTAATATCGCTATATGTATTTGTCATTTAAATCAATTGAAGTTAAACCTTTACAAACTTTTTAAACCGATATGTTCCCTGTCCGTTAAAAATTATGATGATATACGGACCAGGTCTCATGCTATTAATTTCGGGTAAATCGAATTGAAAAGGAATGGCAAAATTATCGCTTGCTGGTAAGGTTCTTTGAATAAGCGTTTTGCCAAAATAATCTAACAAATACAATGTTGCTGGTCGGCCCGTGTTTTGCACAAACGTGAGTCTAAGTATGTCAAAATCGGTTACAAAAGTTGGGATTAAATCAAACTCAAACCCAGAACATGGGCCATCTGTCCAAGTAAGTACACCATTTCTATACCTTGCATCACAATCGTGCCTGTAGGTAATGCCATCGCAACCGCATACTGGTTTATAGGTTGGGTCAGGACAAGGAAAACCTGGCGATATGCTTAAAGGGTCAATACATTGTGCATTTGATTTGTTTATTGCATAAAAATGAATGGTTATGGATATGAATAGGATAAAGATTTTTCTCATTTAATTATTCGTTTATTGGCCAGCTAAAATAAAATTTGGCACCTAATCCAATTTCAGATTCAATCCAAACTTTACCACCCTTGTCTTCCACCATCTTTTTTACAATTGCTAATCCAACTCCTGTGCTTTCATATGTATCTCTAGCCTGCAAGGTTTGGAAAATTACAAATACTTTCTCATGAAATTCTTTTTCGATACCTGCGCCATTATCTGCTACACAAAACTCATAGTATCCATTTTTTTCCTGATAACTAATTTCAATGGTAGGTTCTGGGTTTTTATTATATTTTAGTGCATTGCTCACATAATTTGAAAAGATTTGCTCAATCACAATTTTTTCTGTTGTCATAACTGGCAAGTCTTCATGAATGTTTATGTTAAACTTTTCATCAGGAGCCAAATTATTCACAAGTTCAACTAAAACTTCATGTAAAGGAAAGGTTGTTGGTTCATGTTTAATTCTACCTGCTCTAGAATATTGTAAAATACCGTCAATTAAACCTTCCATTCGCTTCACACGTTTGCGCATTAAATCCAAGTTGTTTTTAGTGTCGGGCTCCAACTTGCCTTCCATATCTTCCTCTATCCACATGCTTAGGTTATTGATGCCCCTTAACGGTGCTTTTAAGTCATGTGAAACCACGTAGGCAAACTTATCTAGCTCTTGGTTTTTCTTCTCTAATTCTTCTGTATATTGCCCCATTAACCTTGTTGCTTCTTTTTCAATGGTTATATCCTGAAATATACCTCTTATTGAAACAACTTTTCCTTTTTCCGAATAAGGTATACCTCTTGTTTTTACGTCAACTATTTTTTTATTAGAAGTTATTAACTGTGCCTCTAATTCAAATTCTTCATGGTGTTCAATAGAATTAAAAAAGGCGGTTATAACGGCCTCCTTTGTTTGGGGTGTAAAGAAGCCATAAGTTTCATTTAAGGTCGGTTGTTTGTCTAAAGGTACTTCACAAATATTAAAGGTTTCCTTAGACCAAACAATTGATTTTTCCTTTACATCAATTTCCCAAGCACCCACCTTAGCCAAGCGTTGAGCTTCCTCTAGGTCTTGTTGTTGTTTGAGTATTTTCTGTTGAATAATGGTGCTCTCCGTTACATCAAAGTTAACACCAATCATGCGATATGGTTTTTCGTTTGTATCTCTGAAGGTCTTTGATACCGCATTAATATATTTTATCTCACCCTCGTCTGTAACAATTCTGAATAATCCTTTAAAATCATAATTATTATCTATAGCGTCCTTTATTTCCTTTGCTACCCTTTCCTTGTCTTCATCGTATAGGCAGCTTTCGAATGCATCATAATCGTTGTTAAATTTATTTGAATCGACTCCAAAAATACTATACATACTAGGGTCCCAAATGAGTTTATTCGTTTGAAGATTCCAATCCCATATACCTAAATTAGCAGAAGAAGTTGCAAGCTTTAACCGCTCTTCACTCTCCTTGGTTTTTTCCTCTGCAACTTTTCTATTGGTAATATCAATGCCAAATCCAATAATGGTCATAACTTCATTAGAATCATCCATAACAGGATAAAATCTTCTAAGCATCCAATGTGGATTTCCTTCTTGCGAAATTATTTTCTCTTCAAATTCAAGTTGTTTTTTATTCGTAATAACTTCCTCAAATAATGCCCTTCTAGATTCGGCCATTTTCAATGGTTTGTCATAGCGCGTTGCATACTCAAAATCATTGTGGCCAATAATCCATTTTCTTTTTTCTCTGTCTTTTATGGCGAGTTCGTTTACAAAAAGGTATTTGTGATTTTTATCAAACACAACCACATCTGTTGGAATTTTATTCAATACGTTTTCATAAAATAGCTTCAGATTTTTTACATCTTCCTCGGCTTTTTTTCTCTCTGTAATGTCCCTCATTGCAGAAACTACATATCCTTTATTCTCAATGTTTACATACTTAACATTGGCTTCCACTGGGAATTTGCTCCCATCATTTCTAATATTTGTACCCTCAATTAATTGGTTACCAGTGAACTTTATTTCATTATAGTGCTTTTGCCAACTTGTAATTGATTCGAAGAGTTTCTCTCTATTAATTACCGAACTACCAATGAGCTCATCCTTACTTAAATTCATGTTTTTAGCATGGGCCTCATTCACATAAATAATTTTTCCATTATAATCGGCAACAGAAATTGCATCACTTATTTGGTCTGCTATTTTATTGTGAAGTAAAATTTGTTTTTCACTATTTTTTAGTTCAGTAATGTCTGTAATAATGCCTATTAAGAAGCTTTCATTCTTGTTTTCAAAAATGGTTTTTTTAACCAAGAGTGTTTTTTCCTCACCATCTTTTTTACTGAAAACCACCTCTCTCACCATTTCTTTTTTATCTAGAAACTGTTTTTCGTCGAGCTCAATAAAAGATAAAGCTTGCTCCTTTTCAATAAAGGCGGTGTCTTTTTGTCCAATAATTTTGTTCTTAGATATTCCAGTTAATTTTGTGTAAGCATTGTTAACCATTATCCATTCGTGGTTCCTGTTTTTTACAAACATAGGGTTAGGAATAGATTCAACTATTTCATTTAAAAAGTTGTGTGATTCTGTAATTTCTGTCTGTGCATCTTTAAGTTTTGTGATGTCTCTCGCAATGGCTTGAATTCCCCTCGCACTATTGCCAGTATTTATGAGTTGTACGTTTTGCCCTATCCAAGCCGTTTTTCCGTTTTTGGTTGTAATTGGGAATTCATAATAGGTTACTAAGCTCCCTTCTGTAGATTGTTTCTTATAAAATAAGGCTACCTTTTTTTTGTAGTCGGGCTGAACCAAATCCAAAAAATTCTTTTGAAGTAATTCTTCTATAGAAAAGCCCGTTATTACAGAAGATATATCGTTTACATAGGTGAAGTTACCTTGGGGATCTGTATAATAAAAAATATCGGTGGCCGACTCTATCAGTAGCCTAAATTTCTCCTCATTTTCCTTTAATTTAACTTCAGATTCATTCCTTTCAAAAGCCGAGGCGATATTGCTAGCAAAATTTTTCAAAATTTGTTCCTGACTATTTATCCAGGAATAATTTGGGTTTTGGGTTCCCATTGCCAAAAAGCCCCAAAAAGTATCCAGAAAATTAACAGGTAATACAATAATATTTTCTAAATCTTCCACAAAGATTTTTACTTTTCCCGAAATAGAAAAATTGTTTTTATTTTCTTTTATTACTTTTTTCTGAAGCAGTAATTCTCTCCAACTTTCAAGGCCAATCTCCTTATAGTTTAAGTGCTGCAAGTCACTTTCGTTATTTTGATTTTGTATTCCATCCGCATACCAATCAAATATTCTACTAAATGTGGAAATTTCACCAAAATCATTCTTATCATTCTTAAATATCCAGACTTTTTGAGCCTCAAATGCATTGCCAATAATATCCATCGCTTTGGATGCTGCAATATTAAAATCTGAGTTTGCTAAAAGCTCCATTGAGGCATTGTTTATGGCCCTTAAGAGTTTGTCGTTTTCTTTTAAAATAACCTCGAATTTCTTTTTTTCAGTTATATCGGCCTCAATGGCTATAAAACCAATATGCTTGTCGTTTTCAATAATGGGTGTAATTGAAATTGAAATCCAATATGGCTCTCCAGATTTAGAATAGTTTAATAACTCACCATTGAACAGTATTTGTGATTTTATACAACTTGAAATTTCTTTTATAGTATCTAAGTTGGTATCTTTTCCTTGTAATAATTGGCCCGGTTTTAATCCTACTAACTCAGATGTTTTATATCCTGTAATTCTTTCAAACCCATCATTCGCCCATATTGCTATTCCATTGGCATCTGTAATAATCACTACATTTTGAGTTTTTTGCGCAACAAGCGCTAAGGTTTTAATTTCCTCTTCAATTTTTTTTCTATTGCTAATATCAAATCTAATTGAAAGATATTGATAGGGTTTTCCCTTGTCGTTTAAAAAGGGAATAATGGTAGAATCTACCCAAAACAATTCGCCATTTTTTTTACGGTTGCAAATTTCCCCTTGCCAAATTCTCCCAGCAACTATTTTAGACCACATTTCCTCAAAAAAACTAATTGGGTGAATTCCACTATTGACGATATTGTGATTCTTGCCTATCAATTCTGGTAAAGTAAAGCCAGAAACCTCGCAGAAATTTTTATTTGCCGATATTATGTTTGCCTTAGCATCTGTTAGAGACACATGAGCAGCACTATCTATCGCATTTTTGAAATTGTTTAATTCTTTAAAGGACTCCTTTGAACTTAATTCTAGTATCCTTTCAAGTTTGTTATAGTCGTCCTGAAAATTAAGATAACTTTCATCCACTATTTTGAGAAAATTATTCAAATCCTCTTGTTGAGGAATTGTATCACCAAACAGCTTTTTTAATTGCCTTTTTAACAGTCTATGCATTGTTCAAAATTGGTTATATGAAATTTAATTCTTTCTTTTAATAGACTGTTTTCACAATGTTTAGGTAAATAGTCATTCATGCCTGAATCTATCGCTTTTTCCATTATTTGAGGGTGTAAATCTGCAGAAATAGCAATGATCGGTATGTTAGATTTTTGTGTAAGTAACTGCCTAATTTTTCGTGTTGCTTCAAAGCCATTCATTAAGGGCATTTGGAGGTCCATTAATATGATATCAAAATTATCGTTTTCAATCACTTTTAAGGCCTCTAAACCATTTCCAGCTAGACTAACCGTTGCTTTCATTTGAGTTAAATTTTTTTTGAAAACGATTTGGTTTAATAGATTATCCTCTACTACTAAAACATGAATTCCAAGCAATGAATCAATGGAGTTTTCTATAGCCTCGCCTAATTTTGAATTCATAATCTTATTAATCCATCTCCTTAAAAGTAGTGATGGTCATTGTTTGATTATGCAATTTACATTCACTTTCAGAATCAAATGGTGAAATCTCCCCATAAGAATAAAACCCGCATAAAGTTGCCTGTTCTCCCAATACTTCAGACACCGATTCTACCTCATCCTCTATTAATTGCTTTAAAACTAATTTCCTTCCAACACAGCTAATTAAAATAGCTAATTCAGGTCTTTTGTTAGCATCATTTTTAATAGTTGATAATGCAGCACCTGTAGCTCCTTCTATTAATCTATCAAAATTTGCCTTCATTAATTTAATATAACTTCCCTCTGGTATGTCACCAGCAAAGGTTAAGGATTGCATCTCTTCATTTACAGCTAAAATTGTTCTTACTACAGGCTTATCATCCTCTTCATTTCTTAGGTTAATTGGAAACAACAATCCAGATGCTGGCAAATCTTTTACATAATCTCCCAAAAACGACTTATATAGTTCAAGCGCTGGCATGCCATCCACCTCATAAAGTACATTGTCTACTGATCGCGTAACCAATCTCTCTATACCAAAGCTATCCCAACCACCAAGACTACCATATGATACCAATAATTTCTCGCCATAAAAACCAATGGCTGATACCAAACTTGTTTCGGCCTTCCCATCCGAATTGAGTACAAATGTTTCATTAAAATTAGCACCATCACCCGCTAATCCACCTGTGGCCGCTACTCCTTGAGGCAGTGCTGAGCGAATACCTTTTGCCAATTCTGATCCATTAATATTGAGCCCCTCACAAATGAAAAATATATGTTTTAGGTCTTTTTTGTCAAGCTTGCCTATTAAGTCAATCGCAACATCTTTGCTATCCTTTGGATTGAGGAGGTGTTTACTTTCAAATTGTACAGTGGTGCTTTTAAATTCCACCAAAGTAGCAACAATTGTATCGTCATAAACGTGAATACCACATATTTCTCCTGATGAACTTCCTCCAACAATTATTGCATTGGGAAATTTTTCTTTCAAACCTCTTATATGTTCATTGGCTTTTATTAATTCTGTTGAACCAAAAAGCAAAATCAATTGCGGATTAATATTACTTGAGCTTTCAATTTGTGGATTCCAACCTTGGTTGTTTCGATAGATTAACTGATGGGTTTTCATGACTGTGATTTTTTATCTAAGCAAGATACATTTTAGGTTCAATATTGCCAATAAGTTTCTGTTTTATATATTCGTGCAAATATGGCAAATAAACTGATTTATATTATTAGACATGGTGAAACAGATTTTAACAAACAAGGAATTGTTCAAGGTAGCGGGGTAGATAGCCTTTTAAACGCAAAAGGAATTCAACAAGCGAACAGATTTTA
Organism: bacterium; assembly: GCA_034439755.1. Classification (GTDB taxonomy): domain Bacteria; phylum Bacteroidota; class Bacteroidia; order UKL13-3; family UKL13-3; genus B1. The sequence goes on from JAWXAZ010000133.1 coordinate 18,050, forward strand.
TGCCTATTATAAAGAGATTAATTTTGATAAAATTTATACTTCGTCCCTTATAAGAACTCAACAAAGTGTTTTGCCCTTTATTGAAGCTGGCAAAAAGTATGTCGCTAACGTTGCCTTAAACGAAATTTCTTGGGGATTTTTTGAAGGCAAACCACAAAATGAATTAGAAAGAGCCGCATATGGGGAGGTAGTAAATTCTTGGAATGAAGGGAATTACCATGCCAAAATTAAAGAGGGCGAAAGTGCTTTTGAATTGCAAAGGCGCCAGTTGCCTTTTGTTAATTATTTAAAAATGCAAGCAGATGAATGTGTGCTTATTTCAATGCATGGCAGGGCCCTAAAAAGTTTTCTATGTACCCTACTTGATTTGCCCTTATCTCAAATGGATTCGTTTGAACACGTTAATTTATGCCTGTATTTATTAGAATTTGATGGACAAAAATTCTCTATTCTAAAGCATAAAGATATAACTCATTTGTTATAGTTATTCTGATACGCAATATGTAATAGTCTAAAACATTTGGAGTATTAAATATCAATGTTGTTTAGTTGCGGGTTTTACGATGCTTAAGTCATCAAATGTTTATATAAATAACCTTCGAACCCATCGTGGACGCACATTTTCGACATTTATTATGTGCTATAAATAAACAATCCCCTTTGAGTAGGAATTCTTAACTAAACAACAATGTATTACCTATTTTAATTAAGCATGGTATTAAAGGTGTTTTTAATTAAGAACCCTTAGTTCAATTTAATAAAAAAAAGCTGCCCTAAAATCACTTTTAAGGCAGCTTTTTAGATAAAGAGAGGCAAATTTAATCACTTAAAAACCTCCAATTAGTTCCACTATTATCTCAAAATTTCTCTCGAAATCACAATTCTATTTACCTCACTTGTGCCTTCGTAAATCTGAGTAATTTTGGCATCGCGCATCAATCTTTCTACATGATACTCTTTTACATAGCCATAGCCACCATGAACTTGAACGGCCTCCGTTGTTACCCACATTGCCGTTTCAGAAGCAAATACTTTTGCCATTGAGCTAGCCAATGCATAATCTTTACCATTATCCTTCAGTGAAGCAGCTTTTAACACCATTAAACGTGCCGCTTCAATTTGAGTAGCCATATCGGCCAATTTAAATTGAATGGCTTGATGGTGCATTATTTCTTTGCCAAATGCTTTGCGTTCTTTAGAATATTTTAATGCCAATTCATAAGCGCCACTTGCAATTCCTAAAGCCTGCGCTGCAATTCCAATTCTACCCCCAGCCAAAACTTTCATCGCAAATTTAAATCCAAAACCATCCTCTCCAATGCGATTTTCTAAAGGAACTTTTACATCTTGAAACATAACAGAATGCGTATCGCTTCCACGAATACCCATCTTATCTTCTTTCTTCCCAACCGTTACGCCTGGCCAGTTTTTCTCTACTATAAAAGCATTAATTCCTTTATGCCCTTTTTCTACATGTGTTTGCGCAATTACCAAATAATAGGTGCCAGAATTGCCATTGGTAATCCAGTTTTTGGTGCCGTTTAATAGGTAATGATCTCCTTTATCTTCAGCAGTTGTCCTTTGGGAGGTAGCATCGCTGCCTGCCTCTGGTTCAGACAATAAAAATGCCCCATGAACCGTGCCACTAGCCATTGGAACAAGATATTTTTGTTTTTGCTCCTCTGTGCCATAAGTCTCAAGACCCCAGCATACCAATGAGTTGTTTACAGAAACCACCACAGACGCAGATGCATCAATTTTAGACAACTCTTCCATAGCCAAAACATACGAAATAGTGTCCATGCCAGAACCACCATATTTTGGATCAACCATAATGCCTAAAAAGCCAAGTTCTCCTAACTTTTTAATTTGTTCGGCCGGAAATTTTTGCTCATTGTCGCGCTCAATTACTCCTGGTAAAAGTTCTGTTTGCGCAAAATCTCTTGCTGCTTGTTGAACATTCAAATGCTCTTCTGTAAATTCAAAGTCCATAATCGTATCATTTAATTTAGCGAATATATTAATTACCCAAACATTATCAAACCCAGAGGGGATGATTTTACTTAGGACAGTTTTATTTTTTTTTCAATGCCACTAGTAGAATAACCCGGAATAAAGTCGATGGTTTTTACTTCTCCTCCTTTTAACATAACGGTCTCATAACCTACAATATCTTTTGGCTGGTAGTCGCTTCCTTTTACCAAAACATCGGGCCTAACCAATTGAATTAATGCCAAAGGAGTTGGTTCATCAAATAAAATTACGGCGTCAACAAAACCCAAAGATGCTATTATTTGCAACCTCGAATTTTCATCTTGTATGGGCCTATGCTCACCCTTTAACTTGCTTACTGAGGAATCGGTATTTAAGCCAACCACCAAAACATCACCCAAATCTGCCGCCTTGGCCAAATAATCTACATGGCCCCTATGAAGCAAATCGAAACAACCATTGGTAAATACAATTTTTTTTTGCTCACTAGCCCAACGCAATAATTGCTTTGGCAGGCTTTCCCAAGTAAAAATTTTGCGCTCAACCTCTTTAAGCCTGCTCATTGATTTTCTTTTTCTGCTGAGCCACTACCAACACAGAAGCTATGGCACCCAATATCAATAAAACAATCATTTGAATTCCGTGAACCATAGTAGCGTAAGCGATGCCATCTTCTTTGGCTACTCCAAAAAGCAATAGCGACTGCATTACAAAAAAATGGTAGGTGCCTGCACCCGCTCCAGGAGCAGGTAAAACAATGCCTATAGTGCCAATGGCAAATACAATTAAACAATCTGCAAAACTCAAATGTGAGGTAGGTTCCATGGCAAACAAACAAAAGTACATCATTAAAATATACCCAACCCAAATGGCAATCGATAACAATATAAATTGGAGGGGATTTCGCACATGCCTAATACTTAATAATCCGTCGCCAAATCCTTGGATCAGCCCAAATATTCTTATAAAAAGTTTGGTCTGAACCAATTTCCTTCTAAAAATAAAGACCAAGGCCCCAAATCCCGCTAATATCCCTAATGCGATTAATTTCCAATTGGTCACATCTTTTCCATTTTCTACATTGCTGTTAGAAAGCGTTTTTGTAATGAAATCGCTTATTAAATCGAATTGCATGAGGAAAATGATGCCTAAAATGATCATCAATAAAACCATGTCCACAATTCTTTCGGTAACCACCGAGCCCAATGATTTTTCTAAAGGAAGATCGTCTGTCTTGCTAAGGGCCGCACACCTAGAAATCTCCCCAGCCCGCGGAATAATATAATTCATCATATACCCAACCAAAACAGCATAAAAACTATGCGTGGTGCTTACCTTAAAATGCATTGCCTCATAGAGTTGAGTTGCTCTATAGGCCCTAATCCAATGGCTTAATATTGAAATTACAACTCCTAGGAGAAGCCAACTAAAATTTGCCGCTGCCATCTTTTCAAAAAGCGCATTCCAATTTGTATCTCTAAAAACAAAAAATAAAAAGACACCCCCAATACCTAAGATGATGCCATATTGAATGAGCTTTTTCAAAAAAATTAATGGGTTAATTTGTTGTTGTGATCTGGATAAACAGCAATTGGATTGTATTTTTTGGCTTCCTCAAAATCCATAATACAGTATGAAATGATAATGACAGAGTCGCCTGTTGCTGCTTTTCTTGCCGCCGGTCCATTTAAACATATCATGCCAGTGCCTCTATCTCCCTTAATTACATATGTTTCTAGGCGTTCACCGTTGTTAATGTTCACCACTTGTACCTTCTCATTTTCAATCATATTGGCGGCATCCATTAAATCTTCATCAATGGTAATACTTCCTACATAATGTAACTCAGTTTGGGTAACTTTTACACGATGTATTTTCGACTTTAACAGTTGTATTTGCATAGTTATTTTTGCGTTGCAAAAGTAGATAAAAAGCGCAATCTCACAAATTTTATACTTGGAATACCAGAAATAGTGGTTTTTTGTGCTTTTTCATCTTGTCAAAATATAGTCACAATGTAGTATTGTGACTTTTGTCAGGCAATTATTAAGCTTTAACCAAGTTCTTTGTGCTTCAATTAACAACATACTAAAATGAAAAAAGTAGTACCATTTTTAAGCCTTATTCTCCTTTCAATCAATCTTTTTGCCCAACAAGCAGATAGCGTAACCATGCTGCCTGGAACAAGTGTAGACGTTTATTATAATTTAAGCACTGGTACTAAAGACACTGTAAGAAACACCAATTGGCATATTGCCTTTGCAGTTAGAAAAGCGCAACCACCTCTTAAAACAATGCAAGCTGCAACCATTATCGTAAACGATGGTAGAAGTGTAGATATGTATAAATCTAACCAAACTTTTGCAAATTGGAAAAATTTTGATACCAGTGGTTGGATGAGGTGGACTCAAACAACTAACAGTGATAGCACTTGGGATGTGGGCGCTTTAAACCAAATTCGCAGCTTAAGCAATCCATTTGATTACGGCTGGGGTCAATATGATATGGCAAGTAAAGATGTGGTTGGCGACCAAATTTGGTTGATGGCAATTGCAGTTTCACCAAATCCTGCTGCTCCAAGATTATTAAAAAAGTTAACCGTGCATAGCATTGTTTATGATACCATGTGGGTTTTTACCATTTCTAATATTGATGGCACCGATAGCAATACAGTAAGCATTAGAAAATCGAATTTTAACAATAAATTGTTTGCTTATTACAATGTATTAACCAACACCGTGATCGACCGCGAACCAGCTTTAAATACTTGGGATATCTTATTTACCAGGTATAAAACAATGGTAACCCTGTTTGGGCAAACTTTAATGTATCCTGTAATGGGGGTTTTACACAATCCTACGGTAACCACTGCTAAATATATTGGAGCAGATGCAAAAACCTATGTTCCTAAGGCCTCCTTAGATTTTAAAACCAATATAAACCAAATGGGTTGGGATTGGAAACTAATCACAACAACCCCAGGTAATTGGCCAATTCGCGATTCTTTATCATATGTGGTAAAAACTGGGTTAAATAGTTTTTATAGGTTGTTTTTTACCGAGTATTTCGCAAGTTCAACCAGACAAAATATTAGCTTTAACAAGACTTTATTTACAGACCTAACCAGCACCTCCGAAGTAAAAGAAGCATTTAATAACCTTCAAGTATATCCTAACCCAGCTTCAGAAAAATTAAACATCGAACTAAGTGTAATCAAACCAATAGCTTCTCTTAATGTTGAACTAATGGATATTACAGGAAGAGTTATTCAGTCTCAAAATTTCACACAAGTAAAAGGAAACTTTGATTTAACAATTTCAACTGCAACCTTAAATTCGGGCGTGTATTTCCTAACAGTGCAAACAGAAGGATATAAAGTATCTAAAAAAGTAGTTATCAATTAATATTGTTTTGATTTTTAATTTATCCGTATTTATAAAAAACACAAGATTTGCCATTGCAATAATGGCAGTCTTGCTGTTTTTTTCGCTTGGCAATGCGCAAAAACTAGATTCTTTGCAAAGCTTGGATGAATTAGTAGTAACGGGTCAATATGAGGCGCATAGCCTAAGTAAATCTGTTTTAAAGGTTAAAGTAATCGATTCTAAACGCATTGAAAAGCAAGGGGCATTTAACCTGCAACAAGTGCTTACCAATGAACTAAATATTAGGGTCATTCAAGATCCAATTTTAGGAAGTACCATGCAATTACAGGGTGTTGGAGGAAACAACATAAAAATTCTGATAGATGGCGTTCCGGTTATTGGAAGGGAAAATGGCAGTGTAGATCTGTCTCAAATTAACCTTCAAAATGTAGATCGCATAGAGTTGGTTGAAGGTCCCATGAGCGTCAATTTTGGTACAGATGCCTTAGGTGGTGTAATTAACATAATCACCAAAAAGCAAAAACAGGGATCAAGTAATGCTAGGGTTGGTGCTTATGGCGAAAGTATTGGTCAATATAACCTAGATTTTGGCTTTGGTAAATCAAATGAGAAGTATAGTATTTTAGCTTCTGGTGGAAGAAATTTCTTTGGTGGTTATAGCGAAAATCCAAGTAGTAGAAATAAGTTATGGAAGCCAAGAACGCAGTATAATGCCGACATTTCCTTGTCTAAGTTCATAGAGCATGGTTCTTTGCGTTGGAGTAACCAGTTTTTTATTGAAAAAGTTACCGATAAGGGCATTCCAAACATTGATTGGAGCCAAGCTGTAGCCATTGATAGGTATTATCATACTATCAGGTTTTCTTCTTCTTTTTTCTACGATAAAAAGCATCAAGGAAAACGAAATATTAATGTTTTAGCTTCCTATAATTTCTATCAAAGAAGGTATAATACCTACGCCAAAAATTTAGTTGATTTGGTTCAGGAACTGGTTCCCTCTTCTTTTGAACACGATACAAACTGGTTTCATCAAATTATGAGTAGGGGAACTTATTCTAATGTGGCCTTTTCACAAAAATTGGGATACCAAATGGGATATGAATTGAACCATGAGTTTACCTACGGTTCAAGGATTGAAGGCGAAAAGCAAAATATGGGCGATTATAATTTATTCACAAGTGCAGAATGGAAGCCTGTTAAGCACCTTTTGTTAAGACCAGCCTTTCGTGTAATATACCATACCAGTTATAAGGCGCCATTGGTTCCATCCATTAATTTTAAATATGATTTTTCTGATAATTGGATTTTAAGGGGCTCGTATGCAAAGGGATTTAGGGCGCCTAGTTTAAAGGAATTACACCTTCAATTTGTAGATGCAGCTCACAACATTAAAGGAAACAACGGACTAGTGTCCGAAACATCCGATAACCTTCAAATGGTTCTTTCCTATACCTATAAAAGAGAAAGTAGAATTTTTAGGTTCGAACCAACTGTTTTTTATAACCATATAGAAAATATGATAGACTTTGCTAGGGTGGGAGAGGCAACTAGCATGCAATTTCAATATGTAAATATTAATACTTTTTCGAGCTATGGAAGTTCAATGACCGTTGAGTATAGAACTATTCCTTATCAAATTTCAATGGGTTATGTTATTACAGGTAGGAAAAATATTTTAGCTGGATACAACAAAACAAACGATGTGTATTATAACCAAGAGTGGCGCCTAAATCTTTCCTATAATTTTGTTAAATCGGCACTTAATATTAACTTGTTTACCAAATTTAATGGCAAACTTCAGATGTATCAATATAGCTATCTAAATAACGATGTTTCTTTGGGCTATATTGATCCCTTTGCTGTAATTGATTTTACAGTCAATAAGCCCTTATTGAAAAATAAGCTAACGCTAACTTCGGGTGTAAAAAACTTGATGAATGTGATTAATGTAAATGCAAGTCTTTCGGGTGGGCCACATTCTTCTAGCAGCAGTTCTGCCGCTACTGGTATGGGTAGGTCTTTGTTTTTAGGTGTTAAATATAGTTTTCTATAAAGTATGAATTGTGGGATTTATTAAAATTAAAATAGCAACTGTTTTCTTTGTCATTTTAGCTCTTTGCTCATGCGAAAAGGAAGATACTGCCGTGATTCTGCCGCCTCGTCCAAATGCTTTGATTTCTCTTTTGCAAGTGGGTTTAGGCGAGAATTATGAAGATCAGGTTTATGTTAACTTTTTAGATAGCAATTATGAAAAGGCTAGGGTTAAAAATAATATTTGGGATTTGGCCTTTGATTGCAAAATGGGCTCCAACCGCGTAATGATAAACGGTGGCAAAGGGGTGCTATTATCCATTTTAGGGAAGCGTGATTTTAAATCAAATATAAAATTGTCCGACTTAAAATGGAGATGGGATGAGGCTTCCGGGGGCGATTCAATTGTGCTAAAAAATTGGTTTAATGAGGGGTTGGTTCAAACCAATGATTCTGTGTATTTAATTGATAGGGGTATTGGCAGTATTGGAGGCAGGTTTTACCAGTTTAAACTCAATAAAACTTTTGATGGGCATTATAAGATTATTGTTGCCGATTTATATGGAAAGATTTTAAAAGTAGATGAGGTAAGGCGTGCGCCTGCAAAGAATCAAGTTTATTATGATTTTGGGTCTGTAAGTTGCTTAAATTTTGAACCTAATAATGACAATTGGCAGTTTTGCTTTTTAAAATGTCGCTGGATTTACTATGAGTTTAATCCGCCATTATTGTACACGGTAACAGGGGTTCATATTAACCCAAAAACGGTTTCTTTGGCCATTGATAGTTCTTTAAATTTTGAATCCATAAAGCTGGGAGAAGTATTTGGGCTAACCTATAAAGAGCAACGAGATGCCATTGGTTTTGAATGGAAATTGTACGATTTTAACCAGGGTAGGTACACCACCAGAAAATATGTAAACTATATTTTTAGAACTAAGGGCCCTCATCCAGTTTATTATAAATTGAGGTTTACTGATTATTATAACAAACAAGGGGTAAAGGGTTCTCCTAGATTTGAAGTGTCTGTAATAAATTAACAACAATAATTTTCATCTTACAAATATTTACACATGAAAAAGCAAGCCGTTTTTATTGTATTGGGATTTCTTTTTGCGAACCTTTTAAAGGGTCAAAATAACGAAGCACATCTTCAGAACCTCAAACAAATAACCTTTGGCGGCGATAATGCCGAAGCATATTGGAGTTTCGATAACCATAAAATTGCTTTTCAAAGCAATAATAAAAAATGGGGCTTAAAATGCGATCAAATCTTTATGATGGATTTGCGTAAGGCCATAGATACAACTAAAATACCTCAGCTTATTAGTACCGGTATGGGAAGAACTACCTGCAGTTATTATATGCCAAATAACAAAGATGTTTTGTTTGCTTCAACCCATTTAGGTGGCAAAGATTGTCCGGCCGACCCGCCACCATCTAAGCGATATTTATGGGCTATTTATGCCGATTTTGATATTTTTATTGCGAATGAAAAGGGAAAAATTATCAAGCAATTAACCAATGAACCGGGATACGATGCAGAGGCAACGGTAAGTCCTAAGGGAGATAAAATAGTTTTTACCAGCACAAGAAATGGCGATTTGGATTTATACGTGATGGATATGGATGGTAAAAATGTTAAACAAGTAACTTTTGGACTAGGATACGATGGGGGTGCATTTTTCTCTCCAGATGGTAAAAATCTTGTTTTTAGGGCTTCTAGGCCAACTGGCGAGGAGGAAATTAAAGATTATAAGGATATGCTTGCGAAGGGATTAGTAGCACCAACAAACATGGAAATCTATACGTGTAATGTGGATGGTAGTGATTTAAAGCAAATCACCCATTTAGGAAAAGCAAATTGGGCTCCTTTTTATCACCCTTCCATGAAGAAAATTATTTTTAGCTCGAACCACCACAGCGAAAAAGGATACGATTTTCAGCTTTATATGATTAATGTAGATGGAACAGGATTGGAAAAAATTACCCAAAACAGCCTATTCAACGCCTTTCCCATGTTTTCGCCAGACGGCAAAAAGTTGATTTTCTCGAGCAACCGCAATAATGGTGGAACAAGAGATACCAATTTGTTTATTGCCGATTGGAAAGACTAATTTGTCTGCTTATTAATAACATCCCAGCTATGGTCGCCAAGCAATTTCACCGTGGCAACATAGGTACCCATGCTTTTACTTTGACCCCATTCTTGCGGACCAATAATGGACATTTTATAATGATCGTCTTTTTGGTATAGGTGATAAATTTGCCCAATAATTGGCTGAAAACGCATGTCGGATTCATAAATGCGTTCAGACACTTTTAGCCTGTCTTCAATTTCCCTAACCTGCTCCATAATTAAATCGGCTTGTTTTTTAAGTAAAGCCATTTCCTGATTCGCATAATGATGCATTGCCTCCACAGCAATTGCGCGAATTTTCCCTTTATCTTCTATCCTAATTACTGGCGACCCAACGCTCAATGGAATAGGAGATAGACTCGCTGGTCCTATATAACTTCCATCCTCATTTAACATGTCTTTTTTATCTTCCATAAGCAAATAACCTTTTCTGCGGTAGTTTGTTTTAATTTTTTTCTGTCTGAACCAAGGATTTTTGAATTTCAACTTGATGGATAAATTGGTTCAGACAAACAAAAGTAATGAATTTGTGTTATAAGGATAGGATTAGTTGATAATTCCTATCTTTGTATTATATATGAAATTGACAGTTGAAATAGATGATAATTCGGGATTTTGCTTTGGCGTTGTGTTCGCCATTCAAATGGCTGAGGATATTTTAAATGAAGAAGGCCATTTATATTGTTTAGGAGACATTGTGCACAACGATGAAGAAGTATCTCGTTTAAGAGAAAAGGGATTAGAAATAATTAACCACGATCAGTTTAATGAGTTGCGTAATACCAAGGTGTTAATACGTGCCCATGGCGAGCCTCCAGAAACCTATAAGTTGGCTATGGAATACGGCATTGAATTGGTTGATGCAAGCTGTCCTGTTGTGTTAAAACTTCAACACCGTGTTAGGGAAGCTTCTAACAAGGATGAACAAATTCTCATCTATGGCAAACATGGTCATGCCGAGGTTAAAGGCTTGGTAGGGCAAACCAATGGCGATGCCATTGTGGTTGAGTCTTTCGACGAATTAGAGAAATATGATTTGCCTAAAAAAATCCAATTATTTAGTCAAACAACAAAGCGAACAAAAAACTTATACCTGCTAAAAGAAAAACTAGAGTCGCAAGGAATTGAAGTGAACTTTAACGATACGCTCTGCAGGCAAGTAAGCAATAGAGATATTCAACTGCGTGATTTTGCAAAAAGATTCGATAAAATAGTTTTTGTAGCGGGCCTAAAATCTAGCAACGGCAAAGTGCTTTTCGATGTTTGCAAAGAGCATAACAAGAATACTTTTTTTGTAAGCAGTAAGGAAGAGATTAAGCCAGAATGGTTTAATGATGGTGATACCGTTGGCATTTGTGGAGCAACTTCTACACCCCAGTGGCAAATGGACCAAATGCGAGATTTCTTAATAAATATGTAATAATTTTATTTAGACTTTTTCCTTGTTTAATTGAATTTTAATTTTAAAATTGCCCTAATCGAACGTTAAAAATTTGTATCATGAAAAAATACTTTTATACCATATTCTTCCTAGCCTTTACGGGTGTTTTAATTTATAGTTTATCAGAGGCAAATGCCACTAAAACCAAGGAAGTAATGAAGACAGAAACTACTACTTTTTACGATTTAAAAATAAACTCAATTGATGGCAAGAAGCAAATCAATATGAAAGAATTTAAGGGCAAATACGTCTTGTGTGTTAATGTTGCGAGCGAGTGCGGTTACACACAGCAATATGCTGGCTTGCAAGAACTGTCGAGTAAATACAAAGATAAGCTAGTTGTTATTGGGTTTCCTTGCAATCAATTCTTAGGACAAGAGCCAGGAACTGCGCAAGAAATACAGACTTTTTGCAAAAAAAATTATGGTGTTACATTTTTGCTCAGCGAAAAAATTGAGGTTAAGGGTTCAAATGCGCATCCAATATATAAATGGTTAACTCAAAAGGCTTTAAACAGCAAAGAAGATGTGACCATAAAATGGAATTTTAATAAAATTCTGATTGATCCCAATGGAAATTGGCTAAAATATTTTCCTTCTGGAACTGAGCCAATGAATGCCGAAATTACTAAGTTATTAAACTAAAAAAGCGTTTAAACTCCCCTAAAGTTTGATAGGTTTAGTTTTAGTCCGAAGAATATATCTGTGCCTTTTACTTTTCTAATGCCTACCATTTCTAATAGGTGATTTGTGCCCATATAGAACGGGCCATATCTAAAGTTTAAGCCAAATACTGGATATTGATATTCTATTAAACTTATTGGCAAACCCACTTCAAACATCTGCTTTTCGTAACGTGCCGAAAGACTTAAAATGTTTGGTGCATAAAGCGAAATGGTATTGGGAATAGGTAACCTTTGAGAACCAGATAAGTTAAAATATATATTGTTCTTAAAGTTATAGTCGAATTGGAAGTTAAATCTAGTGGCAGTATAATGTGTATACTGTTTGTCTAAGGTGTATTTTGTGCCAGCATTTTGAGCATAATCAAACCTCATTTTTCTGTCTAAGGCAAATACACCTAAGTAAAAAGATTGATCCAAGTTTTTAGTAGGACCATTGGCATTTTCATATTTGTTAGAAACGGTTTGGTTGGTAAACTGAATTCTTCCAATGTCCATCAAGGCAAACCCAAAACGCCATTTATAATCTTGGTATTCCCTAATTTTACCGCCAAACCTAATATTTGGGCAAACAGTTAACCTAGTGGGACGAGATTTCTTTTTTCTTAAATAGGTATAACCAATATCAAATGCAAAACCTTTTCCTCTTGATGATAGAAGCTCACCAAAGTCGGCAGATTTTGTAGCAGCATAATTGTAAATGATGTTGCCATTTTCCATTAATACAGTTGAATCTCCAATATACGTCCATTTGGTTTTACCTAAATCTTCAAATACGATGGAATTGATGCCATTTAAATAATGAGCGGTAATTCCTAAACGATGTTTAGACTTATACGTATCTGCAATTTCGTATGAGTAGTTGAAAGCAACATCTGTATAAACCAAGGTTCCAGAGGCTACTTTATTCAATTCAAATGATTTTCCTTGAAGCTCAATGGCCGATGCTCCTTTCAACAGAAAGATAGCCATTTCAGGTGGCAAGTTTACCGTGCTCTCACTCGCTTTAAAAGCGGTTAATAATCCAAATGAATGCTTTCCACTGTTAATTAAAATTGATGGACCATAAACAGTAGCGTCTGCAAAAATATAATTATTAGGTTTTAAACTCCTTCTTAGGTTAAATATTCTATCGAAAGTTTGATTTACACTTTCATTTTTATTGTCTGCATTTTTGCCAAAGGCCTTAAATATTTCGGGAGATAATAATTGTGTAATGGGTTTTGGATCCATATAATAACCATTGTTTAAAATGGAAGTATTATAATTAAATAGCATGAAATCGGTTCCATTATTCAAGTAGTTAGTAGATGCAGGGTTTATGGTAACACCCATTATGCCAGAATAATTGCCTATGCTCAATCCCGTTTGAAACTGAGCGTTTCCATGCTTAAAGCAAAGGCCCAAAATAACTAATATATAGAAATACTTTTTCATTTTTTTTGGGTGGATATTCGTTTCAAGACATGTAACACTTATTTAAGCTACAAAGTTAAGCAGCAAATGCTATACTAGCAATGCTAATTGTGCAATTACTGCTTTTAATAATTTCTTTTGCGCAACTCTCAATTGTTGCTCCAGTAGTTATCACATCATCCACCAACAAAATATGCTTATTGGCTAACAAACTAGCATCCGCAACTTCAAAAATGGATGAAACATTTTCCCACCTTTCAGTACGCGATTTTTTCGTTTGGGTATCAGTAGCTTTGGTTCGAACCAATGCATTGCTTAAATTTTCTATTTCTAGCAAATTTGAAATGCCATTGGCAAAAGCCAAACTCTGGTTATACCCTCTCTTCTTTAACCTACTACTATGCAAAGGTATGGCAGCTATAGCGTCAATACTATGATTTTCAACAGTTTTTTTTATCCTCTCTGCATATATTTCACCCAAATAAGTCGCCAACTCTTCATTTCCTTTGTATTTTAATTCGTGCAATAGTTTTTGTGTCATTCCTTTTTGATTGAAAAATAGAAACGAAAAAGCCCTTTCGAAAGGTATTCTTCCCCACAAAGTTTTTTCAACTTCGTTTTCCTTTTTTAAATGGTCGTTTGTTTCTGGCAATACAAATTGACAACCAAGGCATAAATACCGCTCGCTTTCAATTAAATTCTTATTGCAGCTAACGCAAAGATTTGGGTAAAGCAGATGAAGAACACTATTTAAGAAGGAGGAGCAGTATATCATTACTTATTGGGCTGTTACCCTTAATATTTTGTTAAAATTTGGTCCGCTTAGTTCAATAATATAAACGCCCATTTGAATATCTTTTGTTGGCACACTAATTAAATTTTTTCCTTGTAATGATTTAAATTCTTTCTTTTCCCAAATCAATTTACCTTGGATATCCCTTAAGCTAATGGCAATTTCACATTTATTTTGCAAGGTAAATTCTAAATTTAATTCGTTGTTAAAGGGGTTTGGATATGCATTGGCCTGAACCAAAAACTGACTTTCGTTTACGCCTAAAGCCCAAAAAGACAAAATCCCCGAAGATGTATCTGAGCATTGGTTTGCAGAAAATGCGATTAACTTAAATGGAATGTCTGCAGCTCCTGATATTTTATAGATAAGCTCGTTGGCCGTTGAGGTTTGGTTTGAACCAAATTTCCATATGCTGTAAAGCGCACCTTCCGAATTGTTTTTTAAACTAAATTGATTGCTATCTAACCTTACAATTTGCGCCACCGCTGTGGGCGAAACATTAACTGAAATAGTTTGTGTATTGGAGTCAATTGCAACGCCGTTCGAATCTAAAATTAATAAGGTAATTGGAAAGCTGCCCGAATTAGGGTAAAACTTTGTTGGGTTTTCTTCAGATGATGTTGTTCCATCATGGTATTTCCAAAGGTACCTATTAGCAAAATTAGAAATATTAATCAGGTTTACATTTAAAGGGGCACATCCTTTTAATGGCTCTGCATTAAAAGCTGCTGTAGGATTATTACCCAGCGTAAAGCTAATTGAACTGTCTGCATTTTGTGTAATATTACTAATTACTAAATTAGAAGCTTGCTTCACACCCCCTAATTTGTAGTGAAGAGATGAATTTGGGTTTGTGTAAGAATTAAAGTTCCTATTATTGGTGTTGCCTGGGAATAAATCTCCTGCGTCGCCTCGGTTAGTCCCTTTTTCTAAGTCTCTATTACCATCTGCCTGCATTAAACCTACCCCATAAGCACTTGTGTCATTATTCACATTATTGGAACCGCCTGCCGACAAAAGCCTAGCTTTACTTGAATTTATATGCCAAATGGCTAATCCTTTACCTGGCAAGTATTGATCAAATCCCTTTTTCTGCCTGTTTTCAATTAAGAAAAATTCATTGGCTTGGCTTGTGTTAATTCTAAAGGCGAAATTACTATCTGCCAAACTTTTAGGGATGGTATAAGTACCGTTACTGTTAATTACCACAGGTTGATTCCATTGCATCACCAATCGCGTCCAAGCGTCGTGCATACATGGCGTCTTTTCATTATTAAGCCATGGTCCGCCAGCCATATTTGCAAAATTGCCAGCACCTTCGCCTTTCGATTGGGTAGAATAAATATCTGGCAGGTCTATTAAATGACCAAATTCATGGGAGATAACCCCAATTCCTACTTGTGTATAAGCCCCACCGCTGTACCTTTTTTCTGGGAAAATTCCGTAAGAATCAACCAATACCCCATCCACCATAACTGAACCAACAGAATAAGCTAGGTTGTAGCGATGGCTCCAAATATAATTGTTTGCAGATGGAGCGCTTTGTTCCTCCGCACCAATCCCTGCATGCATAATGATAATTCCGTCTACATAACCATCGCTGTCGTTATCATATTTCGAAAAATCTACGCCGGCCGAATCTGCAGCCAAAATGGCTCTCTTAACTAGTTCTCCTACATTGTAGTTGTAGTTAGGCGATGACTTTCCATAATTCATGTAGGTGTTTGAGGCCATATACCATCCAAATACATCAACGCTAAGGTCTAATTGATTAAATGAGCTTTTTAAATAATAATCTCTAAAAGAACCAGTTCCATTATAGTTTTTCTTCATTAATAGTGAATCGAAATTCGATTTGGCGATGGAGGCAGGAAGGTCTGGATATTGGATAAGGAGTGTTAAAACCTTGCGATTGCCTTTTGAAGGGAAAGGTTTTCCCCCAGCTTTTTTCAGGTTTACCTGATTGTTTTGGTAAAAGGACGCCTGAATGATAGAAATTTGTTGCTCACTATACCTTAAATGAGGTGTTGTGGATAGGGTTGTTTTCTTCAATTCGTTTTTGGCAACAACACCAGATCCAACCAAATTTTGGTTCAGGTCTAATGTTGCATATTCCATAAAACCACTCTTATTTTCAACGAGTGTTAAGCCTTCTATGGTTTCAAAGTAGGTTATCATTTCATTTCCGAATACCCTCACTGTTACATGTGATCCATCTGGATTTTGCTTGTCGAATGTTTCTTCTTTTACCGAACAATTGCTTCTGGAAATTTGGCCATAAGAAACGTTGATAATTAGTGAAAAAAATAACAATGCAATTAGTTTAAAAACCTTCATCTATTGGATTAATTAGTCTTGCAATTTATAAATTATGGCTGTAAATCCAAAATACTGCCTTATTCATTGTACAATCAACAGTTTAAACTGGTTTTTTTGGCAATTAAACTGCTTTTATAGTTGGTTTTTTTTGTAAATTTGTGTTTATAAAATTTTGGTTTTGAAAAGGATAGTGAAACTTTTATTGTTGATTCCTTTTATAATATTGTTTAGTGGACTTAAAGACAAGGGTTATGATAGGATAGATCCATTTAAAAATGGAATGGCAAAGGTATACAAGGATGGTAAAATTGGATATATAAATACCCAAGGAGAGGAATTTATAAAATGCAGGTACCATTACATCGGTGATTTTGTAAATGGGGTTGCTAAAGCAATGGTTAACCATAAGTTTGGGTATATTAATTTAAATGATGAAGAAATAATTCCAATCAAATTTGATTTTATCGGTCCATTTAAGAATAATCTCGCATTGGTTAAGATTAAAGATCAATCTGGATTGGTTAATTCGGAAGGCGAATTAATTTGCCCAATCATATATGATGAAATTGGAACATTTAATAAAAATGGGGTAGCAAAGGTTAGAATTAAACGATTGGAGGGTAAGATAAACACCTATGGCGAAGAGGTTGTGCCCGTTTACAAACCAATTGTTATTGTAGAAGAATAAGCATTCAATCAACAAACTTTTTAAGGGTCGAGTTTTTTTCCTACTTTCGCAGATAGAAGATGCTAAAACAAGGATTACAACAAAGTCAATTACAAAAGCTTTCGCCGCAACAAATTCAGTTTATAAAATTGTTGCAGTTAAATTCCGTTGATATTATTCAAAGGATAGATCAGGAATTAATAGAAAACCCCGCCTTATTAAAAGCAGCAGATTCTGATGCAGCACCAGATGAAACTGCACCCATTTCTGAAAGCGAACTTGCAACACCAGAAGAAGAAACCAAAGATGTTACCGTAGACGATTTTTTGGCAGAGGAAACTTTTGATGTAAAAGATTATGTAAACGATGAATATGATCCTGAGGGTTTTCACTTAAGTGATGAAGGTGATGAAGAAAAGAAGGAAAGGCCTTTAGCAGAATTTCATTCTTTTCACGAAGAACTTATGGAACAGTTTGCTGCCATAGCCGAAAACGAAAAGGAATTAACAATAGGCAGCCAAATAATTGGGTCTATTGACGACGATGGATATTTGCGTAGGCCATTAGAAGCAATCGTAAATGATTTGGCGTTTTCAATGAATGTAGAAGCTAGCATAGAAGAGCTAAATAAAGTATTGCATAAAGTTCAGAACCTCGATCCGGCTGGAATTGGCGCAACTTCCTTACAAGATTGTTTATTGCTTCAACTTAAGCGCAAAGACCAACATGCAATAACAGTAAAATATGCCATCTTAATATTGTCAAATTATTTTGATGATTTTACGAAGAAGCATTACGAAAAACTTACAAAATCTTTGAAGATTTCTGATGCCGAATTAAAAGAAATTATTCATGTAATTACCCGCCTAAATCCTAAGCCAGGCGAAGCAATAGACAACACCGCCACTCAATATATTACACCCGATTTTATCTTAATTGAAGAATTAGGTAAATTAATGGTTCACCTTAACTCTAGAAATGCGCCAGATTTAAGAATCAGTAAAAATTATTTAGAAACCCTAAAGGGCTATGATGAGTCTAAAGCCCCTTCAAGAGAGCAAAAAGAAACCGCCCAATTTATTAAACAAAAATTGGATGGCGCAAGGTGGTTTATCGATTGTATTAAGCAAAGACATAATACCCTTTTGTCTACCATGAATGCGATTCTTAAATTTCAATATCGTTTTTTTCAAGAGGGCGATGAGTCTTTTTTAAGGCCAATGATTTTAAAGGATATTGCAGAAATAACGCATTTAGATATTTCTACCATTAGCAGAGTAGCAAATAGCAAGTATGTGCAAACGGAATGGGGAACATTTCCGCTTAAATTTTTCTTTAGTGAAGGCATACAAACAGATGATGGCGATGAAGTAAGTAGCAGGGAGGTGAAAAAGATTTTGAAAGAAGCAATTGAAGCCGAAGATAAATCTAAACCATTACCCGATGAAAAACTTATGGATATATTAAAGGAAAAGGGGTATAATATTGCTAGAAGAACTGTTGCCAAATATAGAGAGCAAATGAATATTCCTGTGGCGCGGTTAAGGAAAGAAATTTAATGTAAGTGCTTTTTTATTTTATGGAAGCGGTGGCTTTCAGAAAAGGCATGCAAAAGCAAGGCTATGCTAAACAATGCTCCAGAAATAGAAATCCATTTAAACAACAGGTTTTTGGATGCTTCCGATTGGTCAACCCCAATTAAAATGATTGAACAGAGAAACAGACCACCCATGGTTAGTTGAAATTTTGAAATAGATTCTAGGCTACCTTTATTCGATTTTAAGCTTAAACTATGCGAAAGTAAATCAAATTCTTTGGAGGCTTTTGTAAGGATATTTGGAGTTGAATATTGATTGTTTTTAGGCAATGGCGCATCAATTTGGTTATATTGCTTTTCTTCCTTTTCAGAATATTTGTCCTCATTTTGTATAGCAATGAAGTTGGCACCTGGAATATTCTTTCCATCCATTTTTATTACTTTAAAAGGTTTGTTTTTGAAAAACCCCCTGGCGTACTTAACAAAATCAGTTGATTTGTGGAGCGTTTGGCTTGGTTTTACAATGAGAATATTTGCGAGATTATTGTGCTCAACCAATTCTTCTTTGGTAAAAAAGTATGCCGAATAGTTTTTGTAATCTTGCCGAACCAACCATTGCACCTGAGTAATAAGCTCGCTTTCATTGATAAGGTCGTCATAAACCAGCGCAATGTGCCTTTCATATTGCACTTTAGGCTCAAACATTTGCTTGTCATTTTCCTTCTTAAATGATTGAAGCAAATGCGCAATAAACAAGTAAATTAGGCTCAAGATAATAAAAGCCAACAGCATTTTTAAGGTAATAACAACTAAGGTAATCATGACAATAGCTGATTACAAAAAATTGTTCGAAACCTGATCCTTGCCTTCAAAATAAGCATTGTCTATGGGCGTGTCGATACCCGGAAATAAATCGATTTGAAAAACGTGTTTTAACTCAATTATTGAGATTAAAATTAAAATTAGGACCAATGCCAAGTAACTATACTTTGCAAAGTCAATTAGACCGCTAATTAATTTCGAAAATAAAATCTCAGACTTGTCTCTTAGTCCTAAATCTGAAAAGGTAATTTGGCTACCAAATTGCCTGTTTACTTTATTCGTGTTTTCCATTGGCTTAACGTTTTAGTTTAAAATTTGAGTAATACAACTAACTGTCAACCAAAAATAATTATTTAAATGGAATAAAAAGCAATTTAAGTAGCGATAAAATTAGTCTTAATATGTTATCGCCTGATTGTCAATGAATAAAAATTTTAAAATTACATAAATACGGTTTAAATGATTTTAAAAACAATTTAAATGGTGGTTATATTTCTTCAAGCAGGGTTCTAAATGCGGTAAATGCTCCCCCAAACTTCTTGAAGGTATCGGCTTGAAGTTTGGGTGCGAACTCTAATTGATACCGCTCATAGTTTTCCATATTCAAGGAAGAATATTGTATAGCATAGGTTGTGCCTAATTCATCCTCTTGTCTACTTAATAGTTTTAGCATCCTATAGCTGGTAAACATTCCTGTATTCATTACATCTTGTAGGTGTATTTTTTGCATCCATTCTAGCCACTCAAGGTGAATAGGTTCATCCACATTGATGGTAACATTATATATAATCATATTAGTTTAATTGATCTCCTCTTAAAAGCCTAAACTGCTTTCTCGTATCGGTTAAAAAAAAGCTTCCAGGATAAGCATCCAAAAACTTTTCGTAAAATTTGAGTGCTTCCGCTGGTCTATTTAATTGAAATTGGTTCAGCCTAGCCAATTGATAAAGTGAATTATCTCCCAATATGTCTGAACCAAAATTTTGAACAACCATTTCAAAGTATTTTGCAGCCTGATTAAAGTCCTTTATATCCATATAGATTTGTGCCCTTTTAAATAAAATATCATCTGCTAAAGCATGCTTTGGATATAAGGAATCGAGGCTATCAAGTATGCTAAAAGCTAAGCGATAATTCTTCTGAACATAATTTAAATCGGCTTTGGCATAAAGGTGTAAAGGCTCCAAATTGCTATCCACAGAATTGTCTTGAATTAAAAGGGATAATTCCAAGGCATTGTTAGCAATGAGTTGCGTTGTAGCAGTCTTCAATACGTCCAATTGTGCTTTAGCCCATTCAAATTCGCCGAGATAATAACTCAATCGCGCGTTTCTATACTTAGCCTCCTGCCCCAATGGCTCCTGTAAGAAGTCTTTGTCTACCTGTCCATAAAGCAACATCGCCTCCCAAACCTCTCCTTTCATCACATAAAAATCTGCCAAATCCAATTTGCAATTGGCCTGCAAGTTTCTATCAATGCGTGGCATCGCAATAATTTGTTCGTAATGTTTAATGGCCTTAGGATAATCGTTTAGATAATATGCCTCTAAATTTGCTAAACGGCTGATGGTGGCTGCCGTTCCTGGATTTTCACCCAATTCATTAAGTACATTTTGATACTCTCCAACAAGCACTTTTAAATCTTCGGAAGTATAATTTCCTTGTAAGATTTTTTTGCTTCTCGCTTCTAGTTCCGAACTTTTAGCAAAGCTATAATAAGGTTTATCATTCCCCAACATGGCCACTTGCCTAAAAATTTGAATGGCCGCATCATATTTTTCATTGGCCATTGCTAAGAATCCTAAATCCATTATGCGTCTGCCTTCTTCCTTAAATTTTCTGTCCAATGTTTTTGCATAAACTATGGCCAACTCATATTCATTCTTCTGAACATGATACCAAATAAGCATTTCATTAAAGACACTTCTTTCTGGGTATTGTTTGTTCTTCTTGTTTAAACTTTGCTTAAGCCAATCAAAATCCTCCTTTGTTTCTAGTTTATTTTGTAAAAAACCCTGAACTTCTGAAATGCTACTTTCATCAATTACAAGCACATTTAAGTACTCTTCAACCATTAACTTATTGTCCCCAATTTCACTGTATAAACCGCCTAACTCGCTGGCAAAAATTAATTCACTTCTTACTATTTTTCGTCCCCTTAAATAGGTCTGAACCGAAAACGCTCGTTCGTCTCGTTTTTCAAATGCTTTTGCCAATGAATATACCTCAGATTCTTGTGGCTTCATTTCGTCGATTAAAGCATTAAATAGTTTAATAGCCTTTTGGTCTTCTTGCTGTAATCTGTATATATATCCCTGATCTACCTGATAAAAATATTGTGATTCGAAGCGCTTCGATTGTTTTTTGCATAGCTTTTGCGCACTGGTAAAATCCTTTTGTGCGGTATAACACTTAAATAAATTATCGTAAAAATAAAAGGATTTTGGGTTCTTATTTAATAGCTTTTCATACATGTCGCTTGCCTTACTATACTCTTTATTTGCAAGATACTGGGCGGCAAGTTCTTCATCTGCCATTTGGCCCTGTACCAATAAAGTAAGGATAGAAAATAGCGCTGCAAGCAGACATCTATTGAATATTTTTAATCCAGATTTTTCCATAAGTTTAAGTATAGCGAAAATAGGTGAATCCATGTTATTTTTACCCTTTGCTTTTATTTAACGGGAATGATTTATTAAAATTTCTTATAATTGTGTTCAATTGAGTACCCTAAAAAAATTAGCCAGACAAACTGCCATTTACGGATTAAGCACCATTGCGGGAAGGTTTTTTTACTTTCTTTTGGTGCCATTGTATACCCGTGTTTTCACTCAAATTGAGTATGGAATTAACACCGAGTTTTATGCCTATATGTCCTTTTTTAACATACTACTCACACATGGTATGGAAACGGCATTTTTTAGGTTCGCAGAAAAGGAAAACAGCAAGAAAGTTTTTGCAAATGCCTTAATTTCTGTCCTTGGCGTTGCGGGCGTATTTGTATTACTTTTTCTCGGTTTTGGTCAGCAAATCGCTTCATTTATTGGGTATGGCAACAACCCCGAATACGTTTATTTTACAGTTGGAATTTTATTTTTTGATAGTATTTCGGCCATTCCTTTTGCCTTATTGCGTTTTCAAAATAGGCCAGTTCGATTTGCCCTAATAAAGAATACCAATATTTTATTGCTAATTCTTCTCAACTTATATTTTTTAATACTCGGGCCATATTGGCAACAAACCTATGGAACCTTGTTGCCTTTTTATGTGCCAGGCATGGGTATTACCAGTGTTTTTCTCTCTAATTTAGTGGCTAGTATTGTTACCACCGTGCTTTTAAGCAGAGAGCTTTTGGGTATTGGTTTTGGTTTTAATTACCAGCAATGGCAACGCATGTTTAGCTACGCTGTGCCTATGATATGGGTTGGTTTTGCAGGCATGATAAATGAAACATTAGACAGGGCAATGCTTAGGTATGTATTGCCAAACGGGGATGAAGCAAGGGCCATGAATGGCATTTATGGCGCCAATTATAAATTGTCTATAATCATTACCCTATTTATTCAAGCGTTTAAATTTGCCGCAGAACCATTTTTCTTTGCCCATTCCAAAACCACAGAGAAACGAGATTTATATCCCAAAGTGATGAATTATTTTATTTGGATTTGCCTTTTTGTTTTCATGTTAGTGGTTTTTTTCCTGCATTATTTTAAGATTTTTATAGATGAAAAATTCTATGAAGGCTTAGTTGTTGTGCCCATTCTCCTTTTTGCCAATATCTTTCTCGGTATTTATTACAATGTTTCTATCTGGTATAAATTATCGGATCAAACCAAAAAAGGGGCTCAAATTTCTATGATGGGAGCAGCCATTACCATTGGTCTGAACCTATTGTTGATTCCAAAATATGGCTATGTGGGTTGCGCTTGGACAACCTTTGTTTGTTACCTTTTTATGATGATAATTGGCTATCTATGGGGACAAAAATACTATCCTATACCTTACAGTTTGGGTAGGGCATTTACTTATTTGATGGTAACCTTAGGCTTTTATGTGCTGGTGCATATTTCGCTTCTTTGGGTGGAGGCACATTCCTTTGTTGGGTTTCTCATTAGAACAAGTTTGTTATTGGCTTTTGTAGCTTTGGGTTATTTCTTAGAACAAAAAAATAATAAGGCCTCTTTGGCTTAAAATAATGAAAGTTAAGGTTATCAATTTATCCAACAATCCTTTGCCCAAATACCAAACAAGCCATGCAGCAGGCATTGATGTAATGGCTTTTTTGGATAAGGCAATTGTGATTAATCCTAAAGAAAGAAGCCTTGTTCCTACAGGCCTATTTGTTGAAATTCCAATTGGGTTCGAAATACAAGTACGGCCAAGAAGTGGTTTGGCGTTTAAGCATGGTGTTACTGTGCTTAATAGCCCCGGAACTATTGATGCAGATTACCGGGGAGAAATTAGCGTATTGCTAATTAATCATGGAGATTTGCCCTTTGAAATACATTCTGGCGATAGAATTGCTCAAATGGTATTGGCAAAGCACGAGTTAATTGACTGGAAAGCTGTTGATACAATTGATGAAACAGATAGAGGTTCTGGAGGATATGGCAGTACTGGCGCCAAATAAACAGATGTATAAAAGTACCTGCAAACTTCCTTTGAAAATTTAAGGGTTTGTATTAGGTTGCGGGTCTATATTTCAAATGAAATAATCTATAAAAAAATGAAAATAATAGTACCTATGGCAGGTATGGGTAAGCGTATGCGTCCTCATACCCTTACAGTTCCTAAACCGCTTATTCCAGTTGCTGGAAAACCCATTGTTCAAAAAATTATTGAAGACTTAGCCAAAGTTTGCGGCACAGGAATAGAAGAAGTAGCCTTTATCATTGGTCCAAATTTTGGGGCTGCTGTTGAAAAAGAATTAATAGCCGTTGCACGTAAATTGGGCGCGCGTGGCAGTATTTACTACCAAGAAGAGCCACTTGGCACTGCACACGCCATTATGTGTGCAAAGGAAAGCTTAGATGGAAATGTACTTGTTGTATTTGCCGATACTTTATTCAAAGCCGATTTTACCTTAGACAGAGAAAAGGATGGCATTATTTGGGTTCAAAAAGTGGATGATCCAAGGCCTTTTGGTGTGGTAAAAGTTAATGAAAAAAACGTTATCACTGATTTTGTTGAGAAGCCAGAGCATTTTGTTTCTGATTTAGCCATTATTGGTATATATTATTTTAAGGATGGCGCGTATTTGCGCAATGAATTGCAATATTTATTAGACAATGATATTCGCGAAAAGGGCGAATACCAGCTTACCAATGCTTTAGAAAATATGAAGCAAAAGGGAACTAATTTTGAGCCAGGTCAGGTAACCGAATGGTTAGATTGTGGCAATAAAAATTCTACTGTTTATACCAATTCAAGAATTCTTCACCACATGCATGCAGCCAATGAAAAAATGGTTGATGATAGCGTAAGTTGCGAAGATTCATTAATTATTCAGCCTTCTTTTATTGGCAAAAATGTTAAAATAAAAAGAAGTATTGTAGGTCCTCACGCATCCATTGGAGATAATTGTACCATTGAAAATGCTGTGGTTGGAAATTGTATTATTCAAACACATACTTCCATTAAAAATGCAGTTGTAGATAATGCCATGATTGGCAGTTATGTTCATTACAAAGGCGATGCAAAGGATTTAAGTGTAGGCGATTTTACCACTATTTCTTAAATTGATTTTTTTGACTCATAATCAAATTAGGTATTTGTTCGTTTACCCTTACATGTGGATGAAACGGGGAATACCATTATTACTGTTGATGTATTTATTGCCCTTTTTGGGATTAGCACAAGTTCAAAAAGATGCAGGTAAGGAGCGCCAACAAATGGAGTTCGATAGGCATTTCTTTGCTGGAATGAAGGAGAAAATGATTCGTAATTTTGATGAATCTGTTTTTGAATTTAGGGCTGCCATAAAGTTGAATCCTACCATTGCAAATGTTCATTATCAATTGGCAACGGTATTGGTGGTATTAAAACAATCGGATGAGGCCATTCTTGAGGCTGATAGGGCTTTTAAGCTTGACCCAAATAATGTTTGGTACAGCAAGTTTTTAATTGAATTGTATAAAACAAATAAGCAATATAGTGAGGCTGTGGAGGTTTGTAAATTGGCTTATAAAAAGACGCAGGATTCACATTTTTTGATAGAAAGTGCCACTTTAAACATCATGGCAAATAAGCTTGATAAAGCCATATTAAGCCTAAATGAATATGAGAAAGTAAAAGGTATTTCTGAGCAAGTAAGTAGGCAAAAGGAAGAACTTTATTTGAGTAAAGGCAACATAAAATCTGCTACCAAGGAGATTGAGAAATTATGTAAGGCCTATCCAGATCAATTGGCATATATGGGTATTTTGGCCGATTTATACATGAACGGGAAGAAGCAAAAGCAAGCGCTTCCCATTTATCAGAAAATACAAAGGGCAGATTCATTAAATGGTTTTGCTGCCTTTTCGCTGGCCGATTATTATCAAAGAATTGGTGATACCTTAGGTTGTTTTTCTCAATTGTTAATTGGCATGAAATCTTCCTTAGAGCCAAAGTTTAAAATGCAGGTATTGGCAAAACTTTATCCCAGCATGTATTTTGGTTCAAACCATAAGAAAAAGTGTGAAACTTTAAACGTTGCCTTTATGGAGGCGAATCCAGATGCCGTGGAACCTTATATGTTTTCTGGTGATTTAATGCTGCAAGAGAAGAGGCTTGAGGAAGCCAGAAATTATTATTTACTAGCTACGGCCAAATCGAGTAATTATTTATTGGCGTGGGACCAGATTTTGTTTTGCGACCAGCAAGCACAGCAATATGATTGGATGAAGGCCGATTGTGAAAAGGTGATGGCATTGTTTCCCGATTATCCAACTGCCTATATTTTACACGGAATTGCTTGTAGGCAATTGAAGGATTATAAGGCCGGATTTGAGTCGGCGCAAGCGGGTGTTAATATGGCGGGCGATGAAACAATGTTGATTCAAATGCTGAGTTCATTGGGCGATTTGGCCCATTATTATGGCAGATATGCAACTTCTGACTCTGCTTTTGAGGCAATTTTGAGCATTGACCCAAACAATTCATTGGCCTTGAATAATTATGCTTATTTTCTTTCATTGAGAAACACAGAATTGGATAAGGCTGCTAATATGAGCAAGCGTTCAATTGAATTGGATGCAGGAAATCCATCTAACTTAGATACGTATGGTTGGATTTTGTATATGAAAAAGGATTACGAGGGTGCAAAAGTGGAAGTGTTAAAATCTTTGCAGATTTCGCCAAACAATGCAGAAGTTAGGGAGCATTTAGGTGATATTTTATATAAGTTGGATCAGACCGAAGAAGCAATAGTGCAATGGAAAAAGGCCAAGGAATTGGGTGCTACAGGTATTGAATTAGATCAAAAAATTAAGAACAAGGGCTTCAAATAAGCTTAATTAAAAGGTATGCAGCGGATTATTTATATATTATTCCTTTTAGTAATAGGAATTGTTTCTTGTAAGTCGAAAAAGCCTGTTGTTGCTAAGAAACAGGCTTTGCCTAAGCAGGCACTTGAGTCTAAAGTATTGGTAAAAGAGGAAGCGCTTTTTGCAAAAATAGCCGCCAATAAAAATAGCAGCAATGAGCTTTCTTTTAGCTCCGAAACAGATTATAGTGATGGCAAGCAATCCATTTCTTTGAATATGGATGTAGTGGCCAAAAAAGGGCAATATGTTTTTTTAAATGCAAAGGCTTTGGGCTTGGTTAATGTGGCTCGTGTAATGATACAACCTGATTCGATAAGAATTTTGGACATGATAAATAGGAATTATATTTCGGCTTCTTATTCATTTATGAAGGGTTTTACAAATGCGCCATTAGGCTTTACAGAGATTCAGAATTTGGTGTGGGCAAATGCTATGTTTGATCCAAAGCTCGGAAAAACAAGGGTTGATAGCCTTACGCAAATGCTGATTTTGATACTTGATTTGGGGGGTATTCAGCAAAAGGCAGTTTATAATAGCAGTTTAAAAACGCAAAGTGTATCTTTATCTGAACAAGTTAAATCTCAGGAAATGCTTGTTAAGTTTGGAGATTTTAAAAATTTGGCAGAAATTGTTTATCCGCACGAGATAGTAATCAACATTCAGGGAGAAAAAAAGATAGAATGCAAGTTTTCTATTAGCAACTTCGCAACTACTATAAAAAAGGAGCCTCAGTTTGTTGTACCTAGATCATATAAAGTTAAAGTGTATTAGTGGTTTTTTTCTGCTAGTTTTTTTGAGTAATGTTTCTTTTGCTCAAAAGATGTCTAGTAAAAGGAAGGATTTAGAGTCGCAAAGGAAATCTTTACAAGAGCAAATTTCTAGAAATAGGCAGGAATTGTCGAAGGTGAAATCTCAGGAAAGCAATTCCATTAAGCAGCTTGAGGTAATTGGCACTCAAATTAGAACAAGAGAGAAGTTAATAGAAAACGTTTCGCAAGAAACCTTTGAAATTAGCATTGAAATTGCTAACCAACACAAATATGTAGAATCGTTAAAAAGGGATATAGCCGATTTAAAATTGGATTATGCTGCGTATTTAGTTTCCGTTTATAAGAAACGCAATGTGGGTTCAGTAATGTTATTTGTTTTTGATTCAAAGAGTTTGGATCAGGCCATGCGTAGAATTAAATACATGAATGTGTATGGAAATTATAGGCAACAGCAAGCCCGGCTAATCTTAAACACCCAAAATCAAATGATATTGGCCTTGAATGAAATTATTGAGGTTAAAAGGGCCAAAATTGGGCTGATAAAATTAAAGGAATCTGAAAAGAAGGAGTTGTTGTTAGATAAGCAGGAGGAGAGTACTTTGTTGGTTAAGGTGCAGCAAAAGGTGAGGTCTTTAAGTCAAATAATTGCCGCACAAGAGAAAGCGGCTAAAAAGCTTAATTTGGCTATTAGTAACTTAATTAGCGCCGAAATTGCAGCGGCGAGAAAGGCCGAGGAAATCAAGCGTGCGAGAGAGGCAAAAAAGAATAACAAGCCTACTGCTCCTAAAACTAATAATAGTTATTTATCAGTATCAGATTTAAAACTTAGTGGTGATTTTGCGGGCAATAAAGGAAAATTGCCTTGGCCTGTAAAAGGTCAGTTATTCCAAAGCTTTGGCGAGCATGCTCATTCTACTTTAAAGGGTGTGGTTACCACCAACAATGGAATTGATATCAGCACGGCGAATGGTGCAGTTGTGAAGCCTGTTTTTAAAGGAACTGTTAAGGGGATATTTCCAATACCTGGGCTCGATAAAGTGGTGTTGGTAAGTCATGGAGAGTATTTTACTGTTTATGCGCGACTTGAGACAGTAAAGGTTAAAATTGGGCAAGAGATTGGGATTGACGATGTGCTTGGGGAGGTTGCTATCATTGCAGAAGATGGGAGTAGCAGACTTCACTTTGAAGTTTGGAAACAACGTGAGTTTCAAAATCCTTTGCCTTGGATAAGAGCAAGATAAAATGGCTAATTTTTTGTTTTGCAACCTTTTTTAAATTTATTTGTCTATACATTAAATGAAATAATACTATGAAAAGAAAAACATTACTACTTTTATCTTCGTTTGCATTCCTAATTATTGGCTTACCTAATTTACAATCTTATCCTACTGGTGCACCCTCCGACGGACGCACAGGATCGCCTGGCGATGGAGGTAAAACTTGCGCTACTTCTGGATGTCACAATGTAACAGCCTCAAGTGTAACAGGTATTTTATCGAGTAATATTCCGGTTGAAGGGTATACACCAGGTGCTTCATATACCATTACTGCTTCTATTGATGGAAATGGTAACAAAGGTCTTTGTGTTAGTCCGCAAAAGACTGATGGCACATTAATGGGAACTTTAACAGCGGGTGCAGGAAATCAATTGATTGGTGGTAAATACATTACGCATACATCACCAAAAACAACAGACCCTGGCGTTTTTACTTTTACTTGGGTTGCACCGGCTTCAGGTTCTGGTGCCGTAGATTTCTATGGCGCTTTTGCAAATAACCGCACCATGGTTCGCAAAGTAGTTTATACTGTTAACGAGAAGCTTTCTTCTGGCATAAATGAGCGCTATTTACTTTCAGATTTGAACCTATTCCCAAATCCAATTGTAAATGGAGATAAATTGCATGTAGCATTTGAATTAAAGCAGGCAAGCGACCTAAAAATTTCATTGATGGATATTACTGGCAAGGAGATTATTGTATTTAAACAATCTCATTTGAATGCTGCAAGTTTTAATGAGTCTTATAGTTTGCCAGAATTAGGCAGTGGAATTTATTTTGTAAGGATAGAAGGCGCCAATAATTTGGTGCTGAACCGAAAACTTTTAATACAGAAAAATTGATTGATTTATGGGTTGAAAGTCTCGCTATATAGCGGGACTTTCTTTTTATATACCTTTGTGAAATGTTTTTGGGTTTAAATTATGACAAGGAGAAGTATTCAATAGTAAGTTTTTTGGAAAAGGACTTTAGTGAACCCTTTCTAAAAAGCGCTCAAAGATTTATTGAAAACTGGCAATTAGATAAGCCCTTTGTCTTTAAAAGTAGCGGTTCAACAGGTGCTCCTAAGGAATTTGTTTTTAGGAGGTGGCAACTCAAAATTAGTGCAGAGGCAACCATTAAAGCCCTGGGCTTAGTGCCAGAGAGCGAACATTTTTTGATCTGCATTGATACCTCATTTGTAGGCGGGGCAATGATGTTGGCAAGGGCGATGTTGCTCAATTGTGAGGTG
Organism: bacterium; assembly: GCA_034439755.1. Classification (GTDB taxonomy): domain Bacteria; phylum Bacteroidota; class Bacteroidia; order UKL13-3; family UKL13-3; genus B1. The sequence goes on from JAWXAZ010000133.1 coordinate 48,080, forward strand.
ACCTTTACACATCCAAGCTCCAATGTTTTTGATAAAATTCCTCATACACATTCCTTTACTTTTGGGTCGTTTGTGCCGCCACAATTAATGGATGCTTCATTCTCAAAAGAGAAATACGAGCGGTTCAGAAATGTATTGATTGGCGGAAGCTCCTTAGATTTAAATAAAGCCAATCAACTCTCCAAAATGCAGGTGGCTAGTTACCTCAGTTATGGCATGACAGAAACACTTTCTCATGTGGCTCTAAAAAGGCTGAACCAAAATAACGGGTATAAAATTCTTGAACCCTATACGGTACGCATTAATATGAATCAACAGATTTGCATTAAAGTGCCATTTTTAGAAGAAGAATTAATTACACAAGATTTAGGAATTTGGGTCGAACCAAATCAATTTGAATGGATTGGTAGAGTAGACTTTGTGGTGAACTCTGGGGGCATCAAAATTAGTCCAGAGGAAATAGAAAATGCCATTTTGGGTTTAGGGATTTTAGATGCTAATTGTAAGGCAATTATTAGCAGCATTCCCAGCACAAAATGGGGCAATGAATTGGTCTTAGTTACCAATAGAATAATTTCTACAGAATCTTTTAAGGAGGTCTTAATTGGCTTACATAAAATGGGATTAAAGCAGAAATCTCCAAAGCGATTTTTTTGCATAAATGAATTTCCAAGCATAGAAAACGGGAAATTGGCTCGAAATAAAATAAATGAATGGCTTGTAAATCAAGAAGTTTCACATTAATTATATATAATAACAAAAACTTGATTGATAAGTCCTTGGTTTTTATAATTTCGCGTTAAATTAAACAGTTAAATTATGTACTGGACACTAGAATTAGCGTCGTATCTTGACGATGCACCATGGCCTGCCACAAAAGACGAATTAATAGATTATGCTATCCGTTCTGGAGCACCTCTAGAGGTGATAGAAAATTTACAAGAATTGGAAGATGATGGCGAGCCATTTGAGACCATTGATGAGATATGGCCAGATTATCCAACAAACGAAGATTATTTTTATAACGAGGACGAACTATAGTTCCTCGCTATTATAATTTTCATTTGAATTATTTAAATTTACGAAATCCGCTTGGTATTTTTCCAATAGCGGATTTCCTTTTTCATGCAGGTTTACACAATATCTTAAACCTGCACCCGCTCCTATAGATTTAACTAAGCCTAAGTCCAATAGCAATTGAAAGTCCCTTTGAATGGTTTTTCTATTGCAATCAAATTCGTTCACCAGTTCTTTGGTAGAAATAAAACCCCTATGCTGTATAATATACATGATAAGCTTCTGTCTTTTATTTAGAATGCTATCATCTATTTCCTTTAGTTTGTATCCACGCTCAAATACATAGTTCATGATATTCTTTTGACGCGGATTTAATTTATCAAAATCAACCTGTTGTCTAAAGTAATTTCTGAATAGGTCTTTTAACCTGCCTAATTGCATTTCTTGGAGCTGTAGTCCAAAGGCAATTTGCTCATTAAGGCCGTTTTCCTGGCCTAGGATGGCATTATTTATAATTTCGTCGTAGTTTATCTTGTTGATGTAAATTTCGTGCTCTAAGCAAAGTAAACCATGCATGTCCATTTTGTTTTTCTTGAGCCAAAACAACTGGAGCAAATTTGCAAATTTGGATTTGGCTTCGCTATAGAGTGGAATCGACATGATGCGGAAATGCAGAATCCAACTTTGTATAATTGGGTGAAATTCGGTATCATTATTTAGGAATTCAAATAAACTTTCCAATTCCATTTCGGTTTCCATGCTAAGGCGCTCTGGTAACCTCGAATTTTGACTAGAAAAAAGGTTTATTTCTTTGTTGTTTTGATATAGGTCGTCGACAATTATTTTTTGAAGTTGACCTAAAAATTCTATGCTTAGTTTTTCATGTAATTGTTCAGTAACAAATTGTTCTGCTTTTTGATACTGCTCTACAGCCCGCTCGGCCATATTACTTGCTCGTAGGTTTTTGTTAACGAGGTATTTTACATTCTTAACATCAAGTAAATTATTGTCTAATGCATTTGCATAGTAGTTTCTCAGTATGGCACTGTTTACCCGCTCAATATTCCTTATTCCGTCTGGCAGATCAATAAACTCAAATATCTTTGAAAGTTCAATCTGCTCTTGAACGCAATGAAGAAAGGCTTCATCAATTGAGATTATGGGTTCGTACTTGTTTATGAGTATCATCAAGTACGAATCTAAGTTGAAAATAGCAGTGCTAAATCGACCTACGTTTAGGTGAAATGGTGGATTACGTGTTGTAAAGGCTTAACAAAGTTGGATAAACTGCTGTGTTCTTACATACATAAGGCTTTAGATAAATTACAAAAAATAGACAATTTCTTAATTTGCTGTTAATAAAAGAACTTTAAGAACCTTATTGGCCGCCTATTGCCCTGTATCTTTCCATACATTGTTTGGCAAAATCGGGTTGATTTAATTTATTAAACACTTCTGCCAATTCCAACCATGCTGGTCCCATTTTTGGGTTCAAACCGAGAGCAAGTTGGTAATTATCTGCTGCTTTTTGCAAGCTTCCAGTGGCATAATAAGATTTTGCTAAATAGTAGTAAACTTCTGGAATGCTAGCATTGTGTTTTACGGCCATTTCTAGCCGCTTTATAGCATTTGGATAATCGCCTAAATTGAGATATGCCAACGCACAATAATACCAACTTTCTGTTACATTTTCCTTGTATTGCGTGCTTTTATTAAAAGCTTCGGTCGCTTTTACAAAGTCCTTATTGTTAAAATATACTAACCCTAAATTGTTATAAGCTGTAAAGTTTTCTGGATAAATTTCAATGGCCTTTTTAAGCATGATTTCGGCGCTATCTAACCTGCCTCTATTAATAAGAGAAAAGCCAAGCATGCGCCAGGTTTCTTCGTCTTTAGGGGCGTATTTAACGGCATCTTCAAAGTAATAAATTGACGAATCAAAGTCTTGTCTGTCTAAGGCCAAATATCCTCTTGGCATGCTATAGTTCTCCCTTTTAATTACTGCTGCCAATGGAATGCCGTCTGCCTCTACCGTATATACAGTTCCTTTGGGCGGAAACGAACCATTCTGCAACTCGTTTTTTGAAAAGGTACGGGTAGTTAAAATGAGGTAATCCCATGCTAATTTCTGTTCTTCTGTTTCCCTAGTCCAAACAAAATTAAGTCTTGGATTAATTTGTTTTGCCCAATAAGATGCAGTAGTTGTTTCGTTATTAATTCCAATAACCAAGGTGTCTTTTGGATGTTGCTTAGCAATCCATTCTGCTGCTTCGCGACAAGAATTGCTGTAATAATCGGTCTCGTATACGCCATAAGCCCCACTTAATCCACCCACCAATTCGTTGAAATAGACGTATTCATTTGGGTGATTTTGTGCAATCCAAATGGTAGGTTTGGCAAATAATCCTAACAGAACCAAAGCACTTGTTAAAGCAATAGGTTTTGAAAGTGTAAACAAGTAATCAAACGCAACTGCTGCCAATGGAATCAAAAAGGGTAGGATGAACAAATAATGACGCCATCCATTATAGTAATTGATGTTGCTATATTCGGCATAAAAAATGGGGAAGAAAATCATGAACAACAGCATTAACCAATTACCAATTCCTATTTTCTTCTTCAATGGCGATACCAAAACAATGGATAATACAAGGCCAATTATCAAATAAAGCGGATTGCCCATTCCCATAAATTTAAATACGTAATACCAAGGGGCATCTGTAATCATGTACATTCTCTTACCATCAAATAACTCCACATTATTGGTGTAAAAGGCATTCTCTGCGGCCTTGGCAAACGCTTGAAACGGATGTTTAATAGGGTTGTCTAATGCATAAGGCCAAATGGCAATTCCAATAATATACCCAATGATAGCCACTATCAAGAAAATTTTGGCATAAGGTATAATCATCTCTCCAATTTTTGCTTTCTTTCTTCTAATATTATCTAAGAAACTAACTCCAAGGAACAAACCTAAATAGGCAACAATTAGAAATGCGCCAACACGCGATGCAATGCCTATTCCGAGACCAAATGCCAACCAAAATAAATCGCGAAATCTGGGCTTTGGCAGACTTCGCATTACCTTAATAATGAAGTAGCCAGCAAAAGCAAATCCTGTTGCAAAGGGAATATCTGTTGGATTGTTCATGCTATGCCCTAGCCAACCAGGGTTGAAAAACATAAAAAGCAAGGCCATTGATGCGGCTCTCCAACCGGCAAGTTCAAAGGCAATTAAGGAGGTAAATATGATTCCAATTAGCCCATAAATTGAGTTTATAAAATGCCTGGTTTCATATACCCCTGTCCCAAACCAATTATAGGCAAAGGCAGATATGGTATTCAATTGCTCGCCATAAAATCTATACGCCTGCCTAATATAATCTGCACTGTTGGTTGGTTCGGCCAAGGCAGCTGTGTCTGAACCAAAAGTGGTGATGTAATTAAATGCCAATTGGGAATAATCGTTGTGTGCTTTTTCGTCCCACGTGCTACCAAAATCCTGACTCAAAATGGGCATCGAAAAAATGCATACCATAATCATGGCAAAATATGCCAAGCGATACAAGGGATGATTTCCATCTCTTATATCTGATTTGCTGTACTTTAATTGCCAAAGTGAATCCTGAATGAAATATTGATACCTCAATGAAAACACCTGAGACAGCACTTTAATTGGAGAAAATGACGGGATATTGTCTAATGAAATGGCTAGTTCAACCAGGGTTAAATTGTTTGATTTGGCCAGGTTAAGCGTTTGCAGATAATTGTTTGCACTGGCCAATTTATAGTTGAAAAACCCCTTTAAACTTTCTGTTTTGCCAAATAATACGCCCGAATTAGCATCTGTTAATTGAACTGAGGTGAATATGCGGGTAAGGCTATTGCTTATTTTGTTGACTAGCGGAACACTTTGCTTACTTCCTTTTACTTTGCTCTGAGTACCTACATAAAGAGAATTGGCTTGTATTTGTTTTTTGTGTGACTGGAATGTTTGAAGTAAATTTCCAAGTGAATGAATGGGGTTATAAACGATGATACTTTGTGCGCCAGTTGCACCTTCCAGTAATTGGGAAATATTTTGGTTCAGCCCAATGTTTGAGTCTGTAACTTGAACCACAATTTTGCCTTTTTGTGCCCAGTCTAAAATGGTTTTTTCTGTTGGAGCCGCTTTTACCAAACAATGAATTTCAATGTCTTGTTTGGTTTTTGATAGCAATTGATGCAATGCGCCCCAAAATGTATGGTCTACATTTCTTGAATCAATAATAACACTTGTTCTGTTGTCGAGTAATGTATTTATTTCCATTGAATGGGTATTTGCTATTGTTATTTAAAGACGTTCAAAAACGAATAAATTATTAAGACCAAATTGAAATTTCCCTTTGTGAATTAATTTAAAAAGGGGCGATGAAAAAATGGTTTCAGTATCTTCTGGTTTGTAACCGTAATGCTCTTCCAGACTCATTCCTTCAATTATCCGTAATTTTAATAAAACCTTTAAAATCTGATCCACCTGAGGTGATGGAACTGTTATGATTAAGCGCCCTTTTGGCAACAAATAATCGCAACAGTTTTGGGCTAATTTTTTTTGTTCGGTGCTGGGTATGTGTTCAAGAACGGCTAACAAAGTTATGGCATTAAACTGCATTCCCGATGGACATGCTTCTGGAAAATAGCCTGGAAATAATTCATAAAAATCGGTCGTTACTTTTTCTTTCAAAGTAGGATCAACACCCACCCCTTTTGAAATATATCCTTTCCAATTTTCAAACATAATGCCATCTACGCTCCCAATATCTAGCACAGAATCGCCCTTATTTACGAATTTCTTTGCTTTTTTAATTCTAACCCCTTGAAGGTATTTGTCTATTGCTTTCATTTAATATTTAGCCTATTTTTTATTAACGCTTAACACGCTAAGAAGGAAACTCGATAAAATTGTTTGAAGTCCAATGATAATGGCAACCACACTTGGAATAACTATGCGAAGAATTTTAGAATAATCTAACTGACCAAAATGACTTTGTTCCCAAACATATATTGAATAAAAGGAGCCTCCCATGCCTGCAAATAAAATGATAATTCCAATAATTAATCCCAATTCCATAGAGACCATTTGAGCGGCCTTGGTGAGTGAATCTTTTTCAGGCAAAAAGCCTACTTGCACGGCATATGCCCGGGTAAATACGCCAAAACTTACCGCTTGATATCCAACAATTATAAATGCACCAGCATATAACAACGTATTGGTATCAAAATAAACTTGGTTAAACATGTCTACCGGTCCTTGAACAATTAGGATGCTCATAATTAAGCCAAGAATCATCAAAAACAACCCTGGGTATAAAAATAGCCAACGAGGACTATAAATCAATAAAAATCTAAGGTGTCTCCAACCGTCTCTCCAAGTTCTCAAATGTGGAGGTCTAGACCTACCATCCTTGCGCAGCGTGGTTGGAACTTCTGTTATGTTTAATTTAAAAATAGTGGCTTTCACAACCATTTCACTGGCAAATTCCATCCCAGTTGTTTTTAAGTCGAGCAAGCCCACAATATCTTGTCTGAACCCACGCAATCCACAATGGAAATCACCTACAGGGCATTTAAAAAACAAGCGACCAATGAAGGAAAGAACAGGATTGCCTAAATATCTGTGTAAAAAGGGCATTGCCCCTTCGCCTATGCCGCCTAAAAATCGGTTTCCCATTACCAAATCTTTTCCATTTCTAAGCTCTGCAATGAATAATCCTAACTCACTAAAATCATAGCTATCATCGCTGTCGCCCATGATTACGTATTTGCCTTTGGCCGTTTCAATTGCACCCATTAAGGCGCTACCATAGCCTTTTCTTGGAACGGCTACTACCCGAGCGCCAAGGTCTTCAGCCATTTTTTGGGAGCCATCTGTACTGCCATTATCGCCTATGATTACCTCGCCAGATACGCCATTTTTTTCCATCCATGAAAATGCCTTTTTAATGCAAATTTCTATGGTTTCTGCCTCATTTAAACAAGGCATTACGACACTTAATTCTATATTGTTTTCTACGTTGTTCATAAATATGCGGAATTGCGAAAATAAATATTTATGGCAGTTCGCCCAATTTACTTCTATAAACTTTTAAATAATTAAAATGTGTTTAGATGATTTTGTTTATTTTTGGTGATTTATAACAGCTTGATTTATAACGGTTTTTAATTCATCAATATTCAGCTTTTTGTGCGCAGAAATAAAGATGGCGGGATTATTTTCTTTGGCCATCCAAGATTGACTAAGTTGCTTTAAATAGGCCTCCTTGCTTTCCATTGTTTCATCGCCCATCATAAAGGGTTCTTTTAGGCAATCTATTTTGTTAAATACTAAAATAATTGTCTTGTTTAAAGCCCCAATTTCTTTTAGGGTTTCGTTAACCACATGAATTTGGTTTTCAAAGGTGGCATGACTAACATCCACTACATGCAACAAAATATCCGCCTCCCTAATTTCATCGAGTGTAGATTTAAAACATTCTACCAATTGATGTGGCAGTTTTCTGATAAATCCAACCGTATCCGTTAATAGAAAAGAAGCCTCCGGCCAATCAACCTTTCTTACCGTACTATCTAAGGTTGCGAATAATTTATCCTCCGCAAAAACATCACTTTTGGCAAGCAAATTCATCAAGGTAGATTTGCCCACATTGGTGTATCCCACAAAAGAAATCCTTGTTTTTGTGTCGCGATTTCTCCTTTGTGTTGCTGCCTGCTTATCTATTACATCCAATCTTTCCTTAAGCTTGGTTACTTTGTTTCTTAAGATACGTCTATCGGTTTCAATTTCACTTTCACCAGGACCTTTCATTCCAATTCCGCCCTTATGTTTGCTCAAGTGTGTCCACATTCTTGTTAAGCGAGGAAGCAAATATTGGGTTTGAGCCAATTCAACCTGAAATTTGGCTTGCGCACTTTTAGCCCTACTTGCAAAAATATCGAGGATTAGGATACTTCTATCCAATATTTTGCACTTTAAGGTATGTTCTAAGTTCCTTAATTGTGAGGGACTTAATTCGTCGTCAAATATCACAATATCTATTTCGTGTTCAATAACGTATTCCGAAATTTCCTGTAGCTTTCCCTCCCCAATAAAGGTTCTGGGATTGGCGTAATTTAGTTTTTGAAGAAACCTTTTTTTTACCAAAGCACCAGCGGTCTGAGCCAAAAACGCCAATTCATCTAAATATTCTTCGGCTTGCTCAAGCCGCTGTTGGTAGTTTACCACGCCTACGATAACTGCTTCCTCTTGTTTTTTTGCTGTATCAAATAATTTTGTGCTGCCCATTTAATTTTCTCCCAAAAAATAGCTAGGAAAAAGTATCTTCGCTTTTTTGAATTATCCTACAAAGAAATGGCATTTCGTTGGTTTTTTTTGTGTTTCCTTTTTATCCTGAGTCACAAATTGTTTAGTCAAAATGTGGAATGGGGAAATACGCAAAAAATTAAGTCTAAATCTCAGTATTCACAAGTGGTTGGGGAGTCTCCTTCTGGAGTTTATGTTTTGAGGTGCAAATCCTCTGATTTTTCTAGAGATGTTATAATAGAAAAATACCGAAATAACCTGTCCTTAGAAATGAGTATTCCTGCACCAGTGGCTATTAATGGAAATATTGAAAGGGTGTTATTGGTAAGCAACGAACTGTATATTTTTATCAGTGCAAAAAATACCAATACCGCCAATATCGACCTCTTGGTTCAGAAAGTGGATGCCAATTTAAAATCTGTGGGCTTGCCAAATGTAATTTGCAGTTTCCCTGCATCACAATTTATTGAAAAGAGAAAGATTCAAATTAAAACGTCCTCCAACAAAAAGAATGTGTTGGTTATGTTTTTAACTAAAAGCGCTGCAACAGGAGAGTGTAAGCTCAATTTGTATGGATATAATGAATTGGTTCAGCAACAATTTGGAAAGCAATTCACACTAAATGAAAGTCCAGATGAAGTGTTTATCACCAATTTTGAGTTAGACAATACGGGCAATGCATTTGTGCTAATTGATTTTCCTGCAAAAACAAATAACAAGCAGGTAGATAACCGCGATTTCTTTTTGTATGCCTACTATCCTTCAGAGGATAAAATGTTGGCCTATCAATTGGGGAATGACCAAATATTTATTGAGGAATTGGCCATGACCGTGAATAATTTTAACCAAACAATCTCTGTTTTGGGCTTTTATTCGGAAAAAGGACAAGATTTGGTTAATGGTTATTTTATGGAGCGCTTTAGCATACCCAAACGAAGCACGGAAGAAAAATATGCCGCACCCATTGAGGTTGAAATCTTGCAACAAGTAACTGGCGGCAAGATTGAAAAAAGGAATCCGAATTTAAAAAATTATTTCATCCGAAAAATTATTCCAAGAAGCGATGGTGGGGTGTTTTTGGTGGCCGAAAAATATTCTAGAATTGAACAGCGCTTTAATTATTATATGAATAATATACCGCAGGAAGGGATTCGTGTTACCTATAATTATGATGATGTTGCCTTGTTCTCTATAAACAAGGATGGGAGTATCCATTTTGGCGATATGATTCGTAAGCGGCAAAGCTCCATTGGCGATGGAGGGTATATTTCTGGAATCGCAACCTTACCCACGCAAGACAATATTTTTGTTTTGTACAATTCGGAACTAGATAAGGATGGAAATATTATGGTGCACCTAGTTAATTATCAAGGAAAATCTGATGAGCGAATTGCGGTTAAATCTAGTAATTTTAGCGTTGCACTTATTCCCAGTGAGTGCAAACAAACTGGTCCCAATACCTTAATTGGTGTAACTATCAGAGATAAGCAATTTGCCTTAATTCGTATAACCTTTTAATTGATAGGCTTTGTTAGGAATTTTTAGATCTAATACCCTTTTTTCAATTGCTGGTTTGGTTATTTTTACCATACTGATAAGATTTGCTATTTTTATAGTTCCAACGCCAATTGAACCAGAATTAAATACACCCTTTTCTTTGCTCATATTTGATTGGCTAAAAAACCATCAATTGTTCACTAACCAGAACATGATTTTGGCTATCATTGTTGTTTTTCTTCAAGGTTTGCTCGTTAATTATATTAGCAGCGAACACGATATTATCTATAAAGGAAGTGTTTTACCTGGTTTGTTTTATATTTTGCTTAACAGTATTTATCCAGAGCAATTGCAACTTTCGCCTCAATTGCTAGCAAATACCTTTATCATTCTTTTGTTGAATCGCTTATGCTATTTATACGAATCTCAAAGACCTTTGTTTTTGGTTTTTGATGCCAGTGTTTTGCTGGGATTGGGTTTACTCCTAGATTATGATTTGATCCTATATCTGCCATTTATTTTGATAAGCGTATTGTACATGACAGCGTTTAATATTAGGTATTTGCTTGTGCCCTTGTTCGGAATATTATTACCTGCATATTTTTTGGGTATTGCATTCTTTCTGTTCGACCATTTAAATGATTTTATAAAATCGTTGGAAAATTCGCTCACTAAAAATTATTTTAATCCAATAGGAATTACCTTTGTTGAAGGTATAATTTGGTTGATTCTCATTCCCGTTTTTGTGTTTTCTACGATAGAGCTTCAATTAAACTTTTTAAGGAATAAGGTTAAAACGCGAAGAATACAATTGATTATCCTTGTGATGCTCCTGTTTGGGGTAGTTCTAGTTTTTGCAGAAAATCAAGGTTTCGTGTTTGGCTTAAGTTTTTTAAGTGTCACATTGTCTATGATTATGGCTAATTATTTTATTCGACCAAAACGAAAGGTCTTAAAAGATGTTTTATTCTTTGCTATGGTAATTTGTATCTGCTATTATCAATATTTTAACCATTAATAAGCATGTTTTATTTTTTATCAAAAGTACTGTTTGCCCTTATTGCACCTGTTAGTAGCATAATCTTATTATTCGTTATTTATTTTATCACCAAAATAAAGAGCTATTTATATTGGGGTGTAGGCTTGCTCATTTTTTTTACCAATCCTTGGATTGCGCAAAACATGATGGCATGGTATGAAGTTGAACCTATTGCCCTTTCTAAAAAAAATCAATATGATGCCATCATTATTCCGTCGGGATTTGTGGTAAACTATTCTGTTAATGGTCAAAATAGAACCAATTTTAGTGATGGCAATGACCGGATGTTGCAGGCCATAGATTTGTTTAAAAGAGGCATTGCTCCTAAAATAATTTATACCGGCGGCTCAGATACTATTTTTAGCGATTATGAGCCAGAAGCGAAATTAGGTAAGGCTTTTTTGGTTAAATGTGGCATTCCCGATTCTTGCATTTGGATTGAAACGGTTTCTGTAAATACCTATCAAAACGCCGCCTTTACTGCAAAAATGTTGCAAAAACGGGATGCTAATTGGGGTCAAAAAAAGTATTTGTTGTGTACCGCAGGATTTCACATGCGGCGGGCTATGGCTTGTTTTGAAAAGCAAGGTTTCAAGGTAGATGCATATAGCACAGATATAAGAAGCATAAGAAGCAAGGATACTGTCTTAAACACCCTACTTCCCAATTATGGAGGCTTGCAAATCTGGACATATTTAATTAAAGAGTGGATTGGTTTGGCGGTATATCAAATGAAAGGCTATATATAAAAGAATTAGGCAATTACTTAAATATAAAGTTATTGCTTTGATTCAATTTCATTAATTTTGTCTCGGGATTAAATGAATTAGTAATAGCAAATATTGGCAGTTTTTGCCGCTATTTTATGCATGAATAATCCTTTCATAAGTGAGAATTTAGGGTATGGTGAAAAAAATAAACGAACAAGATTTAGTGGTTAATAAAAATGAGTTGAATTCTGAAGAAATAGTTTTAGTTGAATCAGATGTAATTGAGATTTTAGGGGCAAGGGAACATAACCTTAAAAACATTGATGTAAATATTCCACGAAACAAGTTAGTTACCATTACTGGCTTAAGTGGAAGTGGTAAATCTTCTTTGGCATTCGATACCATTTTTGCCGAAGGGCAGCGTCGGTATATGGAGAGCTTTTCGGCCTATGCACGGCAGTTTATAGGAAATATGGAAAGGCCTGATGTAGATAAGATAAATGGGCTTTCTCCTGTTATTGCCATAGAACAAAAAACGGTAAACAAGAACCCAAGATCCACCGTAGGAACCATTACCGAGATTTATGACTTCTTGCGTTTGTTATATGCGCGTGCCGCCGATGCATTTAGTTATGTGAGTGGTGAGAAAATGGTTAAGTTTACCGAAGAGCAAATTATTGGCACATTGGTGAATAAATTTGAACAAAGAAAAATCTCCATATTGGCGCCGCTCGTAAAAGGAAGAAAAGGGCATTATAGAGAGTTATTTGAACAAATTAGAAAGCAAGGCTATACCAAGGTTCGCTTAGATGGTGTAGTGACAGATATTGTGCCAAAAATGCAAGCAGATAGGTACAAAATTCACGATATTGAGGTAATTATCGACCGCATTGAAACAAGCAAAGGGGCACGATTTAGAATAGGAGAAAGCGTTAAAAGTGCCCTTCGCATGGGTAAGGGTACAATGGTTGTTTTAGACCATGGAGACGATCAAGTTTATCATTTTAGTAAGTTTCTCATGGATCCCATAAGTGGCATAAGTTATGATGAGCCACAACCCAATACTTTTTCGTTTAATTCTCCTTACGGTGCTTGCCCATCATGTGATGGTTTAGGTCTCAAAAGTATTATTGATGAAAAGGCAATTATACCTGATCCAAAACTTAGTATTAATAAAGGAGCGTTAGCACCCATTGGCGAGGCTCGCGATAATTGGACCTTTTTGCAATTGCGTGAGGTAGGAAAAAGACATAAGTTCTCTTTTGCCGATCCTATTGAAAAGATATCTAAAGAGGCACTTGAAGCCATATTATATGGCACTGATGAGCCTTTGGTTGTGCCGTTTCAATACAGCAGTGGCTACACCCAAAATTATAACAGTAAATGGGAGGGATTGGTTACAATTATTACCAAACACTTTCATGAGAAAAGTTATGATGCCATTTATAAATGGGCCGAAGAATTTATGGAAATTCAAGTTTGCCCAGATTGTTTAGGCGCAAGGTTAAAGAAAGAATCTTTGCAATACAAAATTGGCGAAAAAAATATTGCAGATCTGGCGGCTATGGAAATTGGTGCATTGGGCGATTGGTTCAGCCAGATTGAAACCTACTTAGATGCAAAACAACAGATTATTGCTAGCGAAATTTTAAAGGAAATAAGAAGTAGAATTGAATTTTTGCGTGGTGTTGGGATAGATTACTTAACGCTAAATTCGCCAGCTAAAACCCTTAGTGGTGGCGAGGCACAGCGCATTCGTTTAGCCACTCAAATTGGGTCTCAATTGGTGGGTGTTTTATATATTTTGGATGAACCTAGTATTGGGTTACATCAACGCGATAATAACCGTTTAATTGATTCACTTAAAGCGTTGAGAGACTTGGGAAATAGTGTAATTGTTGTAGAACACGACAAAGACATGATGGAGGAAAGTGATTTTATTTTGGATATTGGTTATGGGGCTGGGGTGCACGGCGGACATATTGCTGCAATGGGTACCATGCAGGATATTTTAAAAAGTAATTCTATAACGGCACAATATTTAAATGGCACAAAAAGAATAGAAATTCCAGCAGAAAGAAGAAAGGGAAATGGCAAGTTTTTGCAAATTAAAGGGGCAACTGGAAACAACCTTAAAAAGGTTAATGTTTCTTTTCCTTTGGGCACCTTTATTTCTGTTACGGGCGTAAGTGGAAGCGGAAAATCATCTTTAATTAATGAAACTTTGTATCCCATATTGCGCCAGCATTTTTATGGTAGTCATCAAAAGCCTTTGGCCTATAGTTCAATAAAAGGCTTGGAACATATCGATAAAGTTATTGAAATTGATCAGTCGCCTATTGGTAGAACTCCAAGGAGTAATCCTGCAACGTATGTAGAGGTATTTGGTGAAATTAGAAACCTCTTTGCAAATTTACCAGAGGCCAAAATTAGGGGATATAAGCCGGGTAGATTTTCGTTTAATGTGAAGGGTGGCAGGTGTGAAACCTGTCAGGGAGCTGGGATGCGTAGCATTGAAATGAACTTCTTACCCGATGTTTATGTTAAATGTGAATCTTGCAATGGAAAGCGTTATAACAGGGAAACTTTAGAAGTAAGGTTTAAAGGAAAAAGCATCAATGATGTGTTAAACATGCCTATAGAAGAGGCTGTTCATTTTTTTGAAAACACCCCTCATATCTTGCGAAAAATACAAGCCTTAAATGATGTTGGTTTGGGATACATTACCTTAGGGCAACAAAGCACCACCCTAAGTGGTGGAGAAGCGCAACGGGTAAAATTGGCAACAGAACTTAGTAAGAAGGATACTGGAAATACTTTTTATATTTTGGACGAACCTACTACAGGTTTGCATTTTGAAGATGTAAAAGTGCTATTAGATGTATTACAAAAATTGGTTGAAAAAGGGAATACTGTTCTGGTTATAGAGCATAATATGGACATGATAAAGGTGGCCGATTATGTGGTGGATATTGGTCCTGAAGGTGGGAAATATGGAGGGGAATTAATAGGCGTGGGCACTCCAGAGGAGTTAATTAAGGTTAAAAGAAGTCATACCGCTAAATTTCTTGCAAAGGAATTGCAATAGTTAATATTATTTAATTACTTATGGTGAAAATCATGGAATATAATCTATCTCCTTATCTAGATTTTAATGGTACGTGCGAATCAGAATCAGCATTTGAATTTTATGCTCAAGTGTTTGATGGCAAATTGAGTGAAATTTCTAGATATGATGGCGCACCAGCAACCATCCCTGTTGGTATGGGCCAAAAGTAATGCATGTAAGCCTCAAATTTGAGGATGACGAGTTTATGGGAAGGGATGATTTACAAGCCAAGGAAATGCCAATTAACAGTAACATGATGCTTAGCTTTATGGAGGTATTTGTATTGGATAGGGTGTTTAGTAATTTATCAGAAGGAGGTCACATTACCAGGCCTCTTCAAGATACTTTTTGGGGCGCAAGATTTGGTACTATCACAGATAAATATGGAATTCGCTGGATGTTTAACTGCAACCTAAATTAGTGGTTATTCTGAACCAGAAAACCTATACCCAACGCCTCTTGCCGACTGAATGAAAGCTGGATTTTTAGGGTCTTCCTCAAAATATTTTCTAAGTGCAAGAATAAAGTTGTCTATGGTTCTGGTATTGGGTATTACCGTATAATCCCATACTACCTTTAAAATATGTTCTCTACTCACTACTTGTTCCTTGTTTTCGATGAGCAAGCGCATGAGCATAATTTCCTTTTTGGTTAGTTCAAATTTACCTGTTACGCCTTGGGCTTCATGGCTTTCAAAATTGATCCAATTGTTTCCAAAATGAAATAATTTTGGCACCTTACTTTCATTGTTACTCTTTATTTGCTTACTTCTATCAATTAGCTTGGTAATTCGTAAAATCAATTCTTCGAGTTCAAAAGGTTTCGTAAGATAATCGTCTGCACCTTTTTTTAGTCCGTTTATTCTGTCTAGCGGGGTGTTTTTGGCCGAAAGAAATAGAACGGGAATGTGTTGATCGTACATTCGAATATTTTCGCATACCATCAAACCATCCATTTCGGGAAGCATAATGTCTAATACCACTAAATCAAATTTCTGCTCTCGAAACCGCTTTATGGCATCCGTTCCTGTTCCCGAAACTTGCACTTGATGCCCTTCTAACTCAAGGTTTAGCTTAATGGCATGTTGCAAATTAACCTCATCTTCCACTAATAATATTCTAGTTTGCATCTGATTCTAATTTGATTTGAAATATGGATCCTTGCGGATGATTATCTAATACACTAATTTTTCCTTGATGCAACTGCACCAAATGCTTCACGATGAATAACCCCAAACCAGTGCCTTTTGTTTTCCGGGTGTTTTCATCCCCTATCCTAAAGAACTTGTTAAACAACATTTTTTTATTGTTTTCGCTTATACCTGGGCCTTCATCACTCACCAACAATAATATGGATTTTCCTTCTTGTTTTAAGGTTACCTTAGTTTTTCCTAAAGAACCGCCATATTTTATTGCATTTCCAATTAGGTTTGATAAAATCATTTCAATGGCCGAAGCATCTGCGTTTAGAATCACTTGGTCTTGAATATCAATCTCTATTGCCTCACTATATGGTCTTGGCTTATTGTAATTTAAAACAAATTCAAGTGTTAGTTCACTCAGGTTAATATGATGTTTATCTAAAACATACTTGCTGCTATCGAGTTGGGCAGATAGCAAAAGTTTTTCTACCTGTTCTTTTAATCGGTCAGTTTCATTCAAAGAATTTTGTGCAATGGTTTGAATTTGCGCTGCACTTAGCGGCCTTTTTAAGATTGTTTCCATGTATAATTTCATAGCAGTTAGCGGTGTCTTTAATTCATGCGTAACTGATAATAAGAAATTATTTTGCAACCTTTTTAAAAACAGCTCCTTTTTAAAACTCCTGTAGATTACAATCACACCCATTAACAACAAAATCATCATCACAAACCCTTCTGCAACGTACATAAAAAGCTTTCGGTTAAACTTGGTGTTTAACGTGTTGTAACTCTCCAAACTCGGCCTTATCATGAAATTTTGTAGGGGCAAAAATGGGTCTAAAATGATTACCTCTAATTCGGGGTAATTTGTATTCAAAAAAACGCGCATGCCAATGCTATCCTCAAATAACTCTTGGTCAACTGCTCCTTGCAAGTCAAAACTGGCCTTATAACAGTTGAGCTCTAAAATTTCCTTTTTCTGTTTAAAAATGATATCCGTATTAAGGTAATGGGCATACGTCCACCAAGTAAATGCAGCAAAAATATAAAGGCTTAAAATGATTAAAATAACCCGTGCTTTATTCAAAATTTAAGCTGTTTAAATTTCCCACAAAGTGTTTTTGCTAGGCTTGGTATACTTTTTAATGTTTAACCAAAATGCAATTATGAGATATAGAATTATGGGCGAACCCATGGTAATAAAGGAAGTATAAATAAAATACAGCCTAATTTTACCCGAAGAAATCCCCATGCGGTCGCCAATGTAACTACAAACCCCAAAAACACGTTTTTCAATAAAAAATTTAATTTTTTCCATATTTCCTCTATTACGAAATTAGTAAAAAAATTATTCTTTTATAGGGTTTATTTGCCAACCCTCACTTACTTTGTGCTTTGGTTTGTCTGGAATTGCCAAATTAATGAGTAAATTAACGCCTATTCCCACCCCAAATGAAATGCCAATTTTACCAAAATCTGATATTTCACTTTGAGTATACATTCTGTTTAACAATAAAATGGACGTAATCACTGCTCCTAACGAGAGTCCAGATTTTAGGAGGGTTCTGCCTAAACTCGACCTCCTAAAAGCAACAATGTCGGTGTATTTTATTTCTTTATATTGAAATGTTTGACCCACTGCGGCTGGGTTTAAGCCAAATTGAATGCCCAAAACAAAGCTACTGTCTTTTATTTCTGTTAAAGTGTTTTTAAAATATTCGGTTTGACCCAAATAGCCGCGATATAAGACGCTTAATTGGTCTCCCTCTTTGGCTTTAATTATTTTTCCTTGCACAGGATTTAAAAATAGGATTTTATTCTGAGCAAAGCTCATCCAAGCGTATAAAATGAAAACCATTAAGAGGCCAACTCTTTTTTGGGTTTGAGTAAAAAATTTCCTACCGCACATTGTAAGCATAATTTGTTTGTACAATAATAGTTTTTTAGTTGAATCAATGCTTGAGATTCTTGCGCATTAACACAACTTACCCCTAATTTTTTCCATTGTTGGATGATGTGGTTTTTTTCTGCCGAAATTTCTGAAGCCCATCCTTGAACCCTTTCGCAAAGCCAATCGAGTTGCTGTTGTTTTCCATATCCAAATAGAACCGGAATAATTGCGTTAATTATAATGGAATCTACAAAATCCTCAGAAATGGAAATGGTGTCTGCATAATCATAATTTCTCCGCGGATGTAATTCTCCAATATCCACTTTTTGACTCCCTTTTTTGACTAATTTTCTTTTTAAATCCTTAACAGTTTTGCAATGAATATAGTTAGATAAAGGCAAGGGGTCATTTCGCATCCATTCTGCCAGTTGAAATAGCCTGAGAGTTGGAAAATTTGCTGGTCTGGTTTTGCCAAATTTCCAGATAGAATAGTCCAAGGTTTGAAGTCCGTGTTTTTGTTTTAAATAGTGGTAACAACTTTGGAGTGACTTATTATATTCGTTATTTAACTTTTTGTCTAAAAAGCCAGCAGTACCGAGTACTAAGGCCTGATGAGAAATTAGGTCATCCTTGTATTTAACGAGTATATTAGGCGAAAGTTCTAAGCTTAATAATTCAAATGGAATGGCATTTATTTTTTGTCCAAATGCTTGGGCTATTTGGTGAAACAACAATGCCTCCCAATTCCCATTTAATGTGCTTAACATTTGATATAATTTATTGAGTTTGGATTCAAGCCTTTCAATGGCTAATCTATCTAACCAAAATGTCCATTCTATGGTTGAAATGGGTTTAAAGATGCTTGTACATGGAATGTCATAACTTCCTGCAAATATTTGTTCGTATTTCGATAACATTTCGGGTGAAATTAGGTCTTTAATTTCTAGCGTAGGAATAATTTCTCCGGTGGTGGATTTGATATCAAGATCGCATATCCAAACCACATGCAATATCACATTCTCATAGGCTTTATCGTGGTGGTGTTTATGTCTGATCCAATCGCTGCTTTTGATGTGAATTTCTATGTTTCCAACCCATAAGGTATCGCCAAGTTTAACCTGGGCGTTAAAAAAATCGGGACCAGATTCTTTGTTGAGCAAACCGGTTTTAATGATTTGTAAATTCTGGCCATGGGTGGTTACCAAATTTTGGCTTAATAAATATTTGTTTTTCCAAACAAACTGCAATAAATCTTCATTCATTATTTTGGGGTTAATTGGGGTAAAGGGCTTAATGAGGCTCTTAAATTAATACTATTCCTGTTTACTTGGCTTTGGTTCAAACCGAAAGAAGAAAAGTTTACATATATATAACTCAAAACTCTCGGCAATATCGTATATCTTGCCCCTTCAAAAAAAAATCTGGTTTATATGAAAAAGTTTACTCTGGTCTTCGCTTTTTTTCTGTTTCAACTCACGCTTTTTGCACAAACTTCTTTGCCTGCGTTCTGGACATTCATAAGTCCTAGTCCTTCCGAAGATTCTACTAATGCACCTTTGGGTTGGAAAACCAGGTTAAACATTGTGGTTGGCGGAACAACACCATATTCGTATGCAACTGGCTCAGATGGTAACGCTGCTTGTCGTTTAGATGGGCAAGGCGAATATGTGCAGATTAATTTTGCCGAAACTCCAGGAAAATTGAGCTACTATATTAGGGGCACTGCCATTAATCCAAATCCACCTTTTTCTGGAAGTTTTAAAATACAAGAATCCATAGATGGTGTGAGTTGGACAGATTTAAGAAACTATATTAGTATGACCACCGGATTTGCTAAATTTACCGAGAATCCAAGTGCAAATTCTAGGTTTGTGAGATTTTTTTATCAAACAAAAGTTTCTGGAAGCAATGTAGCATTGGATAGTGTGTTTTTGGGCAAACCTGGTCTGGGTAATAATGCCAAGTTAGCCGTTAAATTTGGCAACGCCAGCCTTGTTAATGGTGGAACACAAATCATCGGAAATGTTGCCACCAGTAAATTTTTGCTTCAAAACGAAGCATTGCAGCAAACTTTATATTTTTCATCTATCAGTTTATCTGGGTTAAATAGCACGGCTTTTACTTTAGGTAACTTGCCAGATTCTATTCTTCCAGGAGATACTTTTGGTTTATACCTGAACCTAAATTTAAGCAGTTCTGGGTCAAAATTTGCTACTTTAACGCTTAATTCAAATTCCATAGAAAATGCTAGTTTTGGTCTCAACCTATATGGAATTGCTGGTGCTTTGGCAAGTGAGCCTCAGGCACAAGCCACGCAACTTAGTTATACGAATGTGAGCGCTTATGGTTTTACTGTTTCTTATACCAAAGCTAGCCCTGAACCAGAATATTATTTGGTGTTGCGCAAGGAAACAGATTTAATTACAGAGGAGCCTATAGATGGACAAAGCTACAAGAAGGGCGATTTTATTGGTTCAGCCAAAGTTGCTTATGTTGGATCAGCCAGTGCATTTAATGCCAACCATGTTTTGGCAAATAGTACTTATAGAGTAGCTGTGTTTGCCTTTAATGGTCCAGCAGGTTATGAAAATTATTTAAGTTCAAATCCGTTAAAGGGAACTGTTTATTCTAATGCCTCGAATCCGGGAAGTTATTATGCAGGAATTTCGCCCAACAATCCAAATTTTGTTAGTCAATTATCTGCAAGGGTTCATCCACACGATACTGTTTTTTATGGTAATTATTCGGCAGCTTTGGTTAATCCTTGGCTTGCGAGAGATACTTTAAATGGGCGGAAAGTAGTTACCTGTGTTTATACCAATCATCAGTTTGTATATAATGAGCCGTTTTTGTGGGCCAATGGAAGCAATGGAGCCGTTTTAACGCGCGAACATACTTGGCCTCAAAGTTGGATGCCAAGTAATTCTGGGAATCCAGATTGGCCAAATGCACCAGGTACCACCAAAGAAATGTTGGAATATAATGACCTTCATAACTTGTTTCCGGCTCACCAAGTCAATGCAAATGCCCGCAGGAGTAATAATCCATTTGATGAGGTTGTAACACCTACTTATACCGCCCCAACAGGCTTTGGTATGCTTGGTAAAGACAGTGCAAATAGAACGGCTTACGAACCTAGACCAGAGCAAAAGGGCGATGTTGCAAGGGCTTTGTTTTATATGGCTATATCTTATAATGGCATAAATGGATTAAGTTGGGCAATTCCGTCTAATCAAAACTTAGCCTTGTTGCGTCAATGGCATCAACAAGACCCACCAGATAATTTTGAGCGTACGCGCAACGAGGTTATTGGAAATGTACAAGGAAATCGCAATCCGTTTATTGATCATCCCGAGTGGGCAAATCGCATTAATTTTAGAAACATGACTTATATTGCAGATACAGCTCCTGCATCTATTAAGCTACTTAGGCCTTTGGCAAGTGATATTTGGGTGAAGGGTAAACCTGCTAGTATTTCATGGGAGCATGCCGGAATTGATTCTGTTGAATTGTTATTTAGTGAAGACTCTTTAAAAACTTTTACTTCATTAGGAAAATATGCGAGTTCCCTTGATTCAATACAATACAATGCAGATAAGGTTTTTAGCCATTTTTATGGCGTTATAATTGCTCGTGGGTATTCGCCAGGGTTTGCATTTGACACTTCAACTTACTTTAAATTAAGCATGGTTGATGGCTTTAATAAGTTGAACAATAAAATTAATCATTTTAATGTTTATCCAAATCCATTTAACGATAAGTTGAATTTCGAATATTTGGGTTCAGGAATACCTGAATTTCAATATAAAATTTATAATACTATGGGCATGGTAATTTATGAAGGAGAGGCTCGTAAGTATAGCGAAATTGACACCAAGCAACTTTCACCTGGTTTGTATTATTTTTATGTAAATGGGCAGGAAAACCACATGCTTTTTAAATTAATAAAACCTTAAAATTTCATTAAATACCTTAAAAAAATAATAGATTATGGATTTTTTTAAGAAGAAATTAATACGTTTAATGGTCTAATAATCAATAATATAATTTATAGCCTATAAATTTAATTTGACCATTAGTAATAAATTAGTAATTTACCTACGCAAACATTGCTATTATGTTGAAAAAAATAGCTGCTAGATATAAAAAAACAATACCAAAAACAAAACACATATTATGATTAAAACAATTACTAAAACGAGGGCAATTTATCGCAGAAATGTGGTGCTATTTGCTATGGTGTTATCCTTGTTTTCCTTTGGAAAACTGATAGCACAACCGCTCAATGGTTCCTATACTATTGGAACAGGCGGGTCCTATTCAACTATGGCTGCGGCCTTATCAGATTTAGGTACCAATGGCGTAAGCGGGCCGGTAACCATGACTATCTTACCAGGAAACTACGCAGTTGCTTCTACTATTTTTATAGGAAATTATGCAGGTGTAGATGTAAACAACCGTTTAACATTTACCTCCAACAACCGAGATTCAGTTGTTTTCACTGGAACTATTTCTGGAGCAATCATTGCTTTGAACCAATGTAGGTATGTAACTGTTAACAATATTTCGGTAGTTAATAATATCAATACTGGAAATGGTTCAGGAATTGGAATTATTGGTTCAACTACAACAAATGCTGGAACTGGAAATACAATTAGTCGCTGTAAAGTGAACTTGCCTTTTTCTAGTAGCTCTTATACTTCATTTTGTATTGGAACTACAACTTCTGCAACTGGTTATGGCACAGGCGGCCAAGTACGTGCAGACAGTATCACCATCGATTCAAACATCACTTTAGGTGGTTATTATACCATTTATTTTTATGCGCCAACTGCATTATCTAATGCTTACGCCCGTGAAATAAAAATTCGAAACAATATTTTGAATGATGTGAAATATTATGGTATGTACTTATTCTACTTGCAAAACGGAGTTGATGTAATAAATAATACGGTATCGTGCAACGCAACCGCATTTTTTGGCATTTATTTAGGAAATGTATATAACCACTATGTGGGTAACAATCCGCATCGTATCAATGATAATAAGGTTTATAATTCTGCTTATGGAATTTATATGACCAATATGAATTCGCTAGCTGCTAACCCAAGTCAGATTTATAATAATGTGGTTGTTGGTAGGGCTGGAATTTATAACTATGGTATTTATATGACTTCAAATGCATCTTATGCTGCAAACCATAGAATTTATCATAACACTGTTAAATTGTTGAATGCTACTTATGGCTATGGTTTATATGTAACAGGTAACAATGCAGGAAATAGCATTAGTTGTATGAACAATATCTTTGCATTAGGTACAACTAACGCGGGTTATTATCCTGCTTATTTTGTAACTAATCCGGTTAATCCAACAGGTGGCCAGGCAATTAATAATAACGTTTATTATAGTGTTGGTTCAAGTTCTGCAAATATTTTATATAGAGCAGCTGCTTATAATGTAACCAATTATAATTTGTCTACTTCAGGTGGTGATTCTTCTTCAATTGTAAAACCTAGTTTCACCAATACAGAGTTCGACGGACATTTATTAGATGCTTGTAATAAGAAGGGTTCTCCGTTGGGTAGTTTTATTGTTCCATTAGATATTGATGGACAAGCGCGTTCAGTAACTGAGCCTCTAATAGGAGCTGATGAATCTGCCAGTTTAATAAATAACTTAATGGCCACCGCTTTGGTTACGCCAACTATGCCAATTTCTTCTGGTGCGCAAGATTTATCTGTTCGTATTAAGAATTCTGGTTCTAATACAGTTTCTTCTTTTGATATTTCTTATAGATTAAATAATGGCACACCTGTTACTATAGCATACAGTGGTACATTATTACCTTGTACAGATACTGTTATTGTTTTCACAGGTGCAAACCAAATCACGCTGGGAAACAACAATGTAATAAAGGTGTATACAGCAAACCCTAACTTTTCTGCAGACGCCGATCCAACAAATGATACAATAAACGTTACTTTAAAAGCGCCATTGAGTGGTACTTTTACAATTGGAACAGGGGGTAATTATCCTACCTTCCAAGCTGCTGCGGCAGATTTGGTTAATGGAGTGGGCGGACCAGTTTTATTTAATGTATTACCTGGAGCTTACCTTGGACAAGTTATTATTAACGGACCAGTAGCAGGTGCTTCTGCTATTAATACAATTACATTTGAAGGAAATGCTTCTGCCACAAGAACTTTAACAGCAAGTATGGCAAACCAAGCAGCATTTGTAATTAATAGGGCCAATTATGTTAAACTAAGAAATTTAACGATAACCAATTCTGCAAATGGTTCAACAGTTGTGGGTATAGTTGGAGATGGTGTTAGCAATGCTGGTACTGGTTGCGCGGTAGTAAATTGTATTTTAAACCTAAATCCAATACAAACTACTTCTTATGGCATCTCTGTAACAGGCACTCCTTTTGGTCATGGCCAAACTGCTTGTAGAACAGACTCAATTACCCTTGATAGCAATGTAATAAACAATGCTTATTATGGTATTAGTGTTTATGGTGCGCAAAACACCTTATATAACAGAGGCAATAAAATCAGGTATAATATGGTAAATGCCTATTATATGGGAGTTGCCTATCAGTATAACTATGCTAGCATGGATATAATTGCTAACACTGTTTTATTCCCATCTAATTCAACCATGGGATATGCTTATTATTTATATTTTAATAATCAATTGACTGGTCAGGTTACCAATATTATTGGTAATAAATCGGATGGTGCAGCCTATTCAGGAATTTACTGTTATACCATTGGAACAGGTGAAATCAATATTTATAACAATGCAACTTCCAGACAAAATTATCAATACACTTACGGTTTGTATTTATATGCAAACTCGAGTTCATTGGTGAGGGTATTGCATAATTCATTTTCACTTGACGTAACGCAATCGGGCAATACTTACGGTGCCATGGTTTCCTATTTGCCAGTTAACTCTATAGTTAAAAATAACATATTTGCTTGTACGGCAACTACCGGACCTCAAACTCCTATGTATTTATATTCAGGACCTGGTTTGGCAACTAATAATATTAACTATAATTTGTATTGGAATGCTGCAGGAACTAACGCCTTATATAGAGGCTCTGCTTTCACATCTGCTAATTATAAAACAGTAGCTGCAGGTGGAGATTCATCTTATTTCGCAGATCCAAAATTTGTGGGTGCATCAAACTTAGCCGTTACCACTTGTTTCAATGGTGTTGATTTGTTATCTACTGTGTCAACAGATATTTTGAATGTTGCCAGGTTAAATCCACCAAAGGTTGGTGCGTATGAAAATACAACACCCATCTCTTATTTGTCATCATCTGCAGTTCAAATGACAGGTCAAGTTGCACCAGGCGCGGTTGATTTCCCTGTTTTAAGAACTAGGGTAGCATTACAAGGTTGTGGAACTGGGTATACTACAAATGTTTATTACAATACTATTGGTAGTACTTCTGCCAGCAATGATATTGTAAGTGCTAAATTGTATAGCACAGGAATAGGCAGTAATTTTAACACCAGCAAATTGATTGGCACTGTATTTTCACCAGTAGGTGCATTTAGCTTTGCTATTTCTGATACTGTAAATAGAGACCTAGGTGATACAGTTAACTATTGGTTAACTTATGATGTTTCTTCTTCTGCCACTAATACCAACTTATTAGATGCAAGAATTGATAGCATCAATATTTTAGGTTCAAACAGAGTGCCTTCAAATAACAATCCAACCGGATCATTAATTGTTGCTGCTCCAATGACTTATGTTTCGTCAACATCTTTACATCCTTCTTTATCAACTGTTGCCACAGCAAGTACCAATGTGCAAATGTTGCGCATCAGTATTACCACCTCTACTGTTGGTTCGCCAATAGCAGCAAGTTCATTTAGTTTAAACACTACTGGTGGTGGAAATGATACCTTAAACCTTATCAATGCTAAGATTTACTATACTGGTAATAGTGCTTCATTTAGTGCAGCTAACTTATTTGGAACGTATGCTGTTGTTGCTCCAACAACTTCTGCATGGCCTGCTTATGCAATTACAGGCTCTCAGCAATTAGTCAATGGTATAAACTATTTTTGGTTAACCTATGATTTGAAAACTGCGGCGGTTATTGGTGATTCTATTGATGCAGAGGTTACCTCTGTTTCAGTTGCAGGATCGCCTCAAACACCTACTGTAACGGCACCTGTAGGCATTAGAAAAATTAGGGCAGAATATTGTGCAAGTGCTGCAACTACAACTGCAGATGGAGAAATTTGGAACGTAACAGTAGGAAGCTTAAATAATACTTCAAACTGTACAACAACTGGAGGCCTTGGATCTACTTTGAGTATGTATTCTAATTATACGGCAACATTAGCTGCTCCAGGTTTGGTAGCGGGTATTCCAATTCCATTTTCAGTAAATACTTCTACCTGCGGTGGTCAATACAATGGCGTGCTAGGAATTTGGATTGATTTTAATCAAGATGGTGACTTTTTAGATTTGGGAGAAGCTGTTCACATGTCTCCTTCTTTCTTATATGGTACTGCGATATTTAGAACTGGAACAATTACTATTCCTTGTACCGCTATGTTGGGTGAGACCCGCATGCGTGTATCATTAATTGAAGGTGGCGTTCCTCCTTTGAGTTCTTGTGCATCGTATGGTTATGGTGAGACTGAAGATTATTTGGTAACCATTGTAAATGGTGCGCCAGTATTTAACAGTGCTACCGCTATTCAAGTTACTGGATCAACTTCTGCAGGGGCCAATGATGTTCCAATTTTACGTGTGCCTGTTAAAGTAACAGCTTCACCTTGTTCTCCTGGCGTAATTACTAATGTAAGATTTAACACCGCTGGTACAACAACTGTAGGAGATATCGTAGCGGCCAAATTGTATAAAACTGGAACATCGCCCGTATTTGCCAATACTAATTTATTGGGTACAATTTTCTCGCCTAGTGGCTTAATGGAATTTTTTGTTACTGATACTGTTAATAATGATACCAACAATTATTGGTTAGCATATGATGTTTCATCATCGGCAACTAATAGCAATGTTTTGGATGCAAGATTTGATAGTGCAGAAGTATTTGGTGCTTTCCGCACGCCGGTAATTGGAAATCCTACAGGTAATAGAGTAATATCTGTACCTATGACTTATATTTCTTCTACTTCTGTGCATACAGATTTATCTTCAATTCAACCTGCATCAGTAAATAATAGAATGTTAAGGATTAGGGTTAGAACTAGTTCAACTGGTGCGCCGATTTCTTTAACGTCGTTCTCGTTAAACACGAATGGAAGTTCTGGAAATGATACCTTAAATTTAGCAAATGCTAAAATGTTCTATACTGGAAGCAGCTCTGTATTTAACGCAAATACTCAATTTGGTTCTACTTATAGTCCAGTAGCGCCAAGTTCTTTGGTTTGGCCTTCATACCAAATTAATGGTGTTCAGCCTTTGTTAAACGACACTAACTATTTCTGGTTAACGTATGATTTAAAAGGTGGTGCAATCACTTTGGATTCTGTAGATGCAGAAGTTACGAGTATTGTAGTCGCTTCAATTTCTCAAACGCCTACCGTTTCAGCGCCAGTTGGAAACAGGAGAATTCGCAACGCATATTGTGCTTCTGCTGCTACCACTACTGCCGATGGAGAAATTTGGAATGTAACTATTGGTACTTTAAATAATACATCTAGCTGTACCACAACTGGTGGACCAGGATCTATTTTAAGTGGTTATTCAAATTATACTGAAACGTTAAATCCGGTTAATTTGATAGCAGGAATGCAAATGCCTTTCTCTGTAAATGCGTCTACTTGTGGTGGTCAGTATAATGGTGTTGTAGGAATTTGGATCGACTTAAACCAAGATGGTGACTTCTTAGATGCTGGTGAAACTCAATATATGTCTCCTTCATCGTTCTTGTATGGTACTGCTGTTTTCATTACTGGCAACATTATAATACCATGTACTGCTACGCCAGGTTTAACGCGCATGCGTGTTACTCAAATTGAAACTGGAACTACACCAATTAGCTCATGTGGAACTTATGGTTACGGTGAAACTGAAGATTATGCTGTAAATATTGTAAATGGTGCTCCTAGCTTTACAAATACTACTGCTGTTCAAAATACTGGTATCGTATTGGCAGGTACATTAGATGTGCCTATTTTACGAGTTCCAATGAAAGTAGCGGTTTCTGCTTGTAGTCCTGGTTTAGTTACCAATGTTAGATTTAATACTGCTGGTACAACAACTGTTGGAAATATCACAGCTGCTAAATTGTATAAAACTACTTCTAGTACATTTAATACGAGCAAACTTTTAGGAACAGTATTTTCACCTAGTGGATTAATGGAATTCATTGTTTCAGATACAGCTTCTAATGATACCAATAACTATTGGTTAGCGTATGATGTTTCTACTGGTGCTGCAACTTCAAATGTATTAGATGCTAGATTTGATAGTATGGAAGTATTTGGCTTATTTAGGTTGCCAATTAGTGGAAATCCAACTGGAAGTGTTTTGGTTTCTAACCCAATTGCTCCTACTTTATATACCACAGCAGCCACTAATTTAACAACTACAACTGCTACTATTGGTGGTGGTGTTACTTCAAATGGATTTGCTATTGTTACAGCAACAGGTGTCGTATTTGCTACAACACCTAATCCAGTAAGGTTTGGAACGGGTGTTATTGATTCTGCTTCTGTAGTTGCAGTAACTACTGGAAACTACAGCTTTAGTATTGTTGGATTAACTCATTCTACTAAGTACTATTTCAGAACTTATGCTATCAATAGCGTAGGAACTGGTTATAGTGCTCAAGATAGTTTTACAACTTCTCCTATTATTAGTTCTTTGCCTTATTCTCAAAATTTTGAGGCAGGTGCTGGTGGTTGGACTAGTGCATTAACCTCAACAAATACAAGCACTAACTGGATTATCGGATTTGCCACTAATAACAACTGGGTGCTTGGAACGCCTGCGAAAACATACTTAAATGGTGCTCGCAGTGGAACTAAAGCTTGGGTAACTAAATTAACTGGAACTTACGATATTGATCATGATGCTTCTGTATTATCACCTCAATTTAACTTTACTGGTTATACAAATGATCCGGTTGTTAGATTTAATCATAAATTTAAAGCTGAGTCTGATTGGGATGGTTTAATAGTTGAAGTATCTGTTAATAATGGATTCTGGAGAAGAGCAGATAGTATCGTAGGCACGGGCTCTAACTTTAATACTGTGGGTAGTTATTCATGGTATAATGATAATGTAAGCTATGTATCGTCAGGTGGTATTTTAGAGCCACCTTATTTCTCAACAGATTTGGGTTCTGCTAGTGCATTCTCCAGCCAAGATAGTGGTTGGATTCAAAGTGCATTTAGGTTAACTGGAACTGCTGGACAATCAAATGTTCGTTTCAGATTCCGTTTCATTTCAGATACCTATGTAGTTGATGAAGGTTGGGCTTTAGATGATATTGAAGTAGTTAATATTGTAGCTCCTACTGTTTTAGCTTCTTCTGTTTCTGCTGTAAGTAATTCTGGTTCTACTATGAACGTAAGTTGGACAAGTGGAAATGGAAGTTCTCGCATCGTTGTGGCTAGGTTAAACACAACTACTGCGGTACCTCCAACTAACAATACTATGTATGGTTCTAGTGCTGCATTTGGTGGAACTAATACTACTGGTACTGGTAATTTTATCGTTTATAATGGTACAGGTTCTTCTGTTGTTGTTACTGGTTTAGCCAATGCAACTCAATATACATTTAGTGTTTATGAGTATAATGGTAAATACATGCATAATGCATTTGGCACTGTTTCTTCTGCAAGTTCTACTACTTTACCTGTTAGTTGGTTAAGCTTCTCTGGTTTTGCCAATGAAGAAAACGTTGATTTAGTATGGGCAACTGCGCAAGAAATTAACAATAGAGGATTTGAAGTTGAGCGTTCATTTGATGGTATTGCATTCCAAAATGTAGGATTTGTTAAAGGAGCTGGTACTTATAACGGTAAATTGAACTACTCTTTTGTTGATGAAGGAGTTCTTGCCGCTAACCCAGTAGTTTACTATCGTTTGAAGCAAGTTGATTTTGACAATAGATTTGAATATAGCTCTACTGTGGTGGTTAGAACCAATGTAGATGAATTGAATGCTGTAAAGGTTTATCCTAATCCATTTACTGAGTCAGTTTCTATTGAATTACGTAACACAACAGAGTTAACGGGTACTGCAACTTTAATTGATATTCAAGGCAGAGTAGTTAAATCTCTTAATTTGAATGTAATCAAAGGATTTGGAACTTTCCAAATGAGTGGCTTGGATGAATTGAAAGATGGTGTTTATTTTGTTAAAGTGAACATTGGTGGTCAATCATATCAAGAGAAACTTGTTAAGGTTGGTAATAAATAGAACCTTTTAAGTATTTAAATAAAAAGGGAGCAGTCTTAATTGACTGCTCCCTTTTTTTATTTTGTTTTTAGATGGTAGTTCTGTTTTAAGCATCGTGCGCCATGGTAAATCTTTTAGCTCCATTAGCCTATTTTCATTTTAAGGGAAATTTGATTTTATTTTGGTAAACGCTGATACGCGAAATTCCCTTTAGATTTTTTCGGATTAAATTATCTATGTTATGCAAAATTTATCTCGCTTAATTTTACCTACACATCTTGTTGTTGTGTTACGAACTAATAGGTATATTGTGCTAAATTAATTAGGAATTGAACGTGTAAAGGTGCCCCAAAACAACTCTGGAAATACTAAGTAGTGTCTGCCCTAAAACTACCTTTTTTTTAATTTTAATTTTTATCGCGACCTGTTTTATGATGATTTTATGTCTTGCCAATAAATCTTAAGAAAATAACTACCCACTCTTGGCTTTGGCGCTTGTTTTCGGCTCTGATTTTGAAAAATTGACATAGCTCCGCATTTGAACTTGCTGACTTTTTTCATTTTGCTGCTTTTTTATGCGGCACGCATTAGCAAACGCTCAAGTTTTTGAAGCTTCTTTTTTTGCTTTAATCTTTCTTTTGCAATGAGATGATTTCCAATAATGTGAAGATTATAAGTCAACTTCCTGTAAAGCCTCCAGCTTATTGAGTTTTCCTTTTTTCGGCATCACAACATTCTCAACTAGTGTTTCCATTATTTCCTTATTATTTTTACTATAAA
>JAWXAZ010000134.1:0-14869 GCA_034439755.1 bacterium
AAAAATTGGTAATTGTAATTGCATCAACAAAAATACCGCATTTTTATTTTGCGAAACAAACCCGTTTTTCCTTTTATTTCATCAGTATAGGTCAGGAGTGCTGAATTTATGAATACCTTTTCTAGTTTATAAAAGCTTTATTTCTTTAATGAACCAATGCGCTTTAGCATTTCATTTACCTTTTCGGTTGAGATGGCTATTTGCTGGTTATTGGCGAGTAATAAATAGCCGCCATCAGATTTTACGTATTCGTTAACGTAAGATAGATTAACCAAATACGATTTATGGCAGCGCATAAATTGCTGTTGCTCAATTAATATTTCTTCGTAATGTTTTAGTCCTTTACTTGCCGTGATAAGGCTTTCATCTGCTAATAAAAATTGCGTATAAGCGCCGTCTGCCTTTAAATATAAGATTTTGGAAATGTCTACAAATCGAACCGAGTTAACCGTGTTAATGGCAATTTTTTTTGCTCCTTCCCCATTCAAATTTTCTTTTAAGGCCGCTAAGCTACCAAAGTTATTTCTGTGCTTAATAAAACGATCAATAGCAGCTTCTAGATCACTTGCGGTAACAGGCTTTAACAAATAATCGAGGGCAGAAAGTTTAAAGGCTTGCACAGCATATTGGTTATAGGCAGTTGTAAAGATGATAGAAAACTGAATGTCCTTATCGTTTAAAAAGGTTAGTATTTCTAAGCCACTATGTCCGGGCATTTCAATATCTAAAAAAACTAAGTCGGGTTGATGCTTGTGAATGGCCTGAATTCCCGAAGGCAAATCTGCACATAATTCTACTACGCTGAGCTCAGGACGTAATTCTTCAATCATGCCTTTTAACAAGGTTCTTGCCATGCGCTCATCGTCTATAACAATTGCTTTTAAATTCATTACTATATTTAATTTATAGGAATTATTAGCTTAACCCTAGTTCCATTGCTGGTTCCATCTAGGTTCATTTTATCTTCTATGGCTAGTCCAAACTGGCTATTTTTCCCTTTGTTTAAAATGGATAATCTTTGTTCGTTTGCCTCGCTGGCAAAAGATTGGTGATTGGTGAATTTGTGCTGATTGAGCAAGCCAGAATGCTTTCTGCCTATGCCATTATCGTCTATTATTACCCTAATAAATCCCTCTTGATAAAGTTCGAATGAAACAAGCAATTCCTTATTATCCGATTTGTGCATTAAACCATGTTTTAACGCATTTTCTATAAAGGGTTGAATGAGCATAGGCGGTATCTTAATCATTTCTACATCTAACTCATCTGAAACAGAAATGCTACAATGCAAATCCTCTTCAAAACGCATGCGCTCCAATTCTAAATACAAGTTTAATGCTTTTAACTCTTGGTTGAGCCCAACCAAATCCATTTCGCTCATTTCTAAAATCATGCGGGTTAGGTTAGAAAATTTACCCAAGTAATTGCTTGCCTGTTTTTTTTCGTTGGTAAAAATATAAGATTGAATGGTGTTTAAAGCATTGTAGAAAAAATGCGGATTCATTTGAGATTTTATGGCACGCAGGCGACTTAAACTTAAGGCATTTTCGAGTTCCATTTTTTCGGTAACAAGTCTATTCTTTTTTAACAATAAACTAATTTGCCATTTATAGTAACTGATGCCTGCGCCCAATAAGAGAAAACCACAAAACAGCAAAAACCACACTTGCTGCCATATTGGTTTATTAATGGTAAAGCTTATGGTATCATTGGGAAAAAGGGTATCATTTAATTTAAATTGTATGCGATATTTTCCCGGCGCCAAAAATGCAAATTGCAAGGTTCTTAAATTGGGATCAGACAAAATCCACTCTTCCTCATTAATTTTATACCAGAGGTTAACCTTGCTTACATTGGCAAAATTTAAAACGGCATAATGAATGCTTATTTGATTTTGAGAAGGCGCTAATTCTTGAGGCAAATTGGAGATCGTTTTCCCCACCAAATCAAATCCGGTTATGGCAAACAAAGATTTCTTTTTTTGACTCTTATCCATCAAAATGGGTGTGCTAATAATGCCATTTCTAAGCAATAAACGCAATTGATTGCCCTCTAAAAGCACATCATTTATTTCGGAAGTTTTAATTGGAATGGGCAACACAAAACAAGGCAAAGCATCCTTGCGCATATCCAAAATCAATAGCCGAGATTCGCCCATGATGCATAAATAATGCCCAAAGGCTTTGATGGATTTTATAACCACCATTTGAATATTCTCTTGCGCGTTTAAAACAGCCACCATGCAATCGTTTTGCATTTTCAATAGCTCACCATGCGTGTTGAGCGCATATAAATTGCCAGAATGGGCAACAATCTTAGAAATAAACATCGACAGACTATCTTGTTTTACCTCCATTAAATTTTGCAAGGTTTGCTTAAACAAGCCCAAATTGGTGCCCACATAAATGGATTTTGAAACCGAATCATAAGCAATGGTTTTTGCCCTTAAATCGGTCATAAACGAATACAAACCATCTTGCCTTACAGATATTTTCTTTGAAGTAAATACATCCCAATCCGATTTCTGCCTTGGCTTTACCCCTGGTATTTTATATAAGAAAGCATTGCCACTAGTGGCAAGTGCATAATAAGCAGCATCTAATTTTACCACATCTTTTATGGCAAGCTGACTATAATTATATTCTTTAAACGGCGAGGTTTTAAATAAATTTACGCCAGAAGAAGAAGCAAATAATAAGTGATTTGACGTATCTTGGTAAGTATAGTAAAAGCCTGCACGAGACTCACTTTTATACAAAACCTTTTGTGCTTCAAAATCTGTACTTAATTGTAAGACTTCGCCATTTTGAGAAAATAATAAATACCCACCGCCTACCTTTTCGATTAGGTTTGGTTCATGCCCCTTTATGGGCCAAAAAGTACTTTGCAAAGACGGAATGAGTAACAAACCATTTTGAGTTGTGCTTACCCAAATATTGTTGTTTCTATCTTTAAAAACAGAAGACAAACTGTAGTTGGGAAAAATCTGTTTTTGAAACTTTCCCTGTTCAAAAATATAGGCGCCTTTTGGGGTTAAAACCCAATATTTTTCATCTATACAATAAATGGCATGTATAAACGCCAAACTAGGCAAATAAACGTGTTCGGCAGGTTTGTCTTTGTGTAAAATTGTAAAAAAACCGAGCTCATTAAAACGGCTACTCAAAACCAATTTATCGTTGCAAGGATGTATCTGATTATAATTGCCAAATCCTGCTTTTACCAGCGCATTTTTCTTAAAACTTAATAGCTTATCATCTATTTCAAACAAGCCCGCATTTGTTAAAACATAAAACATGTTTCCTTGCGTGGCAGTATGATAAAACTCAAGCATGGTGGGTTCGAATCGAATGGTTTTAATGCGCTGTAAAGAATTTACATCATATACATCTACCCCTGAGGTTTGAACCAAAAAAATATGCGCTTTTGTGATGCCCAATGGTAAAAATCCAATAGGCTTATTTTGCTGTAAAGCATGCAACTCATTGTTAAAAACGTAATAACAAAACCCATCAAAATTTTGATACCAAATTCGGCCCTTGCTATCTTCTTGAATATTGCTGCCCGGCAAAGAAGTTTGCGTGGTATTTTTATAGTCTATAAAAAACGTTCCATCATACCTGCTCAAACCCTCATTGGTGGCTGTCCAAACAAATCCCTTGCTATCTTCCATGGCGTGATATGCAATATTAGAAGGCAAGCCCACCCCATCATTTATAGAAATAAAATAAGGTTGCTGCGCCAACATCCCCAGGGGCAACAAACTACATAGGATAAATAATAGAAATTTCACAATTGGGTAATTGGTGCAAAGATAATTTTTATCTTTTCTTCAACCCCCTCTTTTTATAAAGTGGCCCAATTTTAGCATGAAAAGCCCTTTTCAGTTTAGGAAAAATCTTTTTTTCTTTCGGTCTGAACCAATCGATGCTCATAAAGCCAAAACCTACTTTCGTAAACTCATTGACCCACTTGGTAAAACGGCCATCAATAATATACACGCGAGTATCACATTTGAGGAAAATATATAATAATGAAAAAAATAATCTTATTGCTTTTACTTCTTATTCCAATGATAAAAAGTAACGCACAAACACCTTTCACTAATTGGGAATATACCCCAGGCGACGCTTCTGGCGCAGACAAAATTAATGCCACCTGTATAGACAACTCAGGAAATTTAATTGTTGTAGGCCATTTTTTTGGAACAATAGACTTAGATAATGGTCCTAGCGACCGATTATTAACAGCGGTTGGACAATATGATGGATTTATAGCCAAATACAACCCCTTTGGCGAACTTATTTGGGCTTATCGTTTAGGAGGTACACTGGGAGACCAAGTTAACTCGGTAGCGGTAGATAATTTTAATTCCATTTATTTAACAGGGTTCTTTTTGGGTACAATGAATGTTAGTTCGAGATCGGGAAGTTCTCCATTGGTTTCCATTGGTAATTCTGCAGATATTTTTATAGCAAAGTATAATACAGATGGATTTCTTTTTAACCTTTACAGAATTGGTGCAGGTGGAAACGATAGAGGGAACGTAATAAAGGTAGATAATGGCGGAAATATTTATCTATCTGGTGCATATAGCAGTCCTGGTAATACTACCAATGTTAACTTCAATGTTTTGGGAGGAACCAATAATTTATTAGCTGCTGGAAGTGAAGATGGGTTTGTGGTAAAATACAATTCAACTTTTGGGCTTCAATGGGTAAAATCTTATGGTGGTGGAGCCTTTAATGATGGCTGTGTTGCTTTGGATGTTGACTTAATTGAAAACGTATATGTGTCAGGTTATTTTAACGGAACCAATGCCGGATTTAACAATGGCATATTTATATCTGCTAGTGGTCAGGATGGCTTTGTAATGAAGTTAAACCCACTAGGCAACACAGCTTGGGCAAAGAAAATTGGTGGTGGAAATTCAGACATTATTACTAGTATTAAATTAGACGGAAAAGGCGCTTTGTTTGCTTGTGGCAACTTTACTGGTTTAGCCAATTTAAACCCAAATGGCTTAGCACAAAACTTTACAGCCGTTGGTATAGATGGCTTTATTTCTAAGCTAGACACCAATTTAGCATCAGCCATTTGGATCAGACCAATTGGTGGACCAAGTGCATTAGACCAAGCATTTAGCGTATCTGCCGACACTTTAGGAAATGTATATGCAACAGGATCATTTTCTGGAACAGCACAATTCCCCATTGGCACAAGCGCTTCTCAATTGATTAGTGCAGGTTCTAAAGACATTTTTGTTGTTAAACTAAATAGTTTAGGAAATTATGTTTGGGGTAAGAAATTTGGCGGCATAAACGATGATGAAGCTACGAGTATAAGCACTACAGCAAATGGCCAAAGTAGTTATGTTGGAGGCGCTGTTACTCCATTTGATCAAAATGTCTTTATGGCCAAACTAGGAACCTGCGCAGAAATTGGCCCCATTAATGGTGCTATTAAATTGTGTTCTGCTAGTCCTGTTGTATATAGTGTAGATTCGGTGCCTGGCGCATTTTCTTATAACTGGACACTCCCTGCAGGTTATTCTGGTACTTCAAGTGCGAGAAGCATAACGGTAACACCTGGCGCAAGCAGCGGAACTATTTCTGTAAACGTGGTAACTGCATGTGGCGTTGGATTTACGCGTGATATTGCGGTTACCTACGGAAATAGCACTTTAGATGCCAACCTCATTCGTTATTATTCGGCAAATGCTGGTGATGGCAACAAAGATCTTAAAAACAATTTTGGTATGACCCTAACGCTAACTAGTAAAGATACCGATAGATTTGGGACACCAAATAGTGCATATAAAATTGATGGTGTAACAAGCTTTATTAAGTTAGAACCAGAAGCAACTTTACCAGGTGGACCCTCAAGTATTGCATTTTGGTATTATTACGTAAAAAATGGCGGTGGAAACAATGTTCTCATTGGAAGTAATTCAACAGTTTTGCCATTAGGTCACCCTTTATTGTACACTAACAATGCAAATAACAGACTTTACCCATCGTCTAATGCTGGTATTATTGGGAGTGGAGTAGTATTAGCAGAAAACAACTGGAATCACATTGTTTTAGCCAGAAATGGCGCTAATTTTGCATTTTATTTTAACGGTAAACTTGCTTATAGTGGTAATACCTTATCGCTCACAAATTTTGATCGCATAGGAAATAACAGGCCAGGATTTGAACTTCAGGGAGCGTTAGGAAAATTTGATGACATTAAAATTTACAATGTTGTTTTATCAGAAGTTCAAGTTAAAAACGTGTATGATTTTGGCAGTTTTAAATCAAATACTTTTGTAGATAGTACTTGCAAAAATACAGGATTATCTTTTCAAGCATTGCATAACAATATAGGGGCAAGCTATGCATGGAAGTTAAACGGAAATACCGTTGGCACCAATGCACCTAGCTATAGTAAAATTGGCGCAATTACAGATAGTGCTATTAGTGTTACTGTAACTAACAATTGTTTTATTGAAACCATAGGCCGCAATTTTAAAGTAAATACAACAGATAGCGTATTTATTCAATCGAGCACTTGCGGTATAGAAATAGGCAATAGCAAGTATTACGTAACGGGCAATTACAGAGACACGCTTGTAAACAAAGCAGGTTGCGATAGTATTGTTTATTTAAATCTTACAATTACAGGCAACCCAAGCTCAAACTTAAGCAATGGCCTCATTAGATATTGGACCCTTAACAACCAGGATTCTTTAAAAGATAATGTTTCAAAGCAGGCCTTGTTAAATGGCTTTCCCATTAACTATGTGGCTAACAGATTTGGCCAACCAAATTCTGCAATTAATAACATACAAAACGGTGAAGTGTTTAGGCCAGCAACTTCATTGCCTAATTTGGATTACACTATTTCATTTTGGTATAACTTTACAAGTGGCAGTTCAAGTACCAGAGCGCTGTTAAGTAACAATTTAACCACAAATGCAGGATATAAACTTTATATTGACCCAAGTGGCATCTTAAAATCGAATAATAGTGCAGGCGTAGCATTCTCTGGAATAAAAACTTTATTGCCAAACCAATGGGTTCATTTAACTTATGCCGTTCTTGCCAATGGTACTGCGCAAATATATTTAAACGGAAAACTAGAAATCTTTGTGAATACAACAAGTACTTCGGGCATTGTAACGCGCATTGGAAACGGAATAACCAATAACAATTCTACACCAGGATTGGGAATTTATGACGACATTAGGGTTTACAATAGGGTATTAAGTGCAACAGAAATAGACCAATTAAACAACAGACCAAGCTTGGTAAATTTCCCTGCTAATAAAAACTATTGCGCAGGCGATAGCATCAATTTTAAAATTGGCATTAATCATTTATCTACCGCACAGTTTCAAGTATTTAAAAACACTTTATTGGTTGGTTCAGACAGTAGTTATACGCTTAATAATATAGCTATAACCGATACTTTGTTAACATATAAAATAACTAGTTTGTGTGCTTTTGAAGAGTATAGAATTCCATTAAATGTATTTGAAACCCAAGCTATAAAAAATGATTCTTTTTGTGGTGCTTATGTGTTTAATGGTAAAACTTACACCAACGCAGGTACGTTTTTCGATACCATTCAAAATGCAAATGGTTGTAAACTTGTTACACAGTTAAACTTAATCAATACTGGCTCAACAAATTTAAATACTGGGCTAATAAGGTACTGGACAGCCAATGGGGTAGAAGGAAGAATTAGTTTGGTAGGCAAAGATACCTTAGCTCCAATTGGAAATGTGTTCGTAACTGGCCAGCCAGGTAGGGCAGAAAACCCAAATGGTTCTTATTATGTTGGTTTAATAAATGGAACGTATTTAAAAACAAACTTACCAAGCATATCTACTTATACCATTTCATTTTGGTACAAAATGGAGCAAAATGGCACAAACCGAATTTTGAACTTAATAGCCAATAATTCTAATGCTGCAGCAGGCTCAGTTATTTTACAAAAATTGAGTAACAACAACTTGCATGTTTTAAACGCAGCTGGTACAAGCATAGGAGCTGGATTTCCAATGCTAATGAATGTTTGGAACCACATTACCCTTAGCAGAAATGGCGCTAATTTCGCCTTATATGTGAACGGTAATTTAATTTCTAGTGGTACTAATATAAATTCTGCAAACCCAGACCATATTGGAAACAACGGGCAGCCAAGCAATGGAAATAGTGCTATTGGTTGGTTCGATGATATTAGGGTACATAATTTTGCTTTAACGGCAAATCAAGTGAGTAATTTGCCTAAAATGCCATCATTAATTAGCGTGCCTAATTTTAATAATTATTGTATAGGATATCCTGGTAACATGGCTTTTCAATTTCAAAAAGACAGTACAGCCTCGTATCAGTTTTTACGAAATGGTGTGGTAGTTGCCAATGATACGTCCTTTCAATTTAGTTCTATATTACCATCAGATACTAGCGTTGGATACCGCATTATTAAAGGTTGTGCCACCGAAACAATCAACCTTACGTTTAGTTCGCAACCCGTTAATTTAAACAATGGTTTAATAAGGTACTGGACATTTAATGATGCACTTATTACGCGCCAAGATTTAGCAACGAATGAAAGTTATGCATTTCGTGGAGACTTTGTTAATGGAACAGGTAGAACTGAATTGGCAAATACGGGTATAAATATTTCTGGAGTTGGAAAGATCATTTATGCGAATACAGGCTTGCCTACAACCAATATAACTGTTTCTTTATGGTACCGAAGACCAAGCTCAAGTGCAACAGTAGTTAGAACTATTATCTCTAATGATCAATCTAACGGCAATATAGCTAAGTATTTATGGATGACCAATAATGGACAGGTGTATTGTGGAACCAATACCATTAGTTCGGGTACAAATACTGGTTTAATTTTAAATGCAAACCAATGGCACCATTTTGTTTACCATATTAGCTCAGCGGGTACGGTAACCTTGTATGTAAATGGTAATTTAGCTTTAACGCAAACAGGTGTACCGGTTCATCCTATCACTTATTTTGGAAACAGACCAGATGGAAATGAGCCTGGCGTTGGGAACTACGATGATATAAAAATATACAATAGGGCACTAACAGCAATTGAAATAAGCAAACTTTATGGTATGCCAAGTCTGTTATCAGTTTATCAAAACATATCTGCTTGTGCAGGTAGTACAGTAACCTTAAATTACCCTTACGGCCCTGCTGCTAAAAAGGCGTATTCGTTTACTAAAAATGGTGCTGTTGTTGGTACAGATAGCTTCTTGGTTATAAATGCTATAAGTGCAGCAGATACTTTGTACAATTTTTCGGTAAACACCAATTGCGGACAAGAAAATCACATCATTAAAATCACTGTAAATCCTTCTGGTGGGGTTGGACCAAATTTAACGTATAACAATACTTTAAAACGCATAACGGTTACCTCTACCTACAATACATATAAGCTGTTTAGAAACGGTAAAGTTGTAGATTCTAGTAATGTTTCAGGGAATATAAATTACCTAACTCAAACCTGTGGAAACTATTATGCAGAGTTTCGTAATTCTGGTACAGGAAGCTGTCCGTTTGCATCTCCATTGCTCACATTAAAATTAGATACCGTTCAATTGAATGCCAATATTTGTAGTGGAAAAACGTATCAATTTGGCACTATAAATTTAAGCGCAGCTGGCACCTATTTTAGAACCATCAACAATGCTTTAGGTTGTGATAGCACCATTAGGCTGAACCTAATTTTACGCACCGCTAGTTCAAATACCATAACCAGAAGTAACTGTGGGCCACTAAACCTTAATGGCAAATTATTCACCCAAAGTGGTCAATACAAAGATACCCTAATAAATGCTGCAGGTTGCGATAGTTTACTTACCTTAAACCTAACGATTCTCTCTGGCATACCAAGTCTGTTTAACCTAAACGCAACAGCATGTAAACAGTATGTATTGAATGGTAAAACCTATACCAATGCAGGCATATACAGAGACACCTTGTTTGGTGGCTCGGCAAGTGGTTGCGATAGTATTATTGTTTTAAACCTAAACTTAACCAAAATTAACAGAGCAATTGTTAAAAACGGTAACAAGTTAACAGTGCAAGAATCTAGTGCTAGTTACAAGTGGTTAAATTGTCAAACTAATCAAATCATAAGCGGGCAAACGGGTATAGATTTTACGCCAATTGTAAGCGGAAATTATGCAGCTATTATTACCAAGAATACTTGTGTAGATACATCAAATTGTATGCTTGTTACTATCAGCAATTGCAAAACAAGTATAACCTATCAAGTCCTTAACCCCCAAGATTCTATTCGTTGCAAATCGGTTAAGGTGCAGGTTAATAGCGCAACACTTCCTTTAAACTTACGAATAAGTTGGACTGAAAATACTACAGGTAACACCATCCAAATTACAGACTCGGTTTATACCTATACCAATGTTTGTCCAGAAACATATAAGCTACGCGTAACAGATGCGTTGGGATGCAAAGACTCTTTAACCTTTACCATTCAAGAGCCAAGTGTAGGATTAAACGAAAGGGAATTGGATCAATTAAACCTATTTCCAAATCCGGCACAAGATCAAATATTTGTTACAGGCATTCCAAATCAATCTAGCATGAGCATCTTTGATATACATGGAAAACTTGTATTAAACCAAATATATGAAGGCGATAATAAACCCATCTCTTGCGCACATTTAGCCAATGGTGTGTATCTACTAAAAATAGATAGCCAAACTAAAACAAGCAGCAGAAAACTGGTTATACAGAAATAATTAAACCATAGTAATGCTAGTTATAAATTTGGCAAGCGAGCACTTAATAAAACAAATATTAATCTTAAAAGACCAATCCCAAACGGGAAGATAGACGAGCAAATTACCTTTCAAATTTCTTAACAAAACAAAAACGGGGAGCAACAAAATTGCTCCCCGTTTTTTCATTTCATTAAATAAGAATTTGCAAAGTAACATTCATCTTTGTACCTTTATTTTATAAACAAATAAACCTGAAACAACATGAATATTGCAGTATAAGGAACTGGAAATGTGGGCCACACCCTTGGTTCAAAACTAATTGAGCTTGGTTATTCAGTTATAATGGGCTCTAGAACGGCCAAATCATTTTTAATTGCACCGCAGGTGGCGCTTCTTTAGAGGCCTTAACCTTGGCTGGAGAATCAAATTTAAAGGGCAAAATTATCATCGACCTAGCTAATTCGCTCGATTTTAGCAAGGGCATGCCGCCTACTTTGTCTATCGTAAATACCTCGTCGTTGGGCGAGGAAATACAATTGAAGTTCCCAGAATCGAAAGTGGTTAAAGCATTAAACACCATGTGGTGTGGGTTAATGGTAAATCCTACCTTGGTTAATGGAGGCGATCATACTACTTTTATGTGCGGCAATGATGAGTTGGCAAAAGAAAAAGTGAAGGAAATTTTAATTGCCTTTGGTTGGTTAAATAGCAACATCTTAGATTTAGGAGATATTACAAAGGCACGTGGAACAGAAATGTATTTACCTTTGTGGTTAAGCATTTATGGCGCCGCCAAAAATGGTACTTTTAATGTTAAAATTGTAAGCTAAGTCTAAACACAAACCTAAAGCTTACAAAGTCCATAAAAGCTCATTCCATTTCTTGATTTAGCAACCTTACCCTCTTCAGAAAATCTCCATTTGTGGTGGAAATTATAGGGCAATTTTGCGTGTTTAAGTTCAATGATTAGACCCCTTAATTCCCAAGGACCAGTTAGGTCTATCTTTTGTTGGGGATTAGAGAAATCTTGATAAGCATAGGTATGGTTTTCATTGAGCGTGAGCTTAATTTGCGCAGGGTCATTCTCCCACACGCAGTAGGTGCCAATAAAGTCGATTTTTGCTTTGTTCATAAATGAACTGCAGGTAATAATGATTAATATAATTACCAAGCTGCAACATGATTTTTTCATGATATTTATGATTTTAGACATAGCCATTGTTTCAATATAGGTTGTTTTAAATCTCAATGATAATCAAAATAGGTTCAAATCAAATATTGGTTCAAGCAAAATCTAATGCTTAAATTTACAGCTTATCCTTACAAGAAAAATGCAAGGCCGTAAACTTAAATTTAAGCCTTGCTATTTGCGGAAATGTTTGCTTCGGCGGTATTAAAAAACGGCATTAAAACATCCTCAAAATTGTACCTGCCAATTGCTTTGTCTTTGATATTTTGGGCCACAAACAAAACACCATTTCCAAAAGCTTCTCTTGAAATAGATTCATGAATAAGCCTAACCGTTTGGTAAGGAAAACCAAAAATAACTTCATGCTTGCCAACTATGCCGCCTGCCCTTACAGAATTGATGCTCGACTTATGTAAGTCTAAGGCTTCGGCCAATTTTACTGCTGTGCCAGAAACACCCTCCTTGCCTTTAAAATGTTCTTCGTTCACCTCTATATCCACCCATGGCGCAATCTTTTTTAGGAACTTGGCGGCAAACAACAAATAGTTTACGCCTAGGGTAATGTTGGGACTCCAAAACACCACAGTTTGCTTAGCCAATTCGTCCAATAATTTTTCTTCTGCAAGGGTATAATGTGAAATGGCTGTAATAATTTTTATTTTCCTTTCGGCGGCAATTTTTCCATAAGTATAAATGCCTGTTGTTGATGAAAAATCGATAATCAAATCCACAGGATGGGTATCCAATAATTCTTTCATGCCTATTTTTGCACTCGAGTAAATATGGCCTGGCTCATCTACTTCAACGCCTAAAAATTCGGCCACGCTTCTGTGTTCTAATATCGACCGCTGTCTTAATACCCACTGCAAAGAAAAATCTTTGTTTTGTAATATAACATTTGCAACGGCTTTCCCCGTTTTTCCAAATCCTACTAATCCTACTTTCATATCCTTATATTGTTTAGAGGTAAATAAATCTTGCATTGGAGGCAAGTATATCAAATAAGCAAAAATGCAAGCAAAGGTAGGTTATAATACCAAAGTATTTTAATTTATATTAAAATTGGATAAAATTAAGGGTGTGGTAAGAAATAAATTGAAACCGTTATTTATTTAAAACCAATAAATTAAATTTTGGGTCAGAAATTAAATTGCACATAAGATTAACCACTTTTTAATTTGTTGCTTTTTTGGTTTACTCAGTGCTCCAATTGCAATTCAACACTAAATTTAAACAGCAATCTTGATTTACTCCATACGTTCCAATTGCAATTC
The DNA here is from genome assembly GCA_034439755.1 of bacterium. Classification (GTDB taxonomy): domain Bacteria; phylum Bacteroidota; class Bacteroidia; order UKL13-3; family UKL13-3; genus B1. The sequence continues at coordinate 13,226 of JAWXAZ010000134.1, forward strand.
AACACTAAATTTAAACAGCAATCTTGGTTTACTCCATACCTTCCAATTGCAATTCAACACTAAATTTAAACAACAATCTTGGTTTACTCCATACCTTCCAATTGCAGTTCAACACTAAATTTAAACAACAATCTTGGTTTACTCCATACCTTCCAATTGCAATTCAACACTAAATTTTAAGGATCCTTCTTGGTCGGCTTTAAAATTAGTATGCCATTAATTATTGAGCACATACAAGAAAAGTCTATTAGTTTGCCCCGCCTCTTTTAGCCATATTTTAGCCACTTGTTGGGTGTTTTCATTTGTGGCTGAACCAATTTTAAGCAAACGGCAATGTGCATCGATGTCTTGCCTCTTTCTATGTATTTATTTAACTCATATTCGCAAATTAATTGACCTTTTTCTCTGTTAAGTTTATACAACAATTTAACCTGCGAAAACGAAGGAAGCATAAGCTCTACCTCTACCCATTTTTCTTTTTTATTGTTGCGCAAAGTGGTTGATTTTACCAACCTTGGTCTCTTGCATTCCATGGGGTTAATTCGGATAAAGTAAACAGGTTCAAAAAAACTAAAACTATCCATTTTCTAAACTAAGTTTTTGCCTTTAACCTTTATCGATTGTAAGCCGCCATACTTTGAATCTACAAAGATGTCTTCAATGGGCAAGGACTCAATTACCTTAACACATGGTTCAACATATTTAAAATGACAATTAAACTCTAGCTGCTTATATTGTTGTACGGCATCGGATAGAAAATCGCGTTTAATTTGCCATTGCTCGGTGGTAAAAGGTAAATCGCAATCACTTATGCTGCACCAAGAAACTTAGGTATGTTTTCTTGTGTTTTGTTTTGTTTTCTTTTGTTGTGTCTTCTTTTGTTTTGTTGTGTCTTCTTTTGTTTTGTTGTGTCTTCTTTTGTTTTCTTTTGTCTTCTTTTCTTGTGTTTTGTTTTCTTGTGTTTTGTTGTGTCTTCTTTTGTTTTGTTTTATTTTCTTGTGTCTTCTTTTGTTTTGTTTTGTTTTCTTGTGTTTTGTCTTCTTTTGTTTTCTTTTGTCTTCTTTTCTTGTGTTTTGTTTTCTTTTGTTTTCTTTTCTTGTGTTTTCTTTTCTTGTGTTTTCTTATCGTAAAATGAATTGCCTGGGCATGGCTATAAAACCCATGGCACCAGCATGCTCAAAACCATTAACCAATCCCTACTTTGCTCCTCTTTACCCAGCACTTGAAAATGCGCGCTATCTTTAAGCCATTGTGTTGGAACTTTAATATAAAACCAACCAAATGCATCGCCATTTACATCGCATTGATCTGGGACAAACTGCCAAGAAACACTATCAGTTTGCTTGCCTAATTTATAAGTGCCACTTTGCCTTTTAGGGGTAGTTATGGTAAAGAGTTGTTTGCTGTTAAGAGACCCCTCAAAATGCCTCTCTGCGCGGCTGGTACCATAACTATGGTCAATCAAAAGTTCCAAGGTTTGCCAAGAATTTTTGCTGTTAACTTAAGGGACTTGCCATACTGCTGGCATTTGCCCATAGCAATGTGTTAACCCAGATTGCAGCCTTTAAGGCGAAGATTGGCTGTAGTCATGGGTTTCGGTTTTTTTGAGTTTAGGTTTGTGTACTACAGATTTTCTTTTGACAA
>JAWXAZ010000135.1:0-3102 GCA_034439755.1 bacterium
TCTTTTATTTTTATTGATTTAGGCTTTTGTGCCCTATTCAGTATTTTATTTTTAACGAAAGCAATTGCTAAAAAATAACTTAAATATACTTATTACAATTTGTTGGTTGGTTAATAGTCAGTATTAACATCTGTAAGAGTTTATTTGTATTCAAACGGGATTAGTGTATTAAGTCTGATTTAATTGCGAGTCTATACGAAGTTATTTATGGAGGCTACTTTGGTTGATGGTCTTTCTTGCCATTGGCTATAACGGTTTGGCGCTAAAAGAAGTGGCGGATTTGGAACACTAAACTGTCTATACCCACCAAACTTTATTAGTTGCACAACTGTTTGTATTCGCACTTCGCCCGCCATTTTTTTTAGGTGCTGTTACCTGCTGGGCTTCTTTTCAATCAATGCATAGTCGTGCCAATTCTGTCCTAACTATAAGAAATGGTATCGTCAAGTGAATAATACTTATTTGTTTGGATTAAGGTTTTTAGAACGTAAAACGACAAGAAGGAAGAAAATTATTAAGCCAAAGCAGAGAAGAATAAAACTGTCACCAATTATTGAATAAACAGTGGTAATGCCTTTTGCAGGTAAATCAGCAATCATAATTTTATCGTTGTTATCAAAACTACTCTGTTGTGCTATCATTTCACCGTATGGAGTAATTGCTGCTGAAAGTCCAAATCTTGTTGACCTTAGAACAGAGTGACCTTGTTCTATGGCACGGAAAGCAGCCATCTTTGTATGTATGGGGTCAATGCCTCTCCAGTCAGAAGACGGGAGGGCAACAATATCTGAACTTAAATCACCAAAACCTTTTGCCAGATAAGGGAAATCATAATCATAACAGATTGCAGCACCGATTTTAACATCTTCAAAATTGATTATTTGCAAAGGTTCAATGCCTTTCACAGCAGGCTCGCCAGGCACAGGTTGATGTTTTAAATAATCGAAAGCAATGCTGCCATTTGGCAGGAGGAATAAATATTTGTTTATGTATTTAAAAGGATTTTCTGAAACAGGCATTACATAAGCAGCTACAAGATTAATCTTCAACTCCGAAGCTAAGGATGACAAAGAATCTTTCCAGATTTTTTCATCTTTTGGCATTATGCCAATTGAACCTTCATTCCAAACAATTAGTTTAGCGTTAGCATCTGCAGCAGCTCTTGTTCTTGCGAACAAAGTGGCTATGTCTTTTTTAGTAATTTCTTGTGATGGCAATGGTAATCCTCCAACTTTTGAATCGGTACCGACCGCTGCTACTTTTATTGTTTCCTGACCTATTGATTTGTTGAAATTATATCGCACCGAACCGAATATAATGATTGAAGCAAATACCATTAAAGGAACTCTAATTATTCTAAAAGTAAATTGGTTTTTCACAAATGCTTCTGCTATTGTTATGTTAATCCAGTAGATTAAAAAGCCCAAACCGGCAACACCAAAAATTGATACCGATTGCATCAATATCAGATTATCCATTTGCGTATATGCGGCTATTCCCCAACTTGCGAATGGAGTAAAACTATATTGCATCCATTCCATCAATACCATTACAGTTGGAAACAGAAGAAAAGAAAATTTGTGATTTCTAAATTTTGCCCATAATAGATATCCCGGTAACTGAATTAAACCTAAAGGGATTGAAAACAAGAATACCATTGCATAAGGCATAGGTGGTGAAATAATTTTTGCTGTGGCGAATGACCACGCTGTAATTAAAGCACCGGCAAATAGTAATTGCGATTTTATTCCTTTTGTAGCTGAGAGATATAAGAGGAATGGAACGGATGCTATCCAGGCAAATAAGCCTATTCCGAAAGTTAAATGGGTTGCTGAAAGGATTACAATTCCTGTTACGAGAAACCAGATTGGTTTAATTTTATTTTTGATAATTTCCTGAATGCTTGAATCTTCTATTTGCTTCATCTTCTATATTAATTTGACGATGCGAAATTGAGCATAAGAAATCCAAAAGTTGTTATCAATTGATAAGAAATGCTATTTTCTGCCAAATTCACTTCTTAGGCGACTAAATGAAACATTGGTTATGCCAAGGTAGGAGGCAATAATATTATGAGGGATAAGATTTTCCAAATTAGGGTATGCTTTTCTGAGTAGAGTTAGTCTTTCTTTTGCATTGCTGCTTCTGAAAGCAGTTTCGGTTAATACGCTTTTTGATAATTCTTCTTCTAAAACTCTTTGTCCAAATAGTTGAAACTCTTTATTGGTAAATCTAAGATTGTTGAAGTCAACAACTGGAATTTCTACAATTATTGTTTCTGTCAAAGCTTGTAATGAAAACAAGCTTTTGTTTTTTATTGTTCTTGCAAAATTTGGTGTGATTACTGAATATCCAAGATAGAAACCTGTCGTTACACTTTCTCCATCCTCAGTAACATTATACCGTTGCAAAATCCCTTCGATTAAAAATAATTCATTGCTGTTTTTTTTGCCTTCAGAAAATACAATTTCATTTTTGTCGAACCTTTTGATTATACAACAGTCTAAAAATAAATTTTGCGTTTGGGTTGATTGAAACCCAAATGTTGTCAAAGCTCTAATGATTTTGTTTGTTATTTCCTTGTCCATTTTTATATTGTGTCAATATTGTTGGTTGTCTCGCAGCCTTGCAGGTAACATCTTTATTCCCGCAATTATTGCATAATAAGTTCATTAGGATATTTATAGGCAAATTGACATTGCAGGTAATTGCCGAAATTGGGTTTTATGCAAAGGTGGGGTGTTGCGGGAATTTCTTGCCATTGCGGGTGGTTTGGGGTTTGGGGCGGGTTCATAAGCATTTTGAAATGGGGTTTATTTTTTATAAAATAAAATCTAAAAAAAAATCGCATATTTTAAGATGTTATTTTTTTTTTATTTAAAGCATCATTTTAATATGATTTTATGGCTTTGGTTCAAACAGAATTCTTCTTCTTCAATATTCAATGCTATAGATTTCTAATGCGAATTTTAACTGGGTTTTTGCTTTTCTTAACTTTACTTCGGTTCAAACAGAATCCTTCTTCTTCAATATTCAATGCTATAGATTTCTAATGCGAATTTTAATTGGGTTTTTGCTTTTCTTAACTTTGCTTTGGTTTAA
>JAWXAZ010000136.1:0-2818 GCA_034439755.1 bacterium
TATTCGCTTTATTGGGTTTAATTATGTTGATGGGATTAGTGGTAAAAAACGCTATCCTAATTGTGGATTTCACCAATCAATTAAAAGCCGAAGGCAAACATTTTAAAGAGGCTTTAATCATTGCAGGAAAAGGACGTATGCGACCAATTCTTATGACAACGCTTTCGATGGTTGTGGGTATGCTCCCTATAGCAATGGCAACAGGAACAGCCGCAGAATGGAAAAACGGATTGGCTTGGGTAATCATTGGCGGACTTCTTTCCTCTTTAATTTTGACCGTGTTTTTAGTTCCAATGGTCTATTATTTAGTTGACACAGTGAAAGAAAAGTTAAACAAAAATAAATATGGATAGAAATGGGAATATTAAGTTAACAAAATAATAAGAACAAAGGATGTTTACAAGTAAGTTATATTTAACCGAACAATATTGCGTGCGTAATGGCATTGTGATTATTAAGAAAGGTGCGGTAATTGTGGCTGTAACCAAGGTGTTGATATAATGTTATTTATTAAATAAGCGTTTTAATAATAGATTGTAAACTATTTAACTAACTTGCTAAAAATAAAAACATTATGGCAGAATCGAATAATTCAAACCGCAATACCTCAACGCTATTGCTACTCTTATTAATTACTTCTTTGGGCGCAAATTTTTACCAATGGAGAAACCATTCAACCACTGTTATTCAGCATGGTTCTGAGGTAGATAGTTTAATGACTGCGCGCATAGAGGTGGAGCGAGAGCTAACCAGCGTGGGCATGGAACTAGAGAAATACCGAGGCATTGCCGGCAACTTAGATACTTTGTTAAATGATGCCAATGATAAGATTTCGATGCAAGAAGCCAAGATTAGGAAGTTAATGGTGGGCGAAACCAACATGAATAAGTTGAATGCCAAACTGAAAAGTGAATTGGCAGAACTTCGCAATTTAAGGGACGATTACTTAGAGAAAATTGATGTGTTGATGGCCGAAAACAAAAAGTTAAAAGCGGATAATTCAAACTTAAATAATCAAGTAACTAACCTAAACGATCAAAAGAATTTATTAGAAGGTAAAGTGGCTACGGCTTCGCAATTAAAAGTGGAGTATGTGAAAATAAATTCGTTTAAAAAACGCAATGGTGGCAAGTTTGTAGAGAGTGTTTTGGCAAAACGTACCAATAAAATTGAATCTTGCTTTACCCTTATGGATAACAAGGTTGCAGGTGCTGGCGACAAAATGATATACTTGGTTATTACTGCGCCAAACGGTAAGGTATTAATGGGTTTCACTAAAGCACAATTTACAGATGCCGATGGCAAAATGGTTGATGCCACTGCCAGCCAAAAGGTTACTTACACTGGCGACAAGCAAGATATGTGTTTGGCATTTGAAAACGACGAGCGCATATTAGAAGCAGGTACTTATTCTATCAATGTATATGCAGAAAATGTATTGGTTCATTCGAGTAATTATATGTTAAAGTAATCCCATTATAATTATTAACCAGCCCAAAGCTATTTAATAATTTTACTAGGGTAAATGCCTATATAACAAAATAATACTACAATGAGATATTTGTTGAAATTGGACTAAATATTTTGTACAATAGGTGTAAGATTTTTTGCCGAGGCAAACAAAAAAGGCCGAACCATTTGGTTCAGCCTTTTTTGTTTTCATTATCTTCTAATGAGCACAAGTTTTAATGCCTATAGACACTTTTAGTAAACACAATTTTTAGCCAATTACCTTTTGCTATACGCCACAATTTTAAGCAGTATGTAATAATTCCCAAATGAATGAGGCAAATAAGTCATTGCACAGAGCAACCTTACTTTCCAATATATCTTTCTTCAATGATATTGCGGTGGTGAATTTCATGTCCGCATGCCATAAAAGGCAAAAAGCTAGTCTTCATTTGATGGCCATTTGCCGTGCCAATTTCATTCCACATTTCTAAATCGAAACTTTGAAAAAGCTCAATGGTGCTGGCCCTTAACAAAGAAAACTCTTTTACAATGCCCAGAATTTTTCTATTGTTTGCACCACTGTTGCTCGCAAATAAATTTTCGTCGTAACCCGGTAATTCGGTTTTATCTTTTCTGGCAAACCTCAAAGCCCTGTATGCAAAAACTCTTTCGCTATCCAATAAATGGGTCATAATTTCTAAAATGCTCCATTTGTCTGGCGCATAACTCGAAAGTAAAGTAGCATCGTCTAAAGAGGTTACCAAGTCAATGGTGTCCATTAATTGCACTTGCAATTCGCCCAAAATATCGTTGTTGTCTGGTACCAAAGAAATATAGCCCCATTGGTAAGGCGTGCATTCGGCTTGTTTTGGTTTCGGTATTAGCATGGTCGTATTATATAATCAACAAAGAAACAACCTCTCTCATTAAGTAACAAGTTTATAAATTATACCGACACGCATACTATGAAATAGTCTAAAAATATTTGGACTAAACATTTTGTCTTTCGGCATTTACCATACAAAAATCAAATTGCCTTTTTTACTAATTTAATTTAAATAATGGTATTATTCGCGCATTTCCTCCAACGGTTGGGCGCTTGGCGAATAAGCGGATTACGTAGAACAAATTTTTCAACCACCTCAAATCGAAATGCGTTGCACAATTTTCCAATGAAGCACTGAAACCGCTTGTTAGCTAAACGCCTGTTAGCAGCTGAGCATTTTTCTACTGTTTCTTTACAGGGCAAGTCGAAATGCCAAAAATTGCATACAACGGACAAAAACTAATAATACTTGTCAAGGTAAATACACCTGATAATACAAGCAAAATAATTCCGACTGTTCCACCTACAACATTTGTGAAA
>JAWXAZ010000137.1:0-18039 GCA_034439755.1 bacterium
CATTTTAACGAGAAGTATATCGAAAGCGAAAAATTTCCTTCGAGTACGTTTAGTGGAAAAATGAATGAAACCATTGATTTAACAAAGGATGGCGAATATACTGTTACGGTTGTGGGTAAATTAAAAATACATGGCGTAGAGCAGGAACGCACTATTCAAGGAACTGTTAAAGTAGTGAATGGAAGTTTACAGTTTTATAGCACTTTTAAAGTGAAGAATGCCGACCATAAGATTGAAATTCCTACGGTTGTAATGGCTAAAATTTCGGAAGAAATTGATGTGAAAGTGGATGCGAAATTAACTCCAAAGAAATAACAAAAAAGGCGACCAATTGGTCGCCTTTTTTGTGTAATCTAAATCAAATTTTTAAGAGTGAGTTGGCTTATTCGGCTTCACCGGGTGTGGATTTTAAATTCTCTCCTGCAACAGATTTCGCTCTTATAAGGCCTTCAATTTCCTGACTTAACTCTGGGTTATCTGAAAGTATTTGTTTAACGGCATCGCGGCCTTGACCCAATTTGGTTTCGTTATAGCTGAACCAAGAACCAGATTTCTTGATGATTTCTAAATCCACGCCTAGGTCGATGATTTCACCTAGTTTTGAAATTCCCTCGCCATAGATGATGTCGAATTCAACGGTACGAAAAGGAGGAGCTACTTTGTTTTTGGCCACCTTAACTTTGGTTCTATTTCCAACAATATCCAAACCATCTTTAATTTGGCCAATTCTTCTGATGTCTAAGCGCACCGATGAGTAGAATTTTAGCGCATTACCACCAGTGGTGGTTTCTGGACTACCAAACATAACACCAATTTTATCGCGCAATTGGTTAATGAAGATACAGATACAACCTGTTTTGTTGATGGTTCCAGTAAGTTTTCTGAGCGCTTGACTCATTAACCTTGCTTGCAAGCCCATTTTGCTATCGCCCATATCGCCTTCTAATTCTGCTTTTGGAACCAGGGCCGCAACAGAGTCGATCACAATAATATCGATAGCGCCAGAACGAATTAAAGCATCGGCAATTTCTAATGCTTGCTCACCATCATCTGGCTGGGATATAATTAAGTTTTCGATGTCGATGCCTAGTTTCTCTGCATAGTTTCTATCGAAGGCATGTTCTGCATCAATAAAGGCAGCAATGCCTCCTTTCTTTTGTGCTTCTGCAATGGCATGCATAGACAAGGTGGTTTTACCAGATGATTCTGGGCCATATATTTCAATTATACGACCGGTAGGTAAACCCCCGATGCCAAGGGCTATATCTAATGAAAGTGATCCAGTAGATAATGCATCCATTTCCTCTACTTTCTGGTCGCTCATTTTCATGACCGTACCTTTTCCATATGTCTTATCCAATTTGTCGATGGTTAATTGGAGTGCTTTTAATTTTTCTTTTACGTCTGCGCTGCTCATATTATTTGGTCTTTTATTTGATTCAAAATTAAGGTCTTACTCTTGCTTTTTTGTGCCTTTGCTTGTAATACTATCCACAAGTTTTACCATGTGTAAAACAAAGGTAAACAATTAATTGCGAAATAATGTATTTTTTTTTATCCAAATTTTGTTAAAATAATTAACAAAAAAATCAAGGTCTCACCATTTAGGGTGAGACCTTGATTGGCAAAGTGAAAGAGATTAAACGGCCTTTTTTTCTTTTGGTCCAACCATTAATATGTCCGACACGATAATTTCGGTTACATATCTTTTTTGGCCTGCCTTATCTAGATAATTTCGGTTAGAAATTTTTCCTTCAATGCAGATTTCTTTGCCTTTGTCGAGATACTTTTCTACAATATCGGCTTGCTTACCCCAGGCAACTAAATTGTGCCACATGGTTTCGCTAATTTTTTGCCCATTGTTGTCGATGTAACTTTCGTTGGTTGCCAAGGAAAAGCTGGCGACTTTTTTTCCGGTGGTAGTGGTGCGTAGTTCGGGACTCTGACCTAAATGGCCCATGAGTCTTACGCTGTTTCTTAGGTTTGACATTTTTTTGTTTTTTAAAAGTGTTACAATTGTTTCGCTTGGCCAAGCATGCTTTAAGACGCGGTTTTTTTTATACGTTTAAAAGCAATACAAAGTTTGGATAAATATTTTTGTTAGTCGGATGTTAGTCGGTTATATCCGTTTAAAATCGGTTAATGCAAAAGTCATAATTGAAGTCCCCAATATTGTTGGGCTATTATACCGATTATACAAAATATATAGTCCAATTTCGATAAATATCTCATTGCACTATTATTTTGTTATGTTGGCATTTACCACTGTGTAATTATTAAATAGCCCAAGCTATTTAATAATTACAATTGGTATAAGCTATGGTGTTATCGGGGTAAAAGACGGGCCATAAAGTATAAATATTTCAAATAAGTTTTATTTTTTGTTTTGGTTCAGACCGAAATATTTGCTGCTGTTTTTTTAATAGAATTAGGTGGCATAGCTAAATGCAATATCTAAATTATGACAGGTAAAATACCTTATGCTAAAGCAAAAAAAAGCGCCTTGTCAATTAAGACAAGGCGCTTTAAGGAATGCGGATAAAAATTATTTTGTAATTACAAACTTAATGGTTCTTGTACCATTAGCCGATTGTAGGTTACAGAAATATACGCCACTGTTTAACTCATGTGTATCGAATGAATGGTTAATGGTATTTGAAGTAAATGTTTTGCTTGATAATGTTCTTCCACTTAAATCAATAATTGTAGCAGTTAAAGGCAAGGTTTCAATGCCAGAAACGCTCAATGTTAATTGATCTTTTGCAGGGTTAGGGAATACATTTACTAAAGCATACGTTAACTCGTTTTCGTTGATGCTGGTTAATTGGTAAACGATTACATTACGCGTTACAGAATCTTTGTTACCAGCCATGTCGCTAACTACATAAGAGATGGTATATGTTCCAACTTTGCTCGAATCTAGGTTGCTCATGCTTATCATATTGGCAGTGATATTGCCATCTTTATTATCCATTGCAGTTGCACCTAAATCGGTATAAGAAGTATTGATTAACAATGAATCTGGATTCTTACCCAATATTGTAATAACAGGTTTTTCTGTATCTGGTGCGCCAGAGAAATCTAAATCGTTGCTATCTCTTGGTTGTAATTTCCAGTTGCTAAAAGATAACATGATAAAACCTTGCGCTTTTACCATTAATTGACCAGCAACTAAATTGTTGTTAAAATTATCTGGCAACTTGGTGCTAATATCGTCTATTCTTAAACCAGTAGTTTTGTTCTTGTTTGTATTAACTATGAACTCCCCAAAGTTAGAAGGAGCATCTGCATTTGGATTAACCACATAAACGCTATCAAATTTCAATAACATTCCTTCCCAAGGACAAAGTTCTGGGCGACGAGCGCCGCTGGCAGAAATTGCTACTACGGTATCTATGTTTAATGTTACAAATGCAGGCATTGCATTGTTGCTAGAAACCACCGTTCCGGCTACACTATTTAGGGTAGTATTTCCAAAATTCTCTCTTACTCTAAATGCAGTTAATGAAACTAAATCGCCTACTTTCCAAGAGCTGGTTACATCATTTACAGCGCGATTAATGAAAATGGCACTGTTCAATGAATTACCATCTTGAATGGTTAAAATATTCGTAGTTCCTTGAGTCATGTTAGTAGAAGTAACAACACCTCTTACATCTACACCAGAAATACTGTCGTTATGCCAAATGGTTTGGTTGTTTGGATACGGGCTAAATTGCAAATCTTGAATGGTGGTAATTCCTGCATCCTTTACCATATAAGCGTTATAGCTTCCATTGGTATCTGGAGATGAGGTATAAAATCCGTTTACATCTGTAGGACGGATAAAGTATTTTATAATGCTGTTATTAGGACGAGCAGGAATAAATCCGTACCACAACATGGTATCATTTGGCAAGGTATTGCGCGTTAAAGTAACCGTGTCGAAAACGCTGTTGTTATAACCAACAGTATGGAATAATTTTACATTGCTTACCTTGGCCGAACCTTGTTGGATTCTCACTAATACACCTACAGAATCGGTAGACTTAGCAACAGAAGGTGTTCTATCTCGGGTAGCAACTGTAGGAGGCGTATAGCTAATTGGACCTAAATCGGAAGGAAGCAATGGATTCATCGTAAAACGGTATTGACCACCAATAGCAGATTCAACAATTACCCCTCTTACAAATGAAATTTTAGTGCCAATAACTGGCGGTATAAATCTACCTGCAGGCAATAAACTATCTGCATTATTATCATTTCTGAACCAACCAGAAAAGTCTCCAATATCAATTGCATTGCCATTGTTATCTGCAATACTCCAAAACCAACGAGATCCACTTGCCTGACGGGTGAAAACAGTTACATCTTTTAACTCAACATATACGCCTTCCCATTTTTCGCCACTCGCTTTGTTTTGAACCTGACCAACAGAAGCATTTCCGGTCATCAATGAATCAACTTTAATAGTTGTTGCATGTACTTTTTTAGGGTCTAAATCCAAAATCTCAACTCCATTTTCCCAATTGATATCGGCCTTAACCATGTTTACTTGAGATTGACCTTGACGGGAACCAGCAGGTGCAGTTCCTCTAAAAGTTCTAATTACGCCCGTTACCCTAACTTTGGTTCCAGGTTTTAAATTATCGTAGAATTTGTTGTCATTTAATAGTTGCGCCAATGTTCTGCCAGATCCAGAAGGCTCGCACATAATTTCAACGCCACCCCAAGGTTTACCAAAGGTATCCACAGAAAGTACAGTTGCCTTTCTACTTGTGCTCAAACCATATAATCTTGGATCGAATAGAACAATACCGTCAAATCTAACGGTATCGCGGTATTGGGCATTCTTGAAAAACGGATTGACATAATCTGACGAATCGTTTGGAAAAGAAGCAGTTAACTTGTCGTTGTTTACAAATTGAACCGTGTCAATTGGAATTACAGGATAAGGGTTTTGAGCATTGACAACTATTGCCAGCATCAAAATACATAAACTTAGTAGGATTTTTTTCATGTTTGATTTCTTTTTAAATGTTAAAATCGAACCGCAAAAATAGACATTAATTTCTTTTAATCTAAGTTTGGGGATAATTAACAATTTAATCACCTAAAGTTCAAATTCTTTTAAGTTTTTTCTCGATTTTTGACCCCAATGCAAAAGTTTATAATCAATTACCCATATTTGCAAACACAGATGAATAAATATAAATTAGTCCTAATCGCCATTCTCAGTTTCTGTTTGAACCAACTTATCGCTCAAACTCCTGCGCAGAGTAGGTTTACCACTACTGGCAGAATTGGGTTAAGCATCAATAATTTTGGTACGTACGGAAGGCCAACTGTTAGAAGCAACACCCAAGGTCCGCCTTCCATGGCATTCCCCAGGGGAAGCGGCATAGAACACTTGTTCGAATCTGGAATTTGGATTGGTGCATTGGTAGATGGTCAGGTTAGGGTTAGCACCAGCTCGGTAGATGCTAGCTCGGGTTATAGCACCGGTGGAAATGGGTTTGAGTTTACCCAATTAAGCAGCATCAAAGAGCGCTCTAAATTGCCCAATAGCAGCAGTTATTCCTCATCGGCCATTTCTCACCAAGATTTCTTAATGTCTCAAACAGATTCTTTTGTAGTAATACCAGGCACTTCAATACCCATTGGCGGACATCAAAATCCGTTGGGAGCGGTTATTAATTTAGAAACTTATGCATGGAATTTCCCCTTCGCAGATTTTTTTGTTATCTGTAATTATACCATCAAAAATGCCTCAGACAAACGCTGGGATTCTGTGTATTTAGGAACCTTTAGCGATTTAGTAGTTAGAAATGTAAATGTTACACGCGATGCTGGAACAGCATTTTTTAACAAAGGCAGAAACGGCATAGATTATCCAAAGAACACCTTATTTGCCTATCAAAGTTATGGCGATGATATTGAAACAACACGCTCTTATGGGGCCATTCAGTTTTTAGGAATAGATTGGCGCGGCTTGTTTTTTAATCCACAAAAGCCCGATACTTTTTTAACTTTAGGCTTGCCTGCGCCAAGGGTAAATTACAATTTCTGGAATTTTAATTCTGTTGCCACGCCATGGAATACGCCGGGCAACGACCAAGAGCGATACTTAAAATTAAATACCAGCATCGATTCAATTACCTTGGTTGGCGGCGATGGTCCAATTAACGGCGTACCTGCAAATTGGTTGCAATTAATATCGGCTGGTCCGCTTGTAAACATAGCGCCAGGAGAAAGTTTTACCTATACATTCGCCTTTGTTTGTGCTAGGCAAAAAGAGCCACTATCTTATTTACCGCCTTCTAGCACAAGCATTATTTCTACACCAGAATCGCAAAAGGAACTCACAGATAATTTAAAGCGCACGCGGTCTACTTATGTAGGCGAAGATGTGAACGAAAATGGAGTTTATAAACCAGAACTCGATTTAAATAACAATGGAAAATTAGACCGTTATATTTTGCCAGAACCACCAGAATCGCCCCTCACTAAAATTGTTACCAGCAATCAAAAAATAGAAGTTTATTGGACCAACAAAGCAGAATATTCCATAGACCCAATTACCAGAACCCGCGATTTTGAAGGGTATAGAGTCTATAGAACCAATGCTGGCGATGATCTCGGTCTGAACCTATTAAATGAAGCAAATTTAATTGCGCAGTGGGATTCGGCGGGCAATTCAATTGGTTACAACAATGGTTTTGACTATATAAAATTGGATCAGCCTAAGGTGTTTGACAACGACACTACTAAATATCATTATAAATACACCATGGATAATTTATCGAATGGGTGGCAATATTTGGTATTGGTTACAGCCTTTGATAAAGGCGAAAAATCTTTGGATATTCCTTCTTTGGAATCGTCGTTTACCGAAAATGAAAACCGTGCTTTTGCCGGAACTTTAACTAATAATTTTAGCGGCAGCCATGTAAAAAAAGTGGGTGTTTATCCCAATCCGTATAATACTTCGGCCGCATGGGATGGCGGTACCTCGCGCACCAAGAAACTCTATTTTTATAATTTGCCGCAGAAGTGCGAGGTTAATATTTATACCAACAGTGGCGATATGATAGCCAGTTTACAACACAATAGCGATACCTATAAAGGAGAAGGAATTGGTTGGAGCAACAATTATGGCAACATAGATAAAACCACCATGAGCGGTGGCGAGCATGCTTGGGATGTACTCACCGATTTTAAAACACAATTAAGCACTGGGGTGTATTTATTTACCGTAAAAGACATGGCAAGTGGTGAGGTGCAAAGTGGTAGTTTTGCTGTTATTAAATAAAATTTTTTCATGCAAGAATTAAACTTTCCTACCTATCAATTTCAGTTAAATAGGGTAGAAGGAAAGGAGTTTATTTTTGATTCCATTAGAAAGAAATGGGTGGTGCTTACGCCCGAAGAATGGGTGCGTCAGCATGTGATTTTATTTTTGGTTCAGACCAAAAAATACCCCGCAAGTTTGGTGGCAGTTGAACGATTAATTACCTTCAATAAGCTTAAAAAACGTTTCGATATATTGCTTTATAATAAGTTGGGTAAACCCAAAATTTTAATAGAATGTAAGGCGCCAGAAGTGGCTTTGAGCAAGGAAACATTGTTTCAAATCTCTACCTACAATATGGTGTTTAAAGTGCCGTTTTTATTGGTTTCGAACGGACTCAATCATTTATTATTTCAATTAAATGAAGAGGGTAAATATATGGCAACACAAGAGTTTCCTTTGTTGTAATTTTAGCTGATTTTAGCTGATGAATATAATTACATCATTAAGCCGGCTAAAGTAGCGCCTAAATAAGAGGCAAGTGTACCGCAAATTAGGGCTTTAAATCCAAGTTTGGCTAAGTCGGCTCTTCTGCTTGGCGCAAGTTCGCCAATGCCTCCAACTTGAATGGCAATGGAGCTAAAGTTGGCAAAACCACATAAAGCAAAACTCACAATAACCACCGATTTAGGATTTAATGCACCCGAAGCTAACATGGGTGATAATTTAGAGTATGCCACAAATTCATTGATAACCATTTTAGTTCCCATGAGAGAGCCAACCACCTGCGTATCTTGTGCTGGCACGCCCATTGCCCAAGCAAAAATGGAAAAGAATGCGCCAAATATTTTGTCTAAACTTAGGATAGGAATATTAAAAGAACTGGTGAGGCCAAACCAAGATCCTATTAAATCTGGGAGCTGACAAAGTTTGCCAATTAAGGCATCTGCTAAGGCAATTAAAGCGATGAAACCAATTAGCATGGCAATTACATTTAAAGCTATTTTTAACCCATCGGAAGCGCCGTGCGAAATGGCATCTAACAAATTAGCGTGTACCTTTTTTACTTCTAATTTGATGGCACCTTTTGTGGGCGATTCTTCTGTTTCGGGCCAAACAATTTTAGAGATAACCAATGCGCCTGGTGCTGCCATAATGCTTGCCGCCAATAAATAAGGAGCCGGAATTCCCATAGAAATATAAACGGCCATTACCCCACCTGCAATGGTTGCCATGCTACCACTCATACTTGCCAAAAGCTCACTCATGGTCATGGTGGAAATGTAAGGTTTAATCATAATTTGTGCTTCAACCTGCCCAACAAAGGCGCTTGCAACATTAGATAAGGCCTCGCTGCCACTCACGCGCATAAGGGTGTGAACAATGCGGGCAAGAAACGAAACAATTATTTGCATGAGTCCAATATGGTAAGCCATACTCACTAAAACGGCCACAAAAATAATGGTAGGCATAATTTTAAACATGAACAAAAAGCTGTATTGGTCGCCAAAAATTGGCTTCAATAACTCTGGTTTTATGAGACCGCCAAAAACAAACTCTCCTCCTTTGTCGGCCAAGGTTAAAAGGCCTTCAATTTTCTTACCCACAAAAGCAAAAAGGCTTGAACCAAAACTTGTTTTTAAGATAAAAAGAGCGAGCAAAACCTGCAAACCCAAGCCGCTAAAAACTAACCGGTAATTGATTGCTTTTCTATTGTTTGAAAGCAAGAAGGCGATGGCAAGAATGAGCACAATGCCTATGATACCGGTATATTTTTCCATGTTATTTATTTCTTCTTTGAAGCTCATCGCGTATGCGCGCGGCAGTAGCGTAATCTTCTACATTTAAGGCATTTTCCAATTGTTGATTTAACTGGTCTATGGTTAATTTTGTATAAGAGGAGCCTTCTTCTTTTGGTTGGGCTGCAACTTTTTGTTTAGGTTTATCTTTGTCTTCTAAAACTTCGTTGATGTCTTCCTTAAATTCTACGCTTGCCGCGGCCATAATATCTTCGTAAGTATAGATTGGACACTTAAATCTAACGGCCAAAGCAATGGAATCGGAGGTTCTTGCATCAATTTCGCGAATCTCGCCATTGTGTTCACAGATCATTTTTGCGTGAAACACCCCTTCGTTTAGGCTATAGATAACAATTTCGTGAATTTGTATTTCGAATGATTTGCAGAAGTTTAGAAACAAGTCGTGCGTCATAGGCCTAAACGGCACAATTTTCTCAATTTCGATGGCAATTGCTTGAGCTTCAAAGCTGCCAATAACAATTGGCAGCTTTCTATTGCTGTTCTCTTCACCTAAAATTAAGGTATAGGACCCGCTAGTTTGGCCGGTGCTTAATCCTACAATGTTTAACTTTATCCTACTCATGAAACTCTTTTTACGAGGAAACGAATTAACTAAATAAGCACAATATAAAAAAATTAAAAGCACTAAAATAAAAGAGGCGCATAACCTTGCGCCTCTTCTTATAAATTACTTTAAAAAATTTGTTTGGTTCAGACCGTTATTGCGCACTTTTGAATGCCTTGGCTGCTTCTAAAACTTTAGGCAACACTTCAAATGCATCTCCTACAATGCCGTAATCTGCTGCCTTAAAGAATGGGGCCTCTGGGTCTTTGTTGATTGCTACTATAACTTTGCTTGCGCTTACGCCTGCAAGGTGTTGAATAGCGCCCGATATGCCAATGGCGATGTATAAATTTGGTTTAATGGTAATACCAGTTTGACCCACATGCTCTGAATGTGGACGCCAATGCATGTCGCTCACAGGCTTTGAACAAGCCGTTGCTGCGCCTAATACTTCGGCTAGGTCTTCTATCATGTGCCAGTTTTCTGGACCTTTCATGCCTCTACCTGCGCTTACCACCAATTCGGCTTCTGTTAAAGGAATTTTACCGCTTGCCCTAGCCACCTCAACAGAAGTGGTGTGAATATCGGCAATGGCAATGCCTGCATCCATGTTTTCTATGGCAGCAGATTTAGCCGATTCCACAATATTGAAAGAATTTGGGGTAATGGCCAATACTTTAATAGAGGTATTTACGGCAACATCTGCAAAAGATTTTCCAGAAAATACGGTTCTTCTAACCTTAAAGCCATTGCTGTATTCTGGGAAAGAAATTACGCCACTCACAATGCCTGCATTTAATTGGGCTGCGGTGCGCGGTGCAATAGTTTTGCCGCTGTATGTATTAGATACAATAACCAGTTCTGCGTTTAAGTTTTTTGTAGCATGCGCCAATGCTTTGCTGTATGCCTCACCCGAAAAGGTTTTAAAATTATCTTGGGTATAAGTTAAAACTTGGTCGGCACCATATTTTCCTAGTTCGGCCAATTTTTCGTTGCTTACTTCACCAATAGAAACAGCGGCCACGCTGCCATTATTTGAAGCAGCAATTTGTGCTGCATAGGATACTGCTTCAAAAGTTGATTTTTTGAAATTTCCATCCTGATTTTCTGCAAATACTATAATTTTCATGCTTACTCTTTTATCGTAAATTAAATAACCTTAGCTTCATTGTGTAATAACTCAATTAATTTGCCTGCATCGGCAACATCAATCATTTTGCAAGCACCCTTAGGAGCAGGCAATTCAAAAGAAGTAATTTGAGTATTGGCTTGCGAACCGTTTGGTTCAACCACCTTTAAAGGCTTGGTTCTTGCGGCCATAATTCCGCGCATATTTGGAATGCGTGGTTCTGTTAATTCCTTTTGTGCACTTGCCACAAACGGCAATGTGCAATCTAGTTTTTCTCTGCCACCATCAATGTCTCTTTCTAATTTTGCCACGCCATTTTCGATGTCAATTGCGGTAATTACATTGATGCTAGGCATATTTAGCATTTCGCCCAATAAGCCTGCCACCATTCCACCATTATAATCAATACTTTCGCGACCCGTTAAGATGAAATCGAAATTTTCGCTTTTGGCATAATTAGCAATTTGTTCTGCTACAAAAAACGCGTCAATTGGTTCAGCATTGATTCTTACTGCTTCGTGTGCGCCAATGGCAAGTGCCTTACGAATACTAGGCTCGGTTTCTGCCAAACCTACATTTACCACGGTTACCGTTCCTCCTTGTTTTTCAGTTATTTCGAGGGCGCGTGTCAATGCCAATTCATCATAAGGATTAATGATAAATTGCACACCTTGGGTGTTGAATTTTGTGTTGTTGTCGGTAAAACTCACCCTGGTGGTGGTATCCGGAACATTGCTAATGCAAACCAAAACTTTCATGTTCTATCTATTATATATTTTGCTAAAATAGCGTTTTAACCAAAATTAAATTTGATATTTTGATTAAACCACTTTATTTTGAATGGGCAAAAATAACTGAAATATTAACAATCCGAAATGAACACCGAACGTTTACAAAAATTATTGGCATTAAAAGAAGAAGATGCCACAGATATTTTCCTCGTTTATGCTATAGGCATAGAATATATCGGTCTGAACCAAAGCGCCGATGCTGAGAAATATTTAAGGGAATGTTTGGCAATGGACGAAGGGTACATTGCCGCTTATTACCAATTGGGCTTGGTGCTTCAGCTTGCTGGAAAAGATGATGAGGCCTTGGCCTATTTAGAAAAAGGCTTGGGATTGTTAAAAGGAAGCAGCGATCTTAAAAATATCAATGAATTTAGAAGCTTAATTCAAGAGATAAAATATTAAGAAATTTTACAATTATTATTCTGGCGCTTCCATACAAAGTTCTATTAAAACGCCATTGGTACCTTTTGGGTGCAGAAATGCTATAATTTTATTATCGGCACCTTTTTTTGGCGTTTCATTGATGAGTTGAAATCCCTCTGCTTTTAGTCGCGCTAGTTCCTCATATATATTATCAACCGCAAAAGCGATGTGGTGAATGCCTTCGCCTTTTTTCTCAATAAATTTGGAGATGGCGCTATCTTCTGAAAGGCCTTGCAACAATTCTATTTTATTGGCTCCATTTTGGTAAAAAATTGTTTGCACCATTTCGCTTTCAACCACTTCTTTTTTATACGGCGTTTGGTTCAGCAAGGCATTAAAAAGTGCCTCTGATTTTTCTGCATCTTTAATTGCGATGCCAATATGTTCAATTTTTTGTATCATGTGTATTAGTTTTTTAGGCTAGAATATGTAAGGAAATATTGGTCTATTTGTTGGTATTGAACCCATATTTCTTGGTTCATTGTCTCGTTTATAATATTGGTTTTAAGCAGGCCATTTTCTTGAATGGTGAAGGCCGAAATATGGAGATTCTTTTTAAAATCGAGCTCCTTGTTGCTGTAAATTTTATAGAGTGTTTCCTTGGTGCTCCAAATGAGGGTTTGCGCTTTTATTTGATCTTCTTCACCGGCAAAAGCTAACTCTTCTTGGTTCATAAATTTGTGTTTAACCCGGCCAATTCTGTTGTCTATTTTCTCTAAATCGAGGCCTAAATGTCCGGTTTCTGCAATCAAAATGGCGGCATAATCAAAAGAGTGCGTAATGGAAATGCTAAACGGTTTTCCGTCTAATTGCAGAGAAGGTTTGTTGTTTTCGTTTTTGGTTAATACAATTTGGTGCTTTGGAAATAATTCGGTAAGCAAAATTCTGCTGGCTAAGTAATGCCGCGCATTGGCCTGATTTATTTTAACGTGGTGTTCGTTTTCGAAATAGTTTTTACCTAGGCTGTTAAGCAGTTCCTCATTGCTTTCTTGAATATGCCAAACGGCCAAGTTAGCATGCGGTTCAATAATTTTATGTAAGACCAATGGCATATGGTGCAAGTTTACTTTTTTAAGCTCATTTTTGAAGGAATTATTTTGTTATGCAAAGAAAAATTTCTGTTGAGAAAATAAATGAGTTTACGGGTCATGCCGGAAACATATATGCTTTATACGTTTCTAAAAATTCAAGGGCAGTTTTTACAGGGGCTTCAGATGGGTATGTGGTTGAATGGAATTTAGAGAAGCCCTTGGAGGGGCGTTTAATTTGCAGGCTGAACCAACCCGTATATAGCATTTATTTTCATGAATTAACGCAACAGTTGTGGATAGGAGTAGCCTCTGGCAATGTGCATGTGGTGGATTTAAAGACGAAAGAAGAAATAAAGAATTTAGCTGTTCACCAATTGGGCGTTTTTGATATAAAGGGTGCTGGAAATACCATATATGTAGCCGGTGGCGATGGTTGTATTTCTGCTTGGGATGCCCAAACGATGGAGCTGCTTGTTTTGAAGAAAATTTCCGAAAAAAGTTGTCGTTGTATTGCCATACAACCACAAGGATTGGGTATTGCTGCGGGTTTTAGCGATTTTTCCTTGGCAATTTTGGATAAGAATTTAGTGGTATTTCACCATGAATTAATGGCGCATCAGCAATCCGTTTTTTCCTTGGCATTTTCGCCAGACGGGTTGTTTTTATTGAGTGGCGGAAGGGATGCCTTTTTGAATATTTGGGCATTCGATGAAGATAAAAGGACGGTAAAATTAGATCAAGGCATTGCGGCACACAATTTACATGTTCACCATATATCGGTTCAAACCGAAGGAGATTTTTTCTTAAGCTCAAGCATGGATAAAACCATTAAAATATGGAGTTTACACGATTTTTCCTTGTTAAAAGTAATTGATAAAACGCGCAACGAATCGCATGTAAATTCTGTGAACAAAATTGCATGGATAAATGAGCACGAATTTGTGAGTATAAGTGATGATAAAAAGCTCATGCATTGGCGGGTTATTTCTTAATATTTACTCAATTTTAGACGTTTTTAATCCCATTATAATCCTAATGTGACGCATTTTAAATTCATATGCCGCTAATTGAATAGGTTTTTATGCCTTTTGTGTAATTTTGTTATAATTTGTTCTCATTGCGCTTGCTTATTTTATCCACAAGTCTATATGTTTATTGTACGAATTAGAGGACAGCTTATCATTTTTTGCTTATAGATTAGAAAAATTACTTTTAGTTAATTTTATGTTGGTTTTATCTGGTGCATTTATGGGCAAAAGCTCTTTATGAAAATGCAGGGTAGTGAAGTTGTATTCTGCTGCAAATAAATGGTTTAGTGTGTTTCTAAATTTTGAAATTAGAAAACAATAAAACCAATAAATATGAATCAAATCTTTTTCACTAGAAAATTAAATCATTTTAGATTTATCTTTTCATTTTTAGCATTACTTCTTGCAAGTAATTATGGCTATTCACAAACTTATTGTAGCAGTGGTGCAACAAGCACTGCAGATGATGACATTAGTAATGTTACCATTTTGTGTGGTGGAACTGTCTTGCTAAATAATAGTTCTATTTGTAATGTAACCCTGCCTCAGTATTCCGATTATACGGGGTCATTGCCTGCAACCACCTTGTATCCAAATAATACTTACACTCTTTCTGTAACACTCACTCAATGTAGTGGTATTTTTTATGCTAATACAGCTAAGGCTTGGATAGATTATAATAAAAATGGAACTTTTGATGAGCCAGCTGAGTTGATAGCGACTATAAATGCAACCTCGCCGTTTCCTTCTACCCATACTGCTTCATTTGTAGTGCCAGGTAACGTAACTCCTGGTATAACCAGGTTAAGGATTGTTCAAATAGAGAGCAATACCAATCCTTCATCTTGTGGAACTTATAGTTGGGGCGAAACTGAAGATTATAATGTAAGTTTTAGTACCCCGCCTGCAATGAGAATAGATTCGGCAATCACCACCCAAACAAATACTAGTTTTGCTCCAATTGGTGCAATTAACCAGCAGGTAATTGGTGTTCAGGTGGCCGTAACAGGTGCAGCCAATCCTTTAAACATTACCTCTCTAAATTTTAATACAAATGGAACAACTAGTTTATCTGATATTTCTAATTTGAAGGTTTGGTATACAACAAGTTCTTCTTTTGACACATCCACACAGTTTGGTTCAACATTAACTTCGCCAACTTCCACATTTTCAATTTCGGGCAACCAACAATTATCAGGTGGATGTTCTGGGAACTTTTTTTGGTTAACTTATGACGTAAATTCTGGAGCAACACCAAGCAATATTTTAGATGCTGAATGTTTACAGATAAATTATGATTCTTTAAGCAATGCCAGAATACTCATTCCAATTGTAACTGCTCCTATTGGGAATCGAAGTCTTCAATCAAGATTGAACGGAAATTATACGGTAGGTGTTTCGGGTGATTACCCAACTATAACACAAGCTTTGCTTTCTCTGGGTTCTTTGGGTGCGGTTGGCCCTGTAACATTTTCTTTAATTGATGCAAATTATCCAAGTGAAACTTTTCCAATAACCATTAATGCCTATTTTGGAATGTCGGCAATTAATAAATTAACAATTAGGCCCGATGGTGCCATGTCGAATGTGTTAATACAAAACACCAATTTAACTTCTGGTGTATTTGTAATTAATGGGGCCAAGTACGTTACCATTGATGGTAGATCGGGGGGAATTGGAACTGCCCGCGGATTAAATTTGGTTAATTTTGCTTTAACCAATTTTGCCGTAGTAAGTTACCTAAATGATGCAATTTCTTGCGATTTAAAATATTGCAATATTCGCTCCTCTAACATAGCCTTAACAGGTGTAAATGCAGGTTCGGTTTATATCGGAAATTCGACAGGGTTTACTGGCAACGATAGCATTACTATTTCTAATAATTACTTTGCAGGAACCAGTTTAGGGAAGCATAATAACTCTGTTTATTCGCTTGGTCAATCTGCAAATATTCAAAATAACAACATTACTATTTCGCAAAATGATTTCAACGGATTTGCCTTTAATGGTATATTTTGTAATGGAACAGGAAATGGTTCAAATTGGAATGTAACGGATAATAGCTTTTACGATACGCTGGTAAATACGGTTTATTCATCCACTTGGACTGCTATAAATTTGGCGCCATTATCTACCAGTGCTGCCAATTATTTTAATGTTTTAAGAAATTACATTGGAGGTTCTGCTCCTTTATGTGGTGGAAGTCCGCTAAGCAATAGTAGCTCCATAATACGTCAGGGTATTTTGTTAAATGCTGCTACAGGGCCTGCTAATAATGTTTATGGAAATGTAATTCAGAATATATTATTAAATGGCTCGGGTACTAGTCAATTTACAGGAATAAGTGTAACCTCGGGAGCGGTTATTATAGACAGTAATACTATAGGCAGTTTAACAGTGCCTGGAAGTATTACTATGAATTCTAACAATGTATTTCTCGGTATTAATTCCACAGCCTTTAATGTTAATATAAATGTAACCAGAAATTTAATTGCCAACATAAACCATAATAATATAAGTACCACAGGAGCAATAAGGGGAATGAATATTGGTGGTTCTGGTATAAACACCATTGATAACAATATCATTAGGGCATTAACCACCAATTCTGCTAATGCAGGAACAACAACTGTCGTTTCAATGGGCGGGATAATATGTTCTGGATCTGGCACCAATAACATTACCAATAATCAAATTGGTGGTGGCAATGGGGCGCCATTGGCAAATAATTGCAGCACAATTGCGGCAGTTAGGGTAACGGGTATTTATGTAAGTAGTGGGTTAACCACTATCACAGGTAATACCATTGATGGTTTAAGGATGCATGCAACTGCCACCACAACTGTTGGTACTACCACTTCTGCTAATATGTTGGGAATATGCAACGTATCTTTTACTTCTGGACAGGTTATTTCAAATAATATCATTAGGCATTTATATATTAATTCGGCAGCAGCAGTGCAAAATACCCAGCTAAATGCTATTTTATATGCAAGTAATGGATCACATACAATTTCGGGTAATACTATATATGGTATTATTTCTAGAAGTAGCAATATATCAACTGCCACTTCCTCTGCCTTAAATTTAATTATGGTTTCGAGTTCTGGAATTTCAACCATCACCAATAATTATATTGACTCTGTATCTTTATTCACCCCAACAGCTACAACTACTACCCTAAATGGAATTTACGTTGTTGGAACAACCGGGAATACGATAAGTGGCAATACCATTAAATCTATATATACCAATTCAACCCAAACCAGTGTGTCTTTTGGCTTAATTGGAATTACTTTGGCCTCTCCCGTAATAAATCAAAGTGTAATTAATAATAGAATTTATAATTTAGTAAATACAAATAGTGCTGCGGTTACTTCTTCCATATTAGGAATTAGGGTAACCACCAGTACAAGTTTGGTAGGTAATTCCAATTTGATTAGTCGAAACTTGATCCACAGTTTTAGAATGGCATCTACTGGAATTTCTACTATTGTTGGAATTCAAAATGTTCAAGGGGTAAATACTTTTTCTAATAACATGATTCGCTTAGGAATCGATTCGTTGGGAAATGGATTTACTGGACAATATATTGTTTATGGAATGCACGATAATTATTCTGCATCTAATATTCCATCGTACTATTATAATAACTCAGTTTATTTGGGTGGAGCTCCAACAAGTGGAACTAGTTTAACCGCCTGTTTATTGTCGCCAAATAGTTCTAGACTTTTAACCATTAAAAACAATATTTTGGTTAATGGTATTTTAAATGGTGGTACCAGTACCGCTCAACATCATGCCCTGAGGATCAATAACACCTTCAATATTACTAGTAATTACAATGTTTTATTTGCGCCAAATCCATCTGGATTTATTGCGAGCACCATACTACCTGCAACAAATTATACTAATTTATTGGGTGCCACGGGCTGGATAAACGTAACCAAATTGGATGCGCAAAGTGGGAATATAAATCCCGATTTTGTTTCTGCAACAGGAA
>JAWXAZ010000138.1:0-10710 GCA_034439755.1 bacterium
CTATTGCTGATGCTATTTTGGATAGAATTATCCCAAAAGCTCACCGTTTTGATTTAAAAGGTTCTTCACTTAGAAATAGAAAATAATCCTATTATTGCAGTGCATTTTTTTATCTAAATACACTGGTACAGTTCATCCGAAATCACTGGTACAGTTCGTCCGAAATAATCACTCTTCTGTCTTGGTCTCAAAATCAGAGTCACTAAGAATTATCAATTTATTATATTGGTCTTTTAGCCACGTATATTTCTCAAATACTTCAGGCTTCTCAAAACTTGAGTCAAGGCCGTTTACAATGACTTTACGAACTTTTCTTAAGGACTCAGTTAACAATTCGGGCGTCATTTCTGTCCAACTTTCGATTACTTGGTAGTAAATTAATTGGTGAAACCCAACACATCCATCATCATATCTGTCCAAATATTGGTGATATGGATATCTGTTTCTTTTTGCTTCTAATGGATAATTTAATTCTTTTAATAATTTGTCTGAAAGAACAATTCTAGGATATTTTGCACTTCTTGTTTCAAGCATAAATGCGTCAATTAATCCTTGTCCGAATACCGGGCCATTGTCAATGTGGATGATATCCCCAATTGTTAGACCCCCACGAAATAATATTCCTTTTTCTAAAAGCACAGTTCCGATGTAGGCCAGATTAACGATTAAAGTTGATGTCATTTCATTAACGTTATTGTCAACTTGAACCGAAACAACTATACTGTCAGAAAATGAAGTTGTATTTGTTTTTCCACGCAAGTCGAAATTATTTACGCCTTTTTTTTGTGCATCTTCTTCAATTTCCAAAAATTTCAAGTCCCACATTTCTGTCTTTTCCCAATCCTTTAAATATTCAAGAACAGAGTAGATGAGCTCAATTTTTGAAGGATCTGTTTCGGATTGCTTTACGATGTCCTTGAAACCAAGAATGTCGATAAAAGCAATTAATCTACGTTCATATTTTAGTTCTGAATTTGTCAATCTATTTTGTTTGAATGAGTGTCTTTTTAGCCTTGTAAATAACGGTTTGCAGCTACAAGAAGTTGGCGATTTTCACCACAAATGTTGATGCGGAGAACCAATGTTTGATTAACCACAAAAGTGTCTGCGGAGCACTGAACCGCCAATTTTTTGTAGGTGCTGTTAGCGGTTCGTGCTTTCTTCATAATTTATTAATTTCTGTTCTCATTTAAATATTCTTTTAACGCACTCATTGCATTGATGAATTCAGTTGGGTTATTTATCATAAAATTCCATTCAGCTGTTGTATTATGCCAGCTTGAATTATCGGTTTTATCATGGTATTTCAAGCCGATAATTGAAAACTTTACAAGGTCATCTTTCTTGTTTAGTAAAGCAGAAGTCATACATGCCCACCTTAACTCTAATAATTTACGTGCATCAATCACATTGTTTTCTTGTGAAAAATAGTTTTCAATTTTTTCGCTCAAGTTGAATAGATGAGTGTACAAATTGTCATGATTTAGTCCACCCGCGGGGGAGAAACATACAGCTTCAGATAACAATCCTCCTATTACATCTCCAAATTTGCTTAAAAGCAATTTCTCGAATTGAATTCTAACTTCAAAGCCTGATTCATTATTCCTGTTTTTTAAGAGTTTTAGTCCCAATTGAAAAAAAAGTTCTTTAAGTTCTTGCTTGTATTCCATTTCGCTATAACTTTTATTGTTTGTTAAATATTCTTAGTGATTAATTGTGTTAGAGTCTGACATTGTCGCCATAGCATGACCGCTAACATAGTAATAAACACCCCCTCTTAATTCAGCCTCCTACTTTTTACTAAGCAATAACTGGCCACAATCGTTTTTAAATATGATAAAATCTGATTGGGTTCCTCTTAATACTTTGAAAGTATAGGTGGCTTTATCAAATTTAAAAGTAAATGCTTCCATTTTAGAATTGTAAGTATAGGTGCAGGTAACAACATCTCTTCCAGGTGCGGTTACTTGAATGTTTTTTGAATCAATAGCAATTTCAAATTCATCGATATTTAAGCTATTATTCTTTTCATCTATTTTTACCGGACAAATACCGCAATAGGAGAGCTTGGCATCAACAGAACGTTCAAAAAAACAGCTAGCATGCCATTTTCCAAAATACTCAGATTGTGCAAAGGAATGAAACGAAATAAATACGAATGCAATAAGCAAAAAGGTGGTTTTCAATGTTTTCATAGGATTAAATTTAATAAATCGAATATAGAAAAAACATTGAACAAATTTAAATTTGAACTATTTTTTTTGTAGGCACCTTTTAAATGTACCTACAAATCATTACTCAAAAAAAATTATATATTAAATATACTTCTTCAGCAAGAACGGTCCAAATGGAATCAATGCGGCGATGAAGGCTATGGCTGTTTGCTTAAAATTCCAATCGTATTCTATTTTGCACCTAAGCATCCATATCATGTATAATACAAATAATACGCCATGTGCCCAACCCAAATATTTAACGGGTAATGGATTGCCCAATAGGTATTTAATGGGCATGGCAATAAACAACAAGAGTAGAAATGATAAGCCTTCTATTATGGCTATTTGATGAAACTGCTTGAACAACTTTGGATTTGTCATAGTATATTTTTAAACCGCTTTTAAAGCTGATACCCTTTTTAAAATACTTAAGAAGAAACCTATAATCATAATGATTGTTCCGGCCCATACCAAGTTAATCCATGGAAATACAATGGCCTTCATAATCACAAACTCGCCCGAGGTATCTTGCTCGGAACTTATAATTGTGATGGTTTTATTTTTTGGATTTACATCGGTAAACCTAAACTTTAATTTGGCTTCATTTACCATTGCCTCATAACTGGTGGCCGAATTGTTTTCTATGCCATACATGGGCATGGCATCATAAACTTTATCTAAGGTATACACCTTTAACTCTGCTCCCAACAAGACCTGAAAATTCTTCATATCCAACTTCTCGGCATCGGTATTCGAATTAATACCTTGCAAGATAGCGTAGCCATTATTTGTAAAAATAGTATCGCCGGGCTTTACCTCGTGGGTCTTTTCATTGATAAAAGTGCCTTCCGTTTTTTTACCCGGCACCGAACTTACATAAGTAAACACATCGTGACTAAAATAATGTTTGGTGTCTGGATTGGCTACCAAGCCCATCTTCGGATTTAATTGACCATTTGGATATAAATTAAACTCATAATCAACCTCGCCTTGTGCATTCAGTTTTTTATAATTTACCTGATAATAATTGTTTACCCAATTTTGAGAATCTTTTACGTAGGTAATGATATATTCGCCCATTTTATTAGGCTTGCCACGCTCGAGGTAAATATTTTCTACGTTCTCTTTGACATTAAATTCTGGGTTCAGGGCTTGACCTGTTTCATTAATAGAAATTACTTTTTTATTGGCAGAGGAAACCAAAACACCCATTAACAAAATACCAAAACCAATATGCGCCACGCTGGCTCCGGCAAGCTTAATATTTCCTTTTAAATAAGGTATCAAAATACCCGCATTGGTTATTACGCCAAAGGTAGCCGCAAACAACAATCCCATATAAACATAATGCTCCAAGCTAAAGGCAAAAAATAAAACCACCGTAAGCACCAAAGAAACACCGGCATAAATCCCAATTTTTCGCAAAGCCTCTGGTTTGTTTATTTTATACTTTAAGGAATGGGCAACACCGGTTAAAATTCCAATGATTATGGCCATGGGCATCTGCCATTTATTATAATGACCAATTACATCGGCTGGTGGTGCCATATTAGCACCAAACAACTTATTAAATACCGGTATAGAAGTAGTAAGGATAATTTGAAAAGAGGAAATAACCAAAACCAAACTACCTATAAACATCCAAAATTCGCGGGTATATATCTCTTCGTCCTTGGCAGAGCGTGGCATCAATTTCCATCGCCAGGCCATTAGCACAATAGAGAGCACCACAAACACCAAGAGAAAAACTAAAAGCTGACCGCTCATACCCAAATCGGTAAAGGAGTGAACAGAGGAGTTTCCCAATATGCCAGATCGGGTTAAAAACGTGGCATATAAAACCAATAAAAAGCTAGAAAGAATTAAGATAACCGCCACAATATATGAGTTGCCGGTGGTTCTATGAATTATCATCACATGAATACCGGCAATTAAAATTATCCAAGGAACCAAGGAAGCATTTTCAACCGGATCCCAAGCCCAATAGCCACCAAAACTTAAGCTTTCATAAGCCCAAAATCCGCCCATGATAATACCTGTTCCTAAAACCATGGCGCTTATTAAGGCCCAAGGCAAGGCAGGCTTTAACCAATCCTTAAAATCTTTGCGCCAGAGTCCCGCAATGGCATAAGCAAATGGCACCACTGTGGTGGCAAAGCCAAAGAACAAAGTTGGCGGGTGAATCACCATCCAATAGTTTTGTAAGAGTGGGTTCAGACCGTTGCCATCTTTTACTTTGCTTAAGTAGTCGCCTTGTTGAAAAATAGGCGCATTTGACATCACATTTCTGAGCAGTTCAAACGGACTGCTACCCATTTTATAAGAAAGGATTTTAACACCCAACAACATGCTGGTTAAGGCTACTTGAGATAACATTAAAACAGCCATCACCGGGTTGAGCCAAGATTTTGCCGTGCGCAATAAAATTTGCCCAATTACCATTTGCCAGAAAATCCAGAGGAGAAAACTACCCTCCTGACCTTCCCAAAAACACGATATCATAAAGTGAACGGGCAACTCTCTGCTGCTATGTTGCCAAGCATAATGGTATTCGAAATAATGGCTATAAATAATATTAAACAGCGAACCAATAATGGTTAATACCGCCAAACTATTTAAATGGAAGGAATATTTTGCAAGCTTTGACCAGCTCTGATCCAACGGATTTCGCTCGGCAAAAAAATAGCTCAAACTTGCTAAAATAGAACTGATAAAAGAAACCACCACTGCCGAATGTCCAAGGTTGCCCCAAAACAAATGCTCACCAACAAACGTAACTGAACCCATTAATTATTAATTAAAAGTATATTGAAACAATAGAAAGAAACACCACAACCCAAAGCTTATACACCAACCTTTTGCTCGTTGTATTTACTTGGGCATTTTAACAGAATTTTGGAAGCTTCAAAATGATCCCCTTCCATACTACCAACGATAACCACTTTTTCTGAACGCGCAAAATCTGTTGGCTCGGGATTGTGGTAAACCACCTTACTCTCCTTGCCCTTTTCGTCGATTAAATAAAACGAAAAGTAATTGGCATCTTTTTGCGGATCATAATACTTTTCTTTCTCGCGGTTTAAGACCCCCACCACATGGAATTCTTTTTCTGGCTTAGACGCAGCAACCTCAAAACCCTCATAAGTACTGGCATCGCCATACATACTTACAATGGCTCCTATGGCCAATGCAATAATTATTAACCCTATAATGCTCGATTTCTTCATCTTATTTCTCCTGCTTTTTTAACTTCAAATCCAACGAAATCAAATACCCAATAATACCTGCAAAAATAACTGCAATTACAGCTACCACCACCATAAATTTGCCCGTTCCAGAGGCATTTGGCATATCGCCAGCGTGTTGCTGAACTTGGTTTATGATAAAATGCTTCATTTAATCTTCTATTTCGTTTTTAATACTTAATTTCCTTACCCTAATTTGGATATCGGCAATCCAAAATCCTATAAAAATCCAGCCCAAAACGGCGGGATAAAATACCATGCGCAACCTGCTATCCAAATCATACGAATTAAAGCCAGGATTACCGCCATTGCCAGGGTGCAAAGAGGCTGTAAGCCTTGGCAAGACAAAAATCAATACCACAAAAACAGGCAAACAAAAAAGGTTGTAGACGGCCGAAATGCGCGCCTTTTTCTCCTCATCTTCAATGGAACTTCTTAACACAAAATAGGCGGCATACATTAACATGCCAATGGCCGCGCTGTTCAATTTTGGGTCGTTGGTCCAATAATCGCCCCAGGTATTTTTTGCCCAAATCATACCGGTTATTATGCCCATGCAACCATATAACAACCCAATTTTGGCATAGGCTTCGGCATAAATGTCCTGAACCAAATCTTTTTTCATGAGGCCCTTTGCTGCATAGATTGCCGATGCAACCAATAAAGTAAGCATGCCAAACCACATGGGCACATGGTAATTTAAATTCCGAATGCTTTGCTCCAAAATGGGCAATTGAGGAACCGGAAGCATTAATCCCCCAATAAGAGCATATAAAACCAGCAATGCGCCGGCTATTTTCCACCATTGAATCCCAAACATATTTTTGCTTAATCTCAAATTAACCGCCACAAAAGTAGGTATAATCTGCAAATGATACTTACAGATTTTTCAACTCTCGTGTCACATTTAGGTTTAGATTAAGGATTCATCCCCTAATTTTGACTATTCAAATTATAACGTATGACTCACCTAAAATCACTTCTAGCACTTATTATTCTGATTTTCAGCCTTTACACCTCCCCTATTTGGGCCAATCACCTGGTGGCTGGCGAAATGAGATATCAGGCTACCGACAAGCCAAATGAGTACCTAATAGGCATGAAACTCTACCGCAATTGCGGTGGAAAAGAACTTTGCGCCAGTTGCCCCATAAGTTTGAGTCCAGGTTGCCAAATAAACCTACAAATAGATGGTTACGAAGGAATTTATGCAAACGAAAACTTTGGTTCAGCCAGTATAAAAATTGTGAAGCACGCCTCTGCTCAACATATCCAAGGTTCTTGCAAACTAAATCCTTCCACTTGCACCAATTGCGGAACGCGCAATCCAGGCACATTTTCGCCAGGCTATGAAGTCTACTATTTTGAAGGCATTATAAAACTAGATTCAGTACCTGCCAATTGTTGCAAAGTGAAAATTAGCTATCAAAGTTGCTGCAGAAATGAAGTGCTCACTTCCCTTAAAAATCCAGCATTGACAAATTACTACCAAGAAATTATGATAAATAGGTGCTTGCAATCGGCCAATAGCGCTCCTGTTTACCCATCCGACCCTATCTATTTTACCTGTACCGGAACAGATGAAACCTTGTATTTGGGCGGCGCCATAGACCCAGATGGCGATAGTTTAAGTTACGAAAAAACACCGCTTTTATCTGCAAGTGGCATGCCCGTGCAATATTTCGGCCCTTATTCCGACTCTGTACCTTTCCCCTATTTTGGTGCGCCTGCCAACCCACAAAAAGGAATTGAACTCAACCCCATTTCGGGCAATTTACAGTTTAGACCCATGGGAACATTTAGTGCCAATATGTGCTTTAGAATTAACAAATGGAGAAAGGTAAATGGCTCGTTTGAGATAGTAGGATTTGTTACGCGAGAAATTAATATCCATACATTTTATTGCCCTAATAATAACCCTCCACAAATTTTCACCTACGATAAAAACCACCAATTAACTAGCCCGCAACCAAGTCAATCTTTTAAACTAAATAGCGAGGAAGAGTTTTGCTTAACCCTAAGCGCAAGAGATAATAATGCCTCATCAGATACCACTAACATCACATTTATTGGAAAGGAAATATTAGAAAAACTTGGCGGCAAATTTACGCCTTTATACAACCCAAATACCCGCATTACGGTGGGACCAAAATTCGATAGCATTCAATTTTGTTGGTCGCCCCCAACTTCTGCCATTAGAACAGAGCCCTATTATTTAAAAGTAAAAGCCGCAGACCAAGCTTGTCCTAGTTCGGCAAAAACAAGTTTAAACATCCAATTAACAGTAGGCATTTTTCTCGGTCTGAACCAAAACATCGATGCAGAAAAGTTCATTCAAATCTATCCCAATCCCGCCACAGATTTATTAAAAGTAGAACTGTTAAGCCCACTTGCCGAAGCCCTTACCTTACAACTTTTTTCACTCAATGGATGTTTGGTTCAAACAGAAAAAATACCCGCTAAACAATTATCGATTAGCCTAAAATTAGACCAACATCCAAGGGGAATTTATTTATTAAAAGTGGTTGGAAACAAGGTGAATTTAAACAAGAAAATTAACCTAATGTAAAAGGTCATTTATATATAACACCAAGTGACCTTTTGATTAGCTACAAATATACCCCCAACTCACATTTATTAATTTCCAAATTTATGGCAAACTCACCTTGGTTAAAAAGTTTCATTCCTTCCAAATAATACAAGTCTAAAATTGAAAAATCTGTTGCCAATAATTCCTCATAATTACTTTTAGGAGATGCATCAACAATTTTTAATTTTATCAATTGCATATCCACAAGAGCCATTTTAAACTTAAGCATCCAAAATTGACTTTGAACTTGCTGGTAAAGAGTTTTATTTAGCGCTAACATCATATCCATAATCGAATATTTTTTTTCTTCTATAAATGTTTTCATCTGATTTTTTTTTGAGCACCCATTCATTTTTGATTGGGTGCTATTTTAATATGATTAACGAATTACAATAAATTTCTTATCGCGGTATTCATGACTATCGCTTGAGATTAATAGCATATAAGTGCCATCTGCCAAATCAGTCGCTTCAATTTCTATCTCTTTGCCGCCTAATTTATTAACAAGTTTTTTGTACATCTCTTTACCCAAAACATCAACCACTTTAACCGTTAATACTTCATGAATTGTTTCGTTAAATTTAACACTAAAGGTTCCATTGTTAGGGTTAGGATACATGCCAAATTCTACAGTATAATCTATGGTTTGAACCGAACTTAAGATATCGCCATCGCCCAATTTAGGATCAATATTCCAATTGCTACCATCTTGTAAATTCACAAATTTTAATACCCCTGTGCAAGGCAATGACCTTACTTGAACATACATACTCATGGTATCTCTGCATCCTTCTGCTCCAACAGCAACAAGGGTTACAACATAGTTACCTGTACTTGCATAATGCTTATTGAATACATACGTATTTGTAGAATCCATGCTTCCATCTCCAAAATACCAGTAGTACTTGTTGATCCAACCCTGACCCATATAATTAGAAGTATTGTAGAAGTTGAAATTGTTGTTATCTACACATTGTACTTGGTAATCTGTGTTAAAGGATGCACTAGGACCACTAATACTTTCTGCTATGTTAACCGCTTTAGTTGTGCTAGACATGCAACCAACCGAATCAATAGCAACTAATGTAACCTGGTAGGTACCTGCATTAGGATATCCCTTGCTTGGATTTGTTTTAACAGATGAAGTACCATCACCAAATGTCCATAAGAATACATTATTAACCCCAGTAGTTAAATTTTGGAACCTAACTGTGTTTTGGCATTTGCAACCACACAAAGAGTTATCAAAAGTAAAGTTAGCAATATGCGCATTAAATGCCCTGCTTACCGTTACGCTTTGTTCTGTGGTATCTGCACAACCATACAAATCTTTAGCAATTAATCTAATAATAAAAGTACCATTATGAGTGTAGGTATAAGTAGCTGTAGAACCTTTAGCAGTATCGCTTAAAAGGCTATTGTCGCCAAAATCCCAGTTATAAGTATTGGCATTTTTTGAAGCATTGTTTACCATAATTGTATTTGAACAAGTATTGTTGGCAAAAACGAATCCGGCAACCGGTGCATCTTGAATATGGAAGTACTTACTAATTGTATCATAACATGAACCATTAGCAACAACATAAGATAAATTATGTCCGCCAACACTTGGGTTATTTACAACTATTGAAGAACCCCATCCTATAACAATACCATCCCACAACCATTTGTGCATGCTCACATATCCAGCATTACCTGTTGCGGTAATAGTATTTGTACAAGCCTCAACTGTGTAACCGAAATCTGCTTTTGGAGGATAAATACCAGACCATTGTGGTGCAGTAATTGTTTGTGTTATGGTGTTTGAACAACCCACCCCAATGCTTGCAGTTAAATTAACGGTATAAGTTCCAGCAGTAGCATATCCGTGTAATGGAGCCGTATTAGAATCTAATGCCGAACCATCGCCAAAATTCCAAACAAATGAACCACCATTGAAAGAGGTATTATGGAAACGAATAGCATTTGAACAAGCATCAACAGTATAGATAAAGGCCGCTGTTGGCAATTCACCTGCATTTACACTTATACCTCTGCGTAGTGTATCTGTACAACCATTTTCAGAAACGTTTATCATGGTTACTTCATACCAACCTATATCAGAATATCTGTGGTTAAAAGATACAGAATCGTGGCACAACTCGCCACCATCGCCCATGTTCCAATAGTTGCCTATGCTATTCGATGATGTATTGGTAAAATGCATATTCTTGCCACAAGTGTTGCCAGTTGAGAAATCGGCCACAGGCGATTCTTTTACTGTGATCACTTGGTAGGCAGTATCCCTACATCCGTTCGATCCAATGGCAATTAATCTTACGGTATAAGTTCCAGCCGCTGCATATACCTTATTGTAGATAAATGTATTTAAATGATCAAATGAACCATCGCCAAAATTCCATTCGTAATGGGTATTCCAACCCGCACCATTATAGCTTGAATTATTGCTAAAGTTAAAACTATTTCCATTTAAACATTGTACCGTTTCTATGGCAGTAAAAGTTGCAATAGGGCCATTGTTTGGAGCACCAACTAATATAGTCTGGCTAACAGTATCTACGCATTGTGTTGAGCTAATGGCAACCAATTTAACGATGTATGAACCTGCCGTAGAAAAAGTTTTGCTTACGGTATTTCCTGCTGCACTTGTTCCATCTTC
>JAWXAZ010000139.1:0-16075 GCA_034439755.1 bacterium
AAATGATTATTTGAAAACTGAATATCAATTATGAAATCATGAACATTAGATACCCTATCTAACCTTGTCCTCAACGAATGCTTCACCTTAAAAACACCCTCCCCTTTTATGGTTTCATAGGTATTGGTAATTTCTTGGTTCTTTTCATCTAAATAGGGACCACAACCTGGAACGCCATAAGTATGAAAATCATCATACCAGGTGGTGTCTGTGTTTTTCTTAACAAAGATTAAGGTATCTCCTTTGCTGCTTTTAAACTTAATGGTGTCGAAGCTTGGGTCGGTAAAATACTTGGTTCTTTCAAGAGAGCCTGCTGTTAAATATTTGTAGGTAATAGCCATGCTCTTACTACAATAATCTTCATTTCTTTTGCAAGAAAAGAAGACTAAAAAAAGAAGCGCAATAAATAGCAAGGTGTGCTTCATAAATATTAACTTTGTTTTTCAAATATAACTTAATAAAAAAGAAACCACTGGCGTTAAACATTTCTTCAATTCTACCATTTTCAGAGGGCCATTTTGATTGAGTTTGCCTAGCTTAATAGGTGTACATAATCTAATCAAAAAAACAAAGCCATTTAATGGGTGCCATCTTTAGTTTATTTTCTCTATCTTGGTAGCTTATAAACATACCTATTATGGCTATCAAGATTCGTTCTTTCATGGCATTGTTTTTTTGCCTTTTATTTATGGAAATGGCATTGGGTCAGACCGGAACAAATGCACCAGATTCATTGGGATTGCCTGGTGATAATTTTAACTTGTCTGCTGTTTTGTTTAAATTTCAGCAATGCAAAACTTTGGAAGAATTTGAAAGAGAATTAAACAACAAAGACAATCAAATTAATAACCTTGATTTAAACAACGATAATGAAGCCGATTATATTAAGGTAGAAGATTATGTGGATGGAAATACGCATGCCATTTCTATGAAGGCTTCTTTAAGTAAAACCGAAACGCAGGATGTGGCTGTGATTATTGTACAAAAGGATGCTTCTGGAAATATTTCGGTTCAAGTCATAGGGGATGAGAATTTGTATGGCAAGGATTATATTATAGCGCCACAGGGTTCTGGTTACGCAAAACAAAGTAAACCAAGCGAAACGCCTAACCCGGGCTATAAGCCTAGCAAATCGGATACAAGCAAATCGAATAATGGGCAAAATGTAACCATCAATAATTATTATACAACCAATAACAATACAACCAATAATAACACCCCAGTAAGAGAGCAAGAACTTAATTCTAATTTAAATGTTTCGGTAGGTTTTTGGCCTATGTGGGGGTTTATTTATGGAGCAAGTTATGTGGTTTATGCCTCACCCTATTATTATGGTTATTATCCTGGATGGTATAATCCTTACCAGCCCATGTATTACCATAATTATTATATGTATCACCGCAGAGCTGTTTACTATAATCACTATGCTTATAACCATCATTACCACAACAATTATTACCCTAATTCCTACTATCCAATTCACAGGCAAACGGTAAATAACATAAATTATAGGCCAAGAAATTCAGGCCAAAACAGGCCTGCAAAACCCTCTGGAAATGGCATTAGGCCTGGTTCACCAGCCAATCAAACTAGACCAGGTTATGATGTTAACAGGCCTACCGAAAGCAGTCCAAACAGACAACCGAGCAGACCAGCAGAACGCAGGCCAAATGTGCAACCACCAATACCTTCGCAACCAAGACCAAGCAAGCAACCAAGCAAACCAGCAGAACGCAGGCCAAATGCTCAACCGCCAATACCTTAGCAACCAAGACCAAGCAAGCAACCAAGCAGACCAGCAGAACGCAGGCCAAGTGTGCAACCACCAATACCTTCGCAACCAAGACCAAGCAAGCAACCAAGCAGACCAGCAGAACGCAGGCCAAATGTGCAACAAAGCAGATCAAGTCACCAACCAAGTGTCTAGCTAATGCCTTAGTAATGTATCAATTCAATTTCTATTAAATTTGGTTAAAAGCATGCTTTTTGGGAACGCAAGTGATCTATAATATAGATTTTATATGGTGGCGAGAAAAATCAACTTATTTCCTTAAATTTGTTCTATGACAGATACAACATTAAAGCTTGAAATCAACTCTTTGCCGATGAAACTTCAAGCTAAAGTAGCTGATTTTGTTGCGTTTTTGAAAAGGGAAAACAAAGCAAAGACTAAAACACCATTTAAGTCTCAATAATTCGGGTATGCTAAAGATAAAATCACTCTTTCGGCAGATTTTGATGAACCACTTAACGAATTCAAGGATTATTTGTAATGGCATTTTTACTTGACACTCATGCTTTCCTTTGGTTTGTTTCTGGAGACAAACGATTGCCTCAAATCATCGATGCCAAGCAAATGGTGGCGGTTAATAAAATCAATTTAAGAAAAATTTATGTCAAGATTATACACTAAAATATCAATCGCTTTTATCCTATTAATTTGTATAGTTAATAGTTGGGCGCAACCCGCTTTTGTGAAAGATTCCTTAGACCAATACGTGCAACGAGAAATGCAGAGGTGGCAAGTGCCCGGTTTGGCAATTGCCATAGTAAAAGATGGCAAGGTGGTATTAACAAAAGGATTTGGGGTAAAAGACATTAACAAGGTTAACGATCCAAATAACTTGGTAAATGAACTCACTTTATTTCAAATAGCCTCCAATACAAAGGCCTTCACAGGCACTGCCATTGCCCTGTTGGATTATGAGAAAAAATTATCTTTAGACGATAAAGTGACCAAATACATGCCCGAATTTTCTTTGTATGAGAATACGTCTACCGAGCTTTGTACCGTTCGCGATTTGCTTACGCACCGCATTGGACATGGCACTTTTCAAGGAGATTTTTTGAATTGGGGCAGTAATTTGAGTAGAAAGGAAATTATTGCAGGCATGGGTCGAACCAAACCCATTTATCTGTTTCGATATAAATATGGTTATTGCAATGCAGGCTATATTACGGCAGGCGAATTAATACCCTTAGTAGAGCAAATTTCATTTGATGACTTTTTAGTGAAACGTTTTTTTGCACCCCTAGGATTGGTTCATACCAATAGCTTTTTTAAGGATATGGTAAACGATGCCAACGCTTGCAAACCACACACTATTTATAAAGATAAATTGGTGGCCATGTTGCTCACCAATATCGACAATATGGGCGCATCTGCCAACATCAATTCTTGCGTATCTGATATGTCTAAATGGCTCTTAATGCAATTAGATAGCGGCAGATATAGTGGCAAACAAATTATACCGTTTAAGGTGTTACAAGAGACCCGCAAATCGCAAATGATAAACAACGATTATGGCTCAAGACTCTTCCCTAGCAAGCATTTTGGCAATTATGGTTTAGGGTGGAACAGTTATGATTACCAAGGAAAAAGAGTGTGGGAACACAGTGGTGGCGCCAATGGATTTGTTACAAAAACCGAATTTATACCAGAAGCTAATTTGGGCGTTATAGTGTATACCAATACCGATGCCAATTCTTTATATGATGCCCTAGTAAAACAGGTCATAGAATCGTACTTAAATGTTCCATATAGAAATGTAAGTGAGCTATATTTTAACAGAACTTTGGCAGGGAAAATTGCAGAGAAAAAAGACTTAGATAGTTTAATTAATTTGGCAAGCAAAAAAAACAAAGCCCCACTCCCACTTGCTAGTTTTGAAGGCAATTACCAAAACGATTTTTATGGCTCAATGTCGCTCAAAATAGAGAAAGGCAAATTAAAAATGTTCCTCTCCCATCACCCAAAAAACACTGGCGAATTAGCCTATTTGGCCAACAATACATTTTTGTGTACCTATGCCGACATAACCTGTGGCATTGAGGTTACACCCTTTGTATTGGAAGGAGACAAGGTAAAATCAGTTCAGGTAAAAGTGAACGATTTTATAGATTATCAAAGTTACGAATTTAAGAAGCTTCCATAAACTTATGGAACCAAGCAAAGAACAAATTAAAGAGGCCATTCAAGAACAAAGGATTTTTTTTGCCACACACAAAACCAAAGAAATTTCCTTTAGGCTGAACCAACTTAAAAAGCTAAAAGAGTCGATAAAATCTTATGAAACAAAGATTGCAGAAGCCTTGTGGCTAGACCTGCATAAATCGCCAGAAGAGGCCTATCTTACCGAAACAGGATTGGTTTTACAAGAGCTCGATTTGCATATAAAAAAACTGAGTTATTGGAGCCAAGATAAACACATGCCTACTCCCCTATTTTTGTGGCCTTCGACCAGTAAAATATTGTTTGAACCGCTGGGCTTGGCATTAATTATTTCACCCTGGAATTACCCTTTTCAATTGCTCATGAATCCATTGGTAGGTGCAATTTCGGCAGGGTGTTGTGCGGTGTTAAAACCCTCGCCAGATGCCCTTAATTTAGCCAAGGTTGTAGAAGAAATAATTGCAAAAACATTTGATTCCAATTACATCAGTTTATTCCAAGGTGACATAGAAACAAACCAGGTTTTATTAGCTCAAAGGTTTGATATAATCTTTTTTACAGGCAGCACTCGGGTAGGCAAAATTGTGATGAAAGCGGCGGCCGAACACTTAACTCCCGTGGTCTTAGAACTTGGCGGAAAAAGTCCGGCTATTGTAGACAAGCATGCCAATTTAGCCCTTGCAGCCAAAAGGATTATTTGGGGCAAAACCATCAATGCTGGTCAGACTTGCATTGCTCCCGATTACCTTTTTGTACAAGAAGAAGTGAAAGAATTGCTGATGATTGAAATGGGCAATGCCTTGCAAGAAATGTTTGGTTCAGACCCTAAGAAAAGCGATTACTACGGGAGAATTGTGCATGAACGGGCTTACCAAAGGTTGCTCCATTTTTTAAGCAAAGGCAAAGCCATTATTGGGGGTGAAGTGGGCGATGAAGCGCTTTATATTTCGCCCACAATTTTGGATGGACTAAGCTTGGAAGATGACATCATGCAAGAAGAGATTTTTGGGCCGATCCTACCTATTTTTACGTTTAAAGAAATACAGGAGGTGACAGATTATCTTCAATTAAAAGAAAAGCCGCTTACACTTTATTATTTTGGCAACAAACAAAAGGCTAGTGAAATATTAAACAAAACAAGTTCGGGCGGCGCTTGTATTAACGACACCTTGATGCATGTTTCAAATCACCATTTACCCTTTGGAGGTGTTGGAAACAGTGGCATGGGCAGCTATCATGGCAAAAAAAGTTTCTTGGCATTTAGTCATGCAAAACCAGTTGTAAGCACCCCAACTTGGATAGACTTACCGTTTAAATATGCGCCCTTTCGCTATTTTAAATGGATTAAAAAATTGCTATAATTTATAAAATAACTTCAGGCAAAGCTGTTCAGGTTAATAAAAGTATTTCGCTTCTAATCACTTAATGTGGTGGAAAAACAAATTGGGCAAGCGCCATGCTTTTTTGAAATTCGGCAATGTTAATT
The DNA here is from genome assembly GCA_034439755.1 of bacterium. Lineage (GTDB taxonomy): Bacteria > Bacteroidota > Bacteroidia > UKL13-3 > UKL13-3 > B1. Next base: position 5,439 of record JAWXAZ010000139.1, read on the forward strand.
TGTGTGTCGACGCCCAAATTTTCTAGATAAGAAATGATATTTTCGGTGGGCATATTTCCGGTGAGACTATCGGTAGCCATTGGGCAGCCGCCCAAACCATTAATGGCGCCATCGTACCTGCGACAGCCACTCTCCCATGCGGCAGCCATTTTTTCTTCCCAATCATTAGGCGTTGTATGCAGGTGGGCGCCAAATTCGATGTGAGGCAAACGCGGAATGAGTTCAGAAAAAATATAGGAAATGCTTTTAGGATCGGCAATGCCAATGGTATCGCTTAGCGAAAGTATTCTTACCCCCATGGCATCCATTTTTTGCACCCAATTTGCCACCAAATCTGCATTCCAAACATCGCCGTATGGATTTCCAAAGCCCATACTAATATAAATCACCAATTCTTTGTTGTGCTTTACACACAAATTTTGAATGGCCTCTACGGTGGTTAAACTTTCTTGAATGCTGCTGTTTGTATTGCGCTGTTGAAATGTTTCTGATATGGAGAATGGAAATCCTATGTATTTTATTTCCGGGTAAAGGCATGCATCTTCGGCACCGCGGGTATTAGCAACTATCGCTAAGAGTTTGGTTCGAACCGAACCTAGCTGCAATTTACTAAGGACCTCTGCGGTATCTTTAAGCTGCGGAATGGCTTTGGGCGATACAAAACTACCGAAGTCTAAAGTATCAAAACCAACCCGTAAAAGCTGGTTTAAATAGGTCACTTTGGTATCTGTTTCTATAAACTGATGGATGCCTTGCATGGCATCTCTCGGACATTCAATGAGTTTGGCTTGCATTAAAGGATAATTTTCAAGAAATACAAGTGCAAAAATATCGTATTTATAGTTATTTTTGACGTCCTTTTTAATTGAAAGAAAAACTAAACCATGAATCACGACTTGGAAAATGTAACTAACGAACCTGTGGAGGAACAAACTCCAGTGGTTAACCTTACTGAAACGCACAATGAAAGTGTAGTTTCGGAAAATGAACTTGTTGTAGCGAATCCTACTCTTGTAATTGATTCTGCAGAAGAAGCAGAAATTGTTCAACCAACGGCAGAAATTATTTTGCCAGAAGCAGAGGTTGCGATGCCTGAACCAATGCCAGTTATTGAGCCGCAGGCGGAGGTAGAAATTACGCTGCCTGAACCAACAGTTGTTGCGCCAGAAGCAGAAATTGTTTCTGTGAGTGCGCTGCCCGAATTAACGGAGGAAGAACACGAACTGGCTGCGGTTGAAGAGTTGCCAGATTTTGCTCACATGGGCAAGGCAGAATTATTGCAAATTGCCATTGTTGCTTCTAAAGAGAAAGAATTGGCAGATGCTCTAATTATTTTCAAGGCCATTAAGCCGCATTTGGATCAGCAAGTAGCTGAAGAAAAAGCGCTGGCTTTGGCAAAGTTTTTAGAAGAAGGGGGCGAGAAAGATGCCTTTGAATTTAAGGGCGATTCTACCAAGGAAGAATTTAATGCTGCTTATATTGAGTTAAAGCAGCGTAAGGAAGATGCACGTAAGCGTCAGGAAGCGGAAAAGCTTGAAAATTTGGGCAAAAAAGAGGCTATTTTAGAGGAGATAAAAAAGCTTGCCGACGATGAGGAAACGAGCAATAGCTTAAAGCGTTTGAAGGAACTTCAATCGGAATGGAAAACGGTAAAAAATGTTCCTAAGGAGCATATAGATCGTTTATGGGAAAGTTATAGGGTTTTAAATGAGATTTTTTACGACCGTCTTTCTATTAACAATGAGTTAAAAGATTTAGACAGAAGCAAGAATCTTGACCATAAAATTGAACTTATTTCTAAAGTTAGTGAGTTAACAAAGGAAGATAATATTAAGAAAGCGCTTATTTCTGTAAAGAAATATCAAGAAGATTGGCGCTTTATTGGGCCGGTTGCCCGCGAAGCATCGGAAGATATTTGGAGCAGGTTTAAAGCTGAGGTTGATAAAGTATATACTCAAATTAAGGCTAGAACCGAAGAGATGGAATTGGTTCGTCAAAGTAATTTGGAAGCAAAAAAATTGCTTTTGGATCAGGCCAAAGCCTTGTCTAACTTTCAAACTACGCGTATTAAGGAGTGGATGGACCAGAGCAATGTGTTAAACGAATTGATGGAGCAATGGAAAAAAATTGGTCATGTACCAATGGCCTTGCGCGATCAAGTTTGGAACGAATTTAGGGATGCTAGAAATTCATTTTACGCCAATAAAAATGTGTACTTTAAAACCATGCATGCCGAGCGCAATGCCAATTTAAAGGCCAAGGAGGAATTGTGTGTAAAGGCTGAGTCCATTGCTGCCAACCCAATTGATTGGAATAAGCAAACCGATGAGTTAAAGAAATTTCAGGAGGCTTGGAAAAAAATTGGCCATGCGCCAGATAAGGTGAATGATGCAGTTTGGAAGCGTTTTAGAACGGCATGTGATTCGTTTTTTGAAAAGAAATCGGAACGTTATGCCAGTCAGCAATCAGAGCAAATTCAAAATTTAGCTACTAAAGAAGCTTTAATAGTAAAATTGGAAGGCTTAATTACGGTAGAAAATACCCAGAATATTTTTGCCGAGTTAAAGCAGATTCAGACAGATTGGAATGCCATTGGATTTGTGCCTGTGGCGCAAAAGGAATCTATTAATAAGAAGTATAATGACTTGCTAGATAAATTGTATGGCAAGCACAAGCAGCTTAATAGAGATATGCGCGAAGACCGCGACAAGCAAAGTTTTGAATTGTTGGCAGGTTCTCCAAATGGATTGATGAAATTGCAGCGTGAGGAAAAGATCTTGCAAGAGCGTATTCGTGGCATGAAAAAGGATATTGAAACTTGGGATAATAATTTAGGCTTCTTTAAAAGTGGCAATAGCAAGAATCCATTGGCAGAGCAAATGCAAGCCAAGATTGAGATTGCGCACAAGCATATTGCCGGTTTGGAAGAAAAATTAAAAGCCTTAAAAGCATTGAAAAACAAACCAGCCGAAACCACTAATTAATTAGTTTATATATAGTGGGATTTGCGTTAAGTTAGGCGCAAATCCCACTTTTTCTTATAAAGGCCTTTCGAAATTTTGATTTAAGCCCATTGAATTTTCATTATCTAACACATTTTCTGAGTCATTATGTGCAGGCAAAATTTATTGATGTCTTGCACTCGCCTTTTGTATTTGAGTTGTATCAAAGCTGTATTAAGAAAGAGTTAGACTTAAAAAAATACAATATTATTGAGGCCAAAAGGGTGCTGTTGAAAAAAGACAAACGCAGTTTGTTTTACGAAGATTTTGGGGCTTCGAATAAGAGCAGGGAAACCAAGGTTTCTCTTTTGGCCAACGAGCATTTGAAGCCAGCACGCATTGCCCAAATTTTATGCAGAATACTGGAAAAATATGGTTATGCCAATGCGGTTGAATTGGGTACGTCTTTGGGCATAACTACTTGTTATCTTGGTATGGGAATCCAATCTGGGGGAATGGTTTATACGATAGAGGCGAGCGAACAAGTGAGGATAATTGCCAATGAGGGTATAAATGGCCTTGGTTTAGTCCCAAAAATAACAAGTTACCTAGGAACATTTGACCAAGTTTTACCCGGAGTTTTAAAAGATATAGGTAAATTGGATTTTCTATTTATTGATGGCAACCACAGTTATGAAGCCACTTTGCGGTATTTTGAGATGGCTAAGCCATACTTGCACAATAAGAGTTTGCTGGTTTTCGACGATATTTATTGGAGTGCCGGCATGACAAAGGCATGGGAAGAAATTAAGGTCGACCCAATTGTTACGGTTACGGTGGATTTGTTTTTTGTGGGTTTGGTGTATTTTAGGCGAGAGCAAGTGAAAGAACATTTTAAATTGCGCATTTTTTAGTAAAAATTAGGTAATTTCTCCTTGCCTTTCAATATTTTAGGCATATATTTGCACGCTTTTTTAAGCGAAAGGAGATCATTTTATTGTCAAACATCATTAACAAAAACACACCTGCACCCGATCAAGATTTTGATTGGAGTATGGACAAAGCCGGATTTGGCGGCTACTCGCAAGAGGAACACCAAACGTTAGCCTCTCTTTATGAAAACACCTTAAACGCCTTCAATGAGAAGGAAATTGTAAAAGGTAACGTAGTAGGTTTTACCGAAAAGGAAGTAGTATTAAACATTGGATTTAAATCTGATGGACTTATTGCCCGCACCGAATTCCGCGACATGCCGGATTTGAAAATTGGCGACGAAGTAGAAGTATTGCTTGAAACCAAAGAAGATCCCAACGGACAGCTAATTCTTAGTCGCAAAAAGGCGATGAGCGAACGTGCTTGGGAAAACATCCTGAAGGCTCAGGAAAACGACATCGTTGTAAACGGTTATGTAAAGACCCGTACCAAAGGTGGTTTAGTGGTAGAAGTATTTGGAATTGATACTTTCTTACCTGGATCTCAGATCGACACTAAGCCTATTAAGGATTACGACGTGTATGTTGGTCAAACCATGCCATTTAAAGTGGTTAAGGTAAATCATGCTTTCAAAAATGTGGTAATTTCACATAAAGTATTGATTGAAGAGGATATTGAAAAACAAAAATCTGATATCCTATCTAAATTAGAAAAGGGCCAAGTATTAGAAGGAACTGTGAAGAACATGACTTCTTTTGGTGTATTTATTGATTTGGGTGGTGTGGATGGATTATTGCATATCACAGATATTTCGTGGGGACGTATTAACCATCCAGAAGAGGTATTACAATTAGATCAGAAGATCAATATTGTGGTATTAGATTTTGATGATGAGAAGAAACGTATTTCATTAGGCTTGAAACAATTGGGTGCACACCCTTGGGATTCATTGGCTGAGAACTTAGTAGTTGGTGCTAAAGTAACAGGTAAAATTGTGAACATAGCAGATTACGGTGCTTTCTTAGAAATTGCTCCTGGTGTAGAAGGCTTAATTCACGTAAGCGAAATGAGCTGGAGTCAGCATTTACGTTCACCTCAAGATTTCTTGAAAATGGGCGACGATTTAGAAGCTGTTATCTTAACTTTAGACAAAGAAGAACGTAAAATGTCTTTAGGCGTAAAACAATTGAAGGCAGATCCTTGGGTGAATATTCAAGAGAGATACCCTGTTGGATCTCGTCATAAAGGTGTGGTTCGCAACATGACCAACTACGGTTTATTCGTAGAATTGGAAGAAGGTGTTGACGGATTGGTACACGTTTCTGATTTAAGCTGGACTAAGAAAATTAAGCATCCAAATGAGTTTGTGAAAGTAAACCAAGAATTGGATGTATTGGTATTGGAAGTTGACCTAGAAAATCGTCGTTTGAGCTTAGGCCATAAACAATTAGACGAAAATCCTTGGGAAGCATTTGAAACTTTATTCTCAGTTGGATCAGAGCACGAAGGTACTATCTTGAAAATTGAAGATAAGAGTGCTATCGTAGCCTTACCTTACGGTGTTGAAGGTTATGCGCCATTGAAGCAATTACAGAAAGAAGATAAGAAAACCGCTAAAGAAGACGAGGTTCTTACTTTTAAAGTAACTGAATTCAACAAGGAAAACCGCAGAATTGTTCTTTCACACACTGCTCTTTGGAAAGAAGAGGAAATAGTGAAGAAAGATGCTGAAGTTAAAACTCAGGTTGCAGAAAAAGAAAAAGTAGCTAAAGTTGCTAAAAAAATCAACGAATCAAATGAGAAATCTACATTTGCTGATGTTGGTGGATTGGCCGAATTGAAAGCTAAATTAGAAGGCAAATAATTGTCGGATAATACACTTAAAAGCCTCCATTCTGTAAAGGAATGGAGGCTTTTTTATGCTTTATTCACATTATTCTCATCTTTTATTCACATTATTCTCATCCTTTAATCAGTTAAGAATTGGTATTCGCCTGCAATAAAGGTGTGCTCATCGAAAGAAAATTTTAGCCTCCAGATTTAAGTTCAATTTTGTGTCGTAAAAGTTTTGGTTCGAACCGAAAAAAAATAAACAACATGAAAGTATTTAGAGCGCTAATTCCCTTTTTATTTATTGCACCCCTCATTTATTTAATGAACGCCTATTCCTTAGCTGGAATAAGGCCATTAATCAACAGAATTGAATCGGCCACCCTACAACAAGTCCTCATTGGTTTATACTGGCTTATACCCTATTTAAGTTTATTTTTTACCGTGGTGGGATTAAGAAATATGCAAAAGAATCATGGATTGGGCTATTGGGGAAACCTTGGTTTTAACAGTTTAATTACCCTGTTTTTTACCCAATTGAGTATTATTGGCATAGTTGTTTTGGGCGACTTTGTGCGGCTATTTGAGGGACTATATTTTTGGGTTGAGAACAAGCAATTCGTTTTGCCTGAACGCAATTTTATGACCGCCATTTTTGCTGTATTGATAAGTACTTTGCCCTTTGGATTTTTTGTTTATGGCATTGTAAAAGGAAAGTATAAATACAAAGTTCACAAGCATGTGCTAAGTTTTTCAGATTTGCCAGAAGCCTTTGATGGGTTTAAGATTTCGCAAATTTCGGATATCCATTCGGGAAGTTTAGACAATGAAAAAGCAGTTTCTTTAGGCATTGATTTAATTAATGAACTAAAATCTGATTTATTTTTATTTACTGGCGATTTGGTGAACAACGATGCCGAAGAATTTATTCCATGGAAAACCTTGTTTAGCAAAATTAAAGCCCCATTTGGACAATTTTCTGTGCTGGGAAACCACGACTATGGCGATTATAAGCAATGGCCAAGTGAGCATGCCAAGCAAAAAAACAGACAAGATATTATCAATCACCATGAGTCTGTTGGCTTTAAATTGATGCAAGATGAACATGTGGAGATTGAAAAAGACGGACAAAAAATATCCTTAATTGGGGTGCAAAATTGGGGACATGGATTTATACAGGCAGGCGATTTAACCAAGGCATTGTATGGCATTAACAAAGACTCATTTAAGATATTGCTTTCGCACGATCCAACGCATTTTGAGCACGAAGTAAAGAACCATGAAACAAAGATTCATTTAACCTTGGCCGGACATACACATGGCATGCAAATGGGCATTGAGTTGCCTTGGTTTAAATGGAGTCCGGTAAAATTACGTTATAAACGTTGGGCTGGAATTTACCAAGAAAACGGACGATTCCTCAATATTAACAGGGGATTTGGCTTTCTTGGATTTAGCGGCAGGGTTGGCATTTGGCCAGAGATTTCTTTAATAGAACTGAGAAGAGCTTAGGCATAATTTATCCATCTAATTGTCAAATTATTTAAACAAGTTTGAAGTAATACCCATTGTAATTAATAAATAGCTTTGAACTATTTATTAATTACAATGGCAAATGCCGATATAACAAAATATAGCTCAAGGAGATATTTATCGAAATTGGACTATATTTTTTGTGTTTTCGGTATAAATAAGGGTATTATTTCTTACTTTCGAAAACTTGTAATACCAATTGTAATTATACCGACAGGCAATATGTAATAGTTCAAAAATAGTTGGACTAAACATCTTGTCTTTCGGCATTTTACTTAGGTAAATGCCGATATTCCAAAACATACAGTGCAATGAGATATTTGTTGAAATTGGACTATATTTTTTGTTTAATCGGTATAAAACCGAGCTAAGTGATTTAAAAATTGCTGGGCGCGGATTTAACATTCTTCTTATCATAAAAACTGGCAATCAGAAAATAAAAACCATGAACTATTGGCTTGTAAAATCGGAACCTTTTAAATACAGTTGGGATCAATTTGTAAAAGATGGAAAAACCTTTTGGGATGGCGTAAGAAATTATCAGGCAAGAAATAATTTGCGTGATATGAAGAAAGGTGATTTGGTGTTGTGGTATCATAGCAATGAAGGCATGGAGGTGGTTGGTATAGCTAAAGTTGTAAAGGAGGCTTATCAAGACCCTACTACCGAAGAGAAAGCCTGGCTGGCCGTTGATTTGAAACCTTTTAAAAAGCTAAAAAAACCGGTAACACTCGAGCAAGTTAAGGCCGATGCAAGACTTCAAAACATCGGATTGGTTAGGCAAGGGCGCCTTTCGGTTCAGGCCTTAAAAGCAGAAGAATTTGATGCCATTTTAGATTTATCTGCCAGTAAATAAGCAAAGTTGACTTGCCGCTTTTTTAATTCTCGTTTTTTTTATCATATTTGAAGTCGAACAGCCGCCTTATGGCTGAACCAACAAAGCATGAATTCTAGAATCATCCTTGAAAAAAAACAGCTCGACATTACCTTAGACAGGTTGTGTTTTGAATTAATTGAGCGTTTGGGAGATTTTGAAAACATTGCTTTAATAGGCATGCAACCTCGTGGTATTTATTTAAGCAGGCGCATAAAAGAAAAGCTCATTAAAATTTTAGGCAAGCAGCCGTTCGATTATGGCGAATTGGATATCTCTTTTTATAGAGACGATTTTAGAAGGGGAAATGACCAAATTATACCCAGTGAATTGAAGATTGATTTTACCATTCACGATAAAAATATTGTATTGATAGACGATGTTTTATATACTGGTAGAAGCATACGTTCTGCATTGGATGCTTTAACAGATTTTGGAAGGCCTGCCAAGGTTGAGCTATTGGTATTGGTAAATAGAAAATACAGTCGAGATTTGCCTATACAACCCGATTATGTGGGCATAAAGGTTGATACACGGGCAAACGATAAAGTTAAGGTAGAATGGAAAGAAAATGGGAAGAAGGATTTAGTAACCATTATAACCAATCAATCGTAAGAATATACAGATGAAAAAATTCTCACAAAGGCACTTACTTGGGATAAAAGACATTACGGCATCCGACATTCAATTGGTGTTTGAAACTGCCGATAATTTTAAGTCGATTATTAACAGGCCCATTAAGAAAGTACCGAGTTTAAGAGATGTAACCATTGCCAATGTATTCTTCGAAAATTCTACCCGCACCCGCATCTCATTTGAGCTGGCACAAAAAAGATTAAGTGCAGATATTGTCAATTTTGCTGCTTCGTCGTCTTCTGTTTCTAAAGGAGAAACATTAATTGATACGGTAAACAATATTTTGGCCATGAAGGTTGATATGGTGGTGATGCGTCACCCCGCACCTGGTGCTTGTCAGTTTTTAGCTAAACATGTGAAGGCCCAAATTATCAATGCAGGCGATGGCACGCATGAGCACCCCACGCAAGCACTTTTAGATGCCTATTCCATTCGCGAAAAGCTTGGATCAGTGGGTGGCAAAAAAGTGGTGATTGTGGGCGATATTACCCATTCGAGGGTAGCATTATCTAATATTATTTGCCTTCAAAAACTTGGTGCCGAAGTAATGGTATGTGGTCCAACCACGCTTATTCCCAAGCACATTGGCACGCTGGGGGTAAAGGTTGAACACAACTTAATGAAGGCTTTGGAATGGTGCGATGTGGCCAATATGTTGCGCATTCAATTGGAGCGCCAAGACATTAAATATTTTCCCAGTTTACGCGAGTATAGCATGCTTTACGGTTTAGATAAAGCTAGGTTAGATTCTTTGAGCAAAGAAATTGTGGTTATGCATCCCGGACCAATCAACAGAGGCGTTGAAATTACCAGTGATGTGGCAGATAGCAAGCACAGCATTATACTAGACCAGGTTGAAAACGGTGTTGCCACCAGAATGGCCATTATGTTTTTGTTGGCTGGGCAGGGTTAAAAATTTTGTCACTTTTTACCTTAGTTATTCAATTATTTTTAACATAATCTTTAATTAACTATTTGCTTACTTAGATAGTGTTTTTTTACATCGGTAATAACTATAAAGTTGTTGTTACGATTAAAAAAACTGCAATGAACCAAAAATTTCATAAGGTAATTAGACAAAAAATTAAAACCATTTTTTGTCTTACCATTATACTTACTTTTTCTAATCCAATTTACGCCCAAAGTGACGAGGATTATGAGAATGAAACTGGCTTTTTTAATGACGGCATGAATGAAAGCAGGTTTGAAAGTAATTTAAACAGCAGTTATAGTACAGAAAGACCTCATTATACAGTTAAATCTTCGAGGGAAAGCAATAACAATTCTGATTACGGAACTTATCAAAATACAGTTGAGTTAGATTTGGATGTTCACAAATCAACTAATAGTAGACAGAGCAGTTATGGCGGCGGCGGCGGCGGTGGTGGTGGTGCAGGAACACCTGGCGTTAACAACTACAATTCACCATCTGCTGGCATAAACTCAACTGGAGGCACTCCAGCAATTAAACATCCAGATTCTGGTGTTCCAATCAATCCAGGCGATCCAGACGCACCCATAGATGGTGGAATAGGATTATTGCTTGGCGCGGGAGTGGCTTATGGGTTTAAGGTAATGAGGAAGAAGAAAATTTCATCAATTAAGCAAAATCATTCTTAACAAATAAAATTATAAGTGATATTTAAATTATAACAAAAATGAATTTAAAAGAACAAGAAAACATTATGAATACAACATTTTTACCTATTAAAAACTTAACCAGTGGCTCGAGTAGCAAGTTTCCTTTTTTAATTACCTTGGTTATTGCAGGGTTATTTTTTATTACATCTAATAAGAGTTGGGGGCAGGTTTATTTTCACAATTTTGGTACTACAGCAATAACCACAAAACCATATACAGGAGCTCCAGGAACATTTGCAACTAACTTG
>JAWXAZ010000140.1:0-83426 GCA_034439755.1 bacterium
AAGAACCTCTGTCAGTTACTGCAAACTCATTTAATTCATCCGTATTGGCAAAATTTTGAATGATGGTACATTCATTTTCTGAAACAAAAAACTTAGTCAGATATTTTGGATCAGCCACAACTACAATATAATGTAAAAACCTAGCCCCACTAAACAAAAGTAAATTATAACAATTTGCAATCAATAGCCTAAACGACTTGTTTACCCAAGGCTTGAGGAGAATATCATCGTACGTATTTTCGTGAATATCGTAGATTACTTTTTTACCTAAAATACTTAAAGTAATCCCAAAAGGAATTATTTCAGCATCATGAATATGGTATATTTCAGCATCCTGTTTTACTGCTTCTATAAACACTTTGAATACAGTATAAAAAAAACGAATAAAGAAATTAGCCGGCTTCGGAATTGAAATTACCTTAACCCCACTTTTAACAAAATTTCCTTCTTCGCCAATGGCAATAAGTGTAACATCAAACTCTTTGGCGAGGGAAACACATTCGCGATAAAACACCCGTGTATCCCATACATGATGAACAGAGGAAAAATGGCAAACTTTTATCTTTCTCATACTTTTAGAATCCAGAGTCCCGAGCCCATATATTTGAAATTTTAAGTCATAAGCCAGAGACCAGAATCCTGAGTCTAGAAATTTGAAATTTGAAGCCAAATACCAGAATTTAGAATATGAGTTTAGAACCTAGATTTTAAATATCAGCAATCTGGTTTCTGGTTTCTGGACTTTTAATTTAATCCTTTAGCACCGCTCTCGAAATTACCAATTTCTGAATTTCGCTTGTGCCCTCTCCTATTGTACATAGTTTAGAATCTCTGTAAAACTTCTCTACCGGAAAATCTTTGGTATAGCCATAGCCACCAAAAATTTGTACCGCTTCTGTTGAGGCATAAACTGCTGTTTCGCTGGCATAATACTTGGCCATCGCTCCTTCTTTGTTTACACTTAAATGTTTGTTTTTACGATCTGCAGCTTGCATAATTAGCAATTCTGAGGCTTCAATTTTCATGGCCATATCTGCCAACTTAAAGGATATTCCTTGGAAATTACATATAGGCTGACCAAATTGATGCCGTTCTTTAGAATATTTTAAAGCAGCTTCATAAGCACCTTTTGCAATCCCTAACGACAGAGCTGCAATAGAAATTCTTCCGCCATCTAATACCTTCATGGCTTGCTTAAAACCATCACCAATATTGCCTAAAACATTTTCTTTTGGGATGCGACAATCTTCAAAGATTAACTCGGCTGTTTCGCTGGCGCGCATTCCCAATTTATTTTCTTTTTTACCCCCTCTAAAACCTGGAGTGCCGCGTTCAACCACAAATGCAGTAATGCCATTGCTATCAAGCAATTCACCTGTACGGGCCAAAACCACTACAATTTCACCAGTAATGCCATGGGTGATCCAATTTTTTGTGCCATTTAACACCCAATGATCGCCATCTTGCTTTGCAACACATTGCATGCGCATGGCATCGCTACCTGTATTTGCCTCTGTTAATCCCCAAGCGCCAATTGACTCGCCACTTGCTAAGCTAGGCAACCACCTTTGCTTTTGTTCTTCATTGCCAAAATACATAATATGTCCGGTACACAAACTGTTGTGAGCAGCCATACTTAATCCTACCGAACCACAAACTTTAGAAAGCTCAACAATAGCGGTAACGTATTCAAAATATCCAAATCCCGATCCACCATATTCATGAGGAACCAAAACACCCAGCAATCCCAATTTGCCCATTTCCTTAAAAGTATCTATTGGAAAATACTGACTTTCGTCCCATTCCATAATATTAGGGCGAATGCTCTTTTCTGCAAAATCACGTACCATTTGGGCAATCATGATTTGGTTTTCGGTCACTTCAAAATTTAACATAAGGTCTTATTTTCTTAATATGGCAATTATAATGGTTTTTATTCATTTGTTCCATACCAAATCACCCAAAATATTGTCACAATTTAAAAGTGCCCTTTGCCTAATGTTTGTTCTTTGCTTATAAAGTTTAAAATCGCAACTAAAGTCAAAGATTGTACTTTTTCTTATTAGGTTAAAAAAAGCGATTAACTTCAATATTGGACAATTTATATCATTACTTAAATAAAATTAGTAGAAACGGTAATTTTATTTAAGTATGGTAAATGCCTAAAGACAAGATGTTTAGCCCAAATATTTTTGGACTATTACATCTTGCGTAATCGGTATTATACCGAAAATACGAAATATATAGTCCAATTTCGATAAATATCTCATTGTCATTGTACAATTATGTTGTTACATCGACATTTACCCTAGTAAAATTCTCACATTAAAAACACACCGTAATATCTATTAATAAAAAATCTTTCAAGAAAATTCCAATCCTAAATTTAGCAAACTAACCTATTTTGTTAAAGCCCTTCTAAGTGTTCATTGTAAAACAAAGAATCCATTTAATTAACCATCAAATAGGGCGATACCAATGAATAAATACTATCGTTCACCAATTTGATTTGCTTTATATCCTCAACTCTGGCATAATTACCATGTTGATTGCGAAAATTTACGATGGCCTTACTTAAGGTGAATTTGAAGTAGGGATGTGATTTTAATTCATCTACCCCTACGTGGTTCAATTTGTACACATTAACCAAACGTGAATCGAGGCTAATTTTACCCTCCAAATCAAACAGAAAATCTTCTTTAAAGCCCCAGATTTCCATTAATTGAGAGAGGTTATGAAACCCCCTTAATTTGTTTCTGTATTGCACAATTCTCCCCGCTAAAACAGGACCAATTTTGGGCAAAGTCACCAAGGTTTCACTATCGGCACTATTGATTTCGATGGGATATTTTTTGGCAAACTTTTTAGGATAAGTTAGTGTATCCATAACAAAAAAAGCGCCCCCTTTTTCATGGGGTTTAAACTTATTTTTAAAGTCTTTTTTTGGGACATATTTAGATTCAAAAAACTGCTCATTTGAATCTATTTCCAGGGCCCAAATTTTCATTTGCGCGCTTGGTTCAGACAGAATGGTGTTTTTAAAAATTAGCGGAAATGAGAAGATGGCCAATTGAAAAAAAACAAGCAAAAACAGCAAGGATAAAACTCCTTTCCGTTCTTGCTTATTGAAATAAAAATAAGTAGAGAAGAATATGTCAATCCTTTTCTTCATCTTGGTCTCTGGGTTTATTTATTTTAGGGTTTTTTACAATAAAATAATACAACAAAAACACCACCACACCAGCAAAAAACAGTTCGGTTAAAAACCAAAACATAAAACCTGCAGGCTCAGCCGCCTCTAGCAAAACTATATTCATTTTATTTCTTTAATTGTTCGTCTAACAAAGCCAATCCTTCTTCAAAAGTTCTTGGATTATAACCCAATTCGTTTATGGCCTTATCTATTCTAAATCCGGTAATTGGCGGACGTTTTGCTGGCTGCTTAATTCCTTCGCTGGTTGAAATGGTTAACAAAGATTTGTCCAATTTCCAGAAATCGGCCACCCTATAAACCAAATCAAAAACACTCATAAAATCGCGACCAGAAATATTATAGATACCACTTGCTTTTTTCTCTGCAATTAAAGCACAACCATTGGCCAAATCTTCGGCTAAAGTTGGGGTTCTAAATTGGTCTGAAACCACTTTAATTGGCTTGCCAGTTTCTAAGGCTTCCTTTGCCCAAAGCACAATATTGCTGCGACTCATATCGCTCACAATGCCAAATACCAAAACAGTTCTTGCAATGGACCAACTCGTGGCATTTTCCATCACAATTTGTTCTGCCTTTAACTTAGAATGACCATAATAACTTAGAGGCGCAGGCTTCTCTAATTCGTTGATTGGCCCATGCGTTCCATCAAAAATAAAGTCGGTAGAAACATGCACCAAATGAGCACCAATTTCATTGCAGGTCTGAACCAAGAATTTAACTGCATTTACATTGAGGTCATCACAAGCCTCGCGCTCACTTTCACAAGCATCTACATTGGTCATAGCAGCCGTATTGATAACGGCGTGGGGTTGATGCAAGGTTAAAACGCGTGCCACCTCTGACGCATCGGTAATATCGAGACTTTCGTAGGTATAACCACCCTTGTTGGCAAATCTATCTTCGCCCCTTGCTGTGGCAATCAACGTGTGCTCGGTATTTAATTTATAATGCTCTATTAATTTTTGACCCAAAAGGCCATTGCTTCCTGTTATTAATATTTTCATGAATCATTTTTTAAATGCATTGCAATATCTATAAAAAGTACTGAAATTAAACTGACCAAAAATACTAAGCGCATTATTTTATAAAAAAGGCTGATCCAATTACAGCAAAAGACCCTGATTGCATGATGCTTAAAAGGTTTTCTGGTTTTCAAGATTTGATTAAAAAATCTGCCACTTTGTCAGAAATTCAATTATATTTGCAGACCTAAAATTTTTGATTCATGAGAGGAGTTATTGCAGAGAATTCGCCAGAAACGGCAACGAGAAATCTATATATTGAAACGTATGGTTGTGCCATGAATTTGGCCGACAGTGAAGTGGTTGCTTCCATTATGGCCAACAAAGGATTTAAGACTACCAAAAACATGAAAGAAGCAGATGTGGTATTTGTAAATACCTGTTCTGTTAGAGACAATGCAGAGGCGCATGTTTGGGGAAGATTGCGTGAGATAAAGCACCAGAAAAAATCGAACCCTGGAATGATTGTGGGCGTTTTAGGATGCATGGCAGAACGACTCAAAACGCAATTGCTAGAAAAAGAACAAATCATTGATATTGTAGTAGGGCCAGATGCCTACCGCGATATTCCACAATTAATTGCCCAAGTAGAAGAAGGGCAAAAGGCCGTAAACGTGCTTTTAAGTAGAGAAGAAACCTATGCAGAAATAACGCCAGTTCGGTTAAGTTCAAATGGCGTTACGGCCTTCATAAGCATTATGCGCGGTTGCGACAATATGTGCTCCTTTTGCGTAGTGCCTTTCACAAGAGGCAGAGAAAGAAGTAGAGACGCTGCATCCATCGTTAATGAGGCACAAGAATTATACAAGGCTGGCTATAAAGAAGTAACGCTTTTGGGTCAGAACGTAGATTCATACAAAGAAATGAATGCAGCCGGTGAGTTAATTTGCAGCTTTGCCCAATTGCTCGAAAAGGTTGCATTAATTGCCACCGATTTGCGCGTTCGCTTTAGCAGTTCGCATCCAAAAGATATTACCAACGAGGTGCTGCATACCATGGTTAAATATGCCAATATTTGCAACCACGTGCATTACCCTTTACAATCGGGAAGTAGCCGTATTTTAGAATTGATGAACCGCACGTACAACAGGGATTGGTTTAAGTTGCGTTTGGCAACCATTAGAGAAATAATTCCGGGTTGTGGCATCTCAACCGATGTTATTACCGGCTTTTGCTCAGAAACAGAAGAAGAACACCAAGATACTTTAGAGATGTTTGCTTCCAGTAATTTTAATTTTGCCTATATGTATCAATATAGCGAAAGAGACGGAACCCTTGCTGCCAGAAGGTATGCAGACGATATTCCAGCAGAAGTTAAACATCGCCGATTACAAGAAATCATGGCCATTCAACATAAAAATAGTTTCGATCTGAACCAATTAGAAATAGGGAAAGTACAAACTGTGTTGATTGAAGGATTATCTAAAAAATCGGCAGAAGAAATGAGGGGTAGAAACGACCGAAATACCATCGTTATTTTTCCAAAAGAAAATTATCAAAAAGGACAATATGTAAAGGTATTGGTTGATAGAGCAACCCAAACTAGTTTAATTGGCAAAGTGGTTGAAGTGGTGCTGCATCCATAAATTATAATCCATGAAATCGAGCTTGTTTTTCGAAACTTGGGATCCCTTTTTAGACAAATATCATTTGTACTATAGAGAACTAAATTTGGAAGGCAAAAAACGATTTGTTAAGAGGATTTTTTCCATCTATCAAAACGTTGAAATTATAGGAAGAGAAGAGCTCGAAATTAATCAGGAAATAGAAATATTGGTAGTTTCAAATTTGGTTCAGCTTACCTTTGGATTAAAAGAATTTTGGCTCTATGGATTTGAGTATATTTACTTATATCCAGAAGCTTTTTTCATCAAATCTACAGACCAAGCTGTGGCTGGCTCTACTTACCAGTCTAAGATTATAGCCCTGTCGTGGAAAGATTTTGCCACAGATTATTTACATGCCAGAGACGGCAAAAATGTGAGCTTAGCGCAATATGCAATTGCCCTTGTTAGGTCTGTATTAAATGGCAAAAAGTTTGACCTAAAATTTGGCAGTTATCTAGATACATGGTTCGAAATTGTAACCAAAGAATGTTTGGCAAAATCTGATGGGCAAACGATGCTACATATGGGCGAAAATCAGGACGATGTTTCTGAAGTATTTGCAAGGTGTACAGAGCTGTTTTTTGAGAAGCCTGATGTGTTAAAAAAAGAACTCCCAACCACATTTGCCCATTTATGCTTGTTGCTTAATCAAGACCCTACAAACATCACAGAAAATTATGCCTATGACAGGGAAAGATTGAGTAAAAGAAATGTATTAAGAGACCTCCCAAGTCACATTCAAATTCACTATAAATACAAGAATTGGCATTGGGTTTATAACATTCCTTTTTTTGGGTTAAGCATTTGTCCAATGGTCTTATATTTTATTACCGATCATGTATTGGTTCAGCTTAAAATAGTGATTTTGGTTATTTTAATTGTGGGCAGTGTTTTGGGGTTAATTTCTTATTCCTATTTCAAACAAATTGGATTGTTTAAAAATAGACTATTGCTCTTGGCATCTGGTATTACGGGCTTTGGCCCATGTTTAATAACCTCCTTTTTATTTATCAATCAAATTTACACCTATCCTTTTACCAGCAATGTAAGCGAACATAAAATAGCCAGCTTTTACCAAGATAAACAATATAGCAACCAGACCGTAAGTAGAAGTGTTACTTTTATTTTTAGTGATGAATTTCTGATTGAATATCCTAAAGCTAGAACTTTTAATGAATTTAAAAATATACCGAGTAATCCAAGTACTATATTCAATGGCGTACGTTATGATATAAGAAATGGCTTATTGGGTTTACCCATTATTTACAATAGAGAAACATATTAAAATGAATCAACAAGACATAAAACAACGATTCGAAATTATTGGCAACTCGCCCTTGTTAAACATTGCTTTAGAGACGGCTGTAAAGGTTGCAGCTACAGACATTACCGTTCTTATTAATGGAGAAAGTGGCGTGGGTAAAGAGGCGTTTTCAAAGATTATACATGCCTTAAGCAACAGAAAACACGGACCATTTATAGCGGTGAACTGCGGCGCTATTCCAGAAGGAACAATAGACAGTGAGCTATTTGGACACGAAAAAGGATCATTTACGGGGGCACATGATACCCGGAAAGGTTATTTTGAAACCGTAAGTGGAGGCACCATTTTCTTGGATGAAATTGGCGAATTACCTTTAGAAACGCAAGCTCGTTTGTTAAGAATTTTAGAGAGTGGAGAATTCATAAAAGTGGGTTCAAGCAAGGTGCAAAAAACCGATGTAAGAATTGTTGCAGCAACCAATAAAGACCTCATGGAACTTTCGTATAAAGGCAAGTTTAGGGAGGATTTATATTACCGCCTATCTACTGTGCCTATTAAGGTTCCGCCATTGCGGGAAAGAAAAGAGGACATCAATTTATTGTTTAGAAAATTTAGTGCCGATTTTGCAGAAAAGTATCGCTCAAAGCCAGTGATGTTAGAAGGCGATGCCCTTAGCTTATTGCAAAATTATAGTTGGCCAGGAAATATTAGACAGCTTAAAAACATTGCAGAACAATTATCGGTATTGGATGAGGACAAAATCGTAAATGGCAGTGAACTATTAAGGGTATTGCCAGCAGAAAAGCCCGGCTTACCCATGTTTGTGGGCTCAAATCCACCAGAACAACAATTTAGCGAGCGGGATATTTTTTATAAAGTATTGTACGATTTAAGAAAAGATTTGAGCGATTTAAAATCGATTGTGTTTGATATGATGCAGGGCAATCAAGCGAATTTTAACCATGACAAACCAGCAAATTTTGGGCATTCGTATGTAAGAGAAGAAACGGTTAAACCAGATCATGGAAGTAATTTTGTTAGCATACATACACCTCCTAACCATGCAAACCCCAATAGCCAAATTATTGACATCACAGAAAACAACCAAGAAACAGAATCCTTGAGCTTAGAGGACAAGGAAATTGAATTGATTCGTAAATCTTTGAAGAAACACCATGGAAAGCGCAAAAAAGCCGCGCAAGAATTGGGAATTTCTGAGCGCACGCTATATAGAAAAATAAAGCAATACGATTTAGAATAAAGACATAAAAAAAGCCGCTTCAAGAAGCGGCTTTTTTTATACATATCTTTTGCAATTAGTGTTTACATTCACCTTTTGATTTATCACCATCATTACAACATGCTCCTTTTGGGCTTGTTTCATGCGACTTAACACAGGCATCTCCACAACTGGTAGCACATTCTTCTGCTGTTTTACATCCTTTGGTACAACCCTCCATACAAGGATTACTTTTGCTGCTGCACATTTCTTTGCACTTAGCTTCATCAAATTTACCATCTTCTCCATACATTGATAAACAAGCAGCTTTCTGTTCTGCGTTACAACCCATGCTATCGCAATGTGCAGCACATTGGTCCTTAGTCATTGTTTTGCAAAGGCTCATATCACAACTCCCCATAACCATTCCACAACCAGCGCTACTCATGGAAGCACAATGGTGCATATCATGGCCCACCATCATGGCTGCACGATCGGCCTTCATTCCGCCTTCTACAGCGATGTAAGGAGCAATTACCAATGAAACGATAGACATCAATTTAATTAAAATATTCATAGATGGGCCAGAAGTATCTTTAAAGGGATCACCTACCGTATCACCTGTTACAGAAGCCTTATGCGGCTCAGATTTTTTGTAGAACATCTCACCATTAATCATCACACCTTTTTCAAAAGATTTCTTTGCATTGTCCCAAGCGCCACCAGCATTAGATTGAAAAATTCCCATTAACACACCCGATACTGTAACACCTGCTAATAAACCACCTAACATTTCGGCAGAGCTGGCATTTACAAACATGCCTTTAAAACCAAAACCTATAATAAGAGGCGTTAATAAAGCAATTGCTCCAGGTAACATCATCTCACGAATAGAGGCTTTTGTTGAAATAGCCACACACTTTTCATATTCTGGCTTAGCTTTATATTCCATAATTCCAGGAATTTCACGGAATTGTCTGCGCACCTCTTGAACCATATCCATTGCTGCTTTTCCTACAGCTTGAATACACAAAGCAGAGAAAATAAAGGGGATCATACCGCCAACAAATAGAGCTGCTAAAACTGGCGCTTTATAAATATCAATGGCATCAATTCCAGCCACACCAACAAAAGCCGCAAATAAGGCCAATGATGTTAATGCCGCAGAAGCAATAGCAAATCCTTTTCCAGTTGCAGCAGTTGTATTTCCCACAGCATCCAAATTATCTGTACGCTCACGAACTTCAGGTGGTAACATACTCATTTCTGCAATTCCACCTGCATTATCTGCAATAGGACCAAAAGCATCAATAGCCAATTGCATAGCAGTGGTGGCCATCATTCCAGCTGCGGCAATGGCAACGCCATACAAACCTGCAAAATGATAGGATAACATAATACCAGTTGCCAGCGTTAAAATTGGGATAACAGTAGATTTCATACCTACAGATAAACCTCCAATAATATTTGTGGCATGACCTGTTGAAGATTGTTGAATAATTGAATTTACTGGACCTTTACCCATTGCGGTATAATATTCTGTAACTATACTCATTATGGCACCTACAACTGAACCCACTACGATGGCCCAAAACACATTAATATTAGTAAAATCATATCCTCTTAAACTTAAATTTTCAGGAAGCATATACATCACAATAAAATAAGAAGCAACCACAGTAAGGATAATGGAAGACCAATTTCCAAGATTCAAAGCATTTTGAACATTAGATTTTTCATCTTTTATGGTTACAAACCAAGTACCAACAATAGAAAACAATATTCCCAATCCGCAAATTACCATTGGTAATAATATAGGAGACATGCCACCAAATTTATCTGTTACTATTATTTCTTGACCCAAAACCATAGTAGCCAAAATGGTAGCCACATAAGAGCCAAATAAATCTGCACCCATTCCAGCAACATCGCCCACATTGTCTCCAACGTTATCTGCAATAGTAGCAGGATTACGTACATCATCTTCAGGAATTCCTGCCTCAACTTTACCAACTAAATCTGCGCCAACATCAGCAGCTTTGGTATAGATACCACCACCAACACGAGCAAACAATGCTATTGATTCTGCTCCAAGAGAAAAACCTGTTAACACCTCAATGGCTGTTTTAACGGTATCTTCACCTAAACCACTAAAAACAGAAAGTAAGGCTATAAATAAGCCTCCTAATCCTAAAATAGCTAACCCAGCAACTCCCAAACCCATAACAGTTCCTCCTGTGAAAGAAACCTTTAAGGCTTGCTTTAAACTGGTACGAGCTGCTTGAGTGGTTCTTACGTTAGCTTTGGTTGCTACTTTCATTCCAATATAACCAGCAGTTGCAGAGAATATAGCACCTATAATAAAGGCAATTGAAATAATCCAGCTAGAATGAATGGGTTTACCATTCACTTCATGGATAGTTCCTGAATAAGCCAATAAAATGGCTGCAAACGTTACAAATATGCCCAACACTTTCCATTCTGCTTTTAAAAATGCCATTGCACCATCTGCAATATAACCTGCAAGTTCTTGCATTTTGGCGTCGCCAGCGTCTTGTTTAGTGACCCAAGCACTCTTAATAGCCATTACAATTAGGCCTACTACCCCAAGGGCAGGAATAAGGTAAATCAAATTAGTCATAGTTTTTTCCTATATATTGTATAATCTTTTGAAGGTCGCAAAAATAGGGATTGCGGGGAATTTTTAACAAGGAATTTTATTTCTTCTTAATAAAAGCTGTTTGAACTTTGGTTTTATTATTAGAAATTGAGTGAAAATTAGTCAACATGAAACCCATTACCTACCTCATAATCTGCCTCATATTATGCAAAAACGAGGGCCAATCCCAAATTATTGGTCAGCACATTGGAAGCCAAACCTTGTCGTGCGGAAACATCGGAACTGTCGCAAAAAACAGTTTTTCTTCCTTTCAAAACCCAGGTTTATTGGCTAAAGGACAAGGCACAAGCATCTCCTTTAGCCAAGAAATTCCCTTCTTGCAAACAGCACTAATTCTTTCTACACTATCGGTTCAGACCGAATTTAAAAGCACCCCTTTAGAAGCCAGTTTTATTCAATTGGGAAATTCATTTTATAAGCAACAACTCATTTCTTTAGCAAGCGCAAAGGAATTGGGAGAAAAATTAAGTCTTGGAATTGGCTTGCATTATTTAATTAGCCAGCAATACCAGCTACCAACCCTTGGAAATGCTTTGGGCTCAATTGGTTTAACCTTTAAGTTGAACAAAAAATTAACCCTCGCATCGCATGTGATGAACCTCACGGGGGCGCAATATAAAAGCGAAAAAAGGGAAGACGTGCCGCAAATTATGCGCATTGGTTTGGCCTATCAACTCACTCAAAATGTGTTGATTTTGGTTGAACAAGAAAAAATGTTGTTGCAAAATAGGCGCAGTAAATTGGGTTTTATTTACCTGCTTGATCCAAAATTGGAATTGAGAGGAGGCGCGTTGTTTAAGCCACAAGTTTGGACCTTTGGTTTGAACCTAAAAACAAGCAAAATGCGCTGGGGACTTGGGGTTCAACAACATCAAGTGCTGGGAATTTCGCCCAATATTGAACTTCAATGGCAGCTTTCAAAATAGCCTATGAAAAAGTTATTGTTACTTATGATTTGCAATTTATTGTTGCAAAGTACATTTGCTCAAGAAAGAAATGAGACCGAAAAATGGGTAGAAAAAACGATAAACGACTTGCTCGAAAATCAAAATATTGGTTCAGACCTAAGCGATTTGGAGCTTGAATTAAAAGAATGGATTAAAAATCCTCAAAATCTTAATTACGTGGGCATGGAACAATTAAGCAGGCTGCCGTTTCTAAACCAAAAACAACTTACAGACATCCTTGAACACCGCAAAAAACACGGTGCCTTTTTAAGTATTTACGAGCTTCAAGCCATAACTTCTTTAGATGTTGAAGAGGCCAAATTGCTGGCTAAATTTGTTTATGTAGAAGAAAGGAAGCAAAGCGATTATTTAAACCCCACGCAATATTTTGGGATGGGGCAACATGAGATTTTGTTGCAGGAGGCTCGCAGCAGTTTATTGAGTGGTGAGGAGGCAAAACATGCACCTTATGTGGGGTCGCTCGACCATTTATCTATTAGATACCGCTTTGCTTACAAAACCAAATTATACATGGGATTTGGATTAGAAAAAGACCCAGGCGAGCGTTGGGGAAAAGTTGGCGACTTTCAAACCTTTCATTTATTTTATAAAGGCAGCGGATTATTAAAAACGATAGCCCTTGGCGATTTCCATGTAAATTTTGGCAGCGGACTTAATGTAGGAACCTCGATGTTTAATGGAAAATCGGCCTTGGTATTTCAAACTAGTTATTTGCAAGAAGGCTTTAAACCGAGCAGAAGTTTAAACGAAGTTGGATTTATGCGCGGCATTGGAATTGGCCTTCAAAAACGAAATGTTAGCTTATCATTTTGGTTAAGCGCATCACCCTTGAGTGCCAAATTAAGCTTGGATAACCTTGGTGATTTTAGCCAAATAAGCAGCATTGTTTTAAGCGGTTTGCATAGAACCGAGGCCGAATTATTAAAGCGAAGAACCATTTACCAAGAAAACATAGGCATTCATTTAAGCTATACACGCAAATATTATTCTTTGGGTTGCTTATACCAAAAGCAAGAACAAGTAGCTCAAAGCCATTTCGGTTCGAACCAAAACATAAAGCAAGTAATGAATTTGGGAAATAATATGCATGTTGGAGCTTATGGAAGTTTGCTTATTAAGAACATACAAACGCATGTTGAAATTTCTACCCAAAACAATGATGCTTTTGCCATTCAGATAAAGTCTATTGTTCCTTTGCATGCCAAGTTAGACGGCTTAATTTTATATAGAAATTACACCTTAAATTTTGAAAATCAATTTGGCAATGGTTGGGCGGCAAGCAGTTCCATGGGCAATGAGGAAGGCATGTATGTGGCCTTTTTATATAAACCCAAAAAGAGTCTGCTTTGGAGCGTTTATGCGGATGTATTTGGCAGCAAGGCGGCAAGTTACCAAAAAATTAAAGCAGCAAAATCTTCCGACTACCTTATTTTATTTAATTGGCTTCCTAGTAAAACCTTTTCGCTCGAATCACGCATTAGGGTTCAGGAAACCGAGAGAAATTATGCAGATGTAAACTTGCCGGTTACTACTTTAAAACCTGAGCACAAAAAGCAATTTAGGATTCATGTAAACTATCAAATTGGCCTACATTGGCAATATCAATTTAGAATGGAATGGAATAATTTTGAACGGGTAAATCAGTTAAAATCGAATGGCAACCTCATTTACCATGATTTTGCCTATAAGGGTTCAAAAAACTGGCACCTTAGGGCACGAATTTGCTATTTTGATGTGAGCGATTATACGGCGCGTATTTATATGCAAGAAAGCGATTTGCCTTATTCCTTTGCAAGCCAAATGATGATGAACAAGGGCAATTATTATTATGTATTAAGCTCTTTCAAAATTTCTAAAAGCGCCGATTTACATTTTAAAATCAGCTATTTATCACGAAACAACAATCAAGACAATAGCAAACTTGAGCTTTACAAGGAAATGGAATTTAAATGTCAGTTAAGAATTAAAATACGTGGTGAATAAATAAAATATTTTTTAATTTCATTTCTTTACTTTTGCGCTAAAATTAAGAAAACCAACAATCATGGATTTATTTGAAAAATTAAAGAAAAAAATTGGCCCTCTTGGTCAGTACGCCGATGATGCCTATGGATATTATATGTTTCCAAAATTGGAAGGGGAAATTGGTCCAGAAATGGATTTTCGTGGACAAAAAATGCTTAATTGGAGTTTGAATAATTACTTAGGTTTAGCCAATCACCCAGAGGTTAGAAAAGTGGATGCCGAAGCTGCCGAAAAATTTGGTTTAGGTTACCCAATGGGTGCAAGGATGATGAGTGGAAATTCTGTTTATCATGAGCAATTGGATAATGAGTTAGCGGCATTTGAATCGAAGGAAGATGCTGTTCTATTGAACTATGGATACCAAGGCATGGTAAGTGCCATTGATGCCCTAGTAGATCGCCACGATGTAATTGTATATGATGCAGAAAGTCATGCTTGTATTGTTGATGGCGTGCGTTTACACATGGGCAAGCGATTTGTGTTTGAGCACAACGACATGGAAAGCTTAGAAAAGCAATTGCAAAGAGCCACCAGGCTTACCCAGGAATCGGGTGGTGCAATTTTGGTGATTACCGAAGGTGTATTTGGTATGACAGGTGCGCAGGGTAATTTAAAAAGTATTGTAGCTTTAAAAGAAAAATATAATTTTAGGTTATTTGTTGACGATGCACACGGATTTGGCACCATGGGAAAAACAGGTGCTGGAACGGGAGAAGAGCAAAATTGCCAGGATGGAATTGACTTATATTTTGGAACATTTGCTAAATCTATGGCATTAATTGGAGGATTTATTGCGGCCGATAAAGAAGTCGTAAAATTTTTAAGGTACAATTTACGTTCACAGATATATGCTAAATCTGTTCCTATGCCAATTGTAATTGGTGCATTAAAGCGCTTGGATTTAATTCGCAACAATCCCTCCTTTAGAGATAATTTATGGAAAATTGTGAATGCTTTACAGAGTAAGTTAAAAGCAGAAGGATTTGATTTGGGCCGTACCAATTCACCTGTTTCGCCAGTGATTATGCATGGTACCGTGGCAGAATCAACTTCGGTGGTGCACGATTTGAGGGAAAATTACCATATTTTCTGTTCGGTTGTGGTGTATCCAGTTATTCCTAAAGGAATGATTTTATTGCGGTTAATTCCAACTGCAGTGCATAATTTGGATCAAGTAGATAGAACAATTAGTGCATTCAAAGAAATAAGAGAGAAGCTGCAAAGCGGCGCTTATAATACCGAGAAAGTGATAAACATGGCTGATAAAAATTAAATTATGATGAGAATAAAAATCCTTGCCTTACTTCTTTTTACGTTCACATTTAGCTCTTTTAAGGGAGATGATGAAATAAAGTGGCTCGACTTTAACAAGGGCTACGAATTAGCTAAGAAGAAAAACAAAATGATGCTGGTTGATGTATACACCGAATGGTGTGGATGGTGCAAACGCATGGATAGAGATGCTTATGCAAAACCCAATATAATTGGAATAGTGAACAGTGATTTTGTGGCGGTAAAATTCAACCCCGAAATTAAGGATATCACGTATCATTATGAGGGCAAAAATTACACAGGCGAGCAATTAGCTGGGGTAATAAGCAATTATCAAATTAGTGGTTACCCTACTACCATTTTCATGTATCCAAAAGGAAAGAAAATGGAGGTAATGTCTGGGTATAAAAATGCCGATCAATTGGCGCCTATTTTAGCCGACATAAAGATGAAATTTAGCAAAAAGTAATAGCATTTTTTAAAAAACTTTCATAAAAAAGGTCACTTACTATGGAGTAGGTGACCTTTTTTTTTAGACAAATCAATTTCAAAAATGCATTGGTTCAGACCGAAAAAAAATTAGATATGCTTTTCTGCGTGGTACGATGAGCGCACCAAGACACCCGATTCAACATAATTAAACCCTTTGGCCAGACCAACTTCTTTGTAAAAAGCAAATTGTTCTGGGGTAATAAATTCTTCTACATTTAAATGCATTTTGGTAGGTTGAAGGTATTGCCCCAAGGTTATTACATCGCAGCCATGAGCGAGCAAATCGTCCATAACTTCTAGCACTTCCTCTTGGGATTCTCCTAAGCCAAGCATGATGCCAGATTTGGTTCTTAAGCCGCGCTCTTTTGTTCTCCTAATTTGTTCTAAACTGCGCTCATATTTGGCCTGAGGGCGCACTTTTCTATACAACCTTTTCACGGTTTCCATGTTATGAGAAACCACCTCGGGCCTTTCATCAATTACTTGATAGAGCAAATCCCAATTGGTTAAAAAGTCTGGAATTAAGGTTTCCATGGTGGTACCCCTACTTTCTTGCTTTACCAAACGAATGGTATCGGCCCAAACTTTTGCGCCCTTATCTGGCAATTCATCGCGGTTTACACTGGTAATTACCGCATGCTTTACATTCATTAATTTAATGGCCTCTGCCACACGCCTGGGCTCATCTAGGTCGTAAGTATTGGCCCTTCCCGTGGCAACTGCGCAAAAAGAACAACTGCGGGTACAGGTATTGCCTAAAATCATGAATGTGGCGGTACCTTCTCCCCAGCACTCGCCCATATTAGGACAATTTCCGCTTTCGCAAATGGTATGCAACTTATGCTCATCCACCAATTTTCTAACGCGCCTATAATTTTCCCCAGTGGGTAATTTTACTTTAAGCCAAGATGGCTTTTTTACTTTTTCTTCTCCTAAAACCGGTAATTCAATCATTCTATTTTCTATTTCCCCAACTATAACTCACATAAAATCCCGCGAGCAATTGATCGTAATTTGTCTTTGCCATTATTGGAATGCCGTTCATAAATGCATCTACAGTAACTCCTGCCTCTAGGCACCTAATTTCGTCGCTATACTGCCCCCACTCTACCTGAAAGCCAGCTCTTCCAAATCCACCTACCTGCAATTTAGTTTCGCTTAATCCCTTAGTAAAAGTAGAATTTCCATAAATTTTATAGATATCAGAATGCTTTTGAGGGTCGTATCTTTCGCTTACCAAATAACCTTCACTAGGCGAGTTATCGAACTGATAATAAACCTCAATATAAACGGGCTTTAAAAAAGCAGTAGTAACGCCCACATCATAAACAAAATTGATCCCTATGGCATTTTTATAAGGTCTGTCTGTAATAGTAATGGTTTGTCCAAAGCTATTTCGCATTAGATAAACCACGTTCAATCTACCAAAAGTATATTGCGTTTGGTTCTCTGTAAAACCTTGCCTTCTATCCTCCTTTGGGTGCCTAATTCTACTAATGTCGAGCTCCCAATGATTTTGTTCCTTCCCCGTTTTATGCCAACCCAAGCGGTAAAAAGCGCCGCGCGATTTAAACGAGTTTAAGCCAATACCATACAAGTTACTTTTGGTATACATAAGCTGCGGCTGCGTAATAGGCGCATTTTGCCCGAGAACTAATTTTGTAGTTCCAATAAGGAGGCAAATAAAAAAGTAATGTCTGAACCTATTCAATTTCTTAACTTTGTTTCAAATTTAATAAAAACATGCCAACTTCAGAAGTAATTTATCAAGGCGAATTACGATGTAATGCCACACATATACAATCGGGCAATATAATTGTGACAGATGCCCCAACCGATAACCAAGGAAAAGGAGAAGCATTTTCTCCAACAGACCTGCTTGCAACGTCTTTGGGCGTATGCATGGTAACCATCATGGGCATAGAGGCAAACAAGCGAAAAATCAACATTGATGGCACACAATTAAGCATACAAAAAACAATGGGAACACTACCAAGAAGGGTAGTAAAAATTGAAGTAGAAATAAAAATTCCAAACCGGAATTTAAGCGCAAGGGACATTGCGGCTATTGAAGAAGCCGGATTAAACTGCCCTGTTGCCAAAAGTTTACATCCCGATTTAATTCAAGATATAACGTTCTCTTACTTCCTAGAAAGTTAGGCTAATTGAAGGAAGTTGGAAATGAAACTTTGGGCAACTGCCCTTACATGCACTTAAACTCAATAGAGCCAATAATGCCAGACCAAACAATAACTTTTTCATTTTACTAATTATTAACTATTGAACTCAACGAGCAGCCTTTCTAAACTATTGCAAGAAATTGATTTGGGTATTTTTTTGACCCAAAACAAACACTTATCAGCAGAAAAATTCTTACTCCAGGGCAAAGATAATACAAAAGAGTTAAATTGGCTACTTGCCGAGCAACTCAATTTACACCTCAAAGCCCAACGCAAACTTCCTCAATTTGCTCAAAATCATTGCTGGTTTACTTCAAAAAGTTATGAACAAGCCAGTGGGGAAGCCACCGCCCTATTCAAATCCGAATTGGTTCAGGGCAAACGTTTATTAGATTTATCTGGCGGCTTAGGGGTTGATGATTGGGCCTTTTCTAGCTTCTTTAAAGAAATTATTTCTTTAGATCCCGACAATTTTCTCAATGAATTGGTGAGATTTAATTATACAAAACTAGACATTGAAACGATTAAGCGCCTCGATTCCACCGCAGAAGATTTCCTTTTAAGACAAGATATTGGCCATTTTGATTTAATTTATTTGGATGCCGATAGACGGTCGGCTCAAACAAAATCGTTTTCCTTGGATCATGATTCGCCCAATTTTTTATTGCTTCACGCAAGGTGCATGGAATTAAGCGATACCGTAATGCTTAAACTCTCGCCCATGTTAGATCTTGCTTACTTACGACAGAATTTGGCCGGACTTCAAAAATTAATCATTTTAGGCGATAAAAACGAGGTAAAGGAGATTATAGCTCTTATTGGGAAAACACCTAATAAAACCATCGAAATAGAGGCCGTATTGCTGCAAGAAAATCAAGATACTATGCGTTTTTCAAATATGCAAAATAAGGCTACAAATGTTAATAATTATATTGGGTTAAACACCCCAGAGGATTTTAAAAAATACCTCTTCGAACCCCATCCATGCATTATTAAAGCAGGGCTTTCAAAAGCCTACTCGCAATATTTCGGTCTCAACCAAATAGCCATTTCCAGTTATTTATATACAGGTGCCATTTTGCCACAAAATTTTATGGGCAGAGCCTTTGAAATTGTGCAGGTATTTGCGTACTCAAAATCCAAGCTTAGCCTTTATATCAAAGAGCAAAAATTGGTTCAGGCCAATATTACCAAAAGAAACTTTAAACAGACGGTTCAAGAAATCAGAAAAACATTTAAACTCGCCGATGGCGGTTCAGACTACCTATTTTTCACCACCGACGCAAACGGCATTCGATTGGTTTTTCACGCTATTAAATGACGAATTTTAGTTAATTAAGCACTCGATTTACGTCTTGTTTAAAAATTTTGCTTTGGTTGATAGTTTGTTTTAAAATTTCATCTAACGATAATTATGGCAGGTATCCCAAAACATCATTATGTTCATGCGATTGAGATAGATTTTATAGATAAGTAAATTTTACGGTATCAACAGTGCTTATCGGATATTTTTTCTATTTGTTTTTGGGCACATCCGAGGATTCTCAAAGACCAATTTCAATAATACTAAGGTAGGTATTTATATCCAAAATTTCTAGTATAGGGTAAGAAGCATGTTGTACAAAAATTTGGGGGAATCATTAAAAACTTATCCTATTTTTTGAAGTTATATATTCTCTTAAATTAATTATTTTTGTTTATCAAATCAAAGTAAACAAGCATAATATAAAAGATTACTTTTTATCAATTTAGAATACATTATGATACGAACATGAATACGTTCCACAAATAGCAACAATGTTGTAACTTTGAATTTCCAGGTGATTTTTTGGAACAGGAATTAGAGCTTGTTGTATTCAAAAAACACGAAGGCTTAGTGGAAGAAAAAAAGAACTTATCTAATAAATATAGCGGAGTTTTTATGAAGGAACATACAGGAAGTTTTAACCAACACGCTCAACAAATTCTTAAAGAATGGGGAAATTACTAAAAGACAACCCTGTAATTTCAAATTTCTTCTCAGGGAGGCTAAGTGAAAAAGGATTGGATTTTATGGCAATGGTTTTAGACCAAAGTCCAAACTATTTCCATTTCCCTTAACCTCATTGTTCTTCTCCTAACCATTAAAGGAGAAGCGGTATACAAGTGTAACAAGGAACATACCTAATTAAGTATTAATGCCGATTTAGGAAAGCAATTTGGTGTTAAACTTTATTGGGATAAATTTTTAATTTTTGGCCTTTGGAGACTTTGCTACCTTTGATAGTTTTATTGTTCCAGCGCTTTAGATCGGCCACGGAGACATCGAATTTTTTGGCAATTTTGGCTAAATAATCGCCGCTTTTTACTTGGTAAATTACTTTGTTGCCTGTTTGCTTTTTCTGAGCTTCTCGGTTCAGCGCAATCATTTCTTTACTTGCTCTAATATTGATGTTGGTATCGCTTCTTAAAGCGGCCACCCTAACGGCATGGTTGTATGGCAAGGTTAACATCACCCCATTTCCGTTAAAGGGAATAACACCCCTCTTTAATGCAGGATTATATTGTTTTATTTCTTCTGGTGTTATGCCCAATGACAAGGCCAACTTTTCTATGGAAGTGCTGTTTTCAACCATTACAGTATCCAAATGAAAATACATATCATCTTCGGCTGGATAGATATTGTGCTCGCTTGCATAATTCATCACATAGGCAGCGGCAATAAAGGCTGGCACATATCCCCGTGTTTCTTTAGGTAAGTAAGGCATAATCTCCCAAATATTGGTTTTGCCACCAGACTTGCGTATGGCCTTGTTTACATTACCTGGTCCGCAATTGTAACTTGCAATTACCAAAAGCCAATCGTGGTAAATTCTATACGAATTCTTGAAATATAAAACAGATGCCTCGGTTGACTTAATAATATCTTTTCTGTCGTCAATGTAATTATCGGTTTTTAAACCATACATTCTTCCAGTTGGCGCCATAAATTGCCATAATCCAGCGGCACCCACAGGCGAAATAGCACGTTGGTTCAAAGCGCTCTCTATAACAGCCAAATATTTAAACTCCATGGGAATATTTTCGCGGTCGAAAACTTCCTCAAAAATAGGGAAATAGAATTTTGAAGTAGAAAGCACCTTGCTAACCAAAGCCCTGCGGCGGTTTGCATATAAATCAATATAGGCCCTAACTTGCTGATTGTACTCTAATGGAATTTCAGTTTCTAATAAACTTAATCGAAAGGCATAAGTAGAATCGGAATAAACCGGAACCTCACCTTTGTTAAAACCATAAATATTCATTTCCCCCGGGTCTGTCTTAGGGTATAATTTATCTCGCCAATGAAGGGTATTGCTATCTATTTTTGCAACAGCCAATTCATGGCTTGATCCCATTCCAACGCTCAAAGGTTGGGCATGTAATCCCAACACAAGGAAGAGAGATACAGAAACGAATAATATAATTTTTTTATAAACCATGCCGTATTATTAACAACTCAAAAACCAAATATAAATCTATTATTTATGGTACTTTCAATTTATGCAAATATAAGTATCCACAGCTATATAACCTAACAGACAAAAAGTGAGCACTTTACAAGACAATCGAGATTGAAATAGCTTAGTTTTCAACAAAATTTCTCAACTTGCAAAAAATAACCACTGCCAACTTTGCTGTTTTTTCAACGACTCCTTTTGCCCCTTTCCTTTATTTACCAAGGTATTTTACGCCTAAGGAATCATTTATATGATTCTGGATTCTTTGGAAGCACCGAATTTGACATTCCAACGATCAATGTGGGCAATTTAGCGTTCGGCGGTACAGGAAAAACGCCCCATATTGAATATTTGATTCGGCTTTTGCAAAACCAATACCGTGTTGCAGTGCTTAGTAGGGGTTATAAAAGGAAGACAATTGGCTACGTATTTGCCCAAGAAGATGCCACCCCATTTAGCATTGGCGATGAACCTTTTCAGATATATAGCAAGTTTTCACAAGTTGAAGTAGCGGTTAGCGAGAACAGGGTTTTAGGCATTCCCAGTTTGTTAATGGATGCACCTTATACCGATCTTATTTTATTGGATGATGCTTACCAACATAGAGACCTTAAACCAGGCTTAAATATTTTGTTAACAGAGCAACACAAACTTTATGTAGACGATTTTCTGGTTCCTTCGGGATATTTAAGAGAATATGCCGAGGCAAGTAATAGAGCCGATATTATTGTGGTAACAAAATGCGACCCCAATTTAAGTATAAGCAACCAGCAACAAATTACCCGAAAATTAAAGCCACTTTCGCATCAAAAAGTGTACTTTTCTTTTATTCAATACGGACAAATTACCCCTTTTTTTGAAGGACAATCCATACCCAAAAAATCAGCAGTTTTGGCCTTGGCAGGCATTGCCAATCCGCAAATTTTTGAAGCTTACCTTAAGCAGAAATATGAGCAGGTTTGGCTAATGGCATTCCCCGATCATCATTTGCTAACGGATATCGAAATTAACAAGGTTTTTATCGATTTTGACTTGATGCCACAGCAAGAAAAAATCATTGTTTGCACCGAGAAAGATTATCAAAAATTAATTCAGGCTCCATACGGAGACCAATTAAAGAAATATCCTTTTTTTTACTTACCCATTGAAGTTGTCTTTTTTGAAGAAGATAAAGGTAACTTTGATCAAAATATCACACATTATGTTGAGCGGAACAGAAGCTACCATTAAGCACCTTTCTCCTTATTACAACCAAGCAAAAATTGGCATTATTTTAGGAACGGGCTTGGGTGCCTTGGTAAATGACATTGAAATAGAATACAGCATTCCTTATGATGAAATACCCCATTTTCCGGTGAGCACGGTGGAAAGTCACCAAGGCAAGTTGCTCTTTGGTAAATTAAGCGGGGTACCCGTGATTGTGATGCAAGGTAGGTTTCATTATTACGAAGGATATGCCATGCAAGAAGTGACTTTTCCGGTTAGGGTAATGAAACTTTTGGGTGTAAATACGTTAGTTATTTCCAATGCTTCGGGCGGGGTGAATCCCAATTTTGCGGTAAGCGATTTGATGGTGGTAAATGACCACATAAACCTAATGCCAGAGCACCCATTGAGAGGGAAAAATGATGCCAATTTAGGACCGAGATTTCCAGACATGAGTGATGCCTATGATGCCAAACTGATAGTATTGGCAAAAGAAGTGGGCAAAGAATTAGGCATTTCTTTGCAAGAAGGCGTGTACACCGCGGTTCAAGGTCCAACTTTAGAAACGCAGGCAGAATACAAATACCTGCGCATCATTGGTTCAGACACAGTGGGCATGAGCACCGTACCAGAAAATATTGTGGCCAGACACATGGGCATGCGCGTATTTGCTATATCTGTAATTACCGATTTGGGCGTGCCCGGTTTAATCAAAAAAATTAGCCTGCAAGATGTGCTTAATGCAGCCGCTATTGCTGAACCAAACATGACGCGATTGATAAGCGAAATGATAAAACGTATGTGATTAGGTGTGAATAACCTATTTTTGTAAGATGGATATAAGCTCGGCAGTATATAAAACAAGTGCAAACAGCCTCAAGGATTGCCCAAAAGTGGAATTACCAGAGTATGCATTTATAGGCAGAAGTAATGTAGGCAAATCATCGTTGATAAACATGTTGGTTCAGCGCAAAGAACTGGCACGTACTTCTGGCACGCCTGGTAAGACCATTAGCATGAATTTCTTTTGTGTAAATGAAGAATGGAATTTGGTGGATTTGCCAGGTTATGGTTATGCAAAAAGATCGAAAGACCTAAGGAGTTCGTGGGAAAAAACCTTGTGGAATTACTTAGAAAAAAGAGATAATTTGGTGGTGCTTTTTGCCTTGATAGATTCGCGCATTGAGCCACAGGAAAGGGATTTAGACTTTGTAAACTTATTAGGCGAAAAAGGTATTCCTTTTAAGTTGGTCTTTACTAAATTAGACAAACTTAAACAGGCCAAAGCCGATGAAAACATTGAGTTGTTTAAGGAAAAATTGCTTGAGACTTGGGAGGAATTACCACCCATATTTTTAACCTCTGCTTTAGACAAAAGAGGAAGAACGGAGTTGTTGAAGGACATCCAAAAAATGAACAAAGACTACCATAAAATTTTAAAGTTAAAAGATGCGCAAATGAGGTAGTTATTTTAGGTTATACCTAAAGCCCAAAACCACATTTCTACCCATCATGGGTGCATAATTATAACTTGGATCGAATTGGTACTTATTGGGATTACTTTGTGCATCACCTGCCGTTTTGTTGAAAGGATCCCACCACCTCAAAATTGGATTTTGAGGCAAGAAATTTCCCAGATTTCTCACACTGCCAAAACACTCAAAACCACTGCCCCATTTCTTGGTAATTTGCAAATGATGTAGGCTGAACCAAGGCGAATATGCTGGTCTAAAATCATTGGGAACAACGGGCAATCGCATTGGACCATAGACTTGGGCGGTATAATCTATTACCATATTGAGACGTTTAAAAGTGTATGCCACCTGGTAGGTTCCAGAAAATTTTGGGGCATGCATTTGCATTTGTTTTTCCATGATTCCATTCGAATCTGCATTTAAAGAATACACCTCCATTAAAGTGAAACCCGCATTTATTTTCAAAGGAAAAACAAAGTTCCAGCCGGTATTCAAAGTAAGGCCTTGGGAGATGGCATGACCATTTAAATTTTGGTAATATATTTTGCTGGCATCGGTATCATAATCGGGCACAATTTTATTGCCAAACCAAGTATAAAATGCGGTGATATCCCATTCAAAAAAACCAGCAGGCAAATTATGCCAACGCGAATAATTTACATTCACATTCCAACTGTTTTCGGGCTTTATATTAGGCGCAACAATTACCTCCCGCGCGCCCGACAATGCTGCATGATCTTCTGTAAAAATATTCACCACCCTAAATCCGTTTCCAGCACTGAGTCGCAGCGTTTGGGTAGAACCAAAATTGACTTTATAATTTGCTCTTGGGGAGAAAATAAGCCCGTGCCAAGAATAATGATCGGCACGCGCACCTAAAAGCAAAGTTTGATTGGATGTGAGGGCAATTTCATCTTGCACAAATACACCTGGAATAACCATTTTTTTAAAAACATCTGCCTGACCACCAATAGGCGCATTGTCTTGGTAATTAGAAACTCGCAATGCTGCTCCCATAAGCGTTTGGTGCCTTATGCCTATTTTTTTTTCTAGCAATAATTGGTTAAATGCACTCCATTGTTGGGCAATAAAATAGCTTTGTCCGTAAGCCGAATTTTGGTCGTGAATATTCCACGACAATTGGTATTTAAAGGCTTGTTTAGCTATTAAAAAAGGATGTGATACAAGAAGCTCCGCGCGTTTGGTATAAATAGATTCGCCATACACGCTATCGCCACCTCTAAAGGCCTTGTTATAAGTAAGCTCCCCAGCCATTCTATCCTCGTAATACACGCGGGCAGCAAGACTAGTTCTCAACTTTTCTGTTCTATTCCAGGTCAATTTTCCAAAAACAGAAACCCTTTTTTGCAAGGTAATATCTGTAAAATTATCCTTATTTATATCTACCCTATTTTGAAAATAAAACAGATTGCCACTTAATAAGGTCGATACTTTTCCAAACCTTTTTGCATAACCCACATCTAAGTTTTGTTCCTTGTATGAAGAAGCATAATAGTTGAGGCTAAACCGCGGAGCCGTTTCGGGCGATTTGGTAATTACGTTTATTAGTCCGCCCACCGCTTCGCTGCCATATAAAGTAGCAGCAGGACCCTTTACCACCTCCACCTTTTCTATCATGCTATTTGGAATTCCGCTTAAGCCATAAACGGTAGACAAGGCACTAATGATGGGCATTCCATCTATGAGCACCAAAGTATAAGGACCATCTAAGCCATTGATATGAATATCGCCGGTATTGCACACATTGCAATTTAGTGTAGGTTGCACGCCATTGATCATTTGCAAAGACTCAAACAAACTGTTGCTAGGCGTTTTCTTAAAAAACTGATGTCCGTATATTTCCACTGGCACAGGAGACGATGATTTGCTTACCTCGCGCATGGTTCCGCTAATGGTGAGCTCTTTTAGACTGGTGTTTAAGGGCACCAATTCTATGCGCAATTCTTTTTCTTTTTCGGGCTGAACCAATATCTTTTGTCGCTCATAGCCTATTACAGAAACCTGAAGTTGAAAGGTTCCTGCTGGTATATTTTTAAGCATAAAAGCACCCTGCTCATCACTTAAAGTAGTTTTATTTAAAGTAGCTATGCCAATGGTGGCAAAAGAGACAGGCTGTTTATTGGCCATTACTTTACCTTTTATGGCAAAGGTTTGGGCATGTGTGAATGCACTCGAAAGGAGAAAAATGACAAATAATAACTGTTTCATGAGCGACAAATGTCGGACATTTTTAGGAAAAACAAAATATATTTTTAGATTAATCTAAAAATATATTTTGACAAGCCTAGCTTCCATATAATACATATATAAAAAAGTATATTTGTAGATAATTGAATTGAGAATGAATCTAAAATTTGGCCTGATAGGGCATCCTTTGCACAACCAGTTTTCGGTGAATTACTTTACGCGCAATTTTGAGGAGGCGGGATTAGCATATAGCTATGAGAATTTTGATTTGGCTACAGAGGAGGAATTGAGGGCATTTATTTCAGCGCTCAAAACTTTAGGGGATCCATATTTGGGTGGGCACAATTTAAATGTACCTAATAACGATGGAATAACTTTACAAGGGAGCGAAATTGGCGGTACTAATTTGGAGGGGCAAAGTTTGCACGGGCAAAGCTTGCACGAGCAACGTTTGCATGGGCATAGTTTGGAGGAGCAACATTTGGAGGGGCAAAGTTTGGAGGAGCAACGTTTGGAGGGGCAACGTTTGCACGGGCAACGTTTGCATGAGCAAAGTTTGGAGGAGCAAAGTTTGGAGGGGCATAGTTTGGAGGGGCATAGTTTGGAGGGGCAAAGTTTGGGTGGCTCTAATTTTGTTGGAGCTAGTTTTGGCGGATTAAATGTGACGAAGCCTTATAAGGAAAAGGTACTTTCAATGATGGATGAATTATCCATAGAGGCTGAGGTTTGTGGGGCGGTTAATTGCATTCAATTTTTGCCAAATGGCGTTTTAAAAGGGCATAATACCGACGTATATGGATTTAATATTTCCTTGCAACAATTCTTAGGTTTGGACCGAAAAAAAAGGGCTTTAATTTTTGGAAATGGCGGTGCGGCAAAAGCGGTTTGTTATGTTTTAAATGAACTATCCATACCTTATCATTTGGTTACGCGGAGCTTGATAAAACAAGAGAATGAGTTAAATTATTCTGAGCTTACCTTAGCATTAATTAAGCAGCATGAGTTGTTAATTAATGCAAGTTCGGTGGGCATGTACCCTAATGAAGATCAATGTTTGCCTATTCCATTTGAAGGCATTGGTAAGGCACATTTTTGTTATGATTTAATTTATTTACCAGAGAAAACCACGTTTCTATTGGAGGCAGAAAAGCGCGGTGCTAGGGTTAAAAATGGCTTAGACATGTTGCATTTACAGGCCGATGAGGCATATAGAATTTGGATGGATGCTTAATCTTTAATACTATTGCACATGGGCTTGTTTTACACTTATTGCAAATATAATACACGGTTAACATCGCATTTATTTTATGAGAACATTAGAATTGGGGGCATAGAAAATATTCCTTTACACAAGCCTGTGGTATTGGCACTAAACCATCCCAACTCGTTTTTGGATGCGGTAATTGTAGGCGCGGTAATTGATAGGCCAACGCATTTTTTAGCACGTGGCGATGCTTTTAAAAGCAATGTTGCGCGGCCCATTTTACATTCTTTAAACATGTTGCCTGTTTTTCGATTGTCGGAGGGAAAGGAGAACTTAAGCAAGAATACGGAAACTTTTGATGCTTGTCAGAACATCCTAGAAGAGCGAAAGGTGGTGATTATTTTTGCAGAGGGATTAAGTGAGAACAATTGGGATTTACGGTCTTTAAAAAAGGGTCCGGCTAGAATTTCGATAAAGGCTTGGAGCAGCGATACGCCTGCTAAAGACATTGTAATTGTGCCCGTAGGATTAACCTATGAACATTATAAAGGTGCTGGAAAAAACATCTTGGTAAACTTTGGAAAACCCATAGAAAGACAAGACTTTGAGGGCATTCAAAATGAGGCGCAGTTTGTGCGTACTTTTAATGAAAGGTTATTTGGCGAGTTAGGTAAACTGGCCTATATAGCCCCTTCAATGAAAGAAGGCGACGCTCAATATACGAATTTTAGACAGACCTTTAGGCGACTTTGCCGGGGCGAAAAGGATGGCATACAACTGTTATCAAAACTAAACGCGCAATTGGATCAAACCGAAAAAAGAAGGTTTATACCATTTATAAAAAGCAGTCTTTTGTTTGCCCCTTTATACGCATTAAGCACTTGGTTAACGCCCAAAATAGTGAAACAATCTTTGTTTTTTGATTCTATTTCTTTTGGATTGGTGATGTTCCTGTGGCCCTTTTATTTATTGGGCTTGGGCTTGCTTTTAGCTTGTCTATTTTAGTCCCTAATTTTGTTTAGCCCCAACAAAGAAACCATCCAATTAGGTAGCGGTTTATGCTGACCTCTTTTCTTTAGGTCTAGGTACCAGCCAAACTTTTTTAGAATAGGCACCTTATGGGTTTCAACCATTTCAATGAGGGTACCATCGGGGTCTTCTACGTAGGCAAACCTTCCGCCCGATTCGCCCATATCGAAGGTATCGCCGCTATCTACAGTCAAATTATAATTAAATTTTCTTAAATTAAGTTTGAGGCGCTCCATATTAGGCACATCAAAACACAGATGAATAAAGCCTAAATCGCCCCAATACCTATTTTCGAATAATTTAATTGGTGTTCTATCTAAGGCTTGTATTAATTCGATTTGAATATCGCCCAACAAATGGCTAAATGGCGCGGAGTTTGGATTTTTAAAAAACAGCAAAGCCCTTCTAAACCTTTGATTCTTGTAAGCTTCACCCAGATCGTTGAAAGTACCAGTAACATCATAGAGCACCTCATTTATACCTAATCCGTTTTGGTAAAAAGCAATTGAAATATCAATGTTATTCACGCCAATAATTGCCCCACAGAATCCACCTTGCATAAATTCTTTTGCCTTGAACCAAGACTTATCTTTTACAACTTGATATTGGTTTCCGGCAGGGTCTTTTAGCAAAAAAGTTTTATGTCCATTTGGATCCTCCATGGGCGTTGTGCAATCGTTGTTATTTTTAATAATTTCGGAAGCCTTTTTAGGGTTGTTAGATTTAAGTTTAACGGCATTAATTCCTAAATCGCCCCACTGCATGGAAGGGCCGGCAACCGACTTTCTGCTGGTAAATTGCCAAATTTCTGCGCCACCCCCACCATTCATATTCATGGCCAGGATGGCTCTTCTGCTATGTACTTCTCCCCCAGTGTAAAGTGTCATTAAAGGCGCTTTTGCCTCATCATCGAAAATTTGAACATTTATGCCAAAAACAGTTCTTAGCCATTTAAAAGTTTGGGGAGAATCTTGACAACCAATACCTACCTGTTGAATTCCAGAAATAAACGCCATATTTTACTTAAGATAATTTTAATTTTTTAACCAATTTAAAGAAGAAATAAGGAAGCAGTTTCCTTAAAATTATAAGCACCATTTCTTGCTGAACCACATAAATTTTTCGCTTATTTTTAGCAATACCCGCTACAATTTTGGCGGCACAAACTTCGGCAGGAATGCCATTTATTTGTCCGGCATCCATAACTTGATGTTGGGTGCCATCTGCTTTTAGGGCCGATTCTGAAATATTAGTTTGTATTCTACCCGGAGATACCGTTGTAAAATGGATATTTTTACGGGTATTCTCTAAGAACCACGACTCAAAAAATCCCTCCAAAGCATGCTTGGAAGCAGAATAAGCGCTGCGCTGAGGAAAACCAAAGGTACCCACAACAGAGCTAATTAAGACAATGTTTGCATGGGTAGAATTTATCAATAAAGGCCAAAGGCTTTTTGTTAAACCAACTTGGCCAAAAAAATTAACCTCCATAATTCTGCGATCAACCGCCAAGGAGGTTTCCTCTGCTTGGGAACGCTGACTAATTCCAGCATTAT
Organism: bacterium; assembly: GCA_034439755.1. Taxonomy (GTDB): domain Bacteria; phylum Bacteroidota; class Bacteroidia; order UKL13-3; family UKL13-3; genus B1. Next base: position 30,101 of record JAWXAZ010000140.1, read on the forward strand.
TAACCAGCACATCAATCACCTTAAACTTTTGGAACAGCTTTTCTGCAAAGTCTTTGATGGAGGCTTCACTGGCAATATCCAAAAAAAAACAATCGCATTTGGCGCCATTTTTAATACAAACTTGCATTACATCCTGCAATTTATCTAGGTTTCTGGCAGCCAAAATTAAATGAGAGCCAGGCTGAGCCATTTGCTGAGCCAAGGCTTTTCCTATGCCAGAGGAGGCACCGGTAATGACAATGGTTTTATTTGAAAAATACTGCATCGGCTAATTTTTTCACAGGATGGCAAAATACGAGATAGACCGAGATTTTTAGCATTAATTTTTAAACAATTCAAGTTGTTCATTTAACAACCTAAATGTCATGCGGTGCAAATTAGTTGGACCAAACTCTTTAATGGCCTTTCTATGTTTAATGGTTGGGTAACCTTTATTTTGGTTCCAACCATATTGAGGAAACATGGCATGCAGTTCTTCCATATAATCGTCGCGGTAAGTTTTGGCCAAAATGGAAGCCGCGGCAATATTTTGGAAACGCGCGTCACCCTTGATCTCGCAGCGATGTGGAATTTTGCCATAAGGAATAAACCGATTGCCATCAATTAACAACAAACTCGGAACAATAGTTAATTTATCTAAAGCACGGTGCATGGCCATAAAAGACGATTTAAGAATATTATACTTATCAATTTCTTTGTTATCTAAAGAGGAAACCGCCCAGGCCAAAGATTTTTCTTCAATTTCCAAACGCAATTCTTTGCGGTCTTTCTCACTTAATTTTTTAGAATCGTTTAAGCCTTTGATATTTTTTTTTGGATCAAGAATAACAGCTGCCGCAAATACTGGTCCGGCTAAACAACCCCTTCCAGCCTCATCGCAGCCAGCTTCTGGTAACATCTTTTGAAAAGTTTTTAGCAAGGCCATCTTGCAATTATAAGATTTTTTTCAAAATTGATTTTAGAACTATGATACAATAATATATACGAATCAATAAATTTACCGCGTTAAAGCCACGCGGCCCGCAATGAAAAAAACGTTTATTACAAATTTCATCTTGCTCATGTCGGTTAACTTGCTCATTAAACCCTTTTGGATTTTGGGCATAGATCGAGGAGTTCAAAATGCTGTTGGATACGAGCAGTATGGCTTGTATAGCAATTTGTTTGCTTTTTCAATGCTGCTTATTACGCTGCTCGATTTAGGCATAAACAACTATACCTCCTCTAATATTGCAAAAGACCCAGAAAGCCTCAACAAAGAATTTGCGGCTTTAACCACCTTTAAATTAGGGTCGAGCTTAGTTTACCTCACCTTAACTTTGGGCATTGGCACCCTAATGGGCTACCCCATAGACAGGTTACAACTCTTGTTAATACTTGGGTTCAACCAAATTCTATCTTACTTTTATTCTTTTTTTAGAAGCATTGTGGGCGGATTGCAACTATTTAAAACCGACGCATTGTTATCGGTGGTAGACAGAAGTTTAATGATTTTGCTATGCGGGTTAATGCTTTGGTTTGGGTTGTTCAGCATAAGCATCCCAGCCTTTATTTTGGCTCAAACCGTGGCCTATTCTACCGCAGTGGCCATTTCATTTTTTGTAATAAAACCGCATTTGCACACGCTAATTTGGAAACTCGATTTTAGCCATTTTAAGGTGGTGATAATTAAAATGTTTCCATACGCCTTGTTATCTTTACTAATGACATTTTACACCAGGTTAGATGTAGTGCTTATTCCCAAATTGGTGGCAGATGGCGATATGCAAAATGGCATTTACGCCTCGGCCTATCGCTTGTTGGAGGCCGCAAATATGATGGCCGCCCTTGTGGCCATGCTCCTGCTTCCTATGTTTTCGAAGATGATAGCTGCCAAAGAAAATTTGAATTCATTGGTTCAATTTAGCACCGGACTCATGCTAATTCCGGCCTTTGCCTTTTGCCTCATTGCATTTGGGTATCAAGACCCTATAATTCATTTGTTAAACCACCACAGCAACGATTACGCGGCCTGGGTTTTTGGCTTGGTTATTCTATGTTTTTTTCCGCTGTGCATCATGTATATTTACGGTACCTTGTTAACCGCCAATGGTAATTTTAAAATTCTAAACATTTTGGCGGCTATTGCATTGATTTTGAATCTTGGGCTCAACTTTTGGCTCATCCCAATTTACAAAGCTTATGGGGCAGCCATTGCAGCTATAAGCACACAAGCATTCATAGGTTTTAGCAACCTCCTTTTTGGTATCAAAATTCTCAAAATTCGGTTTGAACCAAAATTTATTACCCGGTTTTTCGTTTCCCTCTTATTCATTGGTATTTTATTGTTTGTGACCCTTAAATTGGAATTCACTTGGTGGCAAGCCTCCATTTCAATTATTTTAGGCACATTGGGAAGCATGTTTGGTCTCAAAATACTTGATTTTAAACAAGGTTTAGAGCTTCTTAAGGGTAGACAAGCCGAAAAAGGGGGTTTATGAGGTATTTTTTATATTTTTGCTGCGTAACGATATGAACAAGAAAAAAAAACAATATTACTTCGAGCTAATTGATGTATTTCATTTCATAGTTAGGTGGAGAAAAAAACTGATAATCATTTGTGGCATTTCGGCCATTTTATCCATACTCATTTCTAGTCCATGGGTAATAAGACCAAAATACCAATCTACCGCGGTATTTTACCCGTCAACCAACAACTCCATCTCCTCTGCCTTGCTTACAGACAGTAGGGTAAAACAAAAAGACCCATTAGAATTTGGAGAGCAAGTTGCCGCACAACAATATGTGCAAATATTGGAATCGGATTACCTTAAATTGAAAGTAATTAACCGTTACAATTTGGCAGAACACTACCGCATAGACCCAAGCGATGGGGAAAAAAATTACAAAATGGGCAAAATGTACGACAAGAACATCAGTTTTCGTAAAACACCATATGCCTCCATTGAAGTAAGTGTTTTGGACGAAAAGCCAGAGATTGCTGCCGAAGTAGCCAATGGCATTGTGATGATTTTGGACAGTGTTAAGACGGAAGTTCAACGTAAAATGGCCATGCAGGCCTTTCACATTATTGAAACTGAGTACAAACGCAAGGAAGAAGAAGTAAATTCCATTAAAGTTAGGATGCAAGAATTGGGTGCTAAAGGCGTTTATAATGTGGAAGAGCAATCGAAAGCCATTACCGAATTAATAGGCAAAAACGGGATGAATGAAAATATTCGCCAACAACAAAATAACTTGGCACAATATGGTGCAGAATCACAATCTTTATACAATACATTAGAGCTTCAAGTAGAGCAAATGAATGAGTTGAAAAAGAAATTGGATCAGGCCAAAATTGACGTAGAAGGTAATTTGAGTAATGTATTTATTTTACAAAATGCTTCTCCTGCCGAAAGAAAAACATACCCAATTCGTTCCTTAATTGTGTTGGGTGCTATTTTAGGTTCATTCATTTTAGCTTGTATTGTGTTGTTGTTTGTTGAGAAATTTCAACATCAAAAAGACAATTTTATTTCTTAGTAAACTTGAATCTCGAAGCAAAACAAAAATGGCTTATTGGGTCTGGAATACTTTTTATTCTGCTCAACACCATTGGCATTGCCTTTGAATTTTATTGGACTCCGGCCTTGCCTGCTCTGGCCTTGTTATCCCTTCTGGCTTTATTAAGATTAGATGTATTAATTATTATTCTGGTTTTCTTGGTTCCACTTTCCATTAACATTGAAAATGTGGTGTTGGGCATGGGCTTATCATTGCCATCGGAACCTCTTATTATTGGAATTTTCTTGTTGGTGGTCTATAAATTTATTATAGATGGAGAGTATGATTTTAGGGTATTAAAACATCCCATCACCATTGCCATTATACTTAACATGACCTGGATTTTGGTAACTTCTTTTACCAGCATGGAAAAGGTGGTAAGCATTAAATTTTTCTTGTCGAGATCTTGGTTCTTGGTGGTATTTTATTTCTTGGCGGTTGTGCTATTTAGGAAAATAGATTATATAAAAAATTACCTCTGGGCTTATATGATTCCCTTAGCCTTTGTGATTATTTTCACCTTAATAAAACACAGTGAGGACGACTTTTCTCAAATTACTTCATTTGAGATTATGGCACCGTTTTATATTGCCCATGGCATTTATGCCGCGGCCATTGCCTTCTTTATTCCCATGCTGTTTATATGGGTAATTTTTGGGTTTAAATTGAACCTAAATTTTGGCAGTCTTTTGGCGGTTGTGTTTTTATTGTTGCTATTTTTCTTTGGATTGGTATTGAGTTATACCCGAGCAGGTTGGGTTAGTTTGGCTGCTGCAACAATGTTTGGTGCTGCGTTGTTTTTGCGGTTAAGGCTGTGGCATATGATGAGCATTTTAGCCATTGTTGCTTCCTTTATCTTGGTTAATTTTGATGATATTTTTTATCAACTGTATCAAAACAAACAGAACTCTGCAGAGGGTTTTGAAAAGCATTTAGAATCTGTTTCTAATGTTAGGAATGATGTGTCGAATTTAGAGCGTGTAAACAGGTGGGCGGCGGCAATCAATATGGTTAAAGAAAAACCATTCGTAGGTTTTGGTCCGGGAGCCTATTCATTTACCTATGCGCCATACCAAGACCCCGAGTTTAAAACGCCTATTACAACAGCCTTTGGCGACCAAGGTCATGCTCACTCTGAGTATTTAAATCCATTGGCAGAAAGTGGATGGATGGGATTGATAACGTTTTTAATTATACTCTATTTTGTTTTTAAAAGGGGTTTATTTTTGGTTTACCACGGGCGCACCTTTGAGATAAGAATGTTGAGTGCTGGTATGTTGTTGGGATTGGTTACTTATTTGGCCCACGGATTATTAAATAGCTACAGTGAGCAAGATAAAATTGCGGTTTTATTTTGGGGGTTTATTGCTGTTATAACAGCCTTAGATATTTATCACCAGCCCTTGCCAGCGGCAGAAGATTTAGAAGAGGAATGATATTATAACTTTAACCTAAAATAACAATATTACTTATGCGAACTAAGCATACAAGAAGGTTGTGCAGGGTAGTATTTTATGGTTTAACTTTAAGCAAAAATAGTAACACAAGAAAGTTTGGCAGATTAGCTTTTTCGATTGATGCTTAAACGCAAGCTAATAATGTTGCTCATGCCAATTAATCCTTGGTTAAAGGCATTGCTTAAGGCGTAATCTATGGCTAAATTTTTCAATTGAATTCCCATACCTAAACTAGGCATTCCATTTAAAGTTTTTTGTCCGTTAAAATCGGTCACGCGTTGCAAGGTGCTATAACCACCCCTCAAGAAAATAAAATCGTTGTACCCAAATTCTATTCCAACTCTTGGGTCTAAATTGAGGATAGAACTGCTTATTAACACATTTCGTTGTCCGTCTGTTGTTAAATCTAAATTCACCTCAGGCAAAATGGTAAACTTTGGGTTCTTCAATTCAAATTTTCTGGCCACACCAAAAGTAAATCTAGGCAGGGTAAGCTCTAATCCTCCCTCTGGAACAGTATTTCCGGAGGCCACTAATTGCTTCTTATCCTCTTCCGACATTTTATAGGTCCAGGCATTAAATGTAGTAGTTACATCTCTGGCCATCATTGCATACTTCCAATTGTTGTGCGAATAATTTACCGAAGCATCTAATCCAAAACCCCAAGCTCCACCAAATTCGCCCACAACCCGCCTAATAATTTTCACATTACCACCTAACTCTAGCCCCTCAATTTTTGTCTTGGTGGCATACGACCCAACAAAGGCATAATCTACAGCAGAAAAGCTCCTAATGAGAGAATAATTTATTTGTCCATCTTGCATGAGGTACAAGGTATTGGGAATTCCATCTACTCCAAATCTAATGAAACTAATAGCCGCAGAAGAATTTTCATTTAGTTTGAACCCAACACAACCATAATCGTGTTTTGCAATACCTGCAAATTGTTCGTTGTGCATGGCAGCAATTTGCACATTGTCTTTCATGTTTAGCAAGCCAGTAGGATTCCAATAACTAGCCGTTACATCGTTGGTACTTGCAATTACAGAACCACCCATAGCCATTGCCCTGCCACCAATGCCTATATTTAAAAACTCATTGCTATATTTTAGCGTTTGAGCCCAAATGGATTGGTTTAGACAGAAACCTAATAACAGAAAAAAATATCTTCTCATTTAAACACTTCTTTTAGTTGGAACAAAATACTTTGTGCATTTTTAAATGCAGTTGATTCTAGCTCCCATACACACTCCTGAATGACAATTTTGTTGGCCATTGATAATTCTGGTAAACCAGCTTTTATCATTATTCTAGTTAACGAAAATGCAAAAAGGTTATTATCTGGGTAATTGCGAATATAAGCAGCTTTGCGAAAATGTTCAAAAAATCTCATAAAGCGATCCTCTTCTTGGTGGGTATGCAATGAAATAAAGGCACGAATGTCATTGACATGAATCAAATTTAAATCGGCATAAAAATCTAATCCAACTTTGGCTTTATGCCGAACCAAGATTCTATCTACCAGCATTTCGAACAACACATGTCCAATAAACCAGCGGCGTTCTACTGTGCCTTGAAATTGCGCTTGTTTCAAAACATCGGTGCAAATTTCTGTCCCCCATTTAAAAAATTCTGAGGCATGAAACAGCTTATCTGCTTGATAATGTTGCAGACAACCTAGCGCCAAAGGATTTAAATGCGCGTAAATTTGGGCATCTAATTTTCCTGGCTGTTTCACAAATCCCCTCGACAAATCTGGAAAAACCAAGCCCAAAGTATAAAGCGGATTTTCCCCTTTTTGGTGAACGTAATAGTGTGATAGGTAATTCAAATTGGACCTAAATAAAAACAAAGAAAACAATAAAGAAGATGCTTTTGTTTATTTTTTCAAAAATCTCTCACAGAACCTTTCAAAAAACTTATTTTCGCGGTATGACAAATTTTGTGGAAGAAATGCTATGGCGTGGCATGTTGCACGACATGATGCCTGGAACGGAGGAGCTTTTATTGAAGGAAATAACTTCTGGATATATTGGGTTTGACCCAACTGCCGATAGTTTACATGTGGGACATTTAACCCAAATTATGACCCTCATTCATTTTCAGCGTGCGGGGCATAAACCTTATGTTTTGGTGGGTGGAGCAACGGGCATGGTTGGCGACCCAAGTGGCAAATCGAGTGAACGTAATTTGCTTTCGGAGGCTATTCTATTTCACAATGTGGCCTGCATAGAGGCGCAACTTTCAAAGTTTTTAAACTTTTCGGAAGGGGCAAATGCGGCGGTAATGGTTAATAATTACGACTGGTTTAAGGGATATAGTTTCTTAGAATTTATTAGAGATGTGGGCAAACACATTACGGTAAATTATATGATGGCCAAAGATTCTGTAAAGAAAAGATTAGAGGGTGAAACGGGAATGAGCTTTACAGAATTCTCGTATCAATTGGTTCAGGGCTACGATTTTTACTACTTATGGAAGGAACACAATTGCAAGATTCAAATGGGCGGAAGCGACCAATGGGGCAATATAGTAACTGGAACTGAATTAATTAGGCGCAAATCGCAAGGAGAGGCCTATGCCATTACCACAAATTTGATAAAAAAATCGGATGGCACTAAATTTGGGAAAACAGAGAGCGGCGCAATTTGGCTCGACCCAAAAAGGACCTCGTCTTATAAATTTTATCAGTTTTGGCTGAACGCGAGTGATGAAGATGCGGCCACATGGATTCGCATTTTTACCCTATTGGGCAAAATAGAAATTGAGGCTTTGGAGGCTGAGCATGCTTTGGCGCCACATATCAGAACTTTGCAAAAAGCATTGGCCAAGGAGATAACCATTAAGGTGCACTCCGAAGAAGCTTATAATACGGCCATTGAGGCCAGCAATATTTTGTTTGGCAATTCAACGGCAGAGGCATTTACATCTTTATCAGAAGAAACTTTTTTAGAGATTTTTGATGGCGTTCCACAATTTCAGTTGTCGAAAAATGAGTTAGCCAATGGCATAGCGGTACTTGATTTATTGGCAGAAAAAACGCAAGTTTTCCCTAGCAAAAGCGAGGCAAAAAAAATGCTTCAAGGTGGTGGTGTAAGCATGAACAAACATAAAATAGCCGACTTAAATTTAACGGTGAATGCTAGCCACTTAATGAATGAGAAATACTTAATGATTCAAAAAGGAAAGAAGAACTATTTTCTATTAATTTTTGCATAATGGTGATGAAGAAAATGAAAACAATTGGGCCAAAAGACCTTCCTTTGGGCGAGTTTCACAATGCCTTATTAACAGCGGTTGCGCCTAGGCCAATTTGTTTTGCCAGCACCATAGATAAGGATGGCAATGCGAATTTAAGTCCGTTTAGTTTCTTTAATATTTTTGGTTCAAACCCAACCCGTTTTATTTTTTCTCCTGCGCGCAGGGTGCGGGATAATACCATAAAACATACGTTGGAAAATGTGATGGCCCACAAAGAGGTTGTAATAAACATGGTTAATTATGCCATGGTGCAACAAATGAGTTTGGCCAGTTGTGAGTACCCAAGAAATGTAAGTGAATTTGAAAAGGCAGGCCTCACGCCCATTGCTTCGCAAATGGTAAAACCGTATAGGGTTATGGAAAGTCCGGTTCAATTTGAGTGCAAGGTAGTCGATATCATTGAAACTGGAAAAGAAGGTGGTGCAGGAAATTTAATTATAGCAGAGATGTTGCTCATGCATATTTCGCCTGATGTGTTGATGGCCGATGGAAAAATTGACCAGCATAAAATGGATTTAGTGGGCAGATTGGGTAGCGATTGGTATGTAAGGGCTAGTGGAAATGCGTTGTTTGAGGTGGCAAAGCCAGCTAAGAATTTGGGCATTGGCTTTGACCAACTGCCAGAACCAATAAGGAATAGTAAAATATTAACAGGCAATAATTTGGGTATGCTGGCCAATGTGGAGCAATTGCCAGATGGGGATAGTGTGGCCATTTATCAAAGGATGAACAAGGAATTGCAAGCTATTTTGAGTTTGGATATTGACAAAGAAACTAAGAATGCAAACATTCAAAAATTGGCTCAACACCTGTTAAATGAGGGTAAAGTGGTAGATGCTTGGAAGGCGTTGCTGAGCAGTGTCTAAAAATGCTGTCTATTTTTGGAGAATGGATTCCACTTTTTAGAACACTATTCACTAAGCACAATGAGGTTAAAACAGGCTAAAAGTTTTTACTAACTATAAATCAGACTTTTATAAAAATTAAAAATCAATTAAACGATTTTGGCAAAGTATTGGTAATAGGAGTATTATCTAAAATCATTTTACTTGATATAAAAAAACCAATCTACTTGCCATAGATTGGTTTTTTTACTTTATACCGTTTTGAAGTTTTACTTCTTACCCATTTTATCGGTATCAAAACCACGCTTCTTAGCCATATCTTCTAGCTTTTGCTGGAACTTAGATTTTGTAATAGGCTTTTTCTTGTTCTCTTGAATTTGGGCATGCAAGGCTTTATCATCTACAAATTGGCGAATAAGCAATTGCTGACCAATGGTAAATAGGTTCGACAAGAAATAATAATAGGTTAAACCGCTGGCGTAGTTATTAAAGAAACCAAGGAACATGAGTGGCATTAGATAAGAAATGGTTTTCATTTGTCCGGTTACGCCTGTCATTTGGTTGTTATACATGGTATAAACCAAAGTAGAAACTGTCATTAACAAGGTAAACAAACTCACGTGATCGCCATAAAAAGGAATGCTGAATCCGAGGTTAAAAATACTATCGTAACTAGAAAGGTCATCGCTCCACAAGAAAGCTTTCTGACGTAATTCAAATGCACTTGGAAAGAATTGGAACATGGCAATAAGGATTGGCATTTGAAGAACTACAGGAAGGCAACCACCCATTGGGTTAACACCTGCCTTGCGATAAAGCTTCATATTTTCTTGTTGCATTTTGGCCATATCATCGCCATATTTTACTTTTATCTCATCAATTTCGGGCTTCAACACACGCATTTTTGCAGAAGATTGGTAAGATTTATAAACCAAAGGGAATAGGATGGTCTTAACAATGAGGGTTAATAAAAGAATGATGATACCAAAATTAGAAAGGTATTGACCTAAGAAATAGAATACATTTACGGTCAGTAATTTATTTACCCAGCCAAAAATACCCCAACCCATTGGCACAACCTTTTCTAGGTTAATGTTAAGGGCTTTTAAAGTTTTATAATGGTTTGGTCCAAAATAAAACTGCATGGCATAAGATTCTTTTTCATTGTGGGTGTAGGTTAAGCCAATATTTGAGCTTAAGATTTTTACATATTTCTTAGATTCATCAAGCTTAGCTTCAAGGCCTGCATTATCAAAGTTTTGCATTCCAATTAAGGAAATATTAAAGTATTGCTGTTTATAGGAAATCCACTGAATTGGTGTTTTAACATCTTCTTTGTCGCCTTCGGTTTCGCTTAAGAACTCAGGATCTTCATTGGGGTATCTGTAATAAATAGTCGAAGTTTTCTCCTCTGCCTCATGCGTCTTTTCTTGTTGCAATAAATTTTGTTTCCAGGTTAAGTCTAAGAAATTATTGTTATTGGCAATTACATTATTCATACCAACCAAGTTGATTTTAAAATCAACCAAATTATTATTTTCGTTTAAGCCAATAAAGTGCTCAATATATTGTCCATCGGCCAGGTTCACACTCATGGTAACACTCTTGCCATCTTCGGCCAATTTTGGCGTAAAATATAAATCCTTGGTAGAAATTGCCTTGGCATCTTTTGTTGCAAAGCCATAAGAGAAATCGTTGCCCTTACCATCTACCAATAACAAAGGAGAGCCATCTGCACGGAGGTATTTTTTTAGCTCAACTTGAAAGATTCTTCCCCCTTTATTAACTACCTTAACTTTAATTTCTTCGTTTTCGAGGGTGGTATAAGCCTCATTTCCTTCAGAGAAATTGGCAAATGTGCCATAAGCATTTTGCTTGGCGTTGCTATCCACTTTTATTTCCTTGGCGGCAGCAATTTCTTCGGTCTGAACCAAAGTTGCGGCGATGCTATCGTTTTGAAGGCGAACCAGTGCCAATGAATCTTGTCTAAATTTACTGGCGTCTATCTCTACTTGAGAAGGTTGATTGATGTATGCAAAAGTGATTAGGATCAAAAAAATAAGTCCTAATCCGATGATCGAATTTCTATCCATTTTGTTAATTAAAGCGGGGCGAAAATAGGTAAATACCTGAAATTATTCACAGAAGATTGCTTAGGAATTTTGCTTTAGGGTTTATTATCGTTGACTGTAGGTAACTGCAGCTTTTACAAATTTCACAAATAAAGGGTGTGGGTTCAGAACGGTACTTTTATATTCTGGATGAAATTGCACCCCAATAAAATAAGGATGACTCTTAATTTCAACTATTTCTGCCAATTTTGTATCTGGGTTGATGCCTGTAATTTGCATGCCGTTTACCTCAAAATCTTTTATATAATCGTTGTTAAATTCGTAACGATGGCGGTGGCGTTCATTCACTTTAGATTTTTCGTAAGCACTATAGGCTTTAGAACCTTTGGTTAATTCACACACGTAGGACCCCAAACGCATGGTTCCTCCCTTTTTGGTAATTTTCTTTTGATCAGACATCATGTCTATTACGGCATGTTTGGTTTTGGGATTCATTTCGGTGCTGTGGGCATCTTTCCAACCAATAACATTACGGGCAAATTCGATTACGGCCATTTGCATTCCTAGGCATATTCCAAAGAAAGGAATATTGTTTTCACGGGCATATTTAATGGCCAATATTTTACCTTCAATTCCCCTATCCCCAAATCCTGGAGCAACTAAAATTCCATCTAATTCACCTAGTTTTTGGCCTAAATTATCGTCGGCTAAAAGTTCGCTGTGAATATATTGCACGCGCACCCTAGCTTCATTGGTAGCACCCGCATGAATAAACCCTTCGATAATCGATTTATAAGCATCTGGTAGTTCAATATACTTTCCAATTAAACCTATCCTAACCTCATGTTTGGGATTTTTATGTCGGGTTAAAAACGTCTTCCAGCTTTCTAAATCGGGTTCATTCTTGGCACTTAATTTCAATTTAGATAGTACGGTTTTATCTAACTTTTCCTTTAACATCATTAAAGGAACATCATAAATAGTGGGAACATCCAAAGCCTCAATTACCGAGTTTGAATCTACGTTACAGAACAGGGCAATTTTCTTACGCATTTCTTTGGTAATGGCATGTTCTGTTCTACATACTAAAATATCTGGCTGCACGCCACTCTCTAGCAACAATTTTACACTGTGCTGGGTAGGTTTTGTTTTTAACTCTTTGGTTGAACTTAAGTAAGGCAATAGGGTTAAATGAATGACCAATGCATCCTCTTCTTTTTGCTCCCATAATAACTGTCGAACCGATTCGATATAAGGAAGTGACTCTATATCGCCAACGGTACCGCCAATTTCGGTGATGATGATTTCATATTCGCCCGTTTCTCCAAGCAATTTAATGCGGCGTTTTATTTCATCGGTAATATGCGGAATAACTTGAACCGTTTTGCCAAGGTATGCACCCTCTCTTTCTTGGTTAATAACGTGCTGGTAAATTCTACCGGTGGTAACATTATTGGCTTGTGAAGTAGGGTTGTTTAAAAATCTTTCGTAATGACCCAAATCTAAATCGGTTTCGGCACCATCTTCTGTTACAAAACACTCTCCATGTTCGTAAGGATTCAGTGTTCCAGGATCAACATTGATATAAGGATCTAGTTTCTGAATGGTTACGGTATACCCTCTTGCTTGCAATAACTTAGCTAAAGAAGCAGCGATAATTCCTTTGCCTAAAGACGATGTAACTCCGCCTGTAACGAAAATATATTTTGGTGTCATAATGTTTTTAAAATGTAGTCACCAAAAACGGATATAAACTAATGGAAATCATTGATCTAAAGAGATTTAGAGCAAATTTTCAATGAAGAAAAGTTCAACCGTAATTGAGTTCTTACGGGGCACAAAAATAGGTTACAAAGGCTCATGAACAAAGGTTAAAGGCCGATTGTTTTCAAAAAGTTGTTCACAAAAGGTGCAATCGCAACTTATATCTCGCGATTTACATCCCACTGCTCCATATAATCGGAAACTCGTTTTAAGAAGCTACCACCCAAAGAGCCATCCACCACCCTATGGTCGTAGCTTAAGCTTAAGAACATCATGTGCCTAATGGCAATCACATCGCCCATTGAGGTTTCTAAAACGGCTGGCTTTTTCTTGATACTGCCTGTTGCCATAATGGCCACTTGAGGCTGATTAATAATGGGTGTTCCCATTAAATTTCCAAATCCGCCTACATTGGTTAGGGTAAAAGTACCCCCTTGAATATCGTCTGGAACTAATTTATTGTTACGCGCTCTATTGGCAAGGTCGTTAACCGATTTTGTTAACCCAATTAGGTTCATCATATCTGCACCCTTTATTACAGGAACAATTAAGTTTCCGCTAGGCAAGGCAGCGGCCATTCCAATATTGATTGCTTTTTTCTTAATAATATTGGTTCCATCTATAGAAACGTTTATCATCGGAAAATCTTTGATTGCCCTTGCCACACATTCAATAAACATTGGTGTGAAGGTGATTTTTTCGCCTTCTCTTTTTTCGTATACTTTCTTGGCTTTTTCTCTCCAAACCACCATATTGGTTACATCTGCTTCCACAAAAGAAGTAACATGCGGACTGGTATGCTTGCTCATAACCATGTGGTCGGCAATTAGCTTGCGCATGCGATCCATTTCAATAATTTCATCGCCGCCAGAAAGGCTAACAGGAGGTTTTGGTGCAGGAGAGGTTCCAGTGCTTGGCTTGGCTGCTGGTGTTGTTGAAACTACTGATGCAACAGGTTCAGTTGGAGCAACAGGCGCAGAAACAGGCGCAGAAGCCGTTACAGCTGGTGCTACAGAAACATTGCCTCTATTTTGAACAAGAGATAATACATCTCTTTTCGTTACCCTACCTTCGGCACCAGTACCTTGGATAGATTCCAACTCGGCCATGCTGATATTTTCTGTGCGGGCAATATTAAGAACTAAAGGAGAATAAAATCTATTTCCGCCAGCATTGCTCACGGTTTGTTGCGCAGCTGAAATGCTTTGTTCTACTTGCTCAACAACTTGTTTAACCTCTACAGCTGCTTCAATCTTTGGTGCGGCAGCCATCACTGGCGCAGAGACCGCTGCCGAACCCTCAAGTTCAATAATTGCAATTGGCGCATTAACTGGCACCACATCACCCTCATTAAATAAACGCTTAATCAATTTTCCGGCCTTTGGAGAAGGAACCTCCGAATCAACTTTATCGGTAGCAATTTCAAGGACAGTTTCATCCACCGCAATGGAATCACCCTCGTTTTTTGTCCAACGAATAATGGTTGCTTCTGCAATACTTTCGCCCATTTTGGGCATCACCAATTGAAATTCAGACATAGCGTTTATTTTGGGTAAATTTTCCGACGGGCAAATTTACCCTAAAATCCCAATTGACAAAACTTTTCTGGCACCCATTCACGCAAAGTCCTATTTCTCAATCGATGACCATTCCAATTGCAAATCTACCAGCTTCCTGTAGGTACCCTTTTCTTTGGCCATTAGCTCCTCATGGGTACCCATTTCCTGAACCGATCCATGGTCTATAACAATAATCTTATCTGCATTTCGCACAGTAGAAAGTCGGTGGGCAATCACAAAACTGGTTCTATTTTTCATCAAATTATCCAATGCTTCCTGAACCAATTTCTCGCTCTCACTGTCTAAAGAACTCGTAGCTTCATCCAATAACAATATGGCAGGATCTTTTAAAATAGCCCTTGCAATGGCAATCCTTTGACGCTGTCCGCCACTCAATTTAATGCCACGCTCCCCAACAATGGTTTCGAATCCCTCTGGAAACTTTAAAATAAAATCTAAGGCATTGGCACTTTTGGCAGCAGCAGCAATTTCTTCTTGAGTGGCATTTGGTTTTCCATAAGCTATGTTTTCCTTTATGGTTCCACCAAAAAGAATCACATCTTGTGGTACAAAAGCAATTTGCTTTCTTAGCTCGGTAATGCCCAAATCCTTGCTATCCATTTCATCAAAATAGATAGACCCATTTGTAGGTTCATAAAATTTCAATAACAAAGACGCGAGGGTACTTTTACCGGCGCCACTTGGTCCTACCAAGGCAACTTGTTCGCCTTTATTTACCAATAAATTAATGTGATGTAATACCTCAATATCTTTTCTAGAAGGGTAACTAAATGCCACATCTGTAAAGCGAACCTTGCCAACTAATTTATGTTTAACGGGTTCATTATTTTCTACCAAATCTACAGGTTCACCTGTTTGTCTTAATAATTCGCGCACCCTTTGAGTAGCGCCTAATGTTTTTTGCAATTGGCTAAACATATCGGCAAATCCAGCAAAAGTGCCGCCCACAAAGGCAGAAAAGATCACAAACATGGTTAAATCTCCCGCACTTAACTCCCCATTTTTTATCATGCCAGCGCCATACCACATCACAAAAGCAATGGCACCAAAAACACTAAAAATCATAAAACTCACAAAAGCTCCTCGGTAACGGGCGTTAGAAATGGCAGTCTGCACCACGCCATTGATACTTTTTCCATACCTGCCCATTTCGTGCGATTCGCTGGTAAAAGCCTTCACAATAGAAATACCTTGGAAAGTTTCTTGCACAATGGTTCCACTTTCTGCCAATTGGTCTTGTGCTTTTCTCGACATTTTGCGAATGCGAACCCCAAAAACCACGGCAACTACGGCAATTAAAGGCACCACTGCCAACATCACCAAAGCCAATTCTGTGCTAATCCAAAAGATAAAACTTAAACCAATTATTAAGGTAAAAATGCCACGTAAGAATTCGGCCAAAGTAAATGAAATGGCATCCTGAATTTGAGATAAATCAGCGCTAATTCGGTTGCTTAAATCGCCCACCCTTTGCTCACTAAAAAAGCTCATAGGCATGCTCAACAATTTACCATATAAATCGCTGCGCATATTGGCCAAAGACTTCTCCCCCACTTCGGTAAGCAGGTATATTCGCATAAAAGAAAATACGGTTTGAACCGATAGCTGAATAAAAAGTAAAATAAGGATGGTGTTTAAACTCCACTGAACTGTTTTAAGGTTAAACCCCAAAGCATCGGCACCCATATTGCTTTGAGGCAATTGAAACTGGGCTCCAGGTGCCGCTGCATCAATCATTTTGCCTAATAGAAAAGGGAAAACCATGGTACTCAATGCCGACAAAGCAATGAACAACATACTTAGCATAAACTTTCCTTTATAAGGCTTAATATACTCAAAAAGAGAAAGTGCTTCTCCTAATGTTTCCTTGCTAATCTTTGCCTTTTCGGGCTCCTGTTTAAGGTCGCCATTGCTATTAAAACTTCTCTTTGCCATCAGGCGCAAATATAAGCACCCTTATTTTGCATTTCATTTATATCGATGAACAATTAAAATTCGATGGTAAAAAAAAATTTTTATTTACACGTATTTTATTTATTTTTGTACGTAATAATAGATTCCATGAAAAGCCAGAATAAAATAAAACTTACCCTAAGTTGCAATCCAAGCATCATAGAAGAAGCCAAAGAATTTGTTAATAACGAAAAAGAATCCCTATCGTCTATCGTAGAAGATTTTTTGGCAACCTATATTGCCGTTAAAAAAAATAAGAAAAACGGCATATATGCCTTTCATGCACCAGAAATTGAAAAATTAGCAGGTAGCTTTAAATTAGGTGATCACAAGAATTACAAAAAGGAGTATAAAGTTAAATGAGAAAGGTTTTTGTTGATGCCAATATTATAGTAGACTGGCTCAATGCAGATTCAACACAAAACAAATTATGCTCCGATTGTCTTCAAATCATTAAATCGCTTTACAGTAAGCCTATGGTTTCACCTGTTAGCATTGCCATTGTGTTTTATTTAGTAAGTAAAAAAGTAAAAGACAAAAGCAAAGTGAAGCGCATTTTAACGGAAGCATTTGGCCATTTTAACATTACCAGTGAGAGCCAACAAACATTAAATAAAGCATTTTCCTCACACTATTTAGACTTGGAAGATGCAATTCAATATTACTCGGCTATGGAAGCTGGAGCAGATGCTATACTTACTTTTAATGGCTTTGATTACCTCTATTCAAATATTCCTATTTTACATCCCGAAGAATTCTTGCAATTGCACAGCCTAAAGTAAATTCAAATATTTATTCAAAACGGAGGTGTTTCACCGATTCACCTGAATCTCGCAATTCAATGAGGGAATCAATGCCAATTTCCAAATGTTTGGCAACATAGCTATTGGTAACACCTTGATCGCTTTTTGATGTTTTTACACCCTCTGGAACCATTGGATTATCGCTTACCAAAAGCAATGCTCCTTTTGGAATTTCATTCACAAAACCAGTAATAAAAATGGTTGCGGTTTCCATGTCAATTCCCATGGCACGGGTCTTTCTCAAATACGCTTTAAACTCTTCATCGTGCTCCCAAACTCTTCTATTGGTAGTATAAACCGTCCCTGTCCAGTAATCCAATTCGTGTTTTACGATACTGGCCGAAACAGCTTTTTGCAACCTAAAAGAGGGCAATGCAGGAATTTCTTGCATGATATAATCATTGCTAGTTCCTTCACCCCTAATGGCAGCAATAGGCAAAATTAAATCGCCAATTTTTGTCACCTTTTTTAAACCACCACACTTCCCTAAAAAGAGAGCGGCCTTTGGATGCACCGCACTTAATAAGTCCATACAAGTTGCGGCCATAGCACTTCCCATACCAAAATTTATGATGGTGATATTATCGGCTGTGGCGGTTTGCATGGGTTTATCTCTTCCCATCACTTCTACCCCAAATCGCTGGGCAAAAAGATCAACGTATAAAATGAAATTGGTCAATAAAATATATTCACCAAATTCGGTTAAGGGTCTTCCAGTATAGCGAGGTAGCCAATCGTTTACAATTTCTTCTTTTGTCTTCATGGAAGCAATATAATGATTAGGATGCTTGATTCCAATTAAGCACCATCATTCATGCCTTTAAACATGCCACTCATAAGGTCGGTAAATTCAAATCCTTTTACCAAAGGGTTCTTGCTTAACTGACTAAATTCTGCCAAACCATGCAAGACCAATTCCATTAAAATAACCTTTTCGTGCTCTGGCGATTCTGGATATTTTATCTTCACCAATTCGGACAAACCCTCTACTGTTAGCAGTGATTTCAAATAATTTTCATCGGTGCTTTGGTTCAAACAGTTAACTGAATAGCCATCGTTGAACCAATTTAAAATTAATTCGTAGGGGTTGCCTTGCTTGGCTTTTTTGGCTTTTTCTGGATTGGTAAATTTTTCCAAGAACATGGTTCTAATGGCTTTACCAATTAAATTTTGCGCCACATTTTGCGAACCTTCCAGCTCTCCTTCGTACACCAATTCTACCTTACCAGTTATGCTTGGCAGCACCCCAAACATATCACTAATTCTTGCATGGGTATGCTTTTCTTTGTTGAGCAACATTCTGCGCTCCGAAGTACTGTATAAGTTCTCTAAAGCGCTAATGGTTAATCGCGCAGAAACACCACTTTTTTGGTCCACCCAATCGCTGGTGCGTGCTTCCATTGCGATGTGTTCTATAAGATCGAGCAACAGGTCATTCACCACCACACTTTCTCTTTGCATAGGCGTAATATGCGCTTCTTGTGTGGTAACCGATTTAGCCAATTGAATGGTCTTTGGGTAATGGGTTAAAATTTGGCTATCAATCCTATCTTTTAAAGGCGTAACAATGCTTCCCCTATTGGTATAATCTTCTGGATTTGCTGTAAAAACAAACTGCACATCCAATGGCAACCTCAATTTAAATCCGCGAATTTGAAGGTCGCCTTCTTGCAAAATATTAAACAAAGAAACCTGAATGCGCGCCTGCAAATCGGGCAATTCATTGATCACAAATAAGCACCTGTTGCTACGTGGAATTAAACCAAAATGGATTACACGCTCATCGTTGTAATGCATCTTTAAAGTTGCGGCTTTTATGGGATCCACATCGCCTATTAAATCGGCTACAGACACATCTGGCGTGGCTAATTTCTCTGTGTACCTATCTTTTCGTGGCATCCATTCAATGGGTGTTTTAGCGCCCATTTCCTCAATTAAATTATGGGCAAATCTGCTCAAAGGATTTAAAGGATCATCGTTAATTTCGCTGCCAGAAACAACCGGAATAAACTCATCTAATAAGTTTACCATGAGTCTGGCAATGCGTGTTTTTGCTTGTCCTCTTAATCCCAATAAAATAATGTTATGTTGAGATAAAATAGCCGTTTGCAATTGCGGCAAAACGGTATCGTCGTAACCCTGCACGCCTGTGAAAGGATTGATGCCCTCTTGCAAAAAATGAATGAGGTTATCCCTCATTTCTTGTTTAACTGTTTTAGAAACGTACGCAGAAGCCTTAAGCTGCCCTAGCGTTTTAATTTTAAGGTGGTTATTTTTCATTCAATTATCTAAGGTTCTTTTTTCTGTTCTTTTCAAAATCTTCGAATATAAAATCGCCCAAGCCGTTAAGGTTGCTGTAATATGCTTTTCCTTTATTTGTTTCGGTAAATTCTCTTACAAACTCCTGCAAATAAGGATCGCTGGCAATCATAAACGTGGTGATGGGAATATTTAAACGCCTAGCTTGAGCCGCCATGGTTAAGGTTTTGTTGATAATTTTTTTATCTAAGCCAAAGCTGTTTTGGTAGTATCCAGTACCTTCTTTTAAACAGGTAGGTTTACCATCTGTAATCATAAATATTTGCTTGTTTATATTTTTTCTTTTCCGCAATAAATCGAGGGCAAGTTCTAAGCCGGCATAGGTATTTGTGTGGTAGGGCCCAACTTGCAAATAGGGCAAATCTTTTACTTCGATAGGCCAAGCATCGTTGCCAAAAACAAGGATGTCCAACGTGTCTTTTGGGTATCGTGTTTTAATTAACTCGGCCAAGGCCATGGCCACTTTTTTTGCTGGTGTAATTCTATCCTCCCCATATAAAATCATGCTATGAGAAATATCAATCATGAGCACTGTTGAGGTTTGTGTTTTTAGATCCTTTTCGCGAATTTCTAAATCATCTTCGGTTAATTTAAAATCATCGATACCATGATTTATTTGCGCATTGTGAATGCTTGCAGTAAGGTCGATTTGATCCAAGGAATCGCCAAAAGAAAACTTCCTAATATCACTATTTAGTTCATCGCCCACGCCAGTTTTTGAAGTGGCGTGATTTCCTTTACCCCCCTTTTTTAACTTCCCAAACACCTCATCTAAACTTCTTTTTCGAATGGTTTGATTTGTCTTTGAAGTAGGATTGAGCAATCCATCTTGCGGATTCTCATTAATAAAACCTTTGTCTTTTAATTCCTGAATAAAGTTACCCATTCCATAGGCATTGTTGGTTAGGTTATGTTGTTTATCAAGTTGGTTCAGCCAGTCTAAAGCCTCTGCCACATCTCCATTGGCGTATTGTAACAGTTGCAGAAATAGGCTCAGCAATTGTTCAAAGCCCTTTTCTTCTTCTGGACCAGGTATGAATTTTGAAAAATTAAATCCTTTCATATAGGCAAACAAATTATGGTTTAGCAGGCACAAAACAGCATTTTTAAGTAAAAATTAACAGCACTTGCTACTTTCTACCTATTTTTGCACAATGAAACTACCTATTGTAATACTGTTGAGTCTGCTTATTTGTTTTGAAGCGGAGGCACAAAAAGGAAAAAAGATTTGCATAGCCTTTTATAATCAGGAGAATCTATTTGATACAATAGACACACCCAACAAATTTGACGAAGAATTTTTACCCAATGGTACGTATCGTTGGACAAGTGAAAAATATAACAACAAAGTTGAAAACATGGGGAAGGTTATTGCGGCCATGAATGAAGGCAAAGGTCCAGATTTTTTAGGCATGTGCGAAGTTGAAAATGATATTGCCATTAGCGGTCTGACCCAAACGCTTGCTAGAAAAAAAATAGAGTACGGGTTAATTTGGTTCGACAGTCAGGATGAGAGAGGGATTGACAATGCCTTGCTATACAAGAAAAATTTGGTAAAGAAAGCCAGCGGCCATTTATACAAAATTGATACTGCTGGTTTGGGTGGAGACAATACCCGTGGCATCTTAATGTGCGACTTTATATTGCAGAACAATGCCCGAATTGTAATGTTTGTAAACCATTGGCCAAGCAGACGTGAGGGAGAAAAAGAAAGTGAATACAAGCGTATTTTTGTGGCAAAAAGATTGAGACAGATTTGCGATAGTTTGCAACAAAAAGATCCAAGCGTGGCCATAATTTCTATGGGCGATTATAACGACTACCCAGACAATGTAAGCATAAAAGAAGTGATGCAGGGCAAAGCCAGTATAGACGAAACGGGTAATGCCGATTATTTTAACCCTATGAATGCGCTATTAAAAAAGGGTGAAGGTTCATACAAACACAGAGGTGAATGGAATTTTCTAGATCAATTTTTAATGAATAGAAATCTCTTGAAAGATGGGACAAAAATAAACTATGTAAACGAATCGGCAGCCGTTTTTAAAGAAGAATGGATGTTAGAAACAGAAGATAAATATAAAGGCAATCCCAAGCGCACTTTTGGTGGCAAGAAATACTTAAATGGCTACAGCGATCATTTACCCGTTTATCTGTATTTGATACTAAAATAAGGGCAATGAATTTAACGGTTGTAGAGAATGAATTGGGTCAAAAAACCCTGTATAGAGCAGATATACAAGAAACCTATCATTCTATTCACGGAGCCATAGCAGAGAGCAAACATGTATTTATTGAGGCAGGGCTTAAGTATTGGCTAAATAGATCCGTAAAGCAGCAATTGTCTATTTTAGAGGTTGGTTTTGGAACCGGATTAAATGCCATGCTTACCTTACTTGAGAGCAATGTGCAAGACAATGAAGTTTGGTATACCGCCTTAGAAACTTTGGCCCTACCCTATTCCTTAATTGCCAAATTAGAATATCAAAAAGAGTTGAGCTTAGAAAATGAAAAGTTATTTTCTGACATGCATTTGGGAGACTGGGAAGTTGATTTGCCTTTGACAGCCAATTTTGTGTTATATAAGACCTTAAATCCCATTGAAACATTTCTATCTAATAAGACATACGACCTCATTTATTTTGATGCATTTGGTCCGGATAAACAATCGGAACTTTGGCAACCAGAAATCTTCAAAAAAATATTTGGGTTAATGAATTCGGGCGGCGTATTTGTTACATATTCTGCAAAAGGCGATGTAAGGAGAAGCTTGCTAGCAGCAGGCTTTGAGGTAACTAAACTAGAAGGACCACCCCATAAAAGACACATGTTAAGAGCCATAAAACATTAAAGGATGAACCAAAAAGAATATGATTATTTAATTGTTGGTGGCGGAATTGCGGGCTTAATGCTGTCACATCAAATGAGTAAGGCAGGTAAAACATTTTTAGTAATGGATGATGTTAAGGACATAACATCGAGCAAAATTGCGGCGGGCATGTTTAACCCCATAAGTGGCAAGCGAATGAGTGTAAATTGGAAAGCAGAAGAATTATTAGCTTCACTTATTAGCAACTTTAAAGAAATGTCTGTGCTATTAAACCTTGAGTTTATTTACACCGCAAATATTTTACAAGCCTTTGGCAATGTAAAAGAATCAAATGATTTTGGAGCAAAATTAGATAGACCAGAATTTTCTAAATACATAGCATTGGAGGCGCAAGATGACCAATCCTTACTAAGTGAATTTGGCAGATTTGAGGTGCTTGGATCAGGGTGGGTTAAGACAAAAGAATGGATTGAAACGTATCAAAATTACTTGGTTCAGCAAGAAAAATTGGTTTATGCAAAAATAATTTATGCTATGCTACAATACCAGAATAATGCTTGGAATTACGAGAATAAGCAGTTTAAAAAAATCATTTTTTGTGAAGGCTATTTAAACCAAAAAAATCCGTATTTCAATTGGCTTCCTTTTAAACTTTGTAAAGGGGAGGTATTACTTATAAAATGTGAAGGTTTAAACCAAAACTACATTTACAAAAGGGGTGTGTATTTGGTTCACCAAGAAAAAGATATTTACAAAGTTGGGGCGACTTATGAGTGGGATTATGAGCATGAAAATGCAACCAATAAAGGAAAAGAAAGTTTAATTGAAAAGGTAAAGCAAATGATAGCACTTCCCTTTGAGGTAATAGATCAAATGGCTGGCATAAGGCCTACAACAAGAGACAGGGCAGCTATTTTGGGAGCGCACCCCAGCAAAAAAGGCCTCTATATTTTCAACGGATTGGGCACAAAAGGAATTTTGCAAGCACCCTATTTGAGCGAACAATTGTTTGGTTTTTTAGAGCAAGAGGAAGCCTTACCAAAGGAGGTTGATATTAATAGGTTTAAGGAATATTTTGCGCTTGGGTAATTTATGCTTTACGAAATTTTAAGGTGTTTTTTCATATTTATCAAGAATTGTTTTTAATTTGTTGTAATCTGTTTCTGATTTAAGCAATATTTCATACTTAAATTCCTTTTTTTGATTGCGAAATTAAATGGTATTAACTCCCAGATTAGTTGTAAAGGCTCCTATCGATAAAAAGAGAATATAATTGCTCCGTAATTCATAACCTGTATTCGAAAATTTTACATTACACTCTTAATTTATGGCTCTATGTGGAATATAGTGGGTAGAATTAGGACTAATATGCCTGCGTGATTTAAAGGCTCTGGATTTAAGTTAAGCAACCAATTATCACAAGCCTTTTACCCTTTTTTGTTCATGTTGATACAAATCCTCAATCAGATGAAAAGGCATGAAGTGTATTTGTACTTTGGCGGTGCATGGCTATGGGTTGGTCTGCTGCGAAAATATAAGTAATTTCTTAACCAGTGGTGCTAAATTTGGGGAGTAGCATACCCAAAAACATTTCCGCTTGTTATCAATTAATCATTGGTTAAATTGCTGGCATGGAATGGACCATAGAAAAAATCAAACTCGACTTAAAATACACTTGGAAAATATCTAGGAATGTTAGCACTTACAAGGAAAATCTACTTGTACAGTGTGGGCATTTTGGGCATTTTGGGTTGGGTGAAGTTGCGCCTAATATTAGGTATGATGAAACGCCAGAGAATTTGTTGGCAGAGTTTTATGCAATGCAGGATGCTTTAAAAGATTGTCCTAGTACTTTACCAGAATTTGAGCTTTGGCTCTCGGGATTTAAGATTCACAATGCCTTGAGATTTGGCATAGAATCTGCTTTTATTCATTGGCTGGTTAAGGATAAAAATACCACTATATATGACTTGCTAAACATAGCTAAACCCAATAAAGTGGCAAGCTGCTATACCTTGCCAATTATGGATGAGAGTGATATTGAAAACTTTTACCGCACTTATAAATTACATCGATTTAATTATTTAAAGGTTAAGGTAAATGACGCGGCGGCATTGGATATGATTAAAGAAATTTGCAAGCTTGGCACACACAAAATAATGATTGATGCCAATGAGGCGTGGAAGGATTTAGATGAATTGTTGCGGTTTATTCCAAGGCTAAATATCTATCCAATTGAGTTTATAGAGCAACCCATGCCTGCACACATGGTTGCCGAATACATGGAATTAAAGAAGCATAGCGAGCTATGTATTATGGGCGATGAAAGTGTGTTGAATTTGCCTGATTTTGACTTATTAGAAAAGCAGTTTCATGGAGTAAATATGAAATTAATGAAAGCCGGAGGTTATGTGAATGGACTCAGAATATTGAGAGAGGCTAAGGCGCGTGGCATGCGCACCATGATTGGTTGTATGGTAGAAACAACTTTGGGAATTAAGAGTGCATGGAGCCTTTGTGCGGAGGCTGAGTATGCCGATTTAGATGGTTGCTTAATAGTGGGCAATGAGCCATTTCATTTGTTGAAAGAAGACAATGGTTTATTTGAAGAAACGGAGCAATAATGGAAACAAGCAGCATCGCTGATATAAAAAAAGAACTCAATCAGTTACAAACACCCGAATTGATTGACCTCTGTTTAAAAATGGCCAAATTTAAAAAAGCCAATAAGGAATTAGCGCACTATATTTTGTTTGAATCTGTGCGTGAAGATCAATACATACAAAAGGCAAAAGAAGAAATTAGTTTGCGCTTTGAAGAGATGCCCAAAAACAGTTTATTCTTTACCACAAAATATATTCGTAAAACACTTCGCATAGCCATGCAGTATGCGCAATACAGCAAATTGGTTCAGACCGAAATTGAATTGTTGTTACACTTCTGTTTTGAGTTAAATGAGCGAAAATCTTACTGGAAAAAATACCAAGCCATCGAAGGAATTTATGAACGACAAATAGAAAAAGTTAAAAAGGATTTATTGAAAGTGCATGAAGATTTAAGGTACGATTATGAGCGAATTTTGGAACAATTAATTAGCGGATAAACCGAAGCTCATCCACAAAATCGCCAGCTATGCAATTGACATAATTTTTGCACTTTAAAGAGTTGGCCAAGGCACCATGTAAATACACCCCATAGGTTGCAGCATCAATAGAATTGAGGCCTTGCGCTAACATGGCAGTTATGATTCCAGATAACACATCGCCACTACCGGCCGTGGCCAAAAGTGAATTGCCAGAGGAGTTAAAACTCACTTTTCCATTGGCATCAATTACTTGGGTATAAGTGCCTTTTAACACAATAACAATTTGATAGGCAATGGCATTTTTTATAGCAGTTTGCAACCGCTCATACGCATGTTGATGTGCGCCAAAAAGCCTATCAAACTCCTTGGCATGTGGCGTAATGATGCTGTTTTTAGGAAAGCAAAAATTTGAATTTTGTTGCATGAGCACCGCGCAGGCATTGAGTGCATCGGCATCAATTACCAGTGGTGTTTCTACCTGGCTGAACCAAGTGCCAAAAGATTTTATGGTACCAGAATGCAAGCCCATTCCGGGTCCTACACAAACAGCCGCATAAGATGAAATTACGGGAAAGTTTCTTAATTCGTTAAGCTCCACATCTGGCAAAACCATTACTTCTGGCAAGGCCGTTTGAAAAATCTGATAACCAATTTTGGGTATGTGGGCAGTAACCAATCCCGCTCCTGCTCTCAGTGCCGCGCGAGAAGCCAGTAATGCCGCACCCACTTTACCTTCGCTTCCACCGATAATGAGGGCATGA
The DNA here is from genome assembly GCA_034439755.1 of bacterium. Classification (GTDB taxonomy): domain Bacteria; phylum Bacteroidota; class Bacteroidia; order UKL13-3; family UKL13-3; genus B1. Next base: position 56,374 of record JAWXAZ010000140.1, read on the forward strand.
CCTTTTTGCCATTTATAGGAAAATTTTGAGTCCTTGGGTTTGTTTATTTTGTTTGGGTTTAGCCAATATAAATCACTTTCGGTTTGATCCAAAAACGCAGGCAACAAATCGATATCGATGATAAAAAAATTGCCCACCCTATTGCCCGATTCAGGAAACAAAAAACTTGATTTAGGCACTTGAAAAGTATAGGTTCTATGGGCCTCAAAAACGGTAGCATCTAAATTTTTACAAGCCTCGTTAGCATCTGCAAACAAGCCAGATGGCAGGTCGATAGCGAGTTTAACGGCATTCTTTAAATTGAGAAATAAAATTAAATCTTTGGCAAATCCGCTTACAGGCGTGTTTAATCCCGTTCCAAACAAAGCATCAATGATGATATCCGCATCATTGATACTGGGCAAATCACTGACATCACTTAACAAAATTGGATTGATATCAATTGCTTGGCAACGCAACAAATTAAGTTCAAAATCTTCTGTACCTTTTTCCTTTTGGTTCAGGATAAAAACGTTTACCTGATAACCAGAACTTTTTAAATACCGGGCAATAACGAGGCCATCTCCTCCATTGTTTCCTTGCGCGCAAAACACTTGGAAAGACTTATTAACGAGCTTAGAAAAATCTTGATTCAAATGCTGAATTAAGAGGTGAAAGCACCTAGCCGCAGCGCGCTCCATAAGTCCCAAACTACTTACAGGTTCGTGTGCAATGGTAAATTGATCCCATTGTTGAATTTGATTTTTAGTTAAGATTTTCATTGCTGGTTTCGAAGGTAAAAAATAATGAAAGAAAATAAACCTTAAAAGATACTTAGATAAAAGATACTTAGATAAAAGAGGGAAATTGTAATTAAAAAAGTCCCTATTGCCCTATGGCAATTTTTCTTGCGCATAGGCAATGGCCACTTCCTCTAGCTCGGCATACCATGCAGCGCCAAACCTGCTAATTAGCGGATCTTTAAGGAATTTAAAAACGGGCACTTTTTCTTGTTTTCCGAGTGTGCAAGCCGCTTTGCAAATATCCCAGCGGTGGTAATTTAACGCATCATAATCGCCCACTTTAATAACCCTAATTGGGTATAAATAACAAGAACTGGGCTTTCTAATTTCCGATTTGCCATCTAGAAAACTTTTTTCAATGCCGCAACTAAGCAAACCATGCTCATCTCTTTTAACAAAATTACATTCGCCAGTAGGAAGACAAGTGGTAACCCATTCGCCATCTTCATCAATTTCAAACCCACCACGTTTTTCAATGTCCTTCAAAGAATCTTCACTTAGGTATGGTTTTATGAGGGGAAAAGCCTTTTCAATTCTCGATTTTTCTTCTAAGGTAACAGGAGCGCCGGCATCGCCTTCAATGCAGCAAGATCCTTTACAGGCGCTGAGGTTGCAGATAAACTCTTGGTCGAATAAGTCTTCTGAGACCAGCGTATTTCCAATAATAATCATATAGTTAGTAGCGCAAAATTATTTTTTAGTAGCGTAAAGTCATATAGTTAGAACTGTAAAATTCATGTATTTAGTAGCGCAAAATTATTTTTTAGTAGCGTAAAGTCATAATGTTAGAACGGTAAATTCATGTATTTAGTAGCGTAAAATTATTTTTTAGTAGCGTAAAGTCATATAGTTAGAACTGTAAAATCATGTATTTAGTAGCGCAAAATTATTTTTCAGTAGCGTAAAGTCATATAGTTAGAACTGTAAAATCATGTATTTAGTAGCGCAAAATTATTTTTTAGTAGCGTAAAGTCATATAGTTAAGCAAGGAATTTGGTGCATTTTTGTGGTGGCAAATTAGCGATTTTGAGTCAACATTCCTTTATTCTTTTATCCTTCAATAAGCGTATCTTTGAGGCGAAATGACAAATATGGTCAAAACAGATATTCGATCACTTAACTTGGATCAGATTAAAGATGCCTTTATTGCCAATGGCGACAAGGCATTTAGGGGATTGCAGGTATATGAATGGCTTTGGAAAAAAGCTTGCACAGATTTTAATCAAATGACCAATTTGGGCATTGAAACACGAGAATGGTTACAGCACAATTTTGTGATAAACGACATTGCAACGGTAGACAAGCAAGTGAGCAATGATGGTACTATTAAGAGTGGTTTTAGGTTGCATGATGGCCATTTGGTAGAAGGCGTTTTAATTCCGGCAGACGAAAGAATGACGGCTTGTGTTTCTTCACAAGTTGGTTGCAGTTTAACCTGTAAATTTTGTGCAACGGGTAAGATGGAGCGCGAACGTAATTTAACTTCAGGTGAGATTTACGACCAGGTTGTGCAGATTAGAAACTGGGCCATGCATCATTTCCAGAAGCCTCTTACAAACATTGTTTTTATGGGAATGGGTGAACCCTTGCTTAATTATGCAAATGTATTAAAGGCCATCGATAAAATTACATCTCAAGATGGGTTGGGAATGGCCGCAGACCGCATTACAGTTTCTACCGCAGGAATAGCTAAAATGATACGGAAACTAGCCGACGATGAAGTGCGGTTTAATTTGGCCTTAAGTTTACATGCTGCCAATGATGCGAAACGCAATATGATAATGCCCATTAACGAAAGCAATAGTTTGAAAGAAGTTGGAGAAGCCTTAAAATATTTTCATTTAAAAACAAAAAAGCGGGTAACCTTTGAATACATTGCCTTTAAAAATTTTAACGAAAGCATTCAGGATGCAAAAGAGTTGCTAGCCTTTTGCAAAAAGTTTCCGGCTAAAGTAAATGTGATTGAATATAATTCCACTGGTGATGGTCAATTTGAAAAAGCCGATTCCGATAAAATTGACCAGTTTTGCGCTTACTTAGAAAAAAATGGCGTGGTGGCAAAGGTTAGGCGCAGTAGAGGCAAAGACATTGACGCCGCATGCGGACAGTTAGCCAATAAAAAACATGAAGAAGCCTTGTTTCAAGAAGGTTAAAAAACAAGGATATGAAAAAAATATTTTTCGCAATTTTGCTATTAAACTTATATTCATGCAAAGAATCTGTTGAGAAATTTAAACCCACTTATGCCAGCATAACAGAATCTGTTTATGCCTCAGGGGTTGTAAAATCGGCAAAGCAATACAATGTATTTGCCAAGGCAAGCGGTAGCATTGAAACTATTTATGTGAAAGAAGGCGACATGGTAAAAAAAGGCAACCCATTGATTTCGCTTTCAAATGAAGTTTCTAGGTACAACATGGAAAATGCCAAGTTAAACGCAGCATATTCAGATGCGCAAAGTAACCAAGACAAGCTTAATGAAGCTAGGCAGTTTGAGGAATTGCAGAAAAGCAAAATGAAATTAGACTCCTCTATGTGGGCAAGACAACAACGCCTGTGGGATCAAAATGTGGGAACCAAAGTAGAATTAGAGCAAAGAGAATTGAACTATAAAAACTCAAAAAGTGGGTATCAATCGGCTAGGGTTCGCCATGAAGATTTGAAAAAACAAATCGCTTTAGGTTCGAACCAAAGCAAAAACTTGCTCAGTATATCCAAAAAAATGGAGAGCGATTTTACCATAAAAAGTGAAATTGACGGCATGGTATTTAGTTTGCAAAAGGAAATTGGCGACATGGTTACACCCCAGGTTGCGGTTGCTTTAATTGGCGATCCAACAAAATTTATTTTGGAGATGCAAGTAGACGAATACGACATTTTTAAGGTGACTATTGCACAAAGGGTATTTGTGAAAATGGACAGTTATAAAGGAAAAGTGTTTGAAGCCAAGATTAACAAGATATCGCCGGTTATGAATGAACGATCGAAGACCTTTTTAGTTGAAGCCGCCTTTATAGACCAACCCTCTAAACTTTTTCCTTATATTACTTTTGAAGGAAATATTGAGATCAATACAAAGCAGAAGGCTTTGTTAATTCCTAGAAATTTGATGTTAAACGACTCCACCGTTAAAAGAGCAAACGGGGAATTGGTACAGATAAAAACAGGTTTAATGGATGCCCAATTTGCAGAAATTATTTCGGGGTTAACAGAAAATGACGAGTTAATTTTACCTAAGAAATGAATTTAAAATTGTTGTATGAAATTTCATTTTCGCTCCTCATGGCGAGGTGGAAACAAACCCTTGTGGCAGCAATTGGCGTAACCTTTGGCATAACTATGTTTGTTGCCTTATTGAGCTTTATGTCGGGTTTAAATGGCCTATTGGATGGATTAATTTTAAATAGGACAGCCCATATTCGCTTATACAACGAAATTAAACCCACTGCCGTGCAAGCGGTAGATCAATATTATAACAACCCGCAACAACATAATTTTATTCATTCTGTTAAGCCTAATAACAAGGGTTTAAAAATTCGCAATTCGGAAGCCATTATTGATGCCTTAAAAAAAGACAATCGAATTTTGGGCATTGCCCCTAAAATAAACACACAAGTTTTTTATCAAGTGGGTACCATTAATTTAACGGGCTCCATTAACGGGGTAGATGTATATGAAGAAAACAGGTTATTTAAGTTTGGTGATTATGTGGTAAAGGGCAATTACATTGACTTGCAAAATACCCCAAACAGCATCATTCTTGGTATAGGAGCGGCACAAACAATGCTTGTTAACATTGGCGATATTGTAAATATTACCAGTATTAATGGGAATAAAATTCCACTTAAGGTAGTTGGTTATTTCCAGTCGGGCATACAAGATATAGACAAGGTGCAAAGCTATACTTCCTTAAAAACTGCTCAAAAAATACTGGGCGAATCGAACAATTACCTCACCGATATTCAGGTTAAGTTGAACAATATTTTATGGGCACCCGAGATGGCCAAAGAAATGCAAAGGCAATTTGATTTAGATGCCTTAGACATACAAACAGCAAACTCGCAATTTGAAACTGGGAGCAAGGTTAGAAATATCATCTCCTATTCTGTAGGCATTACCCTTTTGATTGTGGCAGGATTTGGCATTTACAATATTTTGAACATGATGATCTATGAAAAAATGGATACCATAGCCATTATGAAAGCAACAGGATTTAACGGAAAAGATGTGAAAAGAATTTTCATTTCTATTGCCTTAAGCATTGGAATTTTTGGCGGATTATTTGGGTTGTTATTTGGATTTGGCCTCTCTGTTTTGATAGACAATGCGCCCTTTGAAACGGCATCGTTGCCTACCATTAAAACTTTTCCTGTAACGTATAATCCACTTTTCTATATTGTTGGTATTATATTTTCTATTGTTACCACCTATTTCGCGGGTTACTTTCCATCCAAAAAGGCAAGTAAAATTGATCCAGTAGTTATTATAAGAGGCAAGTAACATGAGCAATATTGTATTAGAAGCAAAGAATATCATTAAACACTTTTATGACCCAATTGACATAAAGGTATTGAACAACATCAGCTTTAAGCTATCAAAGGGTGAATTTGCCTCTATTACAGGAAAATCGGGCTGCGGCAAGTCAACTTTGTTGTACATATTATCTACCATGGATACAAATTATGAGGGCCATTTATGGATAGACCAAATTGAAATGGGCCATAAAAATGAGAAAGCATTGGCTCGGGTTAGAAACGAAAAAATTGGTTTTGTTTTTCAATTTCATTATTTGCTCAATGAATTTTCGGTATTAAGAAATGTGATGTTGCCAGGCGAAAAATTAGCCAAGCTTTCAAAGCAAGAATTGGAGCACCAAGCTTACGAGAAATTAAAAATTCTAGGCATAGAAAATGAGGCTTTAAAAAAGCCCAATCAGTTGAGTGGCGGCCAAAAGCAGCGCGTTGCCATAGCAAGGGCGCTCATCAATAACCCCATTATTATTATGGGCGATGAACCAACAGGCAATTTAGACAAGAAGAACGGAGACATAGTTTTTGATATCTTTAAAGAACTGGCCGAAGTGTATAACCAAACCCTCTTAATTGTAACACATGATATTGATTTTGCGAGCAAGACACACCGCATCATAGAAATGGAAGATGGTAAAATATTGAATACGCCTAGTTTAAGCGCATCAATTTAAAAACAGTTTCACTTCCCGATTCATTTTTAATCTTTAAAAAATAAATTCCTATCGGAAAATCATTTGGCGAAAATTGATGTTGCGCTTTTGGTTTGGTTGAAGATAACATGCACTTTCCATTAACATCTAAGACCTCAAAACTCACCAGTTGATTAGAAGCATTCAACAACATTAAATCGCCTTTACCATGTGCAAAACCCTCGCTGTTTATAAGCTTTAAGCCCTTTTCTAATTCTTTGGCCGAACCAAATCCAGTTACCAAAAAACCCCTTTGCACCATTCGCGGTTTAAGGATGTTAAAATGCGCATATCCATTTAGCAAACTATCTGTTTGGATCAACAAATCGGCAGCGTCTTGCATGGTCATATTGTTGCCATAACTGTACACAGAATTTAACAACAAACGCGTTATAATATCTCTTCCTAAATCCTCACTTAAATCATTGAGCATGCTGCTCCAAATAAGAGAAGAAGTATAAAAATCGCCACTCAAATCCTTGGGATATACGTTTGTACTGTTGGCATCTCGACCCGACCAAAATTCATTGTGTCCATCCCAATTAAAGACCCATCTCCAGTTATAAGAACTAATTGCCTTTGAATATTGACACGCCATAAAATCGCAATTGGCCTCCTCTATAGCCAACCGTTCGTTGCCATTTACGGTGTTTGGTGCCAGAAAATAATTGATGCCATGGGTATATTCATGGATAATTACATCGGCATCCTCGGCATCTGGAACCCCGCCAGTGCCATAGTATAAGGAGGGGTTTAAGGTTGAATAAGAGAACCTCGATTGATCTTGACCTTGATACGCTGTGGGGTCTGTTAAAATGGCCTGCATGCCCGTTAAAGGCAAGGCAATTGTCTTTAAGTAATTGCGATATGTCTCTACATGATAGAGCACATTAAACTCTCTAAATTCGGTTTGACTTCTATTAAAAGAAAAGTTGGCATGGGTAGATTGAAACACCTTTTGCGAAGGTGATTCCAAATCTTGCATAATTAAGTAAGGCGATGCTGCATAAAAGGTATCATTAGAAAATTTCAATGTGGTAGAAAACACCTTCATTTGGCCAGCTAATTCGGCGGTGTTTAAGCCATTGCTATGCTTCCATAAACCATCTTGACCATAAGATTTTTCGGCAGAAGTAAGTGGATCGGGATTAAAAATAGTGGTTTTAATAAGGGTATCTTTTTTCACAAATAAATCGAGCATGCGGGTAAAAACTACCGAACCTTTTTCATCCTTCAATATTTCTTCCATTTCTCCTAAGGCATTTTTTTCCTTGGCATATTGTAGCAATTTAAAAGACTGTTTGTGCCAATAAAAACAAAGAGTTTGGTCTGAACCAAAAGCATTTACCGTTGAAATTGACAAGACAGTATGTATTGGTATAAAGGAATTAAACTTGCTTAATACAGTGCCATCAAAGGCGATGTTAACTTTATAAAAAGCACCATACACTTTATATCCTAGGTGAAATTGAACAAACTGGTAATGCTTGGCAAAGCTACTGGTCTGAACCGATTCTAGCTGGTAGGAATTTTGATTTTGACTTAACCAAGAACAGGTTGATAACAAATCATGCTCGGCTTGTTGGCGTGTGGGGTCAACAGAAACCATGGCTTGGTTCAAACCGAAACCAAATGATTTAAAAGAACTGTTGCTTAGCCCAAAAAAGGCCAACATAACCAAGAGAATTTTTATACTTTTTTTCATTTATTAATCTATCAAAACGGCTAACTCAATGGGCGCCAAAAAACCAAAAGACTGCAACGATTCTAGAACCTTGGCTTTATCGGTTGAACATACATCAAAGGTAATACCTGGCGTGGAGGATTGTATATCTGGAAAAAACTTTAGTTGATTTTGTTTGCAAATTCGAATAATCTCGTGGTGCAAAGTATAATCGCAGGGTTGAAAAGTTCTATGATACAATTTTTTCTCTACCACCGATGCATGCTCTAAAGCCATACTTGCAGAGGTACCATACGCATAAATCAAACCAGGAACGCCCAATAATTTTCCGCCAAAATATCTTACAACAGCCATCAACACAAAAGTTAGTTTTTTCTCTTGAAGGGTTCTCAAAATAGGTCGCCCTGCCGTTCCAGAAGGCTCGCGGTCGTCCGAACTTTTTTCAAATTCTCCATCATAACCTAAAACGTAAGCCCAACAAACATGGGCCGCAGCATGGTGTTCCTTTCTTAACAATTTTAAAATTTCTCGGGCTTCCTCCTCATCTTTTACTGGAAAAGCAAAAGCTAAAAAACGACTGCCCTTATCCTTGAATTCGCCTTTATATAATTGCCCTAAAGTTAAATAAGAATCTGGCAGCATTACGAAAATGAAATCAAAAGAATGGCCAAAATTGAAAGCAATAAACCCAACATATTTTTACGCGTTAGGTTTTCTTTAAAGGCCAAAAAAGCCAACAAAGTGCTACCAGCAACTATGCCTATATTGTTAATTGGAAATATAAAGGTAGACTCGAATCGCGAAAGCGTTTCAACCAAAAAATACATGCTAAAATAGTTGGGAATGCCTAATAAAACACCCCACAAGACAGACTTCAAATTAAGCTGAATCTTTTTCATCCACACTTGAATGCTTAAAAAAACAAGTCCAAAGCTCCCTGCAAAAAAGAAAGTAGCAGTAACAATATCTTCGGCGGTAAAGGCAGGCACATAATTAGTTTGGAGATATTTCAACAAGGTATCTATTAAACCACTTCCCACAAAAACCACCATAGGCAAGTAAAATAAATGTCCGTTTTTTGCCTTATCTTTTTCATTGTTGCTTATAAAATAGACCGCAATTAAAGAGCAAATAATTCCCATAGATTTAACCCAACCCATTTGCTCATTATAAAAAAAATAAGCCACTAAAACAGGGATAACAACCGACAATTTGGCCGACACCATGCTTGCCGACATGCTTATTTTCTGGGCGGTGAGAGCAATAAAATAAAAAATACTAATAAACAGAAATCCGAGGCCAGCAGTTATCCAAATCCACTCGGATTGCCATACTTGGGCTTGATAAATTTTATGGGAAGAAAAATAGGTTCCCACAAGACAACAAGTTAAATAATTAAAGACAATGGCCAAAAACGTATCTACTTTTTTGATTTCAAAAATCTTAAAAAAACTAACCGTAATGGTTGAGAAAACAATGCTAAGAATTAAGTAAATCATAGGTTAAAATATTGCCTCATTTTTACGCCATCTATTTCCTCTTGCTCGCCTAAACTACCGCCAATTGTGGGCGCCACAACACCCGTAGAAATATGCTTTGGCGAATAAAAAACAATGGCCTCATCCCAAAGAAGTTGTTCAACCACTGTATTCAACAATTTTGCGCCACCCTCAATCACCAAACTTTGAACCCGTTCATGATGCAATTTAGCCAACATTTGTGCTAACCAATCGCTAGAAAAATCCACCTTCAAATAATGCAAATTATCCTTTATTAAATCCTTAGAACCATTCACAATAAAAGTCTTTTGAGGGGCATTAAACACCTTTAAATCCAAGGGCAATCGCAACTTTTGATCCAATACCACCCTAGCGGGCGCTCTTCCCTCCCAAGCGCGCGCATCCAAAGCCGGATTATCGAGCTCAACCGTATGCGTTGCCACCATAATGGCATCTTCTTGCGTGCGCCATTTGTGCACCAATTTCTGAACCAAAAATCCCGTAATATGTCGCTCCTTTTCAAATTGCTCTTTCGACATTTTTGTAGCGTCTGGAGACAAGAATCCATTTAAAGTTTGCGCCCATTTTAAAATAACATAAGGCCTATGTTTTGTATAACTGCAAATAAAACGCTTATTTAAAGCCAGGCATTTATCTTCTAAAACACCCACGCTAACCTTTATCCCTGCATTCCTAAGCAATTCAACCCCTTTACCTGCCACCAAAGGATTTGGATCGCGCATGCCCACCACTACTTCTGGTATGTTATGCGCTATAATTAAATTGGCACAAGGTGGTGTTTTTCCATAATGAAAACAAGGCTCCAAATTCACATATAAAACAGCCTCCTTTAACAAACTTTTATCCTTAACATTTTCAATGGCATTTACCTCTGCATGGGCCATACCAAACTGGTGATGCCAGCCTTCGCCAATAATTTTTCCATGTGCAACAACAACCGCCCCTACCATTGGATTAGGTGCCACCTTGCCAGAACCCAATCGAGCAAGTTCTAAACACCTTTCCATCCATACATTTTCTTGAAACATCAAAGGCGAATTTAGGAATTCCTACAAGAAATAAAAGGCAAAAAAAAACGCCAAATAAAAATTTATCTGGCGTTTTTGTATTAAGCTTCCTTCATAAAATCATACGAATATGCAACCGGTGGCACAAACGTTTCTTTGATGGTTCGCATGCTTACCCAACGCATCAAGTTTATCATTGCACCCGCTTTATCATTGGTACCACTGGCCCTTGCACCCCCAAAAGGCTGCTGACCAACTACCGCACCCGTAGGCTTATCATTGATATAAAAATTACCCGCTGCATTTCTCAATTTCCAGGTGGCCAATTCAATTGCGTACCTGTCTTGAGCCAAAATTGCGCCTGTTAAAGCATATTCAGATGTACCATCCAATAAATCTAAAGTTTCCTCAAACTTATTTTCATCGTACACATAAATGGTTAACACTGGCCCAAATAACTCCTCACACATGGTGGTATATTTTGGGTTGCTGGTAACAATAATAGTTGGGTCAATAAACCAGCCTTTCGACTTATCATACGTACCACCCGCAATTATTTCACAACTCGCATCCTTCTTTGCATCATCAATATATTGCGCCAATTTATCAAACGATTTTTCATCGATAACCGCATTCACAAAATTCCTAAAATCCTCAACCGGACCAACCCTAAAGCCAGCCATTTCACGCACCAATTTTGCCTTAACCGCAGGCCACAAATTAGCAGGAACATAAGCCCTAGAAGCGGCAGAACATTTTTGTCCTTGGTATTCAAACGAGCCCCTCAACAAGGCAGTTACCAATACTTCGGTTTGAGCCGAGGCGTGTGCGATAACGAAATCCTTGCCGCCAGTTTCGCCTACAATTCTAGGATAGGTTTTAAATTTATGAATGTTATTACCAATGGTTTTCCAGATACTTTGGAATACCCCCGTAGAACCCGTAAAGTGAATGCCAGCAAAATCTGCGTGGTTAAAAATCACCTCCGCAGCAACTGGTCCGCTCGGATAAATTAAATTAATTACACCATCTGGCACACCCGCCAATTTAAAAATCTCCATTAACACATTGGCAGAATACACTTGCGTATTGCTTGGCTTCCAAACCACCACATTGCCCATCATGGCAGCCGAGGTAGGCAAATTACCTGCAATGGCCGTAAAATTAAACGGAGTAAGTGCGTATATAAAACCCTCTAATGGCCTGTATTCAATTCTATTCCAAATGCCCTTTGCCGATTGCGGCTGTTCAGCGTAAATCTGACTCATGAAAGACACATTGAATCTTAAAAAATCAATGAATTCGCATGCACTGTCAATTTCTGCCTGGTAGGCATTTTTGCTCTGACCTAGCATGGTTGCGGCATTCAACTTAGCGCGAAAGGGGCCGGCAATTAAATCTGCAGCCTTCAAAAATATAGCAGCTCTTTGTTCCCAAATCATGGCTTCCCACTTTGGCTTAGCTTCTAAAGCAGCGTTTATGGCCATGGTAACATGACTGGCATCACTCACATGAAACTTTCCTAAAACATGTTGATGATCGTGGGGAGGCCTAATATCTACCGTTACCCCACTTTTAATTTCTTTACCTCCAATATACATGGGTATGTCTATAGATAAAGACCTTGCTTCTTGAATGGCATCCTTCAATGCTTTTCTTTCGGCGCTACCAGGAGCGTAATTTAATACCGGTTCATTAACCGGAACAGGAACCTTAAAAAAACCGTTCATAAATGAGCTTATTTGAATATGGCTCAAATATACAAACTAAATATTGGCTCCCCAATGTATCCTATAAAATCAAGTAAAATATTGAACGCAAACTATTCTCTAAACACCTGATGTGTATTGCCATTACCACACTGGCCATCAACTTCATCATAGGTAATTTTAGCCAAATCTCTAATAATATCCTCTTTTGCCTTTAAGTTGGCTCCTTTAGTCATTATACCCAAAATAAATGGCTTTTTATGGTGAAAAACCAGCGCAAAATGATGCAACTGAATCGACTCTAAATTACTGCTATTGATGCGCTCATCGCGTTTTCCATATTTCTGTGCTACCACCACGTTGCTTGGAATTCCAGCCCTAATTCCTTTATCGAACTTTGCTTGAGAAAGCAACTTTAGCGCCTTTTCAGACATTTCCTTATTTAAAAAAGAGGCATTATACAATATCCTAAAAATTCCAGCATAGGCCTTTACCGTAACAAAGTTTGTATTCTCATTAAATTTTGTTCCTACATGCATATTTAAGTCGTCAATTGTTTTATAAACCATGCTATCCCCAACCAATTGAAGCAAAAGCAAACTCGCCGCATTATCAGAGTAGCAAATCATTTGAGTAAGCAAATCATCTACCAAATAATATTTACCGTCTTCCTTTTTAAACCCAGCCTCCTCCTCTATTCCTCCCATCATTTTTGCCGAATAGGTAACACCCAATTTTAACACACCAGGATCAGTTTCTGCCCGCTTTAACAAAGTAATCATTAATGGCACTTTAAATAAGCTAGCGGGACTAAAAGTTTCACGTTCATTTATACCTGTCCACAATCCATTATTTAGATCTCTAAAATAATAACTTACAAATAAATCTGGATGTATTTTTTTTTCCGACTGAATGCGATTTTCAATTTTTGAACGAAAAGAATTTAGCTCGCTATAATCTAATCCCAATTGTTCAAAATAAGGCAAAGTTGGATTAATGAGGCTGTTGCTAAAAGGCAAATTTTGTACATTATTTTGAACTTGAATTCCAGCTTTCTTTTTAGGTTGTTTAGGCAAAAAATAACCAACTAAAAGACCCATAACAAGCAGTAAAAAAGCAAAAATATATTGCGAAATTTTATTCATTTTAAACTATTAATATCTTCAATTCTATAGGTTTTAAGGCAACTCAGCAAACAGAATCTAATAATTAATTTTCTTTTAATCAAAATAAATTCAATATAGCATAAAGACTATAATTACATCCTTTAAATTCAAGGCATTAGCCATTTATTAATATTTTCTAAATTAATAAATGCTTAAAGAAAAAGGAGGCTATAAAGGGTATTTTAAAGATGCAATAACGATATCAACCGGCTCATTTTTTACTGGATGTACAAACCTTAATTCGGTTGATTGAAGTGCAATATAATTATCTTCAAAAGGAAAACTTGCTCCATATTTTTTATCCCCTAAAATGGGACAACCCATGGCCGATAATTGTGCTCTAATTTGATGCTTTCTCCCTGTAAGCAATTCAATTTTTAACAAAGAATGTTTGCCCTTGCTAACGAGCAAACTGTAGTTCAATTGAGCCTTTTCAGAACCTTTTACTTCCGAGGTAAAAGCCTTGGTAAAGTTTTTATTTTCGTCTCTTCTAAGCCAATGAGTTAACAAGCCACTTTGGGAGGGCAATTTATTTTCTACCCAAACTTCATATATTTTCTCGACTTTTCTATGTTGAAAAATCTCATTCATGCGCACCAATGACTTGCTTGTTTTGGCAAATAACACAATGCCTTCTACAGGCATATCTAACCTATGAATTACGCCTAAAAAAATAGCACCTGGCTTATCGTAGGTTACTTTGATATAAGCCTTCACTTCGTCCTCTAGCGACAAGGGTTTACCGGGTTCGGGCTGTACAGTTTGACCCGATTTCTTAAATGCAGCAATTAAGTGATTATCCTCAAATAAAATCTCTACCATAACATAATTATTGGATCAAAAAGAAACCAAAAGGTTTTAAAGATAAACCGCCTCTTAATATTGTTCCTTCTGGTTAGGAAAATCAACTGATTTTACATCGGCCACATAATGCTCAACCGCCGTTTTAATTTCGTCATATAAATTTAAATATCTGCGCAAGAATTTAGGCGAAAAATCTTTGTTTATGCCCAACATATCATGGCTTACCAAAACTTGTCCGTCTACATCGGGACCAGCGCCAATGCCTATCACAGGCACTTTAACCATTTGAGAAACCTGCTTAGCCAACTTAGAAGGAATTTTTTCTAATACAATGGCAAAGCAACCTGCTTCCTCTAAAAGTCGTGCATCGTGCAACAATTTCTGAGCCTCGGCATCTTCCTTTGCCCTTACTTCATAAGTCCCAAATTTATAAATGCTTTGAGGGGTTAGTCCCAAATGCCCCATCACAGGAATACCGGCAGTTAAAATCCGTTTAATAGATTCAACAACCTCCTCGCCACCTTCTAATTTTACGGCATGCGCCTCGGCCTCTTTCATAATGCGGATTGATGAAATTAAGGCTTCTTTAGAATTGCCTTGGTATGAACCAAAAGGCAAGTCGACCACTACCAATGACCTGTCTACAGCCCTAATAACCGAGGCTGCATGAGAAATCATTTCATCCAAAGTTATTGGCAAAGTGGTTTCGTGACCGTGCATCACATTGGATGCCGAATCGCCCACCAATAAAACATCCACTCTAGCGGCATCAAAAATTTTAGCCATGCTATAGTCGTAAGCCGTTAGCATAGAGATTTTTTCTCCACGCATTTTCATTTCAATAAGGGTATGCGTGGTAACCTTTTTAACTTCTTTGTGAATACTCATGCAAATAAAATTGAAATTCAAAGGTAGCCATAAAACCTAAAATCAAATTCTGTTGACTAAGTATTTTTGAAAGACAAACTTTTTTATCTTAAATTGCACACAATGAAATTATTTAAAACACTATTATTCATTACCTTACTTTTACCATTAGGATGCAAAAATGATATAGACATTAATGCGCCCTACAAAGATGTAGCCATTGTATATGGTTTTTTGGATCAAAACGAACCCATACAATATATAAGAATCCAAAAATTATATCAAAACTCGAGCACCTCAAACACCAGTGAGGGCGCCAATATTGCCGATTCTTTGTATTTTGATTCATTGGTGGTAAAGTTGGTTAATATAGTAACGAAGGACACTTTTACCTGTATTAAAGTGGATTCAATTCCTAAAAATTTGGGCTTTTTCTCTTCGGCCAAAAACACCCTTTATGCCTGTACTTTTCCAAAAAATAATTTAGCAAATGAATTGTTTGAGTTAAGAATTTTTTACCCTAAAAAGAATGCCCTTTTTATTTCAAGAACCAATATAGTTAAAGACGCTGTTATTCCTTTTAGAAAAGTAGTGTTAAAAACAGTTCCAGCCAACCACATCTTTTCTTTTAAATTTACTACCGCCAAAAATGCTGCTATGTACGACTTAACCATTCGGTATTTTTATAAAGAGATGGATGCAGCCGACAACAGTATTTATGAAATAAAACACATAGATTACTCGGTAGCAAAAGGCAAATTGTATCCAGCAGAATCGGATCGAACCGAAAATATTGGCAGCAGAACCTACATAGACTACCTTAAATTAAGGATACCCAACGATGTTACTAAAAAGCGTACAAGCATTGGCATTACCTACATGGCTTATGGCGGATCAGAAGAGTTTCAAACCATGCTCGATTTAAGCAGCCCTAACCTTTCCATAGCCCAAAAGAACCCAGAATTTTCTAATATATCTAATGGCTTAGGAATTTTCACAAGCAGAAACTATGTTTCTACGATAATGGAAATTGACCCCTTTACAGTTTCCTTATTGGGCGATGAATTACCAAACTTTATCGATTAAACTGTCATATTTTCTGCCATAGGGGCAGCATTTATTCCTCTATAAAATTAAAATCTGCCAGAAAATGGTCAAAACTGCCG
Source organism: bacterium (assembly GCA_034439755.1). Lineage (GTDB taxonomy): Bacteria > Bacteroidota > Bacteroidia > UKL13-3 > UKL13-3 > B1. Next base: position 72,300 of record JAWXAZ010000140.1, read on the forward strand.
AGAAAATAGCTTGGCATTTTGCTTGCTATGTTGAGGCAAAGAAAGAAATTTAATTTTATGAGCAAAATAATTGGAATCGACTTAGGAACAACCAACTCTTGCGTTTCTGTAATGGAAGGTAATGAGCCTGTTGTTATTGCAAACAGTGAAGGAAGAAGAACAACTCCTTCTATTGTAGCATTTTTAAAAGATGGTGAACGAAAGATTGGAGACCCTGCAAAAAGACAGGCTGTTACCAACCCTATCAACACCATTTACTCTATTAAACGCTTTATGGGTCACACCTACTCTGAGATAAGTGATGAAACCACAAAGGTTCCTTACAAAGTTGAAAAGGGCGATAACAATACGCCTCGTGTAAACATTGATGGAAGAATGTACACCCCTCAAGAAATTTCGGCCATGGTTCTTCAAAAAATGAAGAAAACTGCTGAAGATTATTTGGGAACAGAGGTGAAAGAAGCCGTAATTACGGTACCTGCTTATTTTAACGATGCACAACGTCAGGCTACCAAAGAAGCGGGCGAGATTGCGGGTTTAACAGTTCGCAGGATTATTAACGAACCTACTGCTGCTGCCCTTGCTTATGGTATGGACAAAAAAGGAAAAGACATGAAAATTGTGGTTTTCGATTGCGGTGGTGGTACACACGACGTTTCTGTTTTAGAATTAGGTGATGGTGTATTTGAGGTTAAATCTACCGATGGCGATACGCACTTAGGTGGAGATGATTTTGACAATGCTATCATAGCTTGGATGGCCGATGAATTTAAAGCAGACGAAGGCATTGATTTGCGTTTAGACCCTATGGCCTTGCAGCGCTTAAAAGAAGCGGCAGAAAAGGCTAAAATCGAGTTATCAAGTTCGGCTCAAACCGAAATTAACTTACCCTATGTTACCGCAACCGCTAGCGGCCCTAAGCACTTAGTTAAGACTTTAACGCGTGCAAAATTTGAGCAATTGGTAGATAGCTTAATTAAGCGCACCATTGAACCTTGCAAGAGTGCCATGAAAAACGCAGGATTAAGCACCAGCGATATCGACGAAGTTATTTTGGTAGGTGGTTCAACTCGTATTCCAGCAATTCAAGCTGCGGTTGAGGCATTCTTTGGTAAAGCTCCTTCTAAAGGTGTAAATCCAGATGAGGTTGTTGCAATTGGTGCGGCCATTCAAGGTGGTGTTTTAACTGGAGAGGTAAAAGATGTTTTGCTTTTGGATGTTACTCCTTTGAGTTTAGGCATTGAAACAATGGGTGGCGTTATGACCAAATTAATTGAGTCGAACACAACCATTCCAAGCAAGCGCAGCGAAGTATTTTCAACGGCTTCAGACAACCAGCCTTCGGTAGAGATTCATGTATTGCAAGGCGAGCGTCCAATGGCAAATCAAAACCGCTCAATTGGTCGTTTCCACCTTAGCGATATTCCACCTGCACAACGCGGAGTTCCTCAAATTGAGGTTACTTTCGACATTGATGCAAATGGTATTTTGCATGTAAGCGCAAAAGATAAAGGAACGGGCAAAGAGCAAAAAATTAGAATTGAAGCAAGTTCTGGCTTAAGCGATGCAGATATTGAAAGAATGAAGCGCGAAGCTGAGACCAATGCCGATGAGGATAAAAAAGCCAAGGAAGAGGTTGAGAAAATTAACCAAGCAGATAGCTTAGTTTTTCAAACCGAAAAGCAAGTGAAGGAATATGGCGATAAAATTCCTGCAGATAAAAAGGAAAAAATTGAATCGGCTTTAACTGATTTGAAAAAAGCCCATGCAGAGAAAAATATTCCAGCAATAGACGCTTCAATGGAAGCGCTAAATGCCGCTTGGCAAGAAGCCAGTCAGGATATTTACGCAGCGCAACAAGCTTCTGGCGAACAGCCAGGTGCAGAGCAAGGCAATGAGCCAGCTCCAGATGCGGGCAACAATGTTCAAGATGTAGAATTCGAAGAGGTAAAGTAATTTCCTAATCTTATATAAAACAGCCAATGCAAATTTTGTATTGGCTGTTTTCGTTTAATCAGCTTAAGTTTGTTTCAATGAAAGCAAAAATTTTATTGTTCGTATTTTTTTTCGGTCTGAACCAATTAATGGCGCAGTCAAAAAACAAGCCTCCCTTTTATAAGCAGCCCAATGGCTATGCGTATATCCCTCAAAAGGGAAATATGCCTGGTTTTTATGTAATGAAGGAGCCCGTTACCAAAACTGCCTTTAATGAATACCTCAATAATTTGTATGTTAAAAATAATTTTATTGAAGTAAATACAAATAAATCGGCCATTACCAACGACCATTACCGCGACACAAAATATCTGATACTTTCTAACCCCACTCCAATTGAGTTGTATGCAGCCTACTTATCCTATAAAATGAGCGATTCTATTACCATTGTAAGGGTTTTTCCTATAAGCGAATCTATGTGGAAACAAATGAAAGCTCCTGCCTATACAAAGAATGCAAGCACTAAAAATCCGTATGGGTTAATCTTCTTTTCTGAAGTTTACGAATATAAAGTTAATTCTAAAGGAACCTTATTTGCACCCAAAGATAACAACGGCTACGAAAGGGCAACCTTTAGACTTGCTTTATCTTATATACCACGACAAACATCCATAAAAAAATGATCAAGCACATCGTATTCTGGAAACTTAAAGAACATGCAAATGGCATGTCAAAAGAAGAAAATGCCTTAGCAATAAAAGAAAAACTCGAGTCGCTTAAAGGCAAAATTGAGGGCTTAATTCAAATTGAAGTAGGCATAGATTTTCTTGGATCAGCCGAAAGTGCCAACCTTGCTCTATATAGCGAATTTGAAAGCAAAGAGGCATTAGATTTCTACCAACAACACCCACTCCACAAAGCCGTTATGCCCTTTATTGCCGAAGCCCGCAGCGAACGCAGGGTAGTAGATTTTAACTCATAATTCAAAAGCAAGACTAATCAACAATAAGCTTGCGATAGGTGTAATGGTTGTTACTGCTTACTTTTAGTAGGTAAACACCCCTTCCTAACTCAGCAATATTTATTTTATGGCCAGATTCCAATTGCGTGCTTAAAACCAATTTTGCCTGCACATCATATAAAGCAATTTCTGCATTACCTCCATTTATCCAACTCAAAGTAACCTCGTTGCTTGCAGGGTTTGGATACAACTCAAGTCCCATTGAATTTACAGATTCTTGTAAACCAGATGCCACAACATTTACGGATATGCTAATGCTACCCAAGCAATCACTTGCCGTATAGGCATCCATCCTAATTACTTTGGCACCAGCCGATCCAAAAACATGGTTAAAAACCTTATTCGTTGTAGCAAAAGTATCACCTTCAATAAACCAATTCCTCCTTACTGTATTGCTGCTTGTATCTGTAAGTACAATTTGTAAATTGGTTTTTGAAAAGGTATAACCAACATTAGGCAATTCCGAAACATTTAAAGTAACATTATTGGTAAAAACACCACAACCAGAAATTGAATCTAATGTTTGCGCACCTACAACTGTTCCATTCGGAAAACTGGGATCAATATTTACTGGGCCGTATCCAAAATTAGGTTTAATTCGGCTAGCAAATTCAGTTCGATTTGAACCAACAACGTAATAATATTTCACTTTATTAATTATTGAACCTATATTATTAAAACTGAATGATATTTGATCATTCTTGCAATATTCACTTTTATCTGAGTTCAATTTGGCATTTAACCAATTCAAATTAACTACTGATATAAAAAAACTGGTATCCTTTACTGAACAACTTGCATTTGCCGAATCCATAACCAAAACCCTGTATTGAAAGTCACCTGAATTAGTTATAATATCAAAAGTATCACGCTTTAACCAAACGGTACTTAAATTAAGGGTAACATTAGTATATTTATAATATGGATTTACAGCATTTGCTGAGACCACTCTAATCATCTTATCTTTTGGAAGGCTGTTAGAACAAACATATCTTGGAGCTGTTACGGATAAAGTTAAAGGTGTGCAATTGATACTTATGCAGGTTTTGTTGCTATTTAATGAAAATAAACATGGAGCCCCTGTAGCATTTCTTGCAAAAGCTGTTATTTGTGTGTTTGGGTTCAAACCATTAATTACATGGGTATTTCCTTGACTTGGGTCAAAATAAGTTTTGCCACTATCTAAACTAATTTGAGGATTATTGCCAGAAATTGTAAAAGTTATTGAGCTTGGCGTGCTTAAACCACAAGCTATGCTTGGTGCATTTGGTTTGCTAGAAATAGTGACCGCTTTCACCACAGGATCGCTGCTGCAAGTTCCGTTTGAACCTATGATAAATATATTTGTAAAACTAGAAGTCACAGCAAATTTTCTAGTACTATTGGCACTTGAATCAATTAAGGCCGAACCAAAATAATATTTGTAATTCTGTAGGCCTGGTGTTGCTACAATTTCAATACTATCACCTATGCACAAAGTATTGCTCGAAAGTGTTGCACTCAAAGTAGGCTTGGAAGAAACCGACATAGTAACAGCCGAACTATTGGTAAAACAATTTGCTGCTGCAGCGCTAACCCTAACAGAATATGGTCCGGCAGCACCCACCTTTATGGTTTGTGTAGTTTGGTTTCCGGGGCTCCATAAATAAGATAAATTTGTACCAGTATTAGCAGTTAAGGTTACAGAATCGCCCCCACAAATTGTTTGATTAATGGCAGGTATTATAGCTGCCGTTGGCTTGGCTACCACCTGCAATGTAAGTTGGGCATTGGTAGAAGTACCACTTGCATTTGTTGCCCTGAACCTAATGGTAAAAAAGCCAGCATTGTTAAACTTAATTTTAGGATTCTGCAAAGTAGAACTAGCTGGACTATTACCTAAAAAATCCCAAGCATAACTTATTGGGGTATTGGTTGCAGTGCCCGTAAATTGAATTGAATCCCCAGCGCAAAACACCGCAGGAGTTGCTGGAGAAGTAATTGTAGCAACTGGCAAATTTCCACCACTAACTGTAAATGTTTTAAGATATATTACATCACCACCCGTTCCACTATTTGAGTTGGTAGCATTTAAAGCCACATAAAATGTAACCGTTCCAACACTAGGATTAGGAGCCGTCCAATTGTAAGTCCAGCTGGTTTGTGAATTACCAGTGAGGGTATGGCCCAAATAGGTTTTTCCACCGCCACCAACCATTGCTTGGCTGCCAGTTCCAGAAGTAAAAGAACCTGCCATTGCATTGCTTGGTGAAAGTGCTATTAATTGAAAACCATTCTTGGCGGTTGCTGCTGAGCCGGCATTCAAGGTAAGAGAATAATTGGTTCCTGATGCATAGCCTCCACTTGGCAAACCGGTTAATGAAATTGCATCAAAAGCCGAACCAGAAGTGACTGCAGTTCCAGCGTGGCAATTTGTACAATTGCCTTCGCTAGGAGCGCCGGTTAAACCTGCCGATGGTCCGCCTGAGTTAGTATAGGTTACAGTTGATAATCCAACCAAAATGGCTAAAAATGCAAATTTCAGCCAAACACGTGAGTAAATTTTTTTCATAGGTATTCTAAATTTTAAATCAAATTTAATCTGTTGGATTATTAATTTTTACATAATTCTTAATTAACTACCCAAGTTTCTTTGCCTGCAATTAGTTTATCCAAATCACCTTTGCCCATTTTTTCTTTGGCATAAGCTATTTGGTCATTGAATAATTTATCAAAAGTATCCTTGTGGTTGTTTACATAAAAAACACCAAACGGACGAGGAAAATGATCTCCTTTAGAAGGATCGTCGTAGAACCTAGACAAGATGGTAGCTTTTACCAAATCTTCTTCATCATGTATCCATAAATCATTTACCGAGCTATCATTTAAATCAACAATTATCGGTTTGAACCCATCCAATTTTATCCCCTTATCACTGTTCTCTCCAAATACCAGAGGCTTGCCATGTTCCATCATTAATGTTTGCTCCTTTTTACTCGATTTCTCGGTGTAAATTTCAAAAGCTCCATCATTGAATACATTGCAATTTTGGTATATTTCTACCAAAGAGGTCCCTTGGTGATCATAAGCCCTGCGGATCATTGCTTGCTGGTGCTTTGGATCTCTGTCCATTGTTCTAGCAACAAATGTTCCATCTGCTCCTAGGCTCAAAGCAATGGGATTAAATGGATAATCTATTGACCCCAATGGCGTAGATTTAGTAACCTTGCCTTGCTCAGAGGTTGGTGAATATTGTCCTTTTGTTAAACCATAAATCTGGTTATTAAATAACAACAGATTGATATCAGGATTTCGCCTCAACAGGTGAATAAAATGGTTACCTCCTATACTCATAGAATCGCCATCACCAGAAACTACCCATACAGATAATTCGGGACGCGTAGCCTTTAAACCGGTTGCAATTGCACTGGCCCTGCCATGTATAGAGTGCATACCATAAGTATCCATATAATACGGAAACCTAGACGAACAACCAATACCCGAGATAAAGACAAACTCCTCTTTGGGTCGACCCAAATCTGGCAATATCGTTTGTACTTGTTTTAATATAGAGTAATCGCCACAACCAGGACACCATCTTACTTCTTGATCCGAAGAAAAGTCCTTTGACGTTAATTTTTCTGCTACTTCTGTCATAATATTTTTTAAAGCGTAAGTTTTTGGTTCAAACCGATGCCTGAAATAAATCAATTATTGGTTCAAAACAAGCTTACCTGTTAATCTAAAATTTGTTTAATTTTTGCAATTACCTCATGACTCATAAATGGAAGTCCTTGAATTTTGTTGTAAGGAATGGCATCTACAAAATACTTATCGCGAATTATTTTTACCAACTGTCCGTTATTCAATTCTGGCACTACCACTGTTTTAAACTTACTCATCAATTCGCCTAAATTTTTAGGGAACGGATTAATATACCTAACTTGAGTATGTGAAACTTTATATCCTTCGGCAATTAATTGAGCAGTAGCTGTTCTTAGCGCGCCATAGGTTCCACCCCATCCCAACAATAGTAAATCGCCAGATTCTTCACCAGAATCAATTGTTTGTAAAGGAATAAAATCTGCCACTTTATCAACCTTTTCCTGGCGTAAATGTGTCATCAATTCATGGTTGGCAGCATCGTAACTAATATTACCTGTTACATTTTGTTTTTCTATACCACCAATTCTATGCTCTAAACCTTTTGTACCCGGAATAGCCCATGGCCTGCTTAATTTTTCATCTCTAAAATAAGGCATAAATTTATCATCGGTAGCCGCTCTTTCTTTTGCAAAAGAAACTTCAATGGGTTCCAAATCTGCCGAATTAGGAAACCTCCATGGCTCTGCGCCATTGGCTATATAACCATCGCTTAAGAAGAACACAGGAATCATGTGTTGCAAGGCAATTTTACAAGCCTCATACGCCAAAGTAAAGCAATCGGATGGAGATTGTGCAGCTATAACCACAACCGGACATTCACCATTTCTACCAAACATGGCTTGGTTCAAATCTGCTTGTTCTGTTTTTGTTGGCATACCAGTACTTGGGCCAGCTCGTTGAATATTAATAATAACCAAAGGCAATTCTAACATGGTAGCCAAACCAATGGCTTCGCCCTTTAGTGCAATTCCCGGACCAGAAGAACCCGTTACTGCTAGATGTCCGCCAAAAGCTGCACCAATAGAAGCACATATACCTGCAATTTCATCTTCTGCTTGGTACGTTTTGATGTCAAAATTTTTGTATTTAGATAAATCATGCAAAATATCTGAAGCAGGTGTAATAGGATACGTTCCGTAAAACAATGGCAAACCAGATTTAACTGAAGCTGCAATTAAACCAAGCGCTGCGGCTTGGTTACCCATGATACCACGGTAAACACCAGATTCCATTTTAGCTGGAGCAATGGTATACCGGTTGGCAAACATTTCTGTTGTTTCACCATAGTTCCAACCTGCATTCAACACCTTGATATTTGCATTCATTACCGCTTCATTCTTTTTGAATTTAGTGCGCAAGAATTCCAATGTATTTTCAATTGGGCGGTGGTACATCCAATACACCAAACCCAATACAAACATGTTTTTGCAACGGTCAATTTCCTTGGTAGTCATGCCGCTTTCTGCAAGTGCTGCACGGGTAATTTTGGTAACATCTACAATTTTTACATCGTAATCTGATAATGAACCGTCATTAATTGGATTTTGAGCTTCGGGTACATTTGCCAAGCGCAAGTTTTTAACATCAAACCCATCTGAATTAAGAATGATTACACCACCTTTTTTCAGGTTTTTAATATTCACCTTAAAAGCGGCCACATTCATAGCAACTAGCACATCAGACTGGTCGCCTGGAGTATTTATTTGGGTTGAACCAAAATGAATTTGAAAGCCAGAAACACCAGCCAAGGTGCCTAATGGGGCCCGTATTTCGGCTGGAAAATCTGGAAATGTTGCCAAGTCGTTGCCGTGCAAAGCCGTTGCATTGGTAAACTGCGTACCGGTTAATTGCATGCCATCGCCAGAGTCGCCAGCAAAGCGAATGACTACGGATTCTATGTCTTTATCTATTTTTGGTATCATTATTTGGGATTAAATTTTGATCATTTGTCTTCAATGAGCCACGAAGCTATAAAATTCAAGTTAAAAAAGAAATGATTTTATTCAGATAAAAAAAAGGTGACAAAGAAATGGAATGTTTGAACCTAAAGCTTTTCTTTGAAGGAAAAAAATATGGATATCAGACTTTTTGTTACCGGAGGCACATTTGATAAGGAATACAACGAATTGAATGGCCAATTGTTTTTTAAAGACACCCACATTCACGAAATCTTAAAACTAGGCAGAAGCAAACTCAATACCAATATTAGAACTTTGATGCTCATAGACAGTTTGGATATTACGGATAGCGACCGCCGCGTGATTGCCGAAAACTGCGCCAGTTGTGTGGAAGATAGAATTGTAATTACCCACGGCACCGATACCATGACCGAAACTGCGGCCTATTTAGCCAAAGAAAACATCAACAAAACCATTGTAATAACAGGGGCAATGATTCCATATAAATTTGGTTCAAGCGATGGACTTTTTAATTTGGGAGGCGCCTTGGCCTTTGCCCAAACCTTGCCAGTGGGTGTTTACGTAGCCATGAACGGCCGTTATTTTAACTGGGACAATTGCCGCAAAGACAAGCAAAACGGCATTTTTGAGGAGAGTAATTCTTAAACCCATATTAATCAATAGGAGGTTTAAAAAACCGAACGATTTGATTTAGTTGGGGTAACCCCGATTTAATGATTGTTTCAATTCCGTGCATACGGGATTGAATTAAATCATTAAATCGATTCAGCATTTTTTAATGCTGAATTTGGGTTAAAATATTGTAGAATGTGGAAGTAGGTTTGTTCTGAAATAGAGAAGGGTTGCCCGCAAAATGGGGGCGGGTTGCTCGCAAAATAGGGACAGGTCGCGCCCTGTCCCTACGGTAATTTTTATTCGTGCTGAACCAACACCTTTTTAACCACCCTTTTATTGCCATTAAAATAAGCTGCAAGGTAATACATTCCGTTGGGTAAATGTGCGGTGCTTAATGTGAAAGTTTGGTTGTTTACTTGTTGTGTTTGCAGACTTATTCCCTTTTCGTCTATTAACTCAATAAAATCTATTTTGGTTTGCTTAGGGTCTATAAACTCAATGGTAATTTGTGAACTGGCAGGATTTGGGTAAACCTTTGCATAATTGCCAGCATCTAGCACCTCTGTAATGCCATCTAATAAGTGGCAGCCAGGTATAATGCAGCCATTGGTATCTGTTTTGATAATCCAGGCATCTGTAAAGCCAGTGGTATGTGTGGTGTCTTTTCCATCTGCACAAATTATAAAACCATCGTTAACGGCTGTGAGGCTATAAGGGCGGTTGCTCATATACCATTGGCTAAATGTTCTGCGCCATTTTATGTTGCCTAATGTATCTAGTTTGCAAAACTGAATGTAATCGTTGTATTTAGCGTAAGACATTGTATCTGATGCTTGACCAAGCCCATAAAGGAAACCATTTTTATAAATAGGGTAACCTATGTATGTACCTGTTGAATAGAACTTGCTTGCAATACCCTGTAAAGTTTTGGTGTATTGAATTATTTCTCCCTTTTCATTTGTAACAGTTAAATCTGCAAAGGCCCTAATAGTTAAATCCTTCTGACTACCGGAACCACCACCAAACCAATAATATTTACTATTAATTGAAATAACGTTAACATTAAGCACAGGCAATTGATACTTATTTTCAATCTTCTTTTCCCAAATAATATTGCCTAAGGTATCTATTTTTGCAAACCAAGCAAATGTAGAATCTCTTATACCATTGCCTAAATCACCTAAAACAGTTTGCACACCGCCAATAATAAAATGTCCATCTGTGGTAATTGCAGATCCTGTTGGGTAAACCCTTTTATTAGTATAAACTTTATACCATAACTGTTTGCCTGTGGTGTCGAAACAAAGAGCAGCAAAAGGAGAGCCTAAAACATTTCCATTAAAACCAAATGCATAAATTTTATCTGCAATTTTTTTAATTACTTTTATTTTTAACGTAAATGGAGTGCCTGCAATTTGTATTCTATTTTTAAAATCTCCTAAGCTATCCAACTCATAAATAAAGTATCTAACATTATTCAAGGAATCATCTTCCCTTATAAATACACAGTTTTTATTATTTACTTTTAGTGATGGCCAACCTGTTGCATAATTGTACTTTTTTTTCCAATATGAAATTTCGAATCAAAACGCCTTCAAAATTTATAACAAAATTATGTACATGAACATATTTTACTGAATCGTTTATGGTATCTACAGGATTAAAAAAATCTCCGTTAAAGAGAATAGTTTTATTAATATCATTAATTTCAACAACATTATATACACTTTCCCAGCCTTTATAAATATCATACAGATTTGAATAATAAGGTTGGCAATAAATTTTACCAAAAAATACTATAATTAAAAGTGTTATAAAAATCCTTTTCATCTTCAAATTAATGATTTATTACAACTCTTTTTACCTCAACAACTGTATTATTATTAGTTAATAATCACTGTTGTCCGATAAAAATTTAAAAGAAGGAAGTAATTAAACTCCCTTCTTTATAGTAGTTTTGAAATTCGTTAAAACACAAAATTTACTATGGAC
>JAWXAZ010000141.1:0-5395 GCA_034439755.1 bacterium
CTTGCGTACGATTTTTGTGATAAGCAGTTGCCTTTGGTAGATTTTAAGAAGTAGCCAATTGTATAATATAGTTGGCGGCTAACAAGGCGGAATCGTTGCTATTAAATTGTTGGTGAAGGGCTGAATAGCCTGCCAATTGCGCCTCTCGCTTGCTGCCTCCCGGCAAGATTGCCTCAAATTCTTCCCGTAAATTTGATACATTATACTGGTCCTGAATGAGTTCTTTAACGGCCTCGCGACCTAAGTTTAAATTAACCAGCGACGCATATTTTACTTTAACCACCAAACTGGCAATGAAATATGTTAGCGGCTGGGCAGCATACACACAAACTTGCGGAATATTCATGAAAGCAGTTTCTAAAGAGGCCGTTCCACTGCATACAATTGCGGCTTGGCTTTGCGCCAAAATTTCTCGGGTTGAACCAAATAAGATGGTGGCGTTTTGGTTTAGAAAAGGGTCATAGAAATCTTTGCCTAATCCGGGTGAACCAGCAATGATAAATTGGTATTGTGGATACCGTTCGGAGAGGCTTATCATGTTTGGTAGCATGCGTTTTATTTCTTGCTTTCTGCTGCCCGGCAATAAAGCTATGATGGGCTTTTGATCTAAATTATTGTTGCTGCGAAACTGTGCATCCTTTTGGTGTTTTTGTGTATCTTGAAACATGGGGTTGCCTACGTAATGGGCCTTTACTTTCCACTTCTTAAAATAGCCCACTTCGAACGGAAAAATAAGCAAGAGAAGGTCTACATAAGCTTCTAATTTCTTGCCACGTTTTTCGTTCCAGGCCCAAATTTTTGGGGCAATAAAATAACAAGTTTTGATGCCATGTAATTTGGCTGCTTTAGCCATGCGCATGTTAAATCCAGGGTAATCTATTAAGATTAATACATGGGGATTGAATTGCTTAAATTGTTGCTCGCACAACTTAAGGTTTTTTTGGATGGTTCTTATATTTAGGAGTACTTCCACAAAGCCCATGATATTAATTTGGCGGTAATGCTTAAGCAATTTTCCTCCAACGGCAGCCATTAAATCGCCGCCCCAAAACTCAAATTGAGCTTCTGGGTCTTTGGCCAATATGCCTTTCATAAGACTTGCGCCCAGCATATCGCCGCTGGCCTCACCTGCAATTAAAAAGTACTTCACTTGCTTGATTGATTGTTTTCAAATATAAGCGATATTATGCTTTAGCGTTTACCCATATTGGCAAATTTTGTTTTAAGTTTCAAACCCAGTTCACAAATTGAGGTTTAAGTTTTTACCCATAGCAGGCAATTATGTTTTAAGCTTTTGCCCCCGTTGGCAAATTTTGTTTTAAGTTTTTACCCATAGCAGGCAATTACGTTTTAAGCTTTTGCCCCCGTTGGCAAATTTCGTTTTAAGTTTTAGCCCATAGCAGGCAAATTTTATTTTAGGCTTTAACCCAAGGCAGGCAAATTGTATTTTAAACTCATACCCCCGCAACTGAAATTGGTTCAAAACGAAATATTTTTTAAAAGACTTGTTAGGCAAGTTAGAATTGCTATTTTGCAGCATAAACTTAATGTTATGTATGCCATAGTTCATTTAGCTGCCGAATGTTACCCAATTGCCAAGGTGGGTGGTTTGGGCGATGTGGTGGGCGCACTGCCAAAATATTTGGAGCGGGCAAAGTATAAATCGTGCGTAATTATGCCGCGGTATAACACCAAATGGAATGCAGATCACCCAAGCGTTTCGGTGTTTGAGGGCAATTTTGGCAACGAGAATTACAATGTGTCTTTTCACGTGGTAAAGCCCGTGAATAGTGGGCTCGACTATGATGTGTATTTTATAGATATTCCGTATTTGTTGTTTAGGGAAGGAGTTTATGGCTATGAAGATGACCATTTGCGTTTTCTGTTTTTTCAGCAAGCTGCCTTGTATTGGATGCTTTCTTGGCAAGAGAAACCGGTTGTTTTACATTGCCACGATTACCATACCGGATTGGTTTCTTTTATGATGAATCATTGTTATGATTTTATGGTTTTGGCAGGCACAAAAACAGTATTTACGATTCACAACGGCTTGTATGCGGGCTCTTTTCCGCATGCAGAGGCAAGGTTTATTCCACATTTTCCGCGCCAAGCAAATGGTTTATTAGATTGGAACAATCAAATTTGTCCGCTTGCCACAGGCATAAAATGCAGCAATAAAGTTACCACCGTTTCCGAAGGATATTTAGACGAATTAAAGTACGATGTTAACGAGTTCAATTGGCTTTATAATGAGTATGCATTTAAGAGCAAAGGAATTGTTAATGGCATAGATACCGAAGTCTGGAATCCCGCTACCGACAGTTATTTACAGGTTTTGTTGAAAAGTAAATTAGCCAATTTTAAGTTAAAAAGCAAAGAGGCAATATGCAGCAATTTCGGGTTGAACCCAACGCTGCCACTGGTAGTTTTTATAGGCAGGTTAAATGTGGAAAAAGGAGGCGAAATTTTTGTGCCGGCCATTGGCGAATTTGTGCATCAAAATAAAGAGATGAACTTTTTTATTTTGGGCTCGGGTGCCGGTTATATTGAAGACCAAATTAGGCATATTTCGGAGGTTTTTCCTTTGCATATTAAGAACTATATTGGTTACAACGAAGCCTTGGCCCATCAACTTTATGCCGCTTCAGATTTTTTGGTAATGCCTTCCTTGGTTGAACCTTGCGGCTTAAACCAATTGTATGCTTTGCGCTATGGAAGTTTGCCTATTGTAAGGGCTACTGGCGGACTAAAAGATACTGTAATTGATATTGGCGATGAGGGTGGTTATGGGTTTAGGTTTAACGAGGCAAGTGTGAGCGATGTGGTGATGAGTTTGTATAGGGCTTTGGATTTATATAAAAACACCAAGCGATTAAATGAGATAAGGAATAGGGCAGTGGCACTCGATTTTTCATGGGATTTAGCCGTTAAAAAGTATATAGAAATTTATCAAATATGAGTATGGATAATTTATTAAAAACAGTTTGTTTAATTTTAGGTGGCGGAGCTGGCTCAAGGTTGCACCCACTTACTGCTATTCGCAGCAAGCCTGCAGTGCCCATTGCTGGAAAATATAGGTTGATTGATATTCCAATTTCAAATTGCTTGCATTCTGGCATAAGAAGAATTTTTGTGCTCACCCAATACAATTCACGGTCCTTAAATGCGCACATAAAAAACACCTATCACTTCGATCATTTCTCGCATGCCTTTGTGGATATTTTAGCTGCCGAGCAAAGACCTGGAAGCGAGCAATGGTTTCAGGGTACTGCCGATGCCGTAAAGCAATCTATTACCCATTTGGATGGTCACGACCATGAGTATATTTTAATTTTGAGTGGCGATCAATTATACCAAATGGACCTAAGGGCATTTGTGAATAAACATGCCGAAAGTGGCGCCGAGATTAGTATTGCTACCTTGCCAGTAAACAAAGAAGATGCACCAGGATTTGGCATCATGAAGGTGAATGAAGCGGGTTTTATAGAAGAATTTGTGGAGAAACCAAAGTCTTCCGAATTGAATAAATGGGTATCACCTGTTCCTGCACAAGAGAAGGCAGAGGGCAAAGAATACTTAGCCTCTATGGGCATTTATGTGTTTAATAAGGCTACCTTAAATCGCATGTTTTTGGAAGACCCAGACCACAATGATTTTGGCAAGGAGATTATTCCAAGTGCTATTAGTCAGGGTTTAAAAGTAAAGGGTTATTCTTATAATGGCTATTGGACAGATATTGGAACCATACGTAGTTATTTTGATGCCAATTTAGACTTGGCTCAAGACGTGCCTAATTTTAATTTATTTGATAACAGCAGGTTTATTTATACCCGCGCCAGAATGTTGCCACCAACCAAATTTAGTGGAGAAACTGTGGTAAAAGATTCCGTAATTTCTGAAGGTTGTATCCTACATGCCAAAGAGATTTACCACAGCATAATTGGCAACCGCGCAAGGATTGGTTCAGGCAGTATTTTAAGACATTGTGTTACTTTTGGTAACGATTATTACGAGACTTATGATCAATTACAAAATCCTGCTCATGGCATTATTATGGGAATAGGGGAGAATTGCCATATAGAAAACTGCATTGTAGACAAGGATGTGCGCATTGGAAACGATGTGGAAATTGTGGGCGATTTGGCCATGGTCGATTGCGAAACCGAACAATATTGCGTGCGTGATGGCATTGTAATTATTAAGAAAGGTGCGGTAATTGTGGCTGGAACCAAGGTGTTGTAAAGGTTTTTCTTTTTGCCCAATTCAACATTCAAGCTAACAGCAAAGGAGCTAATTTCGAAGGACAATAGTTGATTTCTGTTTTTTTTTCAATGAAAATTTGTAAATAAAATAATTTGTTTATCTTTGTAAGTGAATATTCACTTACATTTTAAATTCATGCAAAATGAACGGCAAAAATAACATCGCAATTGGGTTTCTAACAATGGGATTTTTTATGGCATACGGCTTTCTTTTAATTTATTTACGCGACTTTGCTCCCGGTAAAGAAGAATGGGTAAACTCCTACAGTATTGGAAAACATTTTGAAACTCGATTAGCTCATGTTCACGGGAACTTATTTGCGTTCCTAAATATTCTCATTGGTTATCTTTTAATACACTTCAAAGACAAGCTCCAAAATGTAAAAACCATTTCTTGGTTGGCACTTACAGGACTTCTTATGCCAATAGGAATTTTGACTGAAGTATATTTTGGATTACCTCCCGCTTTAGTATTAATTGGAGCAATTGCTATGACAGCTTCTGTGATTTGGTTAGGCGTTGCTTTTTTTAAAATGAAAACTTAAACTATAAGTAAATAAAAAATGACAACAACAATTTCTGATAGACAGTTCGAAATTATAGAAGCTGCAGGTAGAATACTCACAGCTTCGGGTGTAGGAGGGTTAACAATTAAAAACCTGGCAAAGGAAATGAAGTTTTCTGAAAGTGCTATTTACAGGCACTTTCCAAGCAAGGAAGAAATAATTATTGCTTTACTTGAATATCTTGCTAAAAGTATGGACGAACGCTATACGAATGCAATTTCAGCCAAACAAACACCTGAAGAAAAATTCGTAACGCTGTTTCAAAACCAATTTTCATTCTTTAAAAAGAACCCTCACTTTGTGGTTGCGGTGTTTTCTGACGGACTGATGGAAGAAAGCCTACGCATTAACGAAACGATATTGAAAATAATGGGGGTAAAAATGAAGCACTTAATGCCTATTATTTTGGAAGGACAACAAAAGAAAGTATTTACAAATGCAATAACGTCCGAAGAATTAATTCATATTGTTATGGGAACTTTCCGACTACAAATGTTTAAATGGCGAGTTGCAAACTTTCAATATGACATAAGTAGAAACGGAGACAATATGATACAATCAATTTTA
>JAWXAZ010000142.1:0-13200 GCA_034439755.1 bacterium
ATGGTATGCAAATGGAGCCGCTTTGGGAGCGCCAGGCATAAGCTTCCCAGGTTATACCTTAGCTAATGCCAACGACAGCGTCTTAATTAAATTAAAGGCCATTAGTAAGAATGGATGTAAGAACGATAGCATGGAAATGTGGTTTTACACCATACAGAATCCCAAACCCAATTTTATAGCAGTTGATAGCATTTTATGTTCTGGGAAATTGGTAAACTTTAATAATACCTCAACACCAAATAGTGGATTAAACTATTTATGGCATTTTGGGAAGGCAACAGACTCTTCAATTGTTAAAAATCCAACTCAAGTGTTTTATAATTATGGTATTACAGATACCACAATATTTGTAAAACTTATCACTATTGCGGGAGGAACAGGTTGCAGAGATTCCATTACAAAAACCATAGTGGTAAAACCGTTGCCAAATCCAGGTTTTCTTTTAAGTGATTCGGTGTTATGCTACCCAAATAAGTTGATTGTAAATAATATAAGCACACAAGTTCCTCCAATTCTAGCAAACAGTTATCGCTGGTTTGTAAGTCTGGTTGGATCAAACATTTTAAACGACAGCAGCAATTCAAGCACCATCATTTCTTTCATTGATAACCAAACTGGATTTAACAAAATATACCAAATTAAACTAACTGCAACATCTAATTTTGGTTGTGAAGACTCCATGCGAAAATCCATTCGAATTCCCACTAGACCCATTTCAAATTTCACATTTAATTTGGATAGCAGTTGTGGACCTATATTAATTAGCACCAATAACCTTACTAATTACGGTAATTTTTATAGTTGGAGCAGCAAAAAACTGGGACCAATTCTATTTAATCCATCATCGAATAATACAAACATTCAATTCCCTTCCCACACAGGATTATTGGATTCAATTTATCTGATACAATTGTTGGCAACAAATGCCGATGGTTGCAGGGATTCGATTGATAAACCATTTAAAGTTTTTCCAAAACCTATAGCCTTATTTTTAACCAATTTGGATTCGGGTTGTTCTCCCTTACCCATTACTTTTTTTAACCAATCTATTGTTAAAAAATTAGCTACTTATAATTGGAGTTTTGGAGATGGAACAACTGCCATTACAAATTTAGATACACTCGTTAAAACCTATATTGGTTCAAAATGGCAAGACACTTCGTATATAGCTCAACTCATATCTACTTCTGTTAATGGTTGTAAAGATACCGTTCAAAAGAAGTTTTATATTGAGGCTGGATCTGTTGCCTCCATCTATTTAAAAGACACCATCATTTGCTCTAATTCAATTAATCCCACTAAGCTAAAAATTGAAAACCAATCTTATGGCAGTGTAGATACATTTTACTATGATTTTGGAGATGGTTTAAGCCTACTTACAACCGAAGATTCTGTTGTTTTACACCCTTATCTAGTTGAGGGGACTTACCAAATTGTTTTGAAAGCAACAAATAGTTGCAGGACTAGCTTTGACACAGCTTTTGTAAAGGTTCAAGTGCCGCCTAATGTTGGCTTTGTTAAGACAGATTCTGTTGGCTGTAGTCCACTTGTTGTAACTTTTACAAATACATCAACAAAAATATACCACGCAAGTTTCTTGTGGAATTTAGGCAATGGAAATACCTCCACAAATATCAATCCTGCACCACAAACTTACATGCAAAGCTTAATTACAGACACCTTTTATTATATTAAATTAGAAGTAAGTAATATCTGTGGAAGTTTTTTTAAAAAGGATACTGTTAGGATATTGCCTTTACCTACAGCGTATTTTGAAATGAATAAGGATTCTGGTTGTTCTCCTTTAGAGGTAAAATTCATGAACTTTAGTTATGGCGTTCCACAAAATGTGAGGTGGGATTTTGGAAATGGCAAAGACACCAGTATTCGGTTTGATCCAATTCCCAATAAAATAATTTATTCCACTGTAGATACGCCAACTATCTATGTGGTAACTTTAATTGTTTCTAATATCTGTGGCAGTGATACCCTGCGAAAATTCATTAAAGTGATGCCTAATACAGTGAATTCATTTTTTACCACCGATTATCAAAATGGTTGCCAAGATTTATTGGTTCAGTTCACAGATAAATCTACTGGAGGGCAAAATATTAGCTATTCGTTTGGAGATAGTACTGGCACAAATCTTAAAAATCCGTTGCATTTATATGATAAGCCAGGAATCTTTAGGGCCTATCAATATGTAAACAACAATTGTAGTTATGATACCAGTTCTGTGGTTATTTCGGTCTATCCAAAACCTCAATTCACCATCGACAAAATTGCAGGTAATATTTGTGTTAATCAACCTGTACAATTTGTTTCGCGTTTGGCAAGCGGAGGCACCATAACATGGTATTTTGGAGATGGCGATTCATCAAATCAATACAATCCAATTCACAGTTATGCTACGGGGGGCAAGAAAATTTTTAGAGCTGTTTTGTTATCAAATCAAAACTATTGTCCATCTCAAATAACAGACAGTTTAATGGTAACACCCAATCCCATTATTAGTATCAATGCAGATACAAATCAGGCCTGTTTAAACCATACCTTTAGTTTGAATTTAAGTAGCAATGGAAATTATTTTTATGAGTGGGATTTTGGCGACAGTAATTTTGCTGTTGGTTCAGGCATATCTTATAAGTTTAAAAAACCTGGAACTTATAGGGTAAAAGTTACCGCAACAAATAGCAGTAATTGCAAAGATTCTGCCTTCAAGCAAATAGTTGTTTGGCCAATTCCAAATGCTGCATTTGATTATAACCCCAAAGATACTTGCACTGGGCCCGCTTGGGTAAAATTTGATAACCTAAGCACTGGCGCAAATTCTTATCGTTGGGATTTTGGCAATGGAAACACCTCAACGGCCACCAATGGCAATGAATTTTACAGTGGTGTGGGTCAATATACCATTACACTGGTAGCAGAGAATATTTATTTCTGCTATGATACCTCCACGCAATATTTTAATATATTTAATAAGCCTGAACCTGAATTTAGTATTGATAAAATAAATGGTTGTAAAGGAACCTATGTTAGCTTTACCAATAAGAGCAAATTTGCCAAGACCTATTTATGGTATTTTGGCGATGGTAATACGTCTACTGAGGAAAGTCCGCGACACCGATATGACAGTGCTGGTACTTTCAATGTTACCTTAATTGCCTATGCTGGAATCCTATGCAATGAAATGCTTATAAAAAGCAGTTTAATTACAATTTACCCTGATCCAGATGCAGGTTTTACCCATTTACTGAATGATCAAAACAAGCCATACAGAACATTTAAATTTATAAGCAATTCAAGTGGCAATAATACCTATTTGTGGCAATTTGGTTCAGGCAATGAATCTGGTGGCCAAACGGCTTATTTTACTTTTGGAGAGGCAGATTCTATCTGCAAAATGGTGACGCACAAAGTAACTTCTTTTTATGGTTGCGAAGCATTTACAACAGACACTGTATGTATGGAGCCTTATTGGAAAGGATTGTTTGTACCTAATGCCTTTACTCCTGATTATGGAAACGATGATGTGAGGGTGTTTAAACCTGCTGGAACAGAGATAAAATCGTATCATTTGAAAATTTTTAATAAGTGGGGTGAAATGGTTTGGGAGTCAACCGAATTGTTCGATGGCCATCCAGCAAGGGGATGGGATGGCACTAATTTAAAAGACGGCTCTAATTGTCAGCCAGGCTCTTATATTTGGACCATTGAAGCTGTTTTTACGGATAATACAAAATGGCCAGGAATGTTGTTTCCTGGGTCGCATAAATTGGCAGATAAAGGTAACGTAACTTTAATACGATGAAAAAGCTACTTGTAACATGCCTTTTTTTATTTTATGTAAATCTTGTCAAAGGACAAGATCCAACAAATACTAGTTTTCAATATGGAAGACTCGAATATAACCCATCTTATGGAGGAGGAGATGGACCCGGGAAAATTGGAATAAGGTCTTCGTCTCGTACCTCGTTTTATCCTGTTAGAGGACCATTTTCCTATTCTACTTTTTCAATGGATTATTCGCCATGTAAGGAGAGTCTTGGAAGAATTGGGTTGGGGCTTTTGGCAACCAATGAAACGCAGGGTGACGGGTTTCTTAAAATTAATAAGGTTGCGTTTAATTTTGGTATTGGGATTCCAATTAACAAACACAGCGCTATCAGTGCTGGATTTAGACCTGGGTTAGTTTTTCAGAATGTGGATTGGAATGAATTTATTTTCTCAGACCAATTAGACCCAATAAGAGGGATAATGCAGCAGCCATCCTCCAATCAAAATGCGAATTTAGATTTGTCAACTGTTACAAATTGGGATTTTGGTTTAAGGTATAATTTATACAATAGTAAGGCGGCCTATTTTATGGCAGGCATAGGAGTTTTCAATGCTTTTGAGCCCCAGATTGGCTTGTTAAATAGAGCTACTTTGCCAAGGAGATTTAGCCTTCAGCTATCCTTATTGCATAAAAGTAAATTGAAAGATAACATCTCCTATCACTTTTATTTTAGAGGAGATTTGCAAAATAATTTTAAATATGGAGCCCTTAATTTCGAAACTTATTTTGGCTCAAAAATAAGTGCTGGGGCGGGTTTAAAATTGCCTTTAATTAACCCTTATGGTGTTAAAAATAATTTGTATCCATCATTACTTTTTGGATATCAAGCTAATCCGGTTTTTAAAATATATGCTGCAGTTGAAACAAATGTGATGGGCGTAAATATTGCTGGGAAAACGAGCTCTTTCGAGGTGGGGATTGTTTTAATAAACAACAAGAAAGTTTGTGGACTTAATGATATGAAGGACCTTTATAAGTATGATTTTAGGGATAAATCACAACCCTTAAATTGTCCAAGGTTTAGAAATACAGATGGAAAAATAGAAACCTTTTGATTTTTATTGTTTGTTTTGTACACTTAAAATTTGGCTTAACTAAATAATGTAAGTCGAATATTGACAATATTAAAACCATGAAAAATTCTCAATTTATTTATTTGCTTTTCCTTGTAATCTTTGTAATACCAGCGTGTAAGTCTGCAAAAAACGTAATACTTCAAGCGCCAATTAATCAAATTTCGCTTTTTCAGAATGGGATAGAAACGGTATTGAACGAATCGTTTGAAACAGTTGAAGTGGATAGAAAAGCTTTTTCACTTAGGTTTTATAACAAAGCGTATACCTATAAAAACGAGAAGTTTTATTCTGCTAAGATTGCGGCCTTCTTAAATATGTCGGAACTAGACAAAGTTAAAACAGGAATGTTGATGGCTGATTTACCTTGCTTTGAACCGGGCTCTGGAATGGCTGCTGATGAGACAGGAAAATATGAGTCTTTATATTTTAATAACAGTGGCCATCATTATACCCTTTATGAAAATTCTGAAAGTAAAAGGCTAAATTTAATTGGCAGATCTGGTGAATATTTGAAGCTAGAATTTGAAATAAAGGGTTTGTACTATGATAAAATGGAATTCAAAATGAACGAGACTAAACTCAATGAATTTTATCTTGCATTTCTTATTGATAGAAATTTAAATGGTAAAATTGAGGTGGGGGAACTAAAAAAGTTGATTGTTAAGTTTAGATAAGTCTTATTGAACATCTAAGATTTTAGTCTTGGAAAGGATATGCTGTGTTAAGAGATGATTTTGATGTTCTCTTAATAGGGGATAAATGCATCCCAGCTATATCAGATTTTCTTCCTTTAACTGGGCTTTAAAAACAGCAAGGATAATCTTGCTGAGCCAAGTTTGCCTATATGGGTTTTTTCCCTACTTTGCCAGAAACTACGGATTGGTTCAAACCGAGAGAAAAAAAGAATTTTATGGAGATAAAAAATCATGTGTGGAGCTTTTCTACGGTGGGTGGAGTGAAGCGTGTAAACCTTGAATCGGGGGCGGATTTGCTGGCCTTGGAGACTTTGGATCAGAAGTTATGGACTGCGCTTAGTTGCCCTGTAGATGGCTTGGAGATTGATGCAAAAACATTGAATTTAATTGATGCCGATAAGGATGGGCAAATACGGGTGCCAGAGATTTTGGCGGCAGTAAAATGGCTTACCGGATTGATAAAAAATGCGAATGATATTTTGCGAGAGGAGTCGCATTTGCCCTTAACAGCTATTAATACAGATACCGCGGATGGCAAGGCAATTTTAGATAGTGCCAAGATTATTTTGTCCAATTTGGGTAAGTCGGACCAGGGTTTTATTGGGGTTGAAGATACCTTAGATTTTGTACAAATTTTTGCAGGTACGCAGTTTAATGGCGATGGCATAATTACCACTGATAGCACTTCTAACGAAGCCTTAATTGCTTTGTTAAATGACGTGGTGGCTTGCGTAGGTTCTAAGGCAGATAGAGGAGGAAAAGAAGGGGTGGATGAAGAGTTGGTAAGCCAGTTTTTTGCAGCGTGTGAGGCCTATGATACTTGGTGTTCTATGGCCGAAACGCAAGGGGCAGAAATATTGCCTTTGGGTGAGCAAACAGCAGCTGGTTATGCAATCTGGTTAAGGGTTTGCAGTAAAATTGACGATTATTTTTTACGTTGCAAATTGGCCGCTTTTGATCCACAAACAACCGAAGCCCTGAACCAATTGAGTGCTCGGGTGGAGTCTATTGCCATCAAAGATTTAAACTTCTGCAAAGAGGAAATTAGTGCGTATCCTTTAGCCAAAATTGAGGGAGGTAAATCATTGCCCTTAAGCAATGGTCTGAACCCAATGTGGGAGCAAGAAATAGATGCTTTTAAGAATTTGGTTGTGGCAATTTTATTCCCGAGAAAGGAGCGTTTATCTGAAACAGAATGGATGGCTATTTCTGCCCAGTTTACCCCTTATGCCAATTGGCTTGCACTAAAGTCTGGAACAGAGGTTGAACCTTTGGGATTGGAGCGTGTTAGGGCTATTGGTGCCGGGAATTATTTGGAATCATTGCAGGGATTAATTGCACAAGATTTGGACTTGGCCGAGGAGGCCTCGCAAATTATTTTGGTGGATCAATTGGTGCGCTATTACCGCGATTTATTTAAGCTGTTAAAGAATTTTGTAACCTTTTATGATTTCTATACACCAGGTAAAAAGGCTATATTTCAGGCAGGCACTTTGTATATAGACCAACGTTCTTGTACGCTTTGTATTAAGGTAAATGATATGGGCCGACACGATGCCATGGTTTCAATTAGTGGCATGTTTTTGATGTATTGCAGGTGCGTTTCAAAACATACTGGTCAGGAAATGATTATTGCAGCTGCTTTAACCAATGGCGATATAGACGATTTAATAGTGGGTAGAAATGCCTTGTTTTACGATAGAGATGGCTTGGATTGGGATGCAACCGTCATCAAAATTGTAGATAATCCCATTAGCATTAGACAGGCATTTTGGACACCATACCGCAAGATTTCGCGCTTTGTAGAGGCACAAGTAAATAAGTTTGCAGCCGCACAAGATGATAAGGTGCAATCGCAAGCTACTTCTAGCATTGAGAAAAAGGCTGCCGAGGCAGATTCGCATGCCAACAATGCCGTGGTTGAATCCCCAGCCGCCAGCGCAACGCCCGCTGCTCAAGTTGCTGCCGCAGCACCACCGCCTCCATTTGATATAGGGAAATTTGTGGGAATTTTTGCGGCCCTTAGCTTGGCTATGGGTGCTATTGGTGCGGCTTTAGCCAGCATTATTGCAGGCTTTTTAGCCCTTACTTGGTGGAAAATACCTTTGGCATTTTTGGCCATCATACTATTGATTTCTGGCCCGTCTATGATTATCGCTTACCTAAAATTAAGAAAACGTAACCTAGCGCCTATTTTAGATGCCAATGGTTGGGCCATTAATGCGCGTGCCACCGTAAATATTAGTTTTGGAAATTTACTTACGCAAACAGCTAGTTTGCCTATTAATTCTAGGCTGAACCTAAACGATCCATTCCGTAAAAAAGGTGTTGCTTTATGGAAGACTATTATGGTGCTTGGGTTGTTAATTGGCGCTGCCATTTATCTTTATGTGCGTTATTGGGGGTAGTCCAATTTCGATACATATCTAATTGTACTATTATTTAGTTTTATGGGCATTTACAATTGGTATAATTTGGGGTAAAAGGCGCTTTGGTTCAGACCGAAAAACGGAAATTTGCCATCTAAATTTAGTACGCATTTTGCTGAGGAATATCATAGTTAATCGCATTTCTTTGGTCTAATTTCACTAAATAACTTTAAGATGATGGACGATAGACTCAAAAGCTTGTTATACATAGGCGTTGGGCTCGCTTCTACTTCCAGAAAAGCGCAACTTTTGCTCGAGAAAATGGAAATGGAAGGAGAGCTTAGCGAGGAGGAAGGCAAGCGCATTATAAGCGAAATTGTTAGGGGTGTAAAAAGCGAAGGCGCTCACCTCAAAGACGATGCCACTCGGTATTTTCATGAGGTGCTAAACGAAATGGATACACCCAGCAAAACCGAATTTTATGCACTTCAAAAACGGGTAGAAAAATTGGAGTCTTTGTTAAAGGAATTAGGCCATGACTTTTAAACACCTGAGGCGGTATAAGCAAGTTTTGCAGGTGCTCATGAAACATGGGCTCAACGATCTATTGGCGCATTCGAGCCTACAAAAACTACTTCCTAAAATTCGCATTCATAGAAAAGTAAAGGGCAAAATTTTAACCATCACGCATACGCGTTTCGAGCGCATTCGCATGGCCATTGAAGAACTTGGTCCTACCTATATCAAATTTGGTCAGGTACTTGCCAACAGGCCAGATATATTGCCTGCCGAGTTAATTGAAGAACTTAAAAAACTGCAAGATGCAGTGCCTTGTTTTGCCTTCGAAGATGTAAGAAGCATTATAGAAAAAGATTTAAATGGCAGCCTCGAGGAAGTGTTTTTTTCGTTCACAGAAATTCCCATTGCCTCGGCCAGCATTGCCCAAGTGCACCGTGCCGTTTTGCATACCGGCGAGCAAGTGGTGGTAAAAGTGCAGCGGCCAGACATGGAGGAAATTATAGAAGAGGACCTAAAAATCTTAGGAGAATTGGCCGAGATTGCGGAGAATAATTTCCCGCAATTTGCGCGTTACGAACCCATAGAACTGGTGAAATCGCTCAGCAAAAGTATGAGCAGGGAGCTCAACTTTTTGTTAGAGGCTTACAATATCAATCATTTTAAGCATTTGTTTAAGAACGAACCAAGGGTGTATGCGCCAGAAGTGTATAGCAAATATAGCACGCGCAGGGTAATTTGCATGGAGTTTATGGAGGGCACTAAAGTTGATCGCTTGGCCGATTTGCGTGCGCAAAATATGAACTTACACAACTTAGCCGAAACGGGGTTGTTTATCTATTTTCAGCAAATTTTTCGCTACGGTTTCTTTCATGCCGACCCACATCCAGGCAATGTGTTTGTGCTTAAAGATGGCCGCCTTTGCCTCATCGATTTTGGCATGGTGGGCACAATGAATAGAAAAGATAAAGAGGCCTTTAAAGACTTTATTATTGCCATTGCCAAAGGCGATTTGCGCAACCTCACCGATGCCATTGAAGCATTAACTAAAGGCAAACGCGTTACGGGCAAAGAAGAATTAGAATACGATATAAGCATTCTCATCGAAGAATTTCCGCCAGAAACCATAGACGAAAGGCACATGGGCGAGATTGTAGACCGCCTTCAAAAGATTATTTATAAGCATAAATTAAGCTTTAGCAACGACTTTTTCTTGCTCCTTAGAACCCTTGTTATTTTAGATGGAATTAGTAGGCAATTAGATCCAAATTTTAATACTTTGGAAAGAATAAGGAAACATTCGATGCGTTTGTTTGAAGAAGGATTAGAGCCAAAGAATTTGCTTAAAACTGCGCTACACGAAGTGGTAGAAATTTGGGATTTTGTGCGGGCGCTTCCAAGAGACATACGCGGCATTATTAACCGCTTAAAAGAGGGCAAAGTAAAGCTAGAATTTCTCGGTCTGAACCAACTCATACATACGCTTGATGTAGTGGCAAGCAGATTGTCTGCAGCCATCATTTTGGCGGCCATGATATTGGGTTCGAGCCTAGTGGTTTTATCGCATATTCCGCCACTTTATAATGGCATTCCCATTATTGGGTTAATTGGTATTATAATTTCTGGTATCTTTGGCTTTATGATGTTATTCTCAATTTATAGAAAAGGTAAATATTAAATTCAATACAAAATGGACACAAACAAAATGACCGACCAAATGAAACAATTGGTTTCAGACTGGCAAAAACGCATGGAAGAAATGCAAGCACAATTTACTTCTGGAAAAGTAGATGCTGTTGAAGCTTTTGAAAAGCAAAAAGAGCATTACCGCAACAGCTTAGTTACCATTAAAGAAAACCTAGAAAAGGGAACCGATATGGCAGAAGAGAAGCTTGCCGAAATGAAAAGCAAGCTAGAAGATTTGCGCCTGCAACTTACCCTGGGCAAGGCAGATGGCATGGATGCTTTTGAAGAGCAAAAGAAAAAAATCGAAATTGCCATGCACGAATTGTACATAGCGGGCAAAGCAAATTATAACGAGGCTTATGCTAAAAGTTTAAACCTGTTGGATCAAAACGCAGAAGCTTTTAAAACCGGATTAGAGATTGTGAAATTGCAGTTCTCTTTGGCAAAAATGGATGCAAAAGATGGCCTTGCAGAGAAGCAAAAAGAAATTGGCGAAAAGCTGGTTGAGCTTAACCAACATTACAAAACCATGCAAACTACGGCCAAGGAAAACATGGAATTGATGAACAGTCAACTGCGCGAAAATTTCGAGAAAATGAAGGCCTTCGCAGAAGGTTGGATGAAGAAATAAATTAGCTTACAGCAGATTCATTTGCTACCGCATCAAATTCAGAAATGGTGTGGAACACAATGTCTGGATAGTCTGTTTTTGATATCGTAACATTCCATTCGCTCTCGGCAAAGAAGACAGGATTCCCTTCTTTGTCGCGGGCAATGGCATACGATTTTCTTTGCATAAAATTTTCCATCATCAACTTATTGGTGCTGGTAATCCAAAATGCTTTATAGAATTTTAGGGGAATAAATGCACATTTTGCACCATACTCGTGCTCCAACCTAAACTGTATTACCTCAAATTGCAGGTCGCCTACGGTACCAATAATTTTTCTATTACCCGGTTCCTGAATAAACAACTGCGCCACACCTTCCTCACTCAACTGCGAAATACCCTTTTCCAACTGTTTGGTCTTCATGGGATCGCGGTTTTCTAATTCCTTAAATATCTCTGGTGAGAAGCTCGGGATGCCTTTAAAATGGAGGTTTTCGCCCTCCGTTAAGGTGTCGCCAATTTTAAAATTACCACTGTCGTACAAGCCAATTACATCGCCAGGATAAGCCTCGCTAGCCAATATTTTTTCATTGGCCATAAAGGTTGCTGGGTTGGCAAATTTTAGTTTTTTACCTGTTCTAGTATGGTAGTAAAAAGTGTTGCGTTCAAACTTACCAGAACAAATGCGCATAAACGCAATTCTATCGCGGTGGTTTGGATCGAGGTTGGCATGAATTTTAAATACAAAGCCTGTAAGCTTATTTTCCTCTGCGGCCACCATGCGCTCGGCAGCCTCTCTGTTTCTAGGACTCGGCGCAATTTCTAAGAAAGTTTCGAGCAACTCTTGTATGCCAAAATTATTGATGGCTGAACCAAAAAACACGGGCGCCAACAAACCAGCTTGGTACAATTCTACGTCGAATGGTTCAAAAACACCGTTGATGAGCTCCACATCTTCGCGCAGTTTCTTAGTGTCTTTATCGCTTAAATAATTCGAAATTTTAGCGCCCATTAAATCGGGGATATTAATTACCTCATCGGCCAATTGAGATTTGTTCGATTCAAACAAATTGAGGCTATTGCGAAAAAGGTTATACACGCCTTTAAACAAAGAACCTTGGTTAATGGGCCACGTTAAAGGTTGTGTTTGAAGATGCAAGGTGCCATCAATCTCCTCAATTAAATCGAAAGGATCTTTGCCTTCACGGTCCATTTTATTGATAAAAATAATGATGGGCGTATTGCGCATGCGACAAACCTGCACCAATCGCTTGGTCTGCTCTTCCACCCCTTTAACCGAATCTACTACCAAGATTACACTGTCTACTGCGGTAAGGGTGCGGTATGTGTCTTCGGCAAAGTCTTTGTGACCAGGCGTATCGAGGATATTTATCCGTTTGTTTTTATAATCGAAAGCCATTACCGAAGTAGCCACAGAGATACCACGTTGTTTTTCTATCTCCATAAAATCGGAGGTAGAAGTTTTCTTTATCTTATTGCTTTTAACGGCACCTGCCACCTGAATGGCACCCCCAAAGAGGAGGAACTTTTCTGTTAAGGTAGTTTTACCTGCATCGGGATGCGATATAATGGCAAAGGTTTTGCGTTTTTCAATTTCCTGTTTGAGACTCATGTATGCAATAAAATAGTCCCGATAAATAACATCGAGGGCCGCAAAAGTAGCTTAGAAACAATGGAAAGCCAAATAAATTGGTTTTGGTTGTTGGGTATTTATCTTAGTATGATTTGTAATTCAAACAAATTTTAAAGTAATTGGGGTGTATGTAGCAATTTCAATTGTGCTTATTTTTGGTTGGTTCAGACCAAAGGGGGTTTTTAAAATGCCTTTGTTTGATGGTGCAGATTCTTTTATACAAACCTCAAACTGAACTTTAACCTAGGCAATGCTTGTTAGTATGGTATAAAATGTTGTAGGGTGAGAGCGAGTATAAATGTCTGAACGCAATTAATTTTCAATAATATGAACAAATACAATCCAAATATTCACCACCGCCAGTCTATCCGGTTAAAGGGATACGATTATTCGCAAGCGGGTTTGTATTTTATTACCATATGTTGCCAAAATAGGGCGCGGTTATTTGGTAAAATCGATGTTGGGGCGAAAATTTTTTCGCCCCAAATGATATTGAACGATGCTGGTAAAATTGCCACCGAATGTTGGTTAAATATCCCCAATCATTTTCCGAATGTGGTTTTACACGAATTTATAATAATGCCCAACCACATTCATGGTATTGTTGAATTGACTGGGGCAAAAATTTTTATGCCGGAGATTGCGCCAGATTCAAATGGTTTGCATGAAATCATGCCAGATTCAAATGGTTTGTTTGGAAATGCGCCGAATTCAAATGGTTTGAATGAAATCATGCCGGATTCAAATGGTTTG
>JAWXAZ010000143.1:0-14582 GCA_034439755.1 bacterium
AACAAAATTTGGATTCCGCATAAAAGCAGGTTCTAAATTGTCTTTTCAAATTCATGTGCCAGAAGGCACGGCAGGACAAAAAGATAGCTCTCAATTGCGTGTATATTTTTATCCAATAGGAGAGACAGGTATACGTGAAATGTATTTTGAAACAATTTTGCAAAATTGGAACTTTCAAATTCCTGCAAACACAGTGAGCAAAGTTATTCAAAGATATCCTCCTAGTTCGGCTGGTTTGCAATCTGATTTCTCTTTATTTGGCGCATTCCCTCATTCACATAACACGTGCACCTCTATTCTCAATTATGCCTATAAAGGAGCAGATACCATTGCGCTTATAAGAATTAACAAATGGGATTTTCACTGGCAAATGCAATACACTTTCAAAAGCTTGCTTAAGATTCCTGCTGGATATAGATTTTACGCATCCCATGTATTCGATAATACTATTAATAATCCCTACACGCCAGACCCTAGCAAACCGGTATTAGCTGGTTTAAATACCACTGATGAAATGTTATTTGATAGCTACTTATTTGCCTATTACCGTTCTGGTGATGAGAATGTAAATATAGATAGCCTTATTAAAACCGATCCATTATTTATAAGCACCGGTTTGAACCAATTACCTATTGCTGAACCAAGATTAATTGTTTACCCAAATCCATTCAGCAATTTTATTGAAATAGAAAATAGAAAAGGAAATGAAACATTTTCACTATTTAATTCTACTGGTCAATTAACCTGGAAGGGGCTACATATTGAAAAGGAAAATTTTAACGAGTTAACTGAAGGGTTATATATTCTTCAAATAAAAACGCCTAATGGCGAGCAATTTTTGAGGTTGATGAAAAATTAACTTAGTTCTTTTCTTTTAGTGTTTCATACAGTCTACTATCATATGAAATATGGATACAAGAATATAATTATGTGAGGCCACATTTTGCATTGCACCACTTAAAGCCGCATTTGGCAAACATGTGTGTGAAACCACCAACTGTTTAAAAAATGATTCAATTAGAAAAAAATATGGTTGCGAAATACCTGCGGATATTGGGGTTGATCTGTGTTTCTAGGCTAAATAAATATGCTTAAATATTAACTAAAAAATAAAATAATTAATTATACTTTTTATTTGTACTAGAAAAGGGGGTAAGGACAACTCTCTTCACAAAAAGAATTTATACTCAATGTGGAAGAGAAAATGACTGATAAAGAATTTACAAGTGATATTTGGGCTATTTAATAATAACAATTGGTCTTACCCCATTAAAACGAGGTCTTCAACTTGTTGTTTAAGTGCAACTTTTGGTTCAGACATAGTTGTGGCAAAGGGAACATATTTAGCAATGGTTAACCTCGATAATAAATAGCTAACTGTTGATTCGGCGCCTTGGTTCAGGTTAATATGGTGCTCTTCTAACCCGTCGTAACAGCCTCCTGTGCGGGGATTGTATATAATTTGATGAAGGTGGTTGTTTCCTAAGAACCAATCGAAGGCAATCTTCATCTTTGTTAAGTATGTTTCATCCTTAAATACTTGATAAAAATTATGCAATGCTAAAATGGTGTAA
The DNA here is from genome assembly GCA_034439755.1 of bacterium. Classification (GTDB taxonomy): domain Bacteria; phylum Bacteroidota; class Bacteroidia; order UKL13-3; family UKL13-3; genus B1. Next base: position 1,575 of record JAWXAZ010000143.1, read on the forward strand.
GCTACATCAATGCCTTGCTCCCCAAATTGATTGGTGGCTTTTCCTTTGATATGCCAACCCCGATTTGAAACCACTTTTATGCTGTTACCTTTGAATAAAATTGATAGGAGAAAATCAAAACTCTCTTTGGCAATATCTAAATATAGAGGGTCTTTGCACACTTTATAGGCGCAAAGCATGGCTTCGGGCAAAATGCTATTGGCGTAGGTTAAATAATTTTCATACCACTCCCAATTTACTTCACTTTCATGCTTATACATCTGAAGTAATCTATCTGCCAATAGTTTAATGTTAGCAATAATTTCTGGCGATTTAGTGCCATCATAATAGTAACTCAATCCTTTTATGGTAAAGGCCATAGCGCGGGGTGAATGGTTTAGTTGAATGTTTTTTATAGCTTCTTCCATGATGGCAATAGCATCGATACTCAAATTGGGTGGTAGTATATTTCTTTGCGAAATAATATATCCCAAAGCCCAAATTGCCCTGCCATTTGAATCTTCTAAATTGGTTTCGTAATTTTGACTCGTGAATTGGAGATCGCTGTTTACATAATTTAAAAAGCTACCACCTGGCTGCAAGCAAAATTTGATAAAGCCAATATATTTTCGGATTAAATTTAAATCTTTTGCATCTTTCGTAGTTTCAAAATGCATGCAAATGGCAATAAGTGCCCGGGCATTGTCGTCTAAAGTATAGCCCGATGATAAATCTGGTGTGCCTATTTTAGAAAATTGGATCATCCCAACATGGGTGGTTAAGCGGTGAAAATGGTTTAAATTTATTTCTGGGAGTTTATAGTTTAGGGTAATACCTCTCTTCGATAATCCTGCAAATAATAGGGCATGCGATAGGGCAGAATTCTCCCATGCGGTAGAAACAATTTTGTGTAAGCCATTCATGCGCATATCTTCCCTTAAGCCTTCATTTATTAAGAGCATGTTCACGGCTCTGCTTAACTGTGAGGCATTTTCAAAATCTACAATAATGCCAGCATCTTGTCCTAAAACCTCTCTGGCATGCGGAATGGGCGTTGAAATAATGGGACAACCGCAACTAATGGCATAAGAGAATGTTCCGCTTACTGCTTGGTTGCGGTCTTTGGATGTAAACAAATAAATATCTGTGAGCTGTAAATAATTTAATAATTCGGCTAATGGCAAATATTGGTTCACAAACAAAACATGGTTTTGTAGGTTCAATTCCGCAACCATACCACTAAGCAACAACCTATATTTTTCTCCTTCTGTTTTCAAAACATTGGGATGTGTTTTTCCAATAATTAGAAACAGGGCATTGGGATGCACCTTAACAATATTGACCATAGCCTCTAAAGTAGTTTCAATTCCTTTTCCAGAATTTAACAGCCCAAATGTTGAGACTATTTTTCGACCTATTACATTAAATTTCGTTTTTAATTCTAGTTTATTAATGGGTTCAACCAAGTGTGTGCCATGAGGAATAATGGCAATCTTGGATTGACTAACACCGTAATCTGAAACAAGAATTTCGGACGAATTTTTTGTCATTACCACTATTGATTTACAAGCCGAAACCATTTGATTTACCATGCGTTTAAAGGCCTCATCAGGGTTTGGTAAAACCGTATGAAATGCCATGATTATGGGTTTATTTAAAGCGGTTAAAAATTGAATAAAGGCACGTTCTTGAAAATGGAAAAAGCCAAATTCGTGCTGAACCAATACCATCTCGATATCATCGTTTTTATTGATACATTCTGCCAAAGGAAGATAGGCTCCTTTATAACTTGTATCCATTACAAATTGAACTTCATCTGAATAAATATGCCGCTCATTTTTTGCCTCAAGCGCACAAACTTGAATCTCAAAAGATCGATCAAATTTACTGTTTAATGCCTGAATTAAATCGTGGCTATAAGTAGCAATTCCACACTCGCGTGGTGGATATGAACTAAGCACTAAAACAACTGGAAGTTTTGGTTCGGCAGAATGGTTTAGATTATTTTTTTTTGTTGATGTGAAAAACATAGTAGTATTTTCAATTACATTTTTAATAGTAGAAGGACAAAGTGCTTTATGGTTTAATTAAAGGTCATATTGCTTTTTTATGTGAAACCAATTCGTCAATTAATTCTTTTAAACTGAGTGATACGCATGCAATGCGCTTATCTGCGGCTCCATAATAAATATACAAAGTATCATCGAACAACGCCGTTCCTGTGGGGAAAACAACATTATTGATATACCCTTTCAATTCCCATTCTAAATCTGGTTTAAACAGTGGATAGGGCAAACGTGCAAGTTCTATTTGCGGATTCTCTAAATCTAATAAGGCCGCGCAGGCCGAATAGACGTAGCCTCCTGGCGTGTCGTATACCCCATGATAAATTAGTACCCATCCGGCTACGGTTTCTATTGGCGGACAACCACTTCCAATATAACTTACCTCGTGTTTGTATCGGGAGGTTAATACTATTTTTTTATCAAAATGAAGGAAATATTCCTCCCAAAACGTTTGGGTCAGTTCTTGAAGATTATTAATATAGGTAATTTGAATATCGGGTCTAATGCGATGTAAGAAAACTAGTTTATTGTTAATTTTTCTTGGAAAGAAAACCAAATTCTTGTCCCATAATAACATAGTCTTATTAGGTCTATTAATGATGTTATTGTGAACATGAAATCGTTCATACTTTTCGTTGATTGGGCCACTACAATGGGCAAAACGTTTAAATTCCTCGTACGTAAACATAGGCAGTATAATGCCATGCCTTTCAAAGTGCACCAGGTCTGCAGAAGTTGCTAGGGCCCCTAAAGCATTAATGCCATCATAAGAAGTATAGCTTAAGTAATACAAATCGTCAATCTTTACGATACGCGGGTCCTCAATTCCATGTGCCTCATATTCGAATTCGGGAACGAGAAAGGGCTCCGAATGTCTCTCTACTAAGTTTAGGGGACCCTCAAATTTGCAATACCCAATGCTCGAATAATTACCTTTTCGCACTGCACGGTAAAACATGTGAACGGTATTTCCTACCTGCATAATGGCAGGATTTAATACGCCTTCGTCTTCAAATGGTAAATCGGTTTTTGAAAGAACTATACCTTCCTTCTTTACATGCATCATATTTTTATTATTAATATTGAAACTAGTTTTTGAGGGGCATTTTTAAAGCAATTTATCAGGAGCACTAAATCAAACAATATGATTGTATTTTATTCAATTGCAACATTTTCTCTCAGATTGTCTTGTTTTTTTAAAACTTAAACTCAACACAAAAATGATTGAATACGATGGACAAAGCATTACATGTTATTCCGTAAGAATTACATATATTTCATTTTAAAGAGAAATTTAAAACAATGGAAAATTGGACGACTAAGAAAAAAGTGTTTTTAGTCGCAATTACCTGCGCTTCATCACAAAAGGCATCAACACCTGATTGAAGTTGTTTTCTACAATGGCTTCATTGTAGTCTATTTTGTATTGTAGGCATTTTAACTTTAGTGCTTCTTTGTGCTCATTATAAGCTGTAAGGTAAGATTCTTTAACTGCATTGGGATGTAACTTTATTTCTTCTCCTGTTTCACTGTCTTTGAAGATATAAGGCCTGTGGCTAAAATTGAAATCTACCTCATTTTGTTTGTCGTGTACATCAAAAATGATCACTTCGTGTTTGTTGTATTTAAGGTGTTGCAAAGCCGCAAAAAGATCTTCATCGCCACTTTGAAATAGGTCGCTAAATAAGATAACCATGGAGCGTTTATGGATGCCTTCTGCCAAATGGTGAAGTACTTTACTGATCTCGCTTCTTTTGTTTAAAATGGGCTGGTTGAGACACAATTGAAGTTTGGAGAAAAGCAGTTTTTGGTGACTTAATCCGAGTTTGCTTGCACTGTGAAACCAAAGATCTTCATTGAACAAAGAAATGCCCGCAGCATCTCTTTGTTTCTTCATTAACTGGATCAAAGAGGCTGCGGCAATTACGCTAAACCTAATTTTATTAAGACCTTCCATTGGGAAATACATAGAGCTGGAAGTGTCTATCACAATCTGACAACGGAGGTTGGTTTCTTCTTCAAATCTCTTTACAAATAACTTGTCGGTTCGGGCAAATAATTTCCAATCTATATTTCTTGTGCTCTCGCCATTGTTATATTGCCTGTGCTCTGCAAACTCAACAGAAAAGCCATGGTACGGACTTTTATGTAAGCCTGTTAAAAAGCCCTCTACCACTTGTAGGGCCAGTAGTTCTAAGTTAGAAATCTGTAATAAATCGGCCTCAGTAATAAGTTGTTTGCTCATGTTTAATTCGTCTTGCTTAATCCCAAAATTTCGAGTTGTTTTAGCTCCGCATTTAAATCAGTATTGCTTTGTATGCGCAGCGATAATTTTGCGTTTTTAAACTCTTCTGGAACCTCAATATAAAAACTATACGCATTGATTTGGTTTGGTATTGCACCAGGATACGTTAACCTTACTTTGTTCTCTTTGGTAATAGAAGCACCTTGCAATTGTGAGATGATATATCCGCCACCAAAGCCAGGCTCGGTTAACAGTTGGGCATTTATTTTTAAATAATTTATGCCTTTTTCAAGTTCATGATTTAGGTAAATATAATTGCTAGAATCTTTGGATATTTTAAAGCTCAGCGACTCCTCATTTTTAAATACCAATTGTTGGGTAAAGTCTTTTTCGTTGCTGATCCAATCTGGGTTATCGAGCAAACTTTTTTGCAACGGACTCGGATTTGGATTAAGGTAAATCTGGCCATAATAAGCCCGGTTCATATCATAATAATGTAAGGTAGTGGTATTGTATTGCCATATTTGAAATAGGTTCAGACCAATTAAATATAAGCCTAAAATAGCTATAATTATTCGGTTTGAACCAACCCAAAAGCGCTGTAGAAATGCGCCAAGAGCCAAGGCGAAAACAGGGTAACTTTGCATCAAAGCTCTTGTGGTATAACTGCCGCCATATTTCCAATCGCTCCAAGAAATGATGATCCAAATATTTAACAAGCAAAACCACAACAACGATTTTCTAAACGGGAAATTCTTGATATAAAATAATCCCAAAACAAAAAATATGGTCACCGGCGTATAGATAAACCAACCTTTTTCGAAGCCAAAAAGCACCCTAAAAAATGGCGTTAAAAAGCGCCAAGCACTTCCAACATCGTAGATGAAAAATCCAGTAACATATTGCCAATAAATTAACTGGGGTAAAATGCCCAAAACACCTCCAACAGCCACCAAATACACCAAGGGCATATTGGCTTTAACTAAGGCCCATTTTTCCTTGGCGCTATCCTTGCTTTGGGTTCCCCATAAAATTGGAATCAACACCATAATAGCCTCTGTGGGCCTAGAAATAGTGGCCAATCCTATGATATATCCAACAAAAAATGCAACAACATAACTAGGCTTTTCATGCCATTTTATGGTAAGCCACAACACAACCGTGTACAATAAAAATATGGGCGCATGACTCTGGCAATTGTCGATAGAAAAATATTGAATGGCATTAGTAGCAGCAACTGTTAATAGCAGAGTAACGGCAGTAACCTCATCGCTATAATATTTTAGCAGCACCCTTCTTAAAATAAAGAGTGCGAGGATGCCATAAAGCACTACACCAAATCCAATGGCATTTTGGTAAGGTGCAGAAAATCCATCAGCTTCATAAGTGCTGTTTAGCGCATACAAATGCGCCGCAACAAAAAAAGGCAAATGCAAAATGGCTATTCCGCCTAAGTATTTAAAAACATAGTTGCCCGACTTTTCATCCATATTGGCTTGGTAAAAATTACCACCCGATAATTGATATTTTTTGTCTAGGCTGTCTTGAAAGGTCAAGGTCTTTACATCGTGATAAATGAGGGTAGAAGGAAGGTACAGGTAATATCCATATGCATCCCAAGTAGTTAGTTTTAAGGGCTCTTTTGAGTTAATGCCTGGGTAGCTAAATCTGTAAAAGAGCAACAACAAGCCTAAGACAAAACATGCAATAAATGAAAGTTGGTTCTTCATATTCTTTTATCGAAAGTTTATTTATTTTTGTGTAACCGAAATTGGACCCACCTATATTACATCAACATCATCCCTTTTTAAACTCATACCGAAAAAACAAAATTCAATTTCTACAAATATCTCATTGTACTATTAGTTTGTTATATCGGCATTTACCATTTTAAAAATTATCAAATAGCTTTCGGCAATTTAATAATTATAATTGGTGTAAATTAGCATCCAATTAATAGCATCCAAATGCATATTATAATAGTACAAATATTGTACTAAACAGCTACTGAATTGTGATTAGATCAGAAATGTTTTGTTTAATAATAAATTCAAATTGGTACAATCTGCAAAATAATTGAAATACTGATTAAACCAAAAGAATTCTAAGCGCTTTATGGCAAAAAAAAATGCAAACCATTATCTGGCTTGCATTTTTCCTATAATTTCGGTTCAAACCTATGCCAATTGGGCGTTTAATTTACCTGCCAAAACATGTTTTGGGACTGCACCTACTTGTTTGTCTACTACTTTTCCGTCTTTGAAAAACAACAAAGCTGGAATGCTCATAATGCCAAATTCGGTAGCTACCTTAGGGTTGCTATCAACGTCTAATTTGCCAATAACGACCCTGCCTTCGTACTCTTTTGATAATTCTTCTACTATTGGACCAACCATGCGGCAAGGACCACACCATTCTGCCCAAAAATCTACCAATACTGGTTTGTCTGATTTTAGCACCACTTCCTCGAAGTTGCTATCTGTTATTTCTAATGCCATATTAATTTTAAAGTTTTGATCTTGCAAGATAAATGCCACCAGTTAAAAAGCAACATTTTGTCAGTTTAATTAAATTTATATTTTAGTCCGTTTTCATCTAGCCACTTAATTACATCGTTGTTGGGACTAAATTTCACCTTGGTTGAAAGCATTCTTAAGGAGGCATTTTCCTGGCTGTCAATAATGTCAAAGTTTAAGCCACAATTGCCAGGAATGGTTTTACTCAATCCCTGAAAATGGGTCAACATCTCTTTGCTTACCTTATCCAATTCTAACTGAATGGTAATTTTATTAAAGTATTTATCGCGCACCTCACTCAGCATTTCCATGCCCATTACCTTTAATTCAAAATCATTTTCTCGCTGCCAACGGTTATCTACCCTGCCTTTTATATAAATAAAATAACCCACCTCCATAAACCTGCGGTGGTTAATATAAGTGTCTTGAAACAACACCAATTGAAAGGTTCCAGAATAATCTTCAATGGTAATGCTGCCATAATTCTTGCCATTTTTTGTTACCCTATGGTCTGCGGCAGTTACTACTCCGGCCACCCTAACTTCCTTCCCTTTTAGCGGACTTAAGTCGTTTAATTCTCCAAGTTTATGCGAAGTAAGTTTGTCAATTTCTATTTTGTAAGGATCTAATGGGTGACCAGAAAGATACATGCCAATTACTTCTTTTTCTGAATTTAATTGCTGCATTAAGCTCCATGGCTCGGCTATAGGCAAAGGTGGTTCGGGTAAAATTACGCCAGAAACGGCGCCAAATAAACTCATCACATTGCTGGCTGCGTTGGCCTGAACCGAATTGCCATAACGTATGGCTTTTTCGATGGTGTTTATCTCGTCTGTTCCATTGGCAAAATATTGCGATCTGCTTGAACTCTCGAAACAATCGAAGCCTCCTGCCAAGGCCAAAGCCTCCATTGTTTTTTTGTTAACTGCCCTTAGGTTCACCCGTTTGGTAAGGTCGAAAATACTCTTAAACGGGCCCTTTTCTCTTTCTAGAATAATGGCTTCAACGGCGGCTTCACCAACGCCTTTAATTGCGTTCAAACCGAAACGTATTTGCCCTGCTTTGTTAACCGAAAAGGATGAAAAAGATTCATTTACATCAGGACCTAAAACAGGAACTCCCATGCGCCTGCATTCTTCCATAAAGAAGGATACTTTTTCTATATTGCCTAAGTTGGTTGTAAGCACTGCCGACATGTATTCTGCAGGATAATGAACTTTTAGGTAGGCGGTATGGAATGCTACATAGGCATAGCAAGTGGAGTGAGATTTGTTAAATGCATATTGCGCAAAAGCCTCCCAGTCTGTCCAAATTTTTTCGAGAGTTTCTGGTTTAAAGCCTTTTGCTCCTGCACCTTCCATAAATTTACCCTTCATTTTATCGAGGGTATATCTATCTTTTTTACCCATTGCCTTACGCAGGGTATCGGCGTCGCCTTTAGTGAAATCGGCAATTTTTTGTGAAAGCAACATCACCTGCTCTTGGTAAACCGTAATACCATATGTAGGCTCGAGGTATTCTTTCATTTCCTCTAAATCGTAGGAAATTTCTTCACGGCCATTTTTACGGGCAATAAAGTTGGGAATGTATTGAATTGGCCCTGGTCTGTACAAGGCATTCATGGCTATTAAATCGTCGAATTTGTCTGGTTTGAGGTCTTTTAAATGTTTTTGCATGCCGGCACTTTCAAATTGAAAAGTGCCATTGGTTTCGCCTCGTTGGTAGAGTTCGTATGTCTTTACATCGTCTAGGGGAATATCCTCTAGAACGATTTCAATGCCATGATTTTGTTTAATTAAGGCCATGGCATCTTTTAAAATGGTTAGATTTTTTAAGCCCAAAAAGTCCATCTTAATTACCCCAGCCTCCTCAATTACTTTTCCTTGAAATTGGGTCACCAATAAATCGGAATCTTTGGCCACCGCAACTGGAATAAGATCGGTTAAATCGCAGGGAGCAATGATAATTCCGGCGGCATGCACGCCTGTGCCCCTAACAGAACCTTCTAGTATTTCTGCCTCTTTTAATACCCTTGAAATTAAATCGGACCCCGCATATAATTCTCTAAGTTTTTTAACATTATCGAGTTCCTCTGATTGGAGGCCTTCTTTTTCCTTTAAGCTTTTACTTCCATCGAGTGGCGCATTTAACAACCTGCCTAATTCAATGCCTGGTTTATCTGGCACTAATTTTACCAAGGCATTGGCTTCTTGTAAGGGCAAATCCAACACACGCGCCACATCTTTGATACTCATTTTGGCCGCCATGGTGCCATAGGTTACAATTTGTGCAACTTGGTTTCGACCATATTTTTTTACTACATAATCAATCACTTTTTGTCGGCCCGCATCGTCAAAGTCGGTATCAATATCGGGCATTGATTTGCGATCTGGGTTCAAGAAACGTTCAAAGAGTAAATCGTATTTTATAGGGTCTATATTGGTAATGCCAATGCAATAAGCAACGGCAGAGCCCGCCGCAGAACCACGTCCCGGACCAATAAACACGCCTAACTCTCTGCCAGCTTTAATAAAATCTGCTACAATTAAAAAGTAACCTGCAAAGCCCATTGTTCTAATGGTGAGAAGTTCAAAATTGAGTCGTTCCTCTACCTCGGGTGTAATGTCTTTATATCGTTCCTTTGCACCCGTATAGGTAAGGTGATTTAGGTAATCGTCTTGTGTAACAAAGCCAATTGGAATTTCGAAATTGGGCAATAGGATATCGCGTTTTAAATCCAATGTTTGGATTTTGTCGACAATCATATTTGTATTATCGATGGCTTGTGGAATGTCGCTAAAAATTTTCGACATTTCCTCGGTTGTTTTAAAATAGAATTGGTCGTTGTAAAAGGCAAATCGCTTACCCTTTATGCTCACCTCATCGTCTAATTCTTTTACAGTGGGCGTGCTTTGTTTTTCGCCTGTATTAATACAAAGTAGGATATCGTGTGCGTTGGCATCTTTTTGATCTACATAATGCGAATCGTTTGAAGCAATAACGGGCACATTGTATTTTTGTGCAAAGCGCAGCAATACTTCATTTACCTTATTTTGATCTGGTATATCGTGGCGTTGGAGTTCAATATAATAGTCTTCTCCAAACAAATCGAGCCACCATTTAAACTCAATTTCGCCAGCCTCCTCGCCTTTTTAAGAATAACTTTTGGAACCGAGGCACCTAGGCAACAAGTGGTGGCAATAATGCCTTTGTGGTATTTTAAAATAAGTTCCTTGTCAATTCTTGGGTACTTGCTATACATGCCTTCCATGTAACCAAGCGAACAAAGTTTTATCAGATTTTTATAGCCTTCCTCATTTTTGGCCAGCATGAGTTGGTGGTAGCGAATATCCTTGTCGTCTTTGGTGAAAGCGCGTTTGGTTCGATCCGAAACCACATAAAACTCACAACCTACAACAGGTTTAACTTTAAGACTGCCATCTGCATTCTTGTGTTTATAGGCTTCTGCAACAAACTCAAAAGCGCCAAACATATTGCCATGATCGGTAATAGCCAGGGCGGGCATATTATCGTTAATTGCCTTTTTGTATAGTTTGCCAATGTCTGCTGCACCGTCGAGCAGAGAAAACTGTGTGTGAACGTGTAGGTGTGAAAACTTCATTTTTTATTCTGGATAGCGAATGTAAGGCTTGTAAAAATGATAGGGTAGTGGTGTTGAAAAGTAGATGCTGGAAGCCTGATATATAAGGGCACATAAAAGTTTTCAACTTTTATGGAAATTTCCATTTTTCTATTTGTGGTAATTCTGGAGTTTCGTTTAAATACATTCATTTGAATGTGTGGAGTTGTTTTATTAAGAAAGTGCATTTGGTTTAGACCCATAAAAAGGGATTTTTCGCTTCGACATTTACCGTAACTTAAATCAAAGAAAAGTTTGATCCAAAATATTGTTTCAATTTTTATAACTTGCATTATGTTAAAAGAATTAGCGCTATTTTTCTGTTTATTTTTCTCTTTGCATGGCTTTGCTCAAAGCTTATACTTTCCTCCTTTAGTTGCAAAGACTTGGGATACTACAGATGCCCAGAAATTAGGCTGGTGCACTGGTTATGTAGATAGTTTATACACCTACTTAGAATCTAAAAATACCAAAGGTTTCTTGGTGTTAAAAGACGGCAAAATTGTGCTTGAGAAATATTTTGGAACATTTGCACAAGACAGTTTTTGGTATTGGGCTTCGGCCGGAAAAACTATGTCGGGTTTAATGGTAGGCATTGCGCAACAAAAGAATTTGTTATCCATTGATGATATCAGCTCAAAATTTTTGGGCAAAGGTTGGACCAGCGAGATTGCTGAAGAGGAAGACAAGATTTCCATTAAAAGCCAGTTGAGTATGACAACAGGTTTAGACGACAATGGCGTAAATAAAGATTGCACCCTTGATTCGTGCTTGGTTTATAAGGCCGATGCGGGTTTGCGGTGGGCCTACCACAATGCGCCGTATACCTTGTTAGATAAGGTGATAGAGGCGGCTAGTGGCCAAACTTTTCAGCAGTTTTTTAACGTAGAGGTAAGGAACAAAACGGGTATTAATGCTTTGTGGCTCAAGGCAGATTTTAACAATGTATTGTATAGCAATATGCGCAGCATGGGACGTTTTGGCCTTCTTTTATTGAACAAAGGCAAATGGGATCAAACCGAAATTCTTAAAGATAGCGTGTACTTTAACCAAATGACCACTAGTTCGCAAGGCATAAATCCTTCGTATGGTTATTTAACTTGGATAAATGGCAAGTCTAAATTAATGGTGCCAACTAGTGAAATTGTCTTTAATACTTCATTGGCGCCAAATGCTGCACCCGATATGTATGCGGCTATGGGCAAAAACGGGCAGTTAATCAATGTGGTTCCTTCCCAAAATCTTGTGATGGTAAGGATTGGTAATGCCATGAATCAAAAACCAGGAAATAGTGAGAGAAAGGACGATTCAAAGTTAAGATATGGAGTATTTAACAAAAATGGATTAGGAGTAAAACCATGAAACTAACTTTTAATATATTGATTTTTGGTATTTTTATCAACCTTCTTTTACCTAGTTGTAAAACGGATGAAATAGAGAAGAAAAAGATAATTCACAGAATTATTGATGATGGTGAGTGGTTTTATGACCATGATGTCCCAATTAAATACGTTTTTTACAAAGACGGAATTTATTATACAATGTTTGTTAGTTATGATGTGATTACAAAAACATATGGAATTCAAGCAATTTATACCTGTAAACCTTACTACAGGAATGGAGAATATTTTAATTGTGTTGGTGATGGAATTGTTATTACCTATTCTGGAGAAAGAACAGATGTTTTTGAGATGAAAAGTGCAGAATCCGATTGCATAAGTTCGAGAAAAGACATGAGTCAAAGAACTGGATGGTATTTTTCAAAAGATTCTAAAAATAGGATTTATGAAAAAGGGGCATATAAAAACAGAAAGAAGGAAGGTATTTTTATGTATTTTGACACCTTAGGTAATATCAAACAATTAGATAAATACCACAATGATTCATTAATTTCAAGTATTCAAAAATGATGATAAAACAATTATTTGGCAATTCTGAATAAACTTTTAATACTTTTGTTGAGCAAATTAAATTAATGCCTATTCGATTAAATTTTGTTGCAGTTCAGCGTTTGAGGTATACTTACAAAGTTTTTCCCAGTTTTTTAATGCATAATCAATTGCTTTGCCAATTGGAGTTTGTGGCAACACTTGATTCCTATTGATTTTTGACCCAAATTAATCAGTAGGAGGTTTGAAAAACCGAACGATTTAATTTAGTTGGGTTTAACCCTAGGTAATGATCGTTTTAATATCATGCATATAGGATTAAATTAAAATCATTTATTCGATTCAGCATTATTCAATACGGAATTTGGGTTCAACCTCGTCACTCTGATTCCTAAAATGGAACTATGTCTTCAGAAAACTAGAATTTCTTGAAAGGCTTATTGTTAGGTACATTTTTTTTATTAAATTTGATTGTGGTAAAAAAACAAATTTACTCCAATGGTTCAAATACCCCACTCTCAGGGATAAGAGATTTATATAGAGCTTCCACAAGCAATTGTGCTATTTCACAAAACAATCAGGACATTGCTTCAAGATTAAGTGCTTCTTATTTGGATTTAACCTGGCAATTATTACTTCAAACTAACTCTAGTGCTAATTTATTAGCGTGGGA
>JAWXAZ010000144.1:0-5140 GCA_034439755.1 bacterium
AGTTATGAATTATGAATTAAGAATTATGAGGTAAGAATTAAAAATTATGAATTAAGAATTAGGAGGTAAGAAGAAAGAATTATGAGTTATAAACTAAGAGTTATGAATTTGCAGGTATAAACTAAGAAATAAAAACTTTGAACTAAAAACCATCACCCATCACTGCGATGGCCTCCTCCAAAATCAAATTTCCCTCATCCCTATTTTCTTCCTTCAATTTAGCCTTCAAAGCATCCCTATCCTTTTTCTTTTTCTCAGAAATCGCCAATTCAGCCTTATACTTTTCCTCATTTAAAGTAAGATATTTCTTGGCCCTAGCAACAGTCATGTTTTCAATATCCTCCATCAAAAAAGTATAGGTCATAGAGTTTTTCATCCGCTCATCATGCTCAGTCTTTAAAGCAGGTAACTTCGCCTTCGCCTTTCCTTGAAGCGTATAAACCTGAGGCTTAATTTCATCATATGGCAATGCAAATTCACTCGCATCCTCCCCAAAATCCTTCGCCGAATAAATACTCGGAAACTCAATATCCGGAATAACCCCTTTAAACTGCGTGCTACCACCAGATATTCTGTAAAATTTGGCAATCGTTAATTTTAACTGACCCAATTTCTTGCCATCAATATTTACAAAGCCATTTAAATCAAATAAGTTTTGAACCGTACCCTTGCCATAGGTTTTCTCACCAATAACCAAACCCCTGTCATAATCTTGAATGGCCGCAGCAAAAATCTCAGAAGCCGAAGCACTAAATCTGTTCACCAAAACAGTCATTGGACCTTCCCATGTAATGCTTGCATCCCTATCTTCCTCTGCTTTAGAAATACCAAAATGATCCTTTACCACTACAACCGGCCCAGTCTTAATAAACAAGCCAGTGAGTTCTACAGCCTCCTGCAAACTACCACCTCCATTATTCCTCAAATCAACCACCAACGCATCAATGGTATCCTTTTTTAAATCAAGAATTAACTTCTTTACATCCCTCGTTGTACTCTTATAATTATCGTCACCTCTTTGCAAAGCCGCAACATCCAAATAAAAGGTTGGCAACACAATAATACCTGTTTTAAAACGCTTGCCATTAACCGTGCTAACCTTTACACTGCTCTTCGCACTTTGATCCTCCAACACAATTTTATCGCGCACTATTTCAATTATTTTAGTCTTATTATTCACCTCATCATGCGCAATAATTTCCAAACGCACAATAGTGCCCTTTTTGCCCCTTATTTGAGATACCACATCATCTAAACGCCAATCTAAAATGCTAACTATTTCGCCATCCACACCCTGGCCAACAGCCACTATTTTATCATTGGCAAAGATTTTTTTGCTTTTATCGGCCGGACCACCTTTAACCACTTCTCTAATTTTGGTAAACTCATTTTCGGTTTGTAAAGTAGCACCAATACCCTCCAAACTTAGACTCATACTAGTGGCAAAATCCTCTGCCGCCCTAGGCGAAAAATAATTGGTATGCGGATCGGCTATTTCAGAAAGCGAATTGGCAAAGAAAGAAAATACATCCTCATTTTTGGTCTTTGTTAACTGCTTCATTAAATAATAATAGCGCTTTCTCACAACCTCAGAATAAGTTTTAAAATCCTTTCCATCGGCCTTTAATTGCAAGCACTCACTTTTTATTTTTTGATTCCATAAAGCATCATAATCCTTGGCAGATTTTGCCCATTTCGCATTTTCCCTATCTAATTCAAAAGAATCATTTTTAGTAAAATCAAACTCCTGATTAAGCAATGCAAAAGTATACTGAATGCGATCATACACCCGACTTTGATAGATATTGTAAATTTCAAAAGCCTTGCTTACATCACCCATCATCAAATCATTGTCTAACACATTGCTATAAGCCTCAAACTTATCTAAATCCTGCTTCATAAAATAAACCCTTGATGGGTCCAAATTCTCCACATAATTCTCCAATAAAGTTGACGATAACTTATCGTCAATCACCAATTTTCTATAATGGTACGAATTCAAAATTTGACCAATTAATTGAAACAACGCAGGATGTTGATTCTCTGGTGCAAATGTCTTTAACTCAACTTTAGTACTGTCTTGCCCGGCTTGCGCACTCAGCAATATAAGGCAAGCAATTATGCCTAAAAAAATTTTCTTCATTATCAGTTGCAAGGTATTAAAATTAGCAAATTCAACAAATTTGATTTTTAGAGAGGCTCATTTTTTATTTAGACGGCCATTATTCGGTCTGAACCAACGCTGTTTAATGTAAACCAATAATCTTAACTAAATGTTTTTCTAAAGATTCCTCCGGCGATTCCACTATGCGTCCAATCTCTTTGCCATTTTTGAGTACAATAAAAGTAGGTACCGAAATTAAGTTAATCACCTTTACATTAAAAAAGGCACATTGTTTTTTCTCATCCACCATCATCAATTCTATTCGCTCATTTTTTATCTTCAGAAAATTACAAATCTTTAAAAATCGTGGTAACTCTTTTTGAGTATCAGCGCACCAAGTGCCACCAATTGCCAATATTTGCAAGCTATCTGCTTGATGCTTAATTTGGCTTAAAGTAAGGGTATCCATCTCATACGTTTTGTACCCGTAGTTGAACCAAGGAAATGTTTTGGCATCAAAAAGTACATCTTTTTGTACACTTCCATTTAAAATTTGGTCACTTCCATTTTGAGTCTGGATATACGATTTAGGTATTTTGCAAGAACTAGTAGCAATAATAACAAGGCTTAAGCCCAATATTGCCTTTTTTATTAACATAAAAGAATTCATAATCACCAAAAGTTTTTATTTTGGAATGTAATTTGTAAAATTGAAACTACAAAACAACAATTAAAATGAGAAAGTTAATTTTATCAGCAGGAATGGCTGCAGTATTATTATTAAGCAATTGCGGTCCTTCAAGAAAAGTTGAACGTATAGACCCCAACACGGTAACCGATATTAGCGGCAGATGGAACGATACCGATTCAAAATTGGTTTCGGATGAAATGATTAAGGATGTTCTGGATAGACCTTGGCGCACCAATTTTGAAATGAAAAACAGCAAAAAGCCTACAGTTATTGTGGGACAAATAAAGAATAAAACTTCCGAGCACATTGATGCGGGTACCTTTATAAAAAACATTGAAAAATCCTTTGTTAATTCGGGTACTGTAACCGTGGTTCAAAGTGGCGCAGAGCGCAATGAAGTGCGCGATGAGCGCAGCGATCAACAAACCTTCTCTAGCGAAGAAACCCGAAAAAAATGGGGCAAAGAAAAAGGTGCCGATTTTATGCTAAACGGTGTAATTATGAGCATCACAGATGAGTATAAAAAACAAAAAACCGTTAAATACCAAATTAACTTAGAACTTACCAATCTTGAAACCAACGAAAAGGTTTGGATTGGCGATAAAGAAATTAAAAAGTTCATAAAAAACTAATCAATTGAATTCTCAAAAACAAAAAAGCGGCATATTTTATTATGTCGCTTTTTCTTTCATTGTCTTGTTGATAACCTCTTGTGCAACTTATTATCAAAAGAATCAGAACCTCATGGAGGCTGCTTATAAAGGTGATTTTGATTTAGCAAAAAAGATTTTAGCGGATGACGCCAAATGGGAAAAGAACGCCAAGAATAAATTGCTTTTTTACCTAAACAAAGGGACCGTGCTTTGGATGGCAGGCGAATATGCCAATAGCAATATCTATTTTAGTAAAGCCGATTTATTTGTAGCAGATTACGATAAGAAGGCCACTGATGCGGTATTATCCGTTTTAGTGAATGCAAAGTTTTCTACTTATGGCGGCGAAAACTTTGAACAAATTTTATTGCATTATTACGGAGCCCTTAATTACTTGGCATTGGATCAGCCCGATGAAGCCTTGGTGGAAGGGAAACGCATGCTTGAAAAAATGCAGCGAATTACCGATAAATATAAGTCGCAAAACAAATATAGAAGAGATGCTTTTGCCCACAATTTAATTGGATTAATTTATGATTTGAAAGGCGAATACAACGATGCTTTTATTGCCTATAAAAATGCCTACGAGATTTATAAGGAAGACTACCTCAAACAATTTGGTACGCCTATGCCCGAGCAGCTCAAAAAGGATTTAATTAGAACGGCAAAAAGAATAGGATTCTACGATGAGCAGAGTAAATTTGAGAAGGAATTTAACTTGGTAGCTCAAAATGAAAATAGATCTAAAAGTGATTTATTGTTCTTTTGGAATAATGGACTTGGTCCGGTAAAAGGCCAAAATACCATTAATGTTATGGTTATTCCTTATGGCGATGGTTGGGTTCAATTTGTAAACCCAGAGTTGGGAATTTCGATACCGTTTAGAACTTCTGATACGCAAAACAAGGATTTATTAGACATGAAGTATATTCGTTTGGCTTTGCCTAAATATATTTCTAGGTTGCCTTATTTCAATAGTGCTCAACTGGTTTTAAACAATACAAGCTACCCATTTTCTCTCAGCGAAAACATTAATGCCATTGCATTTAAAAGCTTAGAGGATAGAATGGGAAGGGAATTGGCCATTGGTTTAACGCGAGTTGCACTAAAACAATTGGCCGTGCACCAAGCGCAAAAAAGCAAGAATCAACAAGGATTGGCCGCCGCTGCCTTAATATACGGAGCATTAAGCGAGCAAGCAGATACCCGTAATTGGCAATTGCTTCCATACTCAATTAATTATACGCGGGTTAAGTTGGATACGGGATTTCAAAAAGTGCATTTTGAGGCTTTTGCCCCGGATACATCTAAGAATGTTAAAAGAGATTTTGAGATAAAAGTAGCACCCGGTAAAACCAAAGTGTTAACGATTCAAACCATCAATTTTCTTCGCTATGGCAACGAATAGTTAAAGCCAATCAAGAAAATTAAAGTTGCGTCTTAAACAAAGCAAACTCAAACAAGAACTAAAACGTAACTAAAAGGACCCTCAAATAAACTAAAACCTTTTACTAAAAATTTACCTCAAATAAACTGAAATTTTCAATACAAAAGTTTCGCTAAGTAAAAAGGTGTCATCTGCACAAAAGCTAACTCAAATAAAAAGAACTCTTCAATACAAAAGTTTCACTTAGTAAAAAGGTATCTTCTACACAAAAGCTACCTCAAGTAAAAAGAACTCTTCAATACAAA
>JAWXAZ010000145.1:0-4726 GCA_034439755.1 bacterium
ACCCAGCAACAAGTTACCCAACGCCAGTTAACCAAGAACCAGTTACCCCAGCGCCAATTACCCCAGCGCCAATTACAAAAGCCCTAGAAATCCCAACGTCCCAAATACCAAGGACCAATGCCCAAGAAACCCAAATTCCGGTAAACCCAGCAACAAGTTACCCAACACCCGTTAACCCAACACCCGTTAACCAACCGCCAATAACAAAAGCCCAAGAAATCCCAACGTCCCAAATACCAAGGACCAATGCCCAAGAAACCCAACCAACAGAAGTCAACCATCCTATCGAAATCAACATCAACAAGGCAACCGAAAACAAACGCATACAATATACCGTAATGCCCCCAATTGAAGAGCCTAAAACCGTTCCACTTAACGCCACCTTCGAAGGAAAAGAACTAAGCTATAACGATAAAATCGCACAAGTGAATCCACCAATAGCCATTCCATTGGCCGAAAAAACCATTGAAGCACCAATCGATAGCATCAAATCGGCCATCAACCTCAATAAAAAAATCGCCTTTGTAAACATCCTTTTCCACGAAAATGTAGTAGAATACGCAAAAGCCATCGAGCGCCTCAACCAAGCCCTCGACCGCAACGATGCCTTTAGAATTCACAACGAACTCAAACACCAACACAATTGGGAAAATTCCAACGAATTGGTTCAGGACTTAGAAAGATTAATTAAACGCAGATTTGCTTAAAAGCAAGGCATACAGATTCCGCTAAGCGCTAATCATTTTTGCAACTAAAAATACACAACAGCAACTCGCCCTATTACCTAATCAATCTTTTTCTCAAAGACTTGCAACAACAGCAACTCGCCCTATTACCTAATCAATCTTTTTCTCAAAGATTTGCAACAACAACACATCCAATTTCTGAATATCCAAAGGCAAATTGGGGTCGCTGGGATCCCATTTCCACTCCTGCAACTCAATGCCATTGCGCAAGCGCACAAAATGCGTTTTCTCGCCAATGTTATACATCGTATTATTACTCTGCTTCAATTGATTAACCATAGAATAAATAAACTCGGCATCCTTCTCCTTCACCTTCTTATACGCTGTATAACCCATGCTTATTGTACTCTTTTGAAACAACTGCCCATTCTTGGCCAAAATATAAGTATTGCTGCCCCCCGTCTTCTGATCCATATAGCCAAATTCTATGCGCAAATCTGGAATACGCTCACGGGTATATTTCTTAGAACTACACGCTATTAATACCAAACTAAGTACAAATAGCCCAATCAAATTTTTCCTCATTTTATAATCCTTATTAATTATGCTGAACCAAAATATTTTCGCTCTTCACACCCTTATCATTGCGCAACTGCAACCTATACAAACCATCCGCAAAAGCACTCAAATCTATTGCTGCCATGCCACTGCCCTCACCCTGCAACAACAACTTTCCATTTAAATCTAGCACAGAATAAGTAAACAATCCAGGCAAATCAATTTGCAACAATCCCCTACTCGGATTTGGATAAATTTTCGCATCTAAAACAATCAAATTAGCCAAAGCATTTACACTATTTACCCTCACTAAATAAGTCTTAGTACTGCCATCTTGCGCTTTCACTACATACGACAAAGGCGTTGCAGCAGAATTGCTATAATTATTAACCGTAACCCCACTAATTTGGGCAGTTGTACCTACCTTTATACTGGCAAAGGCACTCGCACTAAAAGTAGCAATCAACTTACTAAAATCTAAGGTAGTGCCAAAAGGAATGTCAACCGTAATATTAGTTCCACTTATTATACCCACCGCTGGCGGCACCAATGCAGGAAACGAAAATGCCGTAATATCCTTGCCACCACTCGTTAAATTACGCGTGCCCGTTGCATACCAAGTGCCCCAATACGCATCCGGAATCAATACCTTCGAATCATTTAAACCCGTAATTTTATTTAACTCCAAGCCAACTACCGCCAACCATTTTTGATTCTGAGTAGTTACCACATCATAAATAAGTTTATCATCCAATTTGCTATAATTTGGATAACCCACCTGATCGTTCAACGCAATAATATCATCCACATTGGTCAAAATATTCTTACCAATTATTGCAAACTTATTAGCCCCAATATCTATATAATCAAAAGCCATAATATAAGGCGAGTTCTTAGAAAAAGTTGGGTTCCCAATATTCACATCGGCCGGCAATTGCGAATACAATTTCTCCACCTTTCCCGTGCCATAACCATTGCCCGCATTGTTCCAAACTTGCATATACCCAATATCCCAATAATCAATGTCGGCACCACCCACATTTGTAATCACCGTGCGCGCATCATAAACCACTTTCTCCCCAGTATAATCAAACTCCAAGGCATCTGCATACAAAACACTTCCCGCATTTACCCCAGCCGAGTATGTGGGGTTATACAATTTAAACGGCTGCCAGGTCTGAACCGAAAAATCATACACATAAATGCTAGAATCTACCGATGTAGTAATTGCCGCAATGCGCTTGCCATCTTTCGAAATCGCCACATTATCCCAAATCGCTTCACTAGATATCACACTCTCCGTAACGCTGCCACTCAAGGTAAGTTTATATATCTTACTGTCTGAACCAACAAATACAGCAACAGTTCCGTCGTCGGTCACACTCGGTCTTCTCTTCATCGACCTCGACGATTTAGCCACATAATTTGTAGCCGTGGTACTCGATTGATACAAGGTAACCGGGTCTATGATGGAGGCATCATAAGATAAAATATAATCTTGCCCCGGGTTCACCTGCAAATCTATGGCCGTATTGGTGCCACCACCACCCGTGCCACCGCCACCACCCGGATCAGTAGCATAAATTCCAACCGCGTTAAACGCCGTTCTCGCAGCATTATACTCAGCCGAATTATCGCCATGCAAATCAATGCACGATTGCACCACTGCAATGCGCAAATCAACAAACTTAGAGGACTTTGTTAAATACTTAGACAAGGCCCTATAATAAACCTTCTCTGCCTTGTCTTTGCCAATAGCGGTGGCAAATTTATAAAAGGCCCAATTGGGTATGCCACTGTTAATATGAACTCCCCCATTATCTTGCGTGCCGCTATAATACTCAGACATAGCCCTAGGCTGATAACCATTGTCGTTTAAACTGCTGCCACCATTATGCGGGTCAGATAAACTGCGCAATGCACCAGTAGGAAAATATTGTGTCTTTACCACATCATCGCCCAACAACCAATCGTCTCTATCCATCATACATCCAAATACATCGGCCATAGATTCGTTTATAGCACCCGACTGACCTTGATATTCTAGGTTGGCGGTATTCTGTACCACACCATGCGTCATTTCATGTCCTGCCACATCCAAACTTCCTGCTAAGGGCTTAAAAGCAACCTTGCCATTGCCATAACACATCATCTCACCTGTCCAAAAAGCATTGTCCATGCCTTGTCCGTTTTGCTCACTTACATTAATAACCGAAATAATAGTACCGCCATTGCCATTAATGGAATTGCGGTTATGGGTGTTCTTATAATAATCAAAAGCCAAACCAGCATTATAATGAGCAGATACGCCCGCTGCAGGCCAATTGCTATTGGTGCTAGAGCTAATATGAACAATAGACTTTACGTAAGTGTTCTGAGCATTGATGGTCCAAACAGCTCCAATAGGATCATCTGGCAATTTGGAGGCAGCCAAGTTAAACATCGATTTAGTGCCATCAATCATATACGCCATGCCCGATTTTTCATAGGTATTGATGGTTCTAGAAACACTATTTAAATCACTGGCAGTGGCCACTTTTGAACCATCGGCCGTGCAAGCTTGGTTATACGCATTTACAATTTCTCCAGTTTCTGCATCCACAAAACAACGCCAAGTAGAAAGAATGTTAGGCTTGCAATCAACCAACCAACAAACTTGATTTTTGTCCTTAAAAGGATAAACAACTTTTCGTGCTTTAGGACCTACATATTGCGTTAAGCGAATTTGTGATTCACTTAAATCTTGCCATTCAGTCGCACCTTTTAAATAATATATCGCCTTAATAAGCGCATCAGATGAACTTAAAACCACTTTATTACTAATAATCGGTTCAGCCATAAAATGGCCATTTAAAAATTGTTCGCTGCCTTTTTCATGCAAAATCATTTCGGCACCCCATACCTCCATACCTTCATGCATTTGAACAAAGCGGGTATGTTGCATACCCAATTCATCCTTCAAAGTTTCTTTCACTAAAAACGAACCATCAACTTGGTTCAGGCCCAACTGCACTTGCACTTCGCCTAAGGCCAAAGCCACCTTTTGATTGGCTTGTAAAGCCGTCTTTGGCAATGCACTGGTTTTTGGTAAAACATAATATCCATTGGCCTGCCCATTTAAATGTTTAAATAAATCTAACGTCTTTAAACTGGGCAACTCTTCTCTTCCAACCGCAGAGCCATGGATGGGGTTAAGCGCTTTGGAAGGTCTTTGCACCTGCAATAGCTTGGTACTAGGTTTTCCGGGCACCAACCTTTGCGCCATAGTCTCATTTGAAAACAAAAGGACCGTAATGGCAAGAAAACAGGATTGAATAAGTTTATACATTTTTTTAAAGGAAAATATTTATAGAAATGAGACTAAGAGAAAAATTGATTTAGGTTATAAATTTTTGTAACGAATTGTCTTTGTAAAAAATCATACTAAGAGAAAAATTGATTTAGGTTATAAATTTTTGTAACGAATTGTCTTTGTAAAAAAT
>JAWXAZ010000146.1:0-6711 GCA_034439755.1 bacterium
TTAACGATGCCGTAACCGTCAACAAAACAGGGTGCTGTGGCAATTTCATCTTTGCCAATATCGCATTCACTTTCTTCTTGCGCCGGTTGTTACCCAAATCCTTTCAAAGACACCGTAACCCTACACCTAGATGAAGGCCACAATTATTCTGTTTCAACTACCCATTTAAATGGTGTTTTAATAGAGAAACTTAAAGCTAAAGGTATACCATAATTACAACCTAAAAAAACTTAAGTCAGGCATGTTTACTTTTGAAATAATTGATGAAAGTTCAAATTTACAGTTTAGAAGAAAAGTGATAAAAACACCTTGATTAAGGTTGTTTTTTACATTTAATCTTGAAAATTAACAGTCTATTTCGCAATTATTTACAATATTTTTGAACAAGAAAGTAAACTTAGAAAAACAACACCTAAACCTTATCTTGCTTCAGTGAATTTGCTTAAAATTTCTGCGACTCAATTTTGGATGCTGGCAGTGGCATTGCACCTTCTGGGCTTTATACAAGCTTGGCATACGGGCAGTATTTATTTGGTAGATTCCATCGATTACCTCTCGCAAGCCGAGAACATAAAATTGCATGGAAGCCTATATGCTGCTCCTTGGGATGAGCCCATTAAACCCGATTATTATAGCTTTCGTCCACCCATATATGGAAGCCTCATTTACTGGGTAAAATCAATTTACAACTCAGATTATGCCTTGCTCTTTTTGCAAATGCTCATTAGCCTCAGCACCTTTTGGGGCGTACTTAAACTGTCTAAAGAGCTTGCGTTAAACCAAGGGATAACGCACCTTACACTTGCCATTACCCTGTTTTTATACCCTTCGCAAATTATTCATTGTAACTTTGTAATGAGCGATATTCTCTTCCAAAGTTTGTTGTTTTGGAGCTTCTATTTTACCTATAAACTTTGGGCCGAACCAACGCTGCGAAAGAGCATTTTTGCGGTGGCATTTTTTGCCCTTGCCATGCTTACCAAGCCTGTGGCATTTTTACTTGGCATAAGCATAGCCATAATTTTATGCTTTGTTTTTATGCGGCAAAAAGCCCTTAAATTTTTGTTGCCATTTTTGCTGCTCCCGCTAATTTACCATGGCTATTCAAGCTATAACCAAAAGATAACAGGCTTCTACCATTACTCTTCTGTTACGCCCATTTTTGTGCTCAAATACATGGCCAAATACACCAATGGCCAATTGCATGGAGAAGCCTATGCAGACTCCATACAAGACCTTATTATGGCAAAGGCAAATGCCGCTGCAAGTTACCAAGAACGCTACCAATTAATGAACCAAGCCGGCAAAGAAATCATTGCACAACATCCCTACTTCTTTGCTTGGTTTAACGTAAAAGGTTGGTTGGCTTTTATGATAGATCCAGGCCGGTTTGAATGGGTGCATTTTCTAAACATAAACGAAGGAAATTACCTTGGTTTATACCATGTCATTCACACGCAAGGTTTGGTAAACGGGCTCCTATCTTTTATGCAACATGCACCCCTTACCATGCTCTTAATTTTAGCCATTTGTCTTGCAGCTAACCTCGCATTTTCTTGTGCATTTTTATTCACCCTGTTTAGCAAAAATCGGCCACTCATTTTGGCCATTTGCCTCTTCCTTTTTGTTGGCTACATCATTGGTTCAACCGGCGTGCTTGGCTTATCTCGTTATAGAATTGCTGTTGCCCCATTTCTTTGGATCTGTATGATATTTTTTCTACAATATTTATTCAAAAAATTCAATGCACCACATTGACAATCCATACGCACCCATAGAAGAAATTCACCAGCCCCAATTCCAACAAAAAAAGGTCAAACTTTTCCTTAAACGAGAAGACCTTTCGCACCCATATATCTCTGGCAACAAATGGCGCAAACTCAAATACCACCTCCTAGCAGCCAAGGCCCAAAACAAAGAAATACTGGTTACTTTTGGCGGCGCATACAGCAACCATTTACTGGCCACAGCCGCGGCTGGCGCCAAATATGGCTTTAAAACACACGGCTTTGTAAGGGGCCATGAAGTAAGCAATCCCGTGCTTCATTTGTGCAAACTATTTGGCATGCAATTGCAATTTGTGAGCAGAGAAAATTACCGCCAAAAAGAATCTTTATTTTCCAATTATTTCGGTCTGAACCAAAGCGCCGTTAACATTCCAGAAGGTGGTGCCGGCCCACTAGGCGAACAAGGTGTGGCCGAGATATTTGAGGAGAAACAAATGAAAGAAAACTTTGAGCATATATTTTGCTCGGTAGGCACCGGCGGCACCCTCCGTGGCTTAATAAAGGGACTGCATGCAAACCATATTGAGGCGCATTTACACGGTGTAGTGGTGCTAAAAGGTGCCGAAGAAATGGACCAAGAATTTCTAGATTTAAGCAGCAACAACTATACCTTACACCACCGCTTTCATGTCGGAGGTTATGCCAAAACCAATGAAGTCCTCCTAGCCTATATTCAAAATTTTGCCAGTACAACAGGTGTATTATTAGACCAAGTTTATGAAGGCAAAATGATGTTGGGTATACAAACTTTGGTAGCCGAAAATTACTTTAAACCGGGTTCAAAAATACTGGCCTTGCACAATGGCGGTTTGGTGGGACTATTAGGAATGATAAGGTAAAGAAGGATAATATAAAATTAACCCTTAGGGCAAAAAAATAACCCCAACCTTTGCAGGTTGAGGTTATTTAAATATTTTTGAATAAGGCCTATTTAGTTAAATTCAATAACTCAGGCTCGTTTACAACAATAGGATATTTTGCACGCAACTCTTTTACCCAAGCTTCCATTAAATACTCTTGGTAATCGCTGGTCACTAAACCCTTCGCTTCTTTAAGCGATTTAGGCTCTGGCGGCATAACTCCCAATACATAATAGAAACGGTTTACATCTGGCTCGATAATATCTACCACACCTTTTTTATCCCATAATTTAGCCGCTGTAGCATCAGTTTTCTCTGCCTTGTGGTCTTTGGCTACAACCGCATTTGGAATTTTCTTGCATAATTTTTTGAATACTTCTGCATCTTTTTTGCCACTGTTAAACATCTTTACCGCAGTTGCTTTGGTTTTTGCATCCATGCAATTGTAAGTTTGATAATTTACACGCTCTTTCCACATGTATTTACTTTTAGAACCAGCATGGAAACTTTCTAAACCAGCAGTATCATTAATTGCCTTGCTCCACACTTTACGATCGGTTAAATCGAACAATAAAATACCATCGTGGTATTCTGTCATAATGTTATTGAACTCAGGATATTTAGTTTCCAAAATACTTTCTTCGTAAGCCAAACACTTATCGTTGGCCCAAGCAGTAAACTGGTTTTTAGCAATCATAGCTGCATTTTCTTTCTCGTGTGGCTCTTGGTTCATCTCTAAATACGACCCAAATTCTTTGGCACTATAGCTCATTGTTCCAACAGTAAACAAAGTCTTATCGCCCATTTTCTTCTCATCGTATTTCCAAGCACCTTTTAAGAAACTAGAATCCATTTTAGCGGTAAACTCATTGATGTTAACCGTATTTTCTTTGTACGAATTTTCTTTCTTCACCCTTACAATCACAGCAGTCTTAGAGCCTTCAGAACGCGAATCGCGGGTAACCTTATTCTTAATTACATCTTGCACTTCTTTGTAATCGCCAAGCGCACGATAATCTACGTATTTAACCATGTGCCAGCCGTATTCTGTGGCAAAAGGCTTAGATGTTTCGTCTTTCTTTAACCCAAAACATACATCCTTAAACTCATCGGGATAACCGCTTAAGCTAGCCATCCAATTCATTACTCCATTGTTACCTTTGCTGCCATCATCTTGCGAATATCTCTCCACCAAAGAATCAAAAGGCACACCTTTCAAAGACTCAGAATAAGCTGCATCAATTCTTTCTTTGGCATTGTTCATGGTTTCGGTAGAAGCACCATAACCCGTTCTTATCATGATATGCTGTGCTTTCACTTCTCCACGAGCCGGGCGGTTATTGTTCACACGCATAATGTGGTATCCAAATTGGGTGCGAAAAGGCACGCTGATATCACCTTTTGGAGTAGTATAAGCCATGTTCTCGAAAGGATAAACCATTTGGAATACCGTAAACCAGCCCAATTTACCAAAGTTCTTTTTAGCCGATGGATCGTCTGAATACTTAGAAGCCAAGCTATCAAAACTCTCGCCTTTTAAAGCCCTTTTGCGCAAATCCAATACTTTGGTATAAGCAGCTAAAGTATCCTTTGGAGAAGCATTTGGCGCTACATTAATTAAAATATGGCTGGCATTAACCTCTGCCTTCATTCTCTCATAAGCCTCTTGCATCAAGCCCTCAGTAACCTTTTTATCGTTTAAATAAGGTGTGGCCAACTGCTTGCGGTAACCAGCCAACTCAGAAATAAACGCAGGATTGGTATCCAGTTGTAGGGTCATGGCTTCTTTAACTTTCAACTTAAAGTTAATGTATAAATCTAAATACTCACTAATCTCGGCCTCGGTAGGCTTGCCTTTGTCCTTCCTATTTTTATTAAGCTGACGTAGAAATTCGTCTTGGTTTACAACTTCGCTACCAATGGTAAAAATGGCAGGATTGGGTTTTTGAACTTCAACTGCTACAGGCTTTTTGGCTGGAACATTCTTAGAACTTTTTTGAGCACTTATTTGAAATGCACCGAAACAACCTAAAAAACCTAGCAATAATGCGGTTTTCTTCATATAGATAATATTTTTAAGTGATGCAAAAATAGGAATTTGAAGCACCCAAGCAAATAAAGCTAGGACATAATAAAAAAAAATTGCTCGCAGCCAATTGGTTCAGACCAATTTTAAGGCATATAAAACCGGTTTCGAGGGACTTGCATCCGACTCAAAACTGGCAATTTGGAGGTTCAAAAAATAAATTCCGTCGGGCACTTCATTGGGTACAAAGGCCATTTCTGTAATGGTTGCGGCCATTCTCGGTTGCTCTGGGTATTGCCAAAACGCCTTGTGCGCGGCCATGGCTCCCCCATCTTCTTCGCGGTCTACCGAAGGCAAATCCACCAAAAGATGTTTTATCTTATTTACGGCAAAAAAATGGCAGAGCTCCGCACTTAAATAGCCAGGATTGTTGCCAGAATACTGCTGTAATTTTTTTCCAGGCTCATTTGGCAGACTTCTAATTACCACCGCATCCACATTTTGGTTCAGCCAGTTTTGGGCATTGGCAAGTGGTATTACCGCATCGCCATTTTCGGTCTGAACCAACGCCAATGAAACCACTTGGGCCATGCAGTGAAAATCTGTTAAACACCCGTTAATGGTATTTCGTTCGAGGGTAATATGTCCAATACACTCGGTGTGCGTGCCATTGCCATGTGCATTGATAAAAAGATTCTCGCAATTGGCCGAACTGCCTTGTGAAACTGCGCCCACAAAATCGCCCACCTTAATTGGTTCAAAAAGAGGAAAAGGGATATGAAACGCATTGGGATTGGCCTCTCCGTTTTGCAAAGGCAGCGACAAATCTATGCCTGCCGAAAAATCAATTTCTATTTTTTTAGATTGCCATTCAATAATTGCTTTCATTTTTCGTTCTTTAGAGCAAATATTGGATTTTGTTTCCTATTTCCCATCAATCCTTATATTTGACGAAGACAGGCATGAAGGCATACGAAAAAAAACGATGGTGGAAAATCGCCATTTTGATAGCAGCAATTTCTATTGGCGGATTCTCGCTTTGGTACACGCGTGCCCTGGTGAAAGAACTTGCCGTGCAGGAAGATAAAAAAATCTTGCTTTGGGCAAACGCTACCCGCCAATTGGGAGCGGCATCTGCAGAAACCGATATCAATTTTTTGCTAGATATTATCAAAGACAACGAAACCATTCCTACCATATTGGTCGACGATCAAGGCAGCATCATTTCTCATAGAAACCTCGATTCGGTGCAGGCTTTGGATACCTCTTTTTTGGCATCCGAATTGGTTTTGATGCAGGCCGAACACGAGCCCATTAAAATTGAGTACGACAAAGAAAATAGGCGATACAACTATTTATACTATAAAAATTCTTTCATTTTAACAGCGCTTAAAACCTATCCCTTTATTCAATTATCGCTCATTGGTTTTTTTGCTTTAATGAGTTATTTTGCTTTGAGCAGCAGCCGAAGAGCCGAGCAAAATCAGGTGTGGGTGGGCATGAGCAAAGAAACGGCCCATCAATTAGGAACCCCAATTTCTAGTTTGCGCGAGTGGCATAACATGTTGCACGACACCGAAAAAGACCAACAAGAAGAAATTCTAAAAGAGGTAGATTACGACATAAAAAGATTGGAACTTATTACCGAGCGTTTCTCAAAAATTGGGTCTGAACCCATCCTCAAAGCAGAGAATTTAGACTTGGTGGTCGAAAAAGCAATTGGCTACCTAAAAAACCGCGTTTCTAGCAAGGTTAAAATTTCGATAGAAATTGGCAAGCCCGGAAACTGGGCCAACATTAACATTCCGCTGTTCGATTGGGTTATCGAAAATTTGTGTAAAAATGCCATTGATGCCATGGAAGGAAATGGCAGTTTAATCATCAGCATCAAACACGATGAAGGGCATGTTTACTTAGACTTTACCGATACAGGAAAAGGCATTTCAAAAGGCAATTTCAAAACCGTTTTTAAACCCGGTTACACCACCAAAAAAAGAGGCTGGGGTCTCGGACTATCCTTGGTAAAAAGAATTGTAAA
>JAWXAZ010000147.1:0-25982 GCA_034439755.1 bacterium
AACTCATAATTCATAACTCACAACTCATAATTCATAACTCACAACTCATAATTCATAACTCATAATTCATAATTCATAACTCATAACTCATAATTCATAATTAAATGAGCTTCCCCCCATTGGGAACAACCATTTGGGGTTGGTTCAAAACGATATGGCCATTTTCATCTTCAAAACCTGTAACCAAAAACTCCGACATAAACCCGGCAATCTGCTTTGGCGCAAAGTTTAACACCCCCACTATTTGCATTCCAATTAAGGATGAGCAAGTATAATGATGCGTAATTTGAGCACTGCTTTTTTTTACCCCAAACTCCCCAAAATCTGCCCAAATTTGATAGGCTGGTTTGCGTGCATTTTCAAAAACTTGCGCCTTAATAATTGAGCCTACCCGCAATTCAACTTTTTCAAAATCTGCCCAATCAATGAATTCTGATTTCACCATACACGAATATAATCAATTGATTTTTGATTCAAAATAGATTACTCAGTTAACTCTAACCAACGCAACTCTTTTTTGTCGAGGCTGCCTTTAATAGACTCAATTTCGTTGCTCCATTTCATTAGTTCTTCGTGACTTTCGCTGCCTTTGTTTAATAAAGTTTCGAGTTCAGTTTTTCTTGTATTCATACTTTCCATGCCTTGCTCAATTTCTTCCAATTCCCTTTGTTCTTTAAAGCTTAGTTTTCGTTTTTCAACGGGTTTTGGCGCAATCGCTTTTGGTTCAGCCTTAGGTTTACTTAATTCTTGCTTTGCCGCATAAGCTGCTAACTTGCGGTCTTCCTGCTCATTTAAATAGTCTTGGTAATTGCCATTGAAATCGCGAATGTGACCTTCGCCCTCAAATACAAAAAGCTTCTCCACCAAAGTGTCCATAAAATACCTGTCGTGCGTTACCACCAATAAGCAACCCTCAAAACTCTCCAAGAATTCTTCCAACACATTTAGTGTTTCTATGTCTAAATCGTTGGTTGGTTCATCCAGTATTAGGAAGTTTGGTTTCTCCATTAAAACGGTAAGCAAATACAAGCGGCGCTTTTCGCCACCGCTCAATGAACTCACATAATTATGCTGCTTTTTTGGATCGAACAGAAACATGCGAAGCAGCGCTATGGCGGTTATTTTTACGCCCTTGCCTACCTCTAAATATTCTGCAATATCGGTAATCACCTCAATTACGCGTTTGTCTTCACGCAAGGTGAGACCTTGCTGCCCATAATAGCCAAATTTTACGGTATCGCCTTTTACAATTTTGCCCGAATCTGGTTGCTCTAAGCCTTGTAACATGTTAAGGAAGGTGGATTTTCCCACGCCATTTTTTCCAATAACACCAATGCGCTCTCCTGGCTTAAATAGGTAGGTAAAATCTTCTGCAATTTTAAGGTCGCCAAAGGACTTATTAAGTTGGTTTACCTCTATAATTTTGCCACCCATACGCTTCATTTGCATCACGATTTCTACCTGCGAATCGTCTTTTTTAAACGAAGCTTTTTCTTTGGTTTCGTAATAGGCATCTATTCTACTTTTAGATTTGGTGGTACGGGCTTTTGGCTGCCTGCGCATCCATTCCAATTCCTTGCGGGCCAATTTGCGCGCCTCATCTGCCTCTTTTGCCTGATAGGTTTCGCGCATTTCTTTCTTCTCTAAAAAATAGGCATAATTGCCTTTATAAGTAAAAATCTGACCTAGGTCTAACTCAATAATTTCGTTGCACACATTGTCTAAAAAGTACCGGTCGTGCGTAACAAATAACAAGGTAATATCCTGCGATTTAAGGTAAGCCTCAAGCCACTCAATCATAGGAATATCGAGGTGATTGGTTGGTTCATCCAGAATAAGCATATCCGGACTTTGAATTAAAACGCGGGCTAGGGCAAGGCGCTTTTTTTGTCCGCCACTCAACTGATCTGCCGTGTGGTTAAGGTGGTGTTGTAAATTTAGTTGGGTTAAAATGGTATGCACACGCGCTTCAATATCCCACGCCTGAAATACATCCATTTGTTCCATGGCATTTTGCAAACGGGTTTGAAGAGAAACATTGTCGTGATCGTGCTCCAATTCTTCGATGCACCATTCGTACTCGGCCACCGCTTTTAACACTTCGTTATCAGAATTAAACACCGCTTCCCAAACGGTATCTGCTTTTTCGAAGCTTGGGTCTTGCTCTAGGTAAGCCCACTTAATGTGTTTGTCTATCACCACATTGCCAGAATCTGGTTCATCATTTCTGGTTAAAATGTTTAACAAAGATGTTTTGCCGGTTCCGTTTTTGGCAATTAAAGCCACGCGGTTTCCCTTGGCTAAAGTATAGGATATGTTTTCGAATAAGACTCTTTCTCCGAAGCGTTTCGACAGGTTTTCTGCCCTCAAATAATTCATGGCCGCAAGGTAGGCAATATAATTTGCGTAAGGAAATGTGCATATTTATAATAGCAAAATAAACAGCATTGGTCAATATTTATTCAGTATTTAATTGCTTACCTCATTCGAAAAAGCAAAATAGGAGGGCATTGCAAAAATGTATTTCGGTTTGAACCAAGGTAAAATTTGGTTTCAAAATTTACATTTCTGAATAAATGTAACTTAGAACTTATATTTGCAGCTTATTGTAAGTGCATGAAGTTTGATTTTAATACGATAGAAGAGGCCATAATGGATATAAAAAATGGCAAAATGATTATAGTGGTAGATGATGAGGATCGCGAGAATGAAGGCGATTTTTTGACCGCTGCCCGAAATGTTACTCCCGAGATTATTAATTTTATGGCCCGCGAGGGTAGAGGCTTAATTTGTGCGCCGCTTATTGAAAGCAGGTGCACCGAGTTAAAGCTAGATTTAATGGTGAGCGATAATACCACCTTGCACGAAACACCTTTTACCGTTTCGGTAGATTTGTTGGGCAAGGGTTGTACCACGGGTATTTCGGCTCAGGATAGGGCAAAAACCATGCAGGCTTTGATTGACCCAAATAGCAAGCCAGAGGACTTTGGTAAACCCGGACATATTTTTCCTTTAAA
The DNA here is from genome assembly GCA_034439755.1 of bacterium. Classification (GTDB taxonomy): domain Bacteria; phylum Bacteroidota; class Bacteroidia; order UKL13-3; family UKL13-3; genus B1. Next base: position 3,018 of record JAWXAZ010000147.1, read on the forward strand.
AGCGAGGCCGGAAGGGGTATTGAGGCGAGCCGGACATACAGAAGCGGCAATAGATTTTGCCCGATTGGCGGGCTTTGAGCCAGCAGGTTGCATTGTGGAAATTTTGAACGAAGATGGCAGCATGGCCAGGGTGCCCGATTTGATTAAAATTGCGCAGAAGTTCGACATGAAATTGGTTACTATTAAGGATTTGATAGCCTATCGTTTGGCAAAGGAGACCTTAGTAAAACGAATTATTTCTGTGGATATGCCTACTAAATTTGGTGATTTTGTGCTCACCGCTTTCCGCCAAACCGATACCAACCAGGAACATCTTGTTTTGCAAAAGGGAAATTGGACAGAGAACGAACCTGTTTTGGTGAGGGTGCATTCTTCTTGCATTACCGGTGATATTTTTCATTCGATGCGTTGCGATTGTGGCGACCAGTTGCAGAAGGCCATGGAGTTAATTGAGCGCGAAGGCAAGGGGATGATTTTGTATATTAACCAAGAGGGTAGGGGCATTGGGTTGGTGAACAAACTAAAGGCTTATAAATTACAAGAACAAGGCTTAGATACGGTTGATGCCAACTTGCAATTGGGCTTTAAAATGGATGAACGCGATTATGGGGTGGGTGCGCAAATCTTGCGCGAAATGGGTGTGCAGAAAATGCGCCTTATGACCAATAATCCCACCAAGCGCGCTGGCTTAATTGGATATGGATTAGAGATTGTAGAAAATGTGCCTTTGGCGGTAATAGCCAATCCGCACAACAAAAAATACTTGGAAACCAAGCGCGATAAAATGGGTCATGAATTAATAGCTGAGGGCTAGTAAAATGTTACCGGAATACCTTAAGATTCTTGACATTTCTAAGAAGAAAAGTGCCGAAAACAAAAAGTTTTTAAAGCAATTAAAAAAGCTGAAACCTGCGCAATTGGATCAAACCATACAGGCGCTAAACGACCAAGCTTTTCAAGAAATTGATTGCTTGCAGTGCGCCAATTGTTGTAAAACCACGGGTCCGCTTTTGCTTAATAAAGATATAGATAGATTGGCCAAAGAGCTCAAAATTAGACCCGCATTATTTGCCCAAAAGTTCCTTAAAATCGACGAAGACCAAGATTATGTTTTTCAACAAATGCCTTGCGTTTTTTTAGGTTCAGACCATTACTGCCAAGTTTACCAAGCCCGCCCAAATGCTTGTAGGGAATACCCGCACACGCAGCAAAGAGACCAGTTGCAAAAGTTAAAAATAACCTATGAAAACAGCCTAATTTGTCCGGCTGTGGCCAAGATTGTGGAGGAGTTGAAACATCAGATTTTAAAATAGCTATTGCTTTACCCATTTAGACCATTGTTTGTGGCCATTTATTGAGGTAATTTCTATTAGGTAAATGCCCGAAATAAGGTTTTCAGTTTCTATGCTGTTTTGTTGAGATTCTGCTAATTGCTTGCCAGAATAGTCAAACAATTTTAAATTTACAATTTCTGTTGTTGCATGAATGGTCACAAAATTATTTCCAGGATTGGGGAATATTTTTAATTGTTCATTTAAAGGGTTTATGTTTGTTATGCTGTTTAAAATGCTACCATCGAAATATCTGATTTTGTTAGTTCCAGAATTACTGCTGGAAATTCCTATACTGGCATTGAAAAAGTTAATGAGGTTATGATTGTAATCAATTTCTAAATTTTTCCAATTTTGGCCAAAATCTATGCTATAAAAACTACCATTATTCGAGGTTCCTACAATATAAAATCCCTTTTTAGGACCATCGGTTTTGGCATAATCTGCAACTCTTGCAATCGAATTAAAAGGGAAATTTGCCACCTCTATAATCGTCTTTAATCTGTCCTCTGTTTTGTAAATAGTAGATTCTTGACCTTTTAGAACAACAATGATGCCTTTATTTTCATTTTCAAAAGCATAAGAAACTACAGTTCCGCCTGTTTTAATTTGGGTAGTCAAATCAATTTCGTAACTTTTTTTTCCATAGTTTTCAAAAATCCACATTAAATTCCCGGTAATATGCCTTTGTACGATGCTGATTGAATCAAAATCAAAAAGTTTTTTTGGTACAATACTTCCACCACTAATGCTATTTACTTTACTTATATTTACATTGTTTGAATCCACTAATAACCATGAATCCCCGAAGTCTTGTGTATGATAAACCAAGCAGTTTAAATTATTTCTCGCTACTAGGGTAAAACCTTGTCCATTTTTAGAAATGTTTTGTTGAACGAAGCTTCCCTTTATTTTCAAAGTATCATTATTTTTATCTTTAAGAACTTGTATCTCCCAAGTCTCCCCAAAATCAGTGGAATGGAATAAACCTCCGCCTACCCTAACTAACTTTTCACGATTCCAATATAATCGGTATCTACTAAAATCGTCGTTAGATTTTTTTGTAAAGTTTAAACCACCATTTCCTGTAAAATAGGTGCCTGTAGCACCATCCTGTCCAAAAATAGTATCCTTATTATAATAGGAAATTAAATTGAATCCATAAAAGTCAAAAGGATACGTGCTTTCTTTCCATTGAGCATTGACATTAAAAGCTAATGTTGTAAGTAAAATTAGGTAAAAATTTCTCATTATAAAGGTTTTTTAATCTGGCTCAATTTATTGATTTCTTTCAATTTATTGATTTCTTTCAATTTATTGATTTCTTTCAATTTATTGATTTCTTTCAAATTATTAAAATAAATTGAGCCAGATAGTTTTAACAATTTGAAATAGTAATGGTCTTTGTGATTTGATTCCAATTCACATGCACACAATTGCAGGGACCTTCTAATCCATTTGATTCTCTTCTAACCATATCTGGATAACCATATCTGGATAACCATATCTGGATAACCATAGCCAATTGGGGTGCGAGATTTGTCTTCATTTATTCTAAAAATTTGCATTGAACTATTCGTTAAGGTTGTTGTGCCTTGTGGGTGGTTAAATAGTGCTAATAATTCCTCACTACTAATAATTCTAGAATCTCCAGGATTTAATGGAACATCGATATATTGAGCCCCTAATTCACCATTTTTACTAAACCACATTTTTAAAAGCAGTGGGCAATTGGAATTATTAATGATAGTCCAAATTGGACCTAGTAAGGTAGGGTCAAGAACCGGTGGAGGGTTAAGGGTACCAAGACTCCCATGGTCCCTGCATTGTTTAAGGTTTGCTAAAAGCAAATAGGAAAAACGAACTTAAAAGGAAAGTTTTTAAATTAAATTTTTCATAACCTTTAGTTTTTAGGTTTTTAAAAAATGCTATAACCGGTGGCCACTTTGATAGCATTACAAATTTTGAAAAAAAATGAGAATTCCAATTAAAATTTTTCTGGGCTATAAATTCCGTTGTTTAAAGCCCCAATCAATCGAATAATTTTTAATTGGTTCAGACCATTACTGCCAAGTTTATTTAGGCTGTTAAAACTAAGGTATTTGCAAGTATTTGTGCGTTTGCAAACTGATGCGCCATTTGGGATTTTCCTTTACGTAATCAACAATTAAGGGCGTAACTTTTTCGCGTTGATCCCATTCTGGTTGCAGGTATAATTTACAATTGGGCCCAACTAATGCTGCGTGTTTTTCTGCCCATTCAAAGTCGCTCTTGTTAAAAATGACTACCTTTAATTCGTTGGCCTGAACCAATACGTCCGATAAAGGCGCTTTGAACTTCTTTGGCGATACGCAAACCCAATTCCAAAGTCCGGTTAAAGGATGCGCGCCAGATGTTTCTATATTGGTTTCTATGCCGTTTTCTTGGAGTGCTTGCGTTAAGGCAGTTAAATTGTGCATGGCTGGCTCTCCACCTGTAATTACCGCCATTTCTGTGCCCGATTCTTTAACCCAGGTAGCCATTTGTGCCAAGGAAACCAAAGGGTGTTTGCTGGCATCCCAACTCTCTTTTACATCGCACCAAACACAGCCCACATCGCAACCACCAAGGCGCAAAAAATAAGCGGCTCTGCCCGTTTGTTCACCCTCGCCCTGAATGGTATAAAAATGTTCCATTAAGGGTAAATTTCGTTGGTCTTGCATCATTTTTTGGGTCATACCTAATTCTGATTTACTACCTTTAAATAATGTATCATTTGTGAGGCTAAATTTTCTATGCTTTTCTTTTGGCCTGTATCAATAACCGAGTCGTTATAACTCAATGCATTGTTTAATTGAGCCCCCATTGAAAACTCCGAAACAGCATACGTACTCATGGCTTGCAAGGGTAAATCCTCCTCAAAGTATAGGTTCATCATTAGGTGAAACCGATGCTGTATAAAGTTGCCAATTTTGGCAGAATCTGGTAGGTTAAAGAATGTTAGTTTCTCCTTCCAAAAATACTCGGAACTGATGAGAAATTTTTTGGTATGCGGCAGTGTTTTAGCATCCACATACCCCATGGTCCAAACCTTTTTTCCTTGCTCTCTTAAAAAATGCGCTACCTTATTTACTTCCGCTTCATTTGCAGCATTGCCTGCATGGTAAATAATGCCTATATCTTGTACTTGATCAAATGTTGGAAAATGCATGACCTTGCTGTTTTTTTTAACATGGCTGTGCAATAGAATTCTGCCTATATAATTTTTAATTTGTGTTATCCAATTCATGTGTTATGTCCCAAAATTAGGTTAATTTTATGTAAGGAACACATTTTTGATGCATTGAGGCTTGCTTGAACTCGTTTGTGCCTGTTTTTTAAGCCCGCATTAAATCTCTGAAACTGCTACGGCAGCAGCATTCCTAACTTGCTTTCCTAATTCCAATCAAGAATAGTGCTATAAATGGCATTGTTTATTTTGGCCGAAACTCCAGCTTCTTTGGCATATTGCTTCCAGTTTTTTACAATGCCTTCTGTCTCCTCAATTATAGTTAGTGCGTGTTTGCACTTTATAGATTTGCCTACTACCAATAAATCATTTTTATTTATGCCTTTCCTTTTGCCATTTATGCTTAAGGCGTGCTTACTTACCCAATGGTGACCTGGCTTGTAAGCATGGCAAACATCATAGGCCGGAGCCAATTCCCACTTGCCATTCTTCTTTAAACGAAAGGCAAAATTCTTAGTATGGTCATCACAATTTCGTGCCATTACGTTAAACACCATTCTTCTAAACATTTGTTCAGCTTCTGCATAGCTTAATTTTAATTGGCGCATGGTCTGAAAAAGTTGCTCATAGCTGAAACTGGTTACGGCATTAAAGTCGACATGAGTCATGGCGCAAAAAGTTTGGATGTGGTGCTTTACATTTCCATCTTCTCTATCGAATCGCTTGGTGATGAAATGTGCACGACCATTTTCTTCCAACAATTTGGAAGGCATCATGTCAATGCCACAGGCTATTGCCATGTTATAGTAAGCCATTTCCACGCGTCCATATCCAGCACTCGAACCCAATAGAATATCGCTAACGCCATCTAATTTTAATAGCCAATGTTCAAAGCCTTTTGGTGCATTGGTTTGACCCGATCTAACTTCTCCCGTTTTTTCATTATAGGCTATTACCGCCTTTGGTCGAGCACCGCCAGCGGAGGTTCCTATTTTAAGTATATCAACAATAGCCTGCTGTTCGTCCTTAAGCATATTGGTTTGCAAGGATAATTTTTGCGAAAGTATCTTTTTAGCAATGTCTACCAAGCTATCAATTTCAACAGAAAAGGTTCTTTTGGTTTCATTGAAATTGCTTGGTTCAAACTCCAAAGCTCCCATGCCTCTGCTGCCAATGAAACAGAGCATTTCAACCGGATTCATGCTGTTTTGTGGTCGACCCAATTGCGCAAGCCACAAATTGATCAACTGATTTCCGTATCTATCTGGTAGCACATCTGCTAACAAACCCGGCATGCCTCTAAAGGTGTCATATTGTGCGTTCTTATCTTGTTTTAAATCTGGAAAAGAAAATAGGTTAAGCGTTAATTGTATGGGCATTTTTATAGGCGATAAATCCCAGTTTAATCTCTTAAAATCATTGTCGTACTCAAAGGTGGCTATACCGGTTTTTTTGTCCCAAGCCACGGCGCCCACCAATTCTCCCCATATTTTCACAAATGCTGTTTGCATAAATTACCAATCAGATTTGCTTATAAAATCTTGGACTTTTCCGCTTGCCCTTTTGCGTTTATTTAAGTCTTGCTTTGCTAATTTTAGTGGACTAATGCTGGCTTGTAGGGTAAATACATCCAATACCTGTAGCTGATCCAAAGTTCTTAATACTTGAATTAAAGTGGCCAAGTTAACCGTTTCTCCTTTTTCTAGTAGGCTAAGCGTTGAGCGACTGATTCCAGCGTCATGGGCCAGTATATCCTGTGTTTTGTTTAACGCTATGCGTTTTTCTTTTATAAATTTGCCTATAAATTCAATGAGCGCATCATCGCTCATTGCATGCCAATTTTTGTAAGATATATCAGTCATAAGTTCATATTTTTATCTTAGTGAATGGTTTCTCATACAAATATAGGATAATTTATTTAAATGTATTAAATGTATTAAAAATCATTCATTAGACTTTAAAATGGCTTTTAACGAATGATTAATTGCACATTTTTTATGAGTTTGGCTATTTCAATACCTAGCAATTCATTTTTTTTAGAGAATTTTAAGGAAATTGTTTAAGTGGTTTCTGTTTGAACCTATTTTTTTTTTAATGTTTTGAGATTTTTTTTTAAATCTTGTAACAATTTAATATTAAAAATAGGCTACCTATTTTAGACATATAACATACAATTTGACCGAAGTAGAAATTATTGAGGGGTGTATCAATAAAAATCCGAAAGCAGAAAAAGAGCTATGGGAAAAATATGCCCCAAAATTATATGGAATTTGTTTGAGACATTTAAGTCATCCACACGATGCAGAGGAGGTTTTGCAAGAAGGTTTTATTAAAATTTATGCAGGAATAAAGTCATATAAATTCACTGGCAGTTTTGAAGGGTGGTTGAAAAGAATTGTTATAAATACGGCATTAACCCATTTGCGATTAACCAAAAAGATTAAGATGGAAGAAGATTTATTAGGGATAGATTCATTACTTCAATGGCAGGTTAACCCATTGGTTCAACTAGAGGCAAAAGAGCTGTTACGTATATTAAATAGCTTGCCTCAAAATTTGGCCACAGTGTTAAATTTGTTTTCCATTGATGGTTATTCTAAGGTTTTTAGTAATTGGGAGTTTTTGCCATTTATTTCCTTTCAGTATAGTAGATTGTTAAAAACCCAAACCTTAAGCCCCCAAATTTTAAAAGCCCAAACTTCTTTCAACCAACCTAGTCGATTTGTAGAAATTAATGATGCACGTAACGAAAGATTTAACCGAAATTTGTATGGCGTTCAAACTGGTGCTAAGTTGATTTACCATTGGGAGTCGAACTTAGGTGCATTTATTGGATGTAGTGCGAGCCAATATTTAAGTTCAAATTTCAACAAAACATTTTACAACTTTTCAATGCCACATCATTTTCGTTTAGAAACAGGTATTATGTTTAATTTTTAATGGTTCTTGGTAGTATTGCAATCTGGATAAGAAATAGGTATTAAGTTTAATTTTTATTGTTACTTTGTAACATAATGCGTGTTGAAGTAGTTTTTGAATCATAAACAATATTGATATGAAAAAATTAGAAACATTTTTTGGAACACTATTTTTGCTTTCGTTGGTGGTATTTGGAGCTTGTAAAAAAACCAAAAATCCGAACGAAGGAACCATGTTAGGTACCATCATTTCGGTTGCTTGTGGATATAGCGATATTGGTCATTCTCTTTGGATAAAGGGAGAGGACGGCAAAATTTATCAGCCTTGTGTGAATGATGCAATGAAGGGTTGTGTTGGCATTGCTGCAGACGAAAAGTTTTATGCAGGCGATTTGGTTAGGTTTGGCTATAGGAATTTAAAAGCAAATGAATCTTGTCCAATTATACGTGCTTGTGATAGGTTAGTTACCGAGCCAGATAAAAAAATTGCACTCACCAGTATAAGGGTTGAAAAAGCAAGTGGCATATCCAAACAAGGGGTCATAAAAGATTATTCAAAGTTGGATGGTTGTGGGTTTGTCTTCGAAACAGAAGATGGCAGTAAATATGAAATTTCTGAGTGGAATGATGTTGGGCCTATCATGCCAAATGAACCTGTAGAGATTTTCTTTGCCGCAAGCAATAATTCTGTCTCTACCTGCATGGTTGGTCAATTAATTTCTTGCCGAAATGTTATGTATTTGAGGCCCTAAAATTGCAAACCATTAATCCAAGATTCTATTAAAAATGAGTCAAAAACAGTCTCTATTATAAATGTTTGGCAAGATGGTGATTTGTTAAAATTTACCTTAGGATATACTGGCTGTAATTTTGATCCTACTTCTATCAATTTAGTTTGGGATGGCAGCATTATCAAAACAAATCCAGCACAAGCTAGACTTGCCTTAAACAATCTTCCACCTGCGCAATTATGCAATGCTTCGTTTCAAAAGGTTGCCTGTTTTAATATAAATGCGTTAAAAATGTATGGCAAAACCATACGGTTGAGCATTGAAGGTTGTCCTGGAGGGTCTGTTTTGGTAAATTTTCCTTAAGCAACCTCTCTATTTTTTAGTGCAAATTTCACCCATTTTCTCAAAACAATCATGTGCTGTTGTGCTTTATGGTAAATCTAGTATGATAGATAAGTTTTCTTTGATTTTTTCTGCCAAGTCGACTGGCAAATTATATCGATTATACAAAATATAGAATTCAATTTCGATAAATATCTCACGGTACTATTATTTTGTTTTATCGGCATTTACCCATTGTAATTCAATGCCGTTTGGTTAAGGGTTTTACGATGTTTATGGCATCAAATGTTTATAATAAAATTAACCTTGGACCCCTTGTTAACGGTAAATAAGAATACACAACTTTTGGCAATTGGGAGTAGACAATAAACGGCAAATGACCATAAACCTGCCGAATTTAGTCCTTCATTTAAAAAACAAGTATCCAACAGCATTCTTACCACCCTTCCATTCCCATCAACAAAGGGATGTATCCAAGCCAACCTATGGTTTGCAGCAGCCATGGAAATGATACGCCTTATTTTAGAAGCATTTGTTAAATCATTTGGGTTGTAATAAGATTCAAAGCGCGTTAAAAATGGACCTAAGTATTCCCAATAAGGTGCAATATAACGGCCTAAATATTCTTGCTTACCTTAATATGAGCAATTGCTTCCAATTGCAAAGGACGATTTTTGTTGTTGGTTGAAAAATCTTTTTTTAATTCGCTGGCTTTAGCTATTAATTCAATAGACAATACTTCCAATTCATTATTTTGCTGAGGTAATAAAGGTTCCATTGTATGTGGATTTCTAGTAATACCGAAAATACAAAATATTGAATCCGTTTTTTTTTAATATCTTAAGGGACTATAATTTGGTTTTATTGTCATTTAATCTTGATAAATTATTAAATGGACTACGCTATTTAATAATTACACATGGTACATGTATAAAGGCGAGATGCTTAGTTGAAATAATTTTGGACTATTACAAATTGCGTATCGGTATAAATAGAGAGCTCCTTCCAGAAAGATAGCTCATAATTAGAACGCCTTTAATAAAATGTTTTTGTAAATTTCCGCTAAACTCCTTGGGCGTTAAACTTATCTTTTTTAGAAAAAAGTTTCCCAAAAAATTTGCCAATTTTCTTTAATAGGCTTCTGTCGAATAAACCAGAATCGTTGGCGGCTTGGTAGGTAATGAAAAAGGCTATTGGTATATATACCATGATGCCAAACCACATGCCTTCGGCCGGACTCCAAGCGTCGGTTTTAGCGGCTTTTTCGCCAGAGAGGGAAACAATGTGGTAGCTTACATATAATAATACAGAAACCACAATTGGCAAGCCAAAGCCGCCTTTGCGTATGATTGAGCCAAGGGGGGCACCTATAAAAAACATCACAATACAAGCCACAGATAAAATGAATTTGCGGTGCCACTCAATGCGGTGTCGTACCCTTAATTTGGTTAAATCTCTATACTCGTTGATGGAATATTCTACAATGTTTTTTACACTGCGGGCAGAGTTTAAGGCATTGGCATAAATGGTCTTAGCAGGCTTATCGTGAAAGTGACTGGTAATATCCCGCTCATTGGTTTTTACACGGATGATGTTGCTTGCCTTTACCACACTGTTGCTATCGCTTTTCGATTTCAAGAAATAATAATAGGGTTTAACATAGCCATTTAATTCTATGTATTTTGCTTCAGCAACTAAATCAAGCGAATCGCTGGCGCGCTGCAATTGAAGCACGTTTAACATCTCCCAATGTTGCTTAAATAAGTTTTCATCGGTGCGGTTAAACTTAAAACTATTCAGGTCGAACGCAATGCGCTCTTCATTAAAGGTCATGGTAGAATGTTGCTGAGAATAATAATATCCTTTTACACGCTCTAATTCCTCGTAGCGTCCACCTTCAAATAGGGTCAGAAATAAATATCTTTTGCTATCGCTGGTGCTCATAATACCGCGTTTGGCATAGATAATAACGGGGTGTAACTGACTTTCGCGTTGGTCGTAAATAATGATGTTTTGTAGCTCCTGGGTTTTGCGGTCTTTCTTGCCAACGCGAATGGTAATGCCCGGAATATCCTGACTAAATACGCCTTCTTTAATAGCTAATGCAGGTTTTTGCTGACGTACATCATATAGCAAGGAGCCCCGTTTTAAATTGGCTTGTGGAATTAATACATTGGCCACAAAGAAACCAAAGATTGCCACTACCATCATAACAGCAAACATGGGCCTGAACATGCGCCAAATGGAGATGCCAGAGGCTTTGGCCGCCACCAATTCGTAGCTTTCACCCAAATTACCAAAGGTCATAATAGAAGAAAGTAAAATGGATAGGGGCAAGGCTTGCGGAATTAAACTGGCCGAGAAATAAAACATGAGCTCGCCAATAATGAGCCAATCTAAACCCTTGCCAATAAGCTCATCTACATATAGCCAAATCACCTGCATGAGCAAGATAAGCATCACAATAAGGAAGGTGGGCAAAAAGGCCTTTAAATAGTTATTTATAATGAATAGGTAAAACTTCTTCACGCGTGATTATCTTTGACAGTATGGAACAAAAATGGACAAATAATTTGAATAATGACGAATTCAATTTAATTGTATCGCCGTGGTACCCTTTACTCAAAAAAAGTGCCATAGAAAAATTAAGGCAACAATTGTATTCCCAAGGCATGCAAATGCAAGAAATTTGGCCCAATCACGGTTTCAAAATTAGCATGGGCGAGAACCTAAACAGCTTGCCTTATTTGGTGTTAGATTTCCCGAAAATTTCTGGGCCGAGTTTTCCTTTTGTTTTTAGAACGCTATTTTGGTGGGGCAAGGGTATCTATTTTCAGGCTATTATGGCTAAAGAATTATGCAGGCAAGATTTTTTTTCTCGGGCCGAACCAAATGATTTTATCTACACAGGTACTCAAATATGGGAGAACGATCTTTCTAAACCCGAGTATAAATTGATGGCCAATTTAAATGCTGAAGAATTGGCATTGGTTCAGACCGAAAAATATGTGAAAATTGTAAGGCAAATAGACATAAAAAAAACCGATAACTTGTTTGAAGAAGCGATCGGTTTTCATCAAAATTTCGTCGAATTATTTCAATTATCCGCCAAGTAAAGTTCTTAATTCGTGTACTTGATTTTCCCAAAGTAAGATAACATTTTTTTCTTCGTCCACATCTACGTAATCTGTCACAACCAATGCCACATCATCTGTTAACTCATCTTGTTGAACTTCGAATTCAAAATATTCTTCTGGGTGAGAATCCTTCCAGCGGAATTTAACTCCTTTTAAAGGGGTCTTTTTAAGCAGTTCGGCAATGTTCTCGTCGCCATCCCACTTAAATTTATAAAAGTTATTGTAAATATCTACATCGTTGCAAAACCATTGCGATAATCCAGAAGGGGAGCTTATATAATTAAACAACATCGAAGGAGATGCCTTTATTTCAAACTCCATGCGGATTTTTTTCTTGAGACTCTTAACCATTGTGATCGTTTTAAGTAGGTATTTAGCAAATATATATTTTTAGTCGACACTGCCAACATTTTTTGCAAGCATCTTTCTTAAGTCTTGAAAATGAGATTTTTACTAAATTACAGAATCGCTTAATTCTTATCTGCTTTTTGTAAAGTGAAGCCAAACGTAGTACCCACACCCACGCTGCTGCGCACATTAATGGCTTGTCTATGGGCTTCCATAATATGTTTTACAATGGCTAAACCTAGGCCGGTTCCGCCTTCTTCGTGTTCCCTGGTTCTGCTTTTTTCTATTCTATAAAATCTTTCAAAAATTCGGTTTAAGTGAACTTGGTCAATTCCCTGCCCATTATCTGCAATTTCTATGAGTATGTTTTCGTCCATATCATAGAAGGCGGCAGTGGTGGTGCCATCTTGCTTTCCGTATTTTATAGAGTTTAAAATGAGGTTCACCAGCACCTGCCTTATGCGGTATTTATCTGCCTTAACATAGAAAGGAATATTGCAGCCTTCTTTTATAATTAGGTATACTTTTTTGTTTCCTAATTGTTCGTACACATCTCTTACCAAAGCACTCATATCAAATCGCTCCATTTCCATGGTTAGCTCGCCACTTTCTAGTTGAGAAATGGCCAGTAAATCTGCTACCAAATCGCTAAGCCTGTCTGCACTTTTTGCTGCTTTGTTTAGAAAGCGAATATTAACTTCTGGGTCGTTAATGGCGCCGTCTATTAAGGTGTGAATATAGCCCTGAATGTTAAAAATGGGGGTCTTTAATTCGTGGGAAACATTGCCTAAGAATTCTTTCCTAAAATCGGCCAATTTTTTCAATTGCTCAATCTCCATTTTATTGTCGCGTGCCCACTTAATTACCTCTTTATTCATTTCCGAAATAGGGTCTTTATCCCAATCGAAGTTTTTTAAAATGGCATCGTATTTTTGAGTCTTAAGGCTGTGAATGGTTTTGTAAATGAGTTTAATTTTTCTATAAATAAAAAACTCTAAGGTGTAGAAGAAAAGAAAAAACGAAAGTCCAAAGCATAAGGTAAAAATGATAACCGAATCTATGAGGTCCCATTTGCGCATAAAAAAGGTTACAGTACCTAAGGTTACCGAAAGCAAAAGGGAAATAAGAAATGCTATGTCTATAGGTTTTGGGTTTCTAATCATATCTCAAATTTGTACCCCACACCTTTAACGGTTCCAATGTATTCGTCGCCCAGTTTTTCTCTAATTTTTCTAATATGCACATCTATGGTGCGGTCTACAACCAGTACTTCTTCGCCCCAAACTTTTTCTAAAATATATTCTCTAGTAAATACTTTTCCTGGCTTAGAGGCCAATAAGAATAAGAGTTCAAATTCCTTTTTTGCCAATTGAATTTTTTGGTCTCCGCGGTAAATCAAAAAGGATTCTCTGTCTATAATAATGTCTTTTACCTTAATAGAGGGGGAGACAATTTCTTTGGTTTTCCTTCTTAATATGGCACTTAAACGCGAGATTAGAATTTTGGGTTTAATAGGTTTAGAGATATAATCATCTGCGCCTGCATTAAATCCTTCAATCTCCGAATATTCTTCTGCTCTTGCAGTTAAAAACACCACATAAGTCTTGTTAAAATCGCTATCGGCTTTAATTTGTTTGCAGGTTTCAATGCCATCCATCACAGGCATCATCACATCCAACAAAATTAAATCGGGTTTTACTTTTTTAGCTATGGGTAATGCTTCTTTGCCATTCATAGCAGTAAACACTTCGTATCCTTCTTTTTTGAGGTTATAAGAAATAAACTCTAGAATATCTGCCTCGTCGTCTACAACTAATATTTTTCCTATTGTTTCCATGATTTAATTTTTAGGTAATATTGCAGTTTACAACTTACTTCAAAATGAAGTAATTGTTAATTTAAAGTTATGTGCTAAAATCCAAACACTTGTTTAAGCTTTTGTTCTAGCTCATCGCCTCTTAATTTTTTAGCCATAATCTTGCCTTCTTTATCTACTAAAATAGTATAAGGAATGGCATCAATATTATATAAGCTTACCACTGATGAGTTCCATTTTAATAAATCGGAGCCATGCGGCCACAACAATTGATCTTTGCTTATTGCTTCAATCCACGCGTTTCTATTGTCGTCTAAACTCACGCCAAAAATCTCAAATCCAGCGTTTTTATATTTGTTATACAAGGCTACATTTCTTGGGTTTTCCTTGCGACACGGACCACACCAGCTGGCCCAAAAATCTACCAAAACAACCTTGCCTCTTAAGCCAGATAAAGAAATGGTTTTGCCAAAAGGATCGTTTAAAACAATGTCGGGAGCCATAGAACCGTTGGCGGTTTTGCGCAAGCTTTCTAATTTCTGGTGCAATTGAATGGCATATTTAGAGCCAGAAAATTTAGGGTATAAGGTCTGATCCAAAGCGCTAAAGAAATCGAGGTCTGGTTCTGGCAGCAAAAAGCTGGTGGCAAAATAAGGAACCATAGAATTGGTAAGGCTACCTACGTATGCTTTTACTGCATTTTTATGGGCTACTTGTAAACTATCAAAAGTATTGCGCAATTCATTTTCAATTTTAGGCGTAAGTGTTCTTTCATTATAACTCGAAAAGCGTTGGTTAATCTCATTACTTTTGTTCATATAGGTATTGTTCAACAAAAACAGTTCTCTTAATTCTTGATTTTCTTGCGAACCCTCTACCGTATATTGTTCTAATTTATCGGTATTAATATTTACTTGTAAATTGCTGTTGGTATCTACCAATAAAACCACATCGCCTTTTTCGAACCTAAGAATACAAAACGATTTTTCTTTTAGCTGTGCATTTAAACTAAATTTTCCCTGCGCATCTAAGCTGGCAGTATCCAATAAAATTAATCCGGTTTGGGTAAGCTCTTGCACGCTCACCTGCTTTATTCCATTGGCATTGGCAATGGTTCCACTAATGGTAAATCCTGTTATAACTGCTTCTTTTTTATCGGTGCAGGAGTTAAATAACAAGGGTATAAACAACAAAAGGCCTATTATTTTTTTCATAATTTTAATTTATTTTTCTAAGGTTTCCTTGAGCAATTTTGTCGCAAATTTTGGATCAGCCTTGCCCTTGCTGGCCTTCATTACTTCTCCCATAAACAAGCCCAAAAGACTCGCTTTACCCGATTTATATTCGCTTACTTTTTCTGGAAATTTAGCCAATGCTTCATCAATCCATTTTTGCAACTCGCCCTCATCCGATTCTTGCAACAGGTTTAAGCGCTCTGCAATTTGAAGGGCAGATTGATGGTGCTCCACAATCATTTCTGGGAAAAGTCGTTGCGAAGCCGCGCTGTTGCTAATTTTGCCCGAATCAATTAACGAAATAATCTCGGCAATTTTTGCAGGTTGTAACACAAAATCTTGTATGCTCATAGCTTGCTCATTAAGGTAACCTTTGATGTTTACCATAATCCAATTGGCAGCGGCTTTGGCATTGTTGGTGTGTTTTAACAAGGCCTCAAAATATTCTGCAATGTCTTTGTTTTCTGTTAATACTTGGGCATCGTAATCGTTTAAGCCAATGTTTTTGGTAAACTTTTGGTACAAGGCTTTTGGCAATTCTGGCATTTGCTCGCGCACGCCTTCAATAAAGGGCGAGGTAATGTGCAAAGGTGGCAAATCTGGTTCTGGGAAATAGCGGTAATCTGCCGCGCCTTCTTTGCTACGCATGCTTGCTGTGGTGCCTTTAATGGCATCAAAACTGCGGGTTTCCATATACAGTTTTTCGCCGTTTTCTATGGCAGTTATCTGCCTTGTAACCTCAAAATCTATGGCTCTTTGCACATTGCGCATGGAGTTCATATTCTTTACCTCTATTTTGGTTCCAAACTCTTTGGCACCTTTTAGCATTACAGAAATATTGGCATCGCAACGCAGGCTTCCTTCTTCCATGTTGCCATCGCAAATGTTTAAGTACCGCACCAATTTTCTTACTTCGGTAAGGTATTGATATGCCTCTTCGCCTGTTTTAATTTCTGGCTCAGAAACAATTTCTATTAAGGGAACACCTGCACGGTTTAAGTCAATTAAGCTGTCGTACACATCTTGGTCGTGCATGCTTTTTCCGGCATCTTCTTCCATGTGTATGCGGGTAAGTCCTATGCTTTTGGTGCTGCCATCTTTAAGCCTAATTTCTACCTCACCACCGGTACAAATGGGCGTTTTATCTTGCGTTATTTGGTAGCCTTTTGGTAAATCTGCATAGAAATAATTCTTCCGAGCATAGTATTGGTGGGAGGCAATTTCGCAATTACATGCCAATCCCATTTTAATGGCGTTTACAATTACCTGCTTGTTGTGTTTAGGAAGGGTTCCGGGGTGACCCAAACTAATTGGACTAATTTGGGTGTTTGGTTCAGCCCCATATTGGTAAGCATCAGAACAATAGGCTTTGCTATGGGTAAGCATTTGCGCATGTACCTCTAAACCAATTACGGTTTCGTACTTGCTAAAATCAATGTTTAATGTAGCTGTATTCATTTTCAACTTGCGAAAATACAGAAATTGGACATTATTTTGCCGTAAAATTCGGTCACATAGATTTTATCTTACACTTTTAAAGCACCACGAAAAGCCCTTCCAGCATAGTAAGATTGCACGCCATTGTGGTACACGAATATGGTGCCGAAACGAAAATCTGCGAAAATTGCGCCGCCTAATTTTCTAATTTCATTGGGTGTATTAAGCCAACTCGAGGTTTTGGCATCAAACTTTCCGAGTGTTTGCAAGAATCGGTATTGCGTTTCGTTGAGCATTTCAATGCCCATTTCGTTGGCCATATTTTGTGCGCTGTTGGCAGGCTTATTTTCTTTTCTGGCGTCTAAGGCTTCCTTGTCGTAGCAAAGGCTTCTGCGGCCTGCCGGACTGTCTGCGGCGCAATCGAAGAAAGTATATTCTCCCGTTTTACTGTTGAAGGCAACCACATCCGGTTCTCCGCCGGTATTTTCCATTTCATTTAAGCTCCAAAGTTTTTCAGGATTTGCCAAAAGTTTTGCATTTACCGCTTCCCAATCCAATCCTTTATGTTGGTTTTTATTTTTATCGAATCGGGCTTGAAGCGTTGATAAGAGCGCTTTTTGTTGTATTTTTGTTAATTCTTTCTTGGTAGGTTTTGCCATATAATTGTTCAATTTTTTGCGTTAACAAGATATAACAATTGGACTTAAAAAGCAGCCCTATTTATTTAACCAACTTATGCCGCTTTTAACAATTAATACTGGATGCACATCTAAAGTAATTGGTATTTAATTAACCTGCATTTATCTAACCCACTAAATCCGCTAAAACCAATTGGATTGTAGTTTTAGCCCAAAACTTACAATTAGAAACCATATGCCATCGCTATTTAGGCCAATTTTATGAGTCTCGTCCAAATAGGCTTTCGATAAAAAAGGCCTAAAGTATGTTTAAAATAGTTTCACCAGCATTGCATGGCGCATTTGGTTTATATACATTTTGTAGCCTAGATTTACATTTTGTAGCCTAGATTTACATTTTGCTATTGCCAAGGTTTAATTTCTAATTTTCCATTGGGATGCATGGCAGTTTCATTGATTAAAAACTCTTGATATAGTTTTTCGATATTGTTGGTTCTATTATAAACCTGCCCATAATTTTCTTTGGAATCGAGTGGTGTAAATTCAAAAAAATGAATTTCAATTTGGTCCTTTTCTACCATTAAATAACCATCATAATCGCCGCTTGGTAATTCTTTAAAACCTAATTGGTTCAGGTAAAATTGCCTTGTAATACTTTTGTTGTGCATGGGCAATTTGGGACACGTTTTAGTAAGCGTATTTTAAAGTTTTTATTAATATATAATTTCTTTGGCAATTATATATTAATGCTTACAGTATGTATATTTTTTTTACAATTATAATCTTTTTATAATATGGTGTATGGTTTAAATTGCCTACTTATAAAATTCCAAGGTCATTTTTTTTAATCCATTTTAGGCAATTATTGTTTCCCTTGTTGTTCTCACTTTGTACCATTCAATTTTCAATTTCCCAAATCGTTCCAGTTGGTTCGGCCTATTATACAAACAACTTTTCTGGTGCAGATGCTGCTGGTAGAAATTTCTTTCCTACTGGCATGCCCTGCTAACAAGTGCTGCCTGTATAAATGGGAGCAACGCAGTAGATTGAGATAGAAATTCCTTTCCTTCTGGCACGCCTTTGTAAACAGGTGCTGCTTTTGGCTATTTTATAATTACAATTGGTATTATTTGTTTTTTATTAAATCGGAGATTTTACTGTATAAAAGTTTTTCATCAAGGGGTTTAGAAATATAGTCGTTCATACCTATTGCTTTACATTTTTCCTCATCAACAGTGGTTACATCGGCCGTTAAGGCAATGATTGGAGTTTGTAAGTTCATTTTATTTCGGATGTTTTCGGTGGCTTCAAACCCATTCATAATTGGCATTTGCAAATCCATTAAAATAATATCGTAGGAATTAGTTTTTAGTTTTTCAATGGCAATTTCCCCGTTTTCGGCGACATCACATTCGAATTTGAAATCTTCTAGAATTGTTCGCAACAATAATTGATTTAGCTTCATGTCTTCAACCACCAAAACGTTGATAGGTTTTATTATATTTTCGTATTGATCGAATTCGGTTTCTAAAATCATTTGGTCATTGGTTTTTTTAAAGGTCATTGTGAAACTAAAAGTTGAACCTTCTTTGATTTTACTTTTTACAGAAATGGTTCCACCTTGCTTTTCTACCAATTGTTTAACAATGGCAAGTCCTAAACCAGTGCCACCATACAAGCTTGAGGTGATGGTATGGGCTTGTTCAAAGTTTTCGAAAATGGCATGAATTTTATTTTCTGGAATTCCGATACCGGTATCGGTAATTTTAATTTCAATGCTTACTTCTTCTTCGTTTTCGCTTAATAAATTAACGCCAACAAGGATTTTTCCTTTGGCCGTAAATTTGATGGCGTTGCTCAAAAGGTTTATAAGAATTTGGTGTAATCGAATTGAATCGCCTAAAAGTATTTTTGGAATTCTATCGTCGAATTCCTTTACTAAAAGCAAATTCTTTTCTTGAATTTTTGTTTCAAATAAATGAATAATGGTTGTTACTGAATCTGATATTTTAAAAGGTTCTTTCAAAAATATCATTTTCCCAGCATCTACTTTTGCTAAATCGAGGATGTCATTAATAAGAACAACTAAAGTATTTCCGCTCGATTTGATGGCGTCTAAATACTCTCTTTGTTTTTCGGTCAATTGAGACTTCATCAATACTTTTGTAAAGCCAATAATTGCATTCATAGGAGTCCTAATTTCATGACTCATGTTAGATAAAAACTGCTGTTTTGATTTTACAGCATGTTCCGCAATTATTGTTGCTTTCTCAGCTTTAATTTTTGCCTCGTTGGCAGATATACTGGCTTTTTGGGATAACTCGGCAGTTTCCTCTATTTTTCTGCTGGCAACTACTTTCTCTGTCACATCCATGGCAACCCCAGTAACACCTATTGTTATTCCCTTATCATTTAAAATTGGATCAATCAATATTTCATAAAATAATTGCTCCCCATTAATGGTAACTAAAACGTCCGATTGTATTCCGATTCCAGATTGAAGCACTTGTTTTTTAAGCGCCATAAGCCGTTTTGCGGTTTCTGGTTCATGTATTTCGCTATCATCTTTACCTAAAATATCTTTTGCACTAAAATTGGGAATAGAATTGTAAATCCAGGTATGTTTTAGATTTTCATCTTGAGTAAAAGCAACGTGACCACTTGCTTTAATGGCCATTTTAAAACGATTTTCACTTATTTCAATTTTATTTAAAGCTTTTGTCTGTTCGCTTATATCTTCAATAGCTAAAAGAAACAGCAGTTCGTTATTTTTTTCATTGATGATTTGTTGGGCATTCAACAGCATGGTGCGCTCACCCAATTTTGGAAACTTTATAACAATTTCATAGTCGGTAAGTCGTTCTTTATTGGGAAGAATTTTTTCGAGCAAATTGCGCATTACCTTGTCGTCCCATTGGCGGTTTTGTATTTCATAAAATAACGCGCCTTCTGTATCTTGTTCTGTGGCATTAAATTTCTTGTAAAATGCTTCGTTTGCTGTTTTTATTCGGAGTGTCCTGTCTAGTATAATGAGTGGTTCGCGCATTGTTGCTACAATACTTTCGGCATAATAATGCGCTGTGTTTAGTTGTTCTTGTTTGTCTATTAACTCCTGATTAACAGTGGTGAGTTCTTCATTAGTTGATTGCAGTTCTTCTTTTGAGGTTTCTAATTCTTCGTTTAAGCTTTGCATTTCCTCATTGCTGCTTTGTAATTCTTCGTTGGCGCTTTGCAATTCTTCATTTGCTGCCTCCATGTCTTCGGTAATGGCCCGCATGTCTTCGCGGGTTTGCGACAATTCTCTTTCTAATTGCAGATTTTGCTTTTGTGTTTCATTCATATCTCCTGAGGTGGGTTTTTCATCTACCTGCACAGTATGACTTTTTTTCTTAAAGCGAATTAAGTAATGGAGTTCAATGGTATTGGTTAGTGGAATAATTTCTATTGTTACCACTGATTGCACATCATTGGTTGTCATAGGAATTTTTTCTTTAATAACCGATGCCTGTTGCTTGGAGGCTTTGTGAATGGCGTTACGTAATTCAAATGCTAATCCTTCACGCGCCATTTTTATAAGATTGTGAGTTGGCTTGCCTTGAGGCGCTTGAAGAAAAGGGGTGATATCACCATGAATGTGAACAATGTCCATTTGTTCGTTTACCACTACACTTGCAGGAGATTTGGAAATCATAATTTCCTCTGCACTTTTTCTAAAATCAATATAAACCGTTTCTTGTTTGTTAATTGATTTATCTTTTGAGGTTAAAGCTTCTTCCTTTCGTTCGGTTGCAACGTGAATGAACCGACCAGAAATGGGCTTGCGGCTATAAATTTTCTCATGTTTACTCACGTGGGTAAACAAATCGGATGAAGCGCCAATAGTTTCCGATTTTCCAAGGAGTAGAAATCCATTTTCTTTAAGTGCATAATGAAAAGTAGTGAATGCTTTTTTTTGCAAAAAAGTATCCATGTAAATTAGCACATTTCGGCAGGTAATTAAATCAATTTTTGCAAATGGTGGGTCTTTCAAAAAATTGTGTGGCGCAAAAATGCACATATCGCGAATTAGTTTGGTTACCTCGTAACCGCCATTATTTTTGATGAAATAGTTCTTTAATTGAAGGTCCGAAAGGATTTCAACTTCTGCTTTGGAGTAAATGGCAAGGCGTGCTTTCTTGATTGCCTTCTCTGAAATATCGGAGGCGAAGATTTGAATTTTTATATCGGATAATTTATCTCCCAAAAATTCGTGTAGGGAAATAGCAATTGAATATGCTTCTTCTCCTGTTGAGCATCCTGCAATCCAAATGCGAATGGCTTCATCGGTGGTCCTATTTTTAATGAAAGTTGGAAAGACCGATTCGGTTAAGGCCTTAAAAGTTTTTGGATCGCGAAAAAAAGAAGTAACAGGTATGAGTACATCCTGAAATAGTGCGTCTTGTTCTGCTTTATGGGTACGTAGATATTTTAAGTAGTCGATTAGGTTTTTCTTTTTCACAATAGCAATTCTCCTTGCTATACGTCTATGAAAAGTGGGTTGCTTATAGTTACTAAAATCAATACCGCTGCGCTCCCGAACCAAAATCAGAATTTGCTTGAAAATACCATCTTCATCATCTTGCAAGTGTTCTACTTCTTTGAAAAAATGATTGGTTTTATAGGCACTATTGATTTGCAAAAGCTGCGCTGGGATTTTTTCTGGCGCTAAAATAAAATCAACAAATCCTGCATTCACTGCGCTTTGTGGCATACTGTCATAAGCAGCCGACTCTGAGTCTTGCGCCATGCTAATGCCGCCGTTTTCTTTGATGGCTTTTAAACCTAGGGTGCCGTCGCTGCCATTGCCAGATAGCACAATACCTACTGCAAACTCTTTGTGCACATCGGCTAGTGATTTAAAAAATATATCGATAGAAAGGTTCAAAATACTTTTATCGCGGGGTGTGATTTGCAACACGCCATCTGTGGAGGTAAGAATTTTGTTTGCAGGAATAATGTATATGTGATTAGGCGCAAGGTGAATGTCATCGGATATTTCGTGAACGGGAATTTTTGTTTCCCGTTGTAAAATTTCTGGTAAAATACTTTCATGGGAGGGGTCTAAATGTTGAACCAATACATAGGCCATTCCTGAATCCTCGGGTATCGCTTTTAGCAAGCGCTTAAATGCATCGAGTCCGCCTGCACTAGCACCAATGCCCACAATTGGAAAGTTCTGGATAGTGGCAGGTGGTTGCGTTTTCGACTTGTTTTTTTTTGGTGCCGTCATTTTTTTTAAAATTAGTCAAATGTATCGTCCCTTCTATTTACAATTTCTTATTAACTGTTGGTTCAAGGCTAAATACATTAAAGTGAAACCGATAGAAGGATGCCCAAAGTTTTGAATGTTGCCTAGTAGGTAATTTAAATGAATAAAACTTTTATCAATCAATTCTGGTTCTTCACCGAAAAAATTCCACATAAATTTTGAATCTGCCTTTTAAACAAATTGTTGCGTTTGCATCAACGAAGGTAGGTAAATGCTTAGATACCACCACTTATTTAATTTGGCTCGATTAAAAGGGTAAATGTCTGTTTAAAAGTAGATTATCGACAAATATTGCAAAAGTGTAATAGTTTGGCATGATGGTTTCTCGCTTATTAGGTTAACAATTTCGAATTGGTTCAGCCCTAGTTTAAATTAATGCTTTATTCTGCTTTCTTTTTGTTGGTCATAAGTCTTAATATTTGGTTCAACCCTAGTTTAAATTAATGCTTTATTCTGCTTTCTTTTTGTTGGTCATAAGTCTTAGCATTTGGTTCAACCTTAGTTTAAATTAATGCT
>JAWXAZ010000148.1:0-3676 GCA_034439755.1 bacterium
ACTAAAGACCAACGCCCAACGCCCAACGACTAAAGACCAACGCCCAACGACTAAAGCCCAACCCCCAAAACCCAAAGACTAAAGACCAACCCCCAACCCCCAACCAATGCACAAATACTTATACGGAATTGATTTTGGAACCTCCAATTCTGCCTTATCAATTCTTGACGAAACCCGAAACGAAATCATTGAAACCATTAGCGTTCCCTCCATTTTATTTTTCCCACAAGAGATGGAAGTAGGCGATGAGATAACCTATTCGGTAGGACAATCCGCAATACAAGATTATATCAACGATGGCTTGCATGGCAGGTTTATGAAATCCATTAAAAGGGTATTGCCAAGAAGCAGCTTTTTGGAAACAAGGGTAGGCGGACATCGCCTAACGGCAATTGACCTGGCTTCTTTTATTTTTAAAGACCTCAAATCGAAGGCAGATGAAATCATTGGTTTCAATTGCCAAAAAGCAATAATTGGTCGCCCCGTTTTCTTCGACGATGAGGATGCAACAAAAGATGAGTTGGCGCAAAAAAGGCTTATGCAAGCCGCTAAAAAGGCAGGCTTCTCTCAAGTAGCATTTCAGTTTGAACCCATTGGTGCTGCCTTTGCTTATGAACGAAGTATCGTTAAAAAAGAGCGCGTTTTGGTGGCAGATTTTGGAGGTGGTACCAGCGATTTTACCTTAATAAACCTCGACCCAAATAGAACTGGCAAGAAAGATAGACGTAAGGATATTGTGGCTACCGGCGGCATTTATATTGGCGGCGATAGTTTTGATTCCGCTTTTATGTGGGATATAGGCACGCCATACTTTGGCAGAGGGGTGCAATACGAATCCATGCCAAATAAATTGTTGGCCTTGCCACTTTCCTTTTTCACCAATATTTGCTCCTGGGAGAAAATGAATTTTTTTAATGGTCAGAAAATTAAAAACGACCTGAACCGATACCATTTTTTAACCAAAAACAACCCGCTGTTTAAGAACCTCATTACACTTACAGATAATAACCTAGGCTACGGCGTGTTTCAAGCCATTGAAAAAACTAAGATTGAACTCTCACATGCAAATCAATCTAAATTTCTTTACAAACAAAACGGCATAAAAATGAAAGACAATATTTCACTTTCTCGATACAACCAAATCATTCAAAAAGACCTAAACAGAATCGAAAATTACCTCGATCAGTTTTTACTTTCAAATCAAATAAACCACAAAGAATTAGACAGTATTTTCATCACCGGCGGAACCTCTTTGGTTCAGGCCATACAGGCCTTGTTTTATAAAAAATTCTCCAATATTCCCATCCAATCGGGCGATAATTTTATGAGTGTTGCCAAAGGTTTGGCTTATAGCGGATACCTATTTGGTTAGTATTTGTATTTATCCTTCCAACGCGCTTTTAAGAAAGCCCTTTGTTCATTTTCTCTGGCATTATTTCCTGGCTCATAGAAAGTCTGACCCGATATGTTTTCTGGCAAAAATTCTTGGTCCACAAAATTGTCTTTATACGAATGGGCATAAGCATACTCTTTCCCATAATTTAACTCTTTCATTAACTTGGTAGGCGCATTTCTTAAATGCAAGGGCACGGCTAAATTGCCCGTTTTAGCAACCGTTGCCATGGCGCTTTCAATAGCCATATAAGAGGCATTGCTCTTTACAGATGTGGCCAAATAAACCGCACATTGCGATAAAATAATTCGCCCCTCGGGCATGCCAATTTTATGAATGGCATCAAAACAATTACTCGCAATTAGCAAGGCATTTGGGTTGGCATTGCCAATATCTTCACTCGCCAAAATAAGCATTCTCCTAGCAATAAATTCACCCGATTCGCCTCCATGCAACATGCGCGCCAACCAATACACCGCCGCATTTGGATCACTGCCTCTTATCGACTTAATAAAAGCAGAAATTACATTATAATGCTCCTCACCACCCTTGTCGTATTTGGTTGTTTTCTTTTGCAAAACTTTTCCCACCCAATCGTTGGTTATGCAAATGCTTTCTCCATCTTCGGCCTGACTAACCAGCAATTCCAATAGATTCAGCAATTTTCTTCCATCGCCTTCACTGTGCTGCAACAACAATTCAATTTCCTTTAACTCAATCTTAAACTGCTTTAAAAACGCATCTTGCTCAATGGCTTGATTTAACAATTCTACCAGTTCATCCCTGCTCAATTCATTTAAAACATATACCTGCGCCCTACTTAACAAAGCATTGTTAACCTCAAAACTTGGGTTCTCTGTTGTGGCACCAATCAACACAATTGTGCCATTCTCTACTGCCCCCAACAAAGCATCTTGCTGACTCTTATTAAAACGATGAATCTCATCCAAAAAAAGCAAAACTTTCCCAAGTTTTTTCGCTTCCTCAATTACTTTTCTTACCTCAGCAACTCCAGCCTGAATAGCACTTAAATAATAAAAATGCAAGCCCAATTCCTGCCCTATTATTCTCGCCAAAGTAGTTTTTCCAACACCAGGAGGTCCCCACAAAATCATAGAAGGAATATTTTTATTCATTACTGCCTGATAAATGGGTGCACCAGGAAGCAATAAATGTTTTTGACCAATCATATCAGAAAGTTTTTGTGGCCTAACACGCTCTGCCAGCGGTTTAAGTGGAGTTTTGCTTTGCATAAATAACGCTAAAAAATAAATCCGTATCTTTGCCAAAGTAATGCAAAAAAAATTACTCCTTTTATATATTTTATTTTTGCTTTTCGGTCTGAACCAAAGCATGGCGCAATCCATTATTCCAATGGATACTTTTACGCTTGGCCCCGCCTTATTTTATCAGGAAGGAAAATCCAGCTATTATGCCAATAAATTTCATGGACGAAGAACCGCCAGCGGACAAAAATATAGTAAAAACAAATTAACCGCCGCTCATAGAACCATCCCACTTGGTACACGTATTAAAGTTACCAACAGGAAAAGTGGCAAATGGGTTATTGTCACCGTAAACGACCGAGGGCCCTACGCCAGAAGATACATATTAGATTTATCATATAGAGCCGCAAAACACCTTGGCATGACTCAAGGGAAAGGATACGCCAATGTGATTATTGAGGAGCTTCCGGCCAAAGACCCCAATTGGCCCCAAAAACATGTCCCCGAACCCGAAGGCCAAGGCCTCCACGAATAAGGAATTAAAAGGTACATAGTTCCTAGACGATTGTCCATAGCCCTTTGCGAGTTTTAAATTTGCTAAAAGTAGTAACCATTGAGTCCATAGTTCATCAACGATTGTCCATAGCCCTTTGCCGAAGTTCTATGCGACAAAACAGCTATTAAAAATTATTTTATCTAAGGCAAATCAAAAATCCATTTTTTTATGACCTAAGTCCTAAGACCTAAAAATTATGAATTATGAGTTATGAATTATGAGTTATGAATTAGGAGGTAAGAATTATGAATTATGAGTTATGAATTATGAGTTATGAATTAGGAGGTAAGAATTATGAATTATGAGTTATGAGTTATGAGTTATGAATTAGGAGGTAAGAATTATGAATTATGAGTTATGAATTAGGAGGTATGAATTAGGTGGTAAGAATTATGAGTTATGAGTTATGAATTATGAATTAAGAATTATGAGGTAAGAATTAAGAATTATGAATTAGGAGTTATGAATTAGGTGGTAAGAATTATGAGTTATGAATTATGA
>JAWXAZ010000149.1:0-15462 GCA_034439755.1 bacterium
GCATTGTGTTGAGCTAATGGCAACCAATTTAACGATGTATGAACCTGCCGTAGAAAAAGTTTTGCTTACGGTATTTCCTGCTGCACTTGTTCCATCTTCAAATATCCATCTTAAGTTACTAGCATTGGTAGAAGTGCTTGTAAAATTAATTTTATTAGCACATAAACCAGTTGTTAAAGAATAGATATAAGAGGCTGTAGGATTAACACCCAAACTGGGGTTAATAATTACAGTTCTTAGCATGGTATCTAAACAACCACTTCCGTTGGTTACCACTAAACGTACAGTATAAGTACCAGGGTTGGTAAACAAATGTTCTGGATTTTGAAGTGTACTTGTGTTTGCCGTTCCTGAAGCAGCGTCGCCAAAATTCCAGCTATATTGGGTCGAACCAAATGAATAACTATTGAATTGGGCACTGGTAGCACACTGGTTAACAGTATAAGAAAACACTGCATTTGGCTTAGGCAAAACAGTATATAATACGCGCAAAGTATCAATACAATCTACAGTTCCTTTGGCAACCAATGTTACATGGTAAGTTCCAGGATTTAAATTTACATTGAAGGTATTGGTGGAATAGGTACAAGTAAACACAAAGCTGCTGCTAGTTGAAGCAAAAGTCCATTCGTATGAATTGGCATTGCTTGATTGGTTGGTAACAGTAATATCTCCGCAGCATCCGTTTTGGTTCAGACCGAAAGCGGCAATTGGCCCTGGACGAACATGAACTTGTAAGGTGTCGTATGCGATACAATTATTTGTTGAACTTAATTCTGCAACAATATTGTAAAAACCAGCGGTGGCATAACTGTGAATTACTGGTGAATTTCCAGTTACAGTTGTGTCACCTCCATCGCCAAAATACCATGTTGTAGCGGCAATTGAACCTCCACTAAGTGTTGAATAATTTTGGAATGCAAATACATTGCTACCTAAACAACGAGCCGTATCATTTTGCCATAAACTAGGTGTTGGCCTTGGCAATACAGTTATTACCAAACTCCAAGTTGTATTGCAACCAGCAAGTGTATCTATTGACTTAACGGTTACATTATAATTTCCAGCAACCAAATAGGTATGCGAAAAAGAAGAAACAAATGTGGTATCAAATGAATTATCTCCGTATTGAACCAAATATTTAACAGAGGCTTGTGGTGATAAAATTGTATAAACAAAAGTATTGCTATTTACACACTGGCTTGCATCGTTTATACCAAAGGTAGATGCAGGAATAGGAACAACTGTTAAATTTAAATTTGCAGTGCTATCACATCCTTGAACATTTACTAAGTTGGCAACATAATTACCAGTGGCGCTGTGGGTATTTCCATTAAAGGTATAACTTGAACCTGCACAAATATAAGCTGTAGTTAAACTGCTAGTTGGCGAACAAACATAACCTGCATCGATGGTAGGGTTATTAACGGCAACACCAGTACCTATTAAATTCATCACAATTGTTGGGGTAAAACCATTGGCGATATTTGCATCGCTGTTTCCGTTTACACCTGCTGCAACATTTTGAGTAGTTAATCCACTTTGTGGGAACAATACGCGGTAGTTTCCGCTTGTTTCAATAATAAAATTATAATAACCTGGATTTCCCAATCCATTATTGGCAGTAAGCATAGAATCAATTACCACAAATCCGGCACCGTTGTCTTTGTATAGGTAAACCATTTTGTCGTTAAGGCCAAAGCTAGCCGCTTCATCTTGCAAACCGTTTGCATTTAAATCTCTCCAAACATAGTTACCCAAAGAACCAATTGGATAATAACCTGCATCAATGGTTGGGTTGTCTTTGTCTACGCCTGTTCCTGTTGCATCTATGGTAACCAAGCCTGAAGTTCCAGTTGCATCTGCATCATTGTTGCCATTGATTTGTGCTGCTTGATTGTTGGTAGGTGTTAATAAAAACTGTTCGTAGCTAGTTTGAAACTTTACATAATACTTACCAGAAGCCAATTCAATAAATTTATAATACCCGGGGTTTCCTACGAAATTATTTCCAGTAAAGGTTGAGTCTAATAACTCATCATCTCCACCTCCAATTAAGTTATCTAATCCAGATCCGTATAAATAAACCTTTATGCCATTTAAGCCTAAATTAGCTGGTTCATCTTGTAAACCATTTTTATTTATGTCTATCCAAACGTAATCGCCTAATGAACCTAAAACAGGTGCACAACTTGAAATCATACCCACTTGATTTGGCGCAGCAGGTAATAACCTTCCAGTTGTTCCTGGTAAATCTGCTCTGCTAACTTGGTAATAAATTGTATTGTTCATGATCAAATTTGCTGGAGTACCAACTGGCACGCGCATTGGCCAATTAAATTCGATGCTGTCTAATACAGGTAAATTACTTGGACGAACAATTTTTATGGCAGTAACACTGGTAATATTTACCGGTGGAGTTAATGTCCAATTTGGTGCAGAGCAACCCGCTGGATTTACTGAAGGGGTAAAATCTGCATAACAAGGATTTGAAACGGTATTATAATATACAATAGAATTGGGATCAGCCAATGTAACTGGTGCAACCAAATTAGCAAACCATTGCGAACCTCTAGTGTCTCCAATAAAAGGAAAAACATCTATTAGGGTCATGTCTTTTGCTGCAACGTTACCTTGGTTTTTCACGGTAATTTTATAGTTTATTAAATCACCTTCTTTGGTAGTTGCATTGATTGGATAATAAACAAAACCTGGGTCGCATCCATTCTGACCTTTATAGGCAATTAATGCTACCGCTGTGGCAATGGTAGAACTAACGCTACTGGCGCTTCCTCTTGGTAATATGGCAGGGCCATCGGCAGAAATTTTTATGGCGTTTGAAATGCCAGCGGCCGGTGTTCCTGGAGCAATCACTGCTTTAAAATTAACATTATAAGTAACTCCACCTGCTGGCAATACGCCTAGGTTCCAAACAAGAATTTGTCCGCTTACAACCGGCACAATGGTAACTAATCCTATGGTGATAGAAGACGAGCCCGGTACATAAGTTAACCTAGCATCTAAGGTATCTATAAGCACCACATTTTGTGCGCTTAAATTTCCGCCTAATTGAATACTAAATTTGTAATTTATAGTATCACTGGCTTTAAATGTTGACCCATTGGTAATTGTTTTTGAAGGAGAATTAAACACGGGTCTTGGAATCATGATTTCGGCCGATCCACCACAACTGGTATAATTGGTTGAAACACCATTATAGGTATACCTTCCTTGAGAATTATTGAATATTTTAGTTCCATCATCACCTACGTTATTGGTAAGATAAGTGATACCTTCTGTTATTGGAGAACCATCTTTTGCACCTAAAGCATTTGTTCTTACTTTACCCGAATAAGTGAAACTTTGACTTCCGCCAATAGGTAAGCTGCCATAAATTACAAAGTTTACTTCAGTTAAATAGACTCCTGTAGGAAGGGTAATGGTAACATTTTTATCGGCAGTAATAATATGTGTTCCTTGTAAAGTATAATTGCTATTAAGGTTGGTCTTATATCTTAACTGAACAGTATCTTTTCCTGTTCTGGCCAAACCATCTACCAATTTGCCAATTCTTATAACCGAAACATCCACAGATTTATCGATTTGATAAGTTAATGAAATGCTATCAATTTCTGTGTTTCCTGTATTAGACCATCCATTAGAAAATGAATTGCCAGTTGTACCAGCCAAAACGTGTTGGTTCAGCCAGCTTGCAGTTGCTGCTGTTATTCCGCCACCATTGCAAATTACCACAGGTGAAGGTGCTTGAACCGGAAAACAAACTGAACCTGTTTTTGCAGAAGCTCCTTGGTTTCCTAATGGCATTACTGGAATGGTACCAGATAAGGTAGTTGAATTACAAGCGGGTGTTCCTATTTGGTAGGTTGGTTGTTTGTAGATAACACTAATGTATGCTGTGCCTCCATAGTTAGTTTCAAAAACGCCTGAAGGCCAAATCCAGGTTACAATTCTTGATAGGGCATCATAGGTAGGGGCATTGGATCCACTAAAGCTAGTTGCCTCCACAAAATCTACGCCCAATGGCAATGTGTCTCTTAAAATAGGATTGAATAATTTTAAGCCTCCGGTAGTTGTTCCTGTTGAGCCTATGGTGATTTTAAATATACTTAAATCGTTTATTGCTCCACCCGAATTCCTTACTTTAGTTACCGTAAATCTGTTAGATGAGGTAGCTGTTATATTTAAAGTATCAGAATAAATAGGACTAACGCTTCCCGGGTTAGAGAAACTAATTTTTGTAAAAAGATTGGGTGCATACCCATTTGGTGTAGTGGCATTAATATATTTTAATTTAAGTTCTAACTGACCAGTAACACCGGCAGGCAATGGACTCTGAAAAGTAATGGTAACCTTTTGGGTTAAACTACTGTAGGTAACTGAGCTAATTTGAGTTGGTGGAAAAACAACATTGCTGTTAAAATTAGATTCGTTAAAGGGAATTAAGTTATCTGGCAAGGTCATTTCGGCCACTACATTTAATCCTGTGCTTGTATTGCCTACTGTTGAATAATTAAACACATAGGTAAACTGACTGCCACTAGCAATGCTCGAAACGCTTGAACTTACACTGTTAGAAAACAAATATTGGGCTTTTGCATTCATAGCAAAACCCCATAATAGAATGGAAAGTAAAAAATACTTCACCATGGTAATTTTTTGATTGATGGTTTTCATAATTGTATTTATAAACAATCCTTCTTTACAATATAACTTACCATGCCATCTGCATCAATTCCGATAATAACTTTGCACCGTTGATCCTGACTCAAATTGTATTGCCAAATGGCTGGTGCTATTTTCTCATCAGCCTCCCCTATTAGTAAAATCAAATCCTCCGAGCTCATTTTGTAATCGCCGATATAATATTCATAAGCAGGTTCCAATCCAATGAATGCACTTGAGGGCTTAATTAAATTCTCTAATTTTTGGAAAGTGATTAACCTATCTCGCCCAATGTTTTGTTTAAAATCAACACTGTTTGCTACATCATTTGGGTGAATTTTTTCTGGGTTGCTTTGGGCAAGCGCAGGCACCACCTGACTTATAAAAACAACAAGCATAAACAATATGGACTGAACCAAGTTTCTTAGCTTTTTATGCCAACCTGATTGTGGGTTTGAGTAACCCAAAAACGAATAACCAGTTTTTGCCATTTTCATAATTTGAATGTTTTGAATGTTTTGAATGTTTTCACAAACAAAACTCCAAAAAGACAATAATCTAATTATCAGTATAATAACTCTTACAGCAAAGAAATTTAACTCTCAAAACGGGAATAAAACGGCTATTTATTCCCAAATTGATACCGCATACAAAAAAAAAGCCACGCACCTATACGATGCGTGGCCTTTACAAGAGAAAGAAGTTTACTATAAATATACCCCTAATTCATCCTCCTTTTTACTAGTTCGGTTAGCAAATTTCCCTTGGTTAAAAAGCTTCATTCCTTCCAAATAATATAAGTTTAAAATCTCATTGTCTGTATCAGGAATCTTCTCCTCAACTTGCAATTCTTTTTGGTCATTAATCATTAACAAATTGCTCGCCTCTACATCTGCTCTTTTCCAATTAAATACAGTTGTTATTTTGGTTCGAACCAAAACTAATTGCTGCTTAATATACCAAGATAATTCTGGGTTCAAAAACGCATCTGCTTGTAATTCTTTTGACATTATAGCTTTCATAAAAGTCCCAATTTTGATTAATGAATTACAACAAATTTCTTATCACGGTAAGCATGACTATCACTTGTGATTAAGAGCATATAAGTACCTTCAGATAAATTACCCGCTTCAATCTCAATGTGTTTACCACCCAATTTATCTGTCGATTTTCTATACACCTCTTTACCCAAAACATCTATCACTTTTACCGTTAACTCTTCATGAATAATATCATTAAATTTAACACTAAAGCTTCCATTATTAGGGTTAGGATACATGCCAAATTCTAATTCACGACCCAAGGTTTGAACCGAATTTAAGATATCACCATCGCCCAATTTAGGATCAATATTCCAATTGCTACCATCTTGTAAATTCACAAATCTCAACACACCTGTACAAGGCAACGACCTTACTTGAACATACATGCTCATGGTATCTTTACATCCTTCTGCACCTACAGCAACAAGCGTTACAACATAATTACCAGCATTTGCATAATGTTTGTTATACACAAACGTGTTGCTAGAATCCATGGTTCCATCTCCAAAATACCAATAATATTTATTGATCCAACCCTGACCCATATAAGTGGATGAATTATAGAAGTTGAAACTATTGCTGTCTACACATTGTACTTGGTGGTCTGTACTAAACGAAGCACTTGGTCCATTAACCGAAGCATCAATATCTACAGTTTTGGTCTTGGTACTCATACAACCTGTATTGTCTACAGATGTTAAGGTTACGGTATAAGTTCCAGCCGATGGAAATCCTTTAGATGGGTTTGGTGAAATAGATGTTGACCCATCCCCAAACGACCATAGATACACGTTGTTACCCGGTGTTAAGTTTTTAAACTTAACTAAATTTTGGCACATGCAATTACACAAACCATTGTTATAACTAAAGTGTCTGCACATCCAGTTAAATTATAGGCAATCAACCTAACATTATAAGTTCCATTAGTGGCATAGGTATGACTCGCAGTTGCACCAAATGCGGTATTAAACGGCGAACTTAACTCACCAAAATTCCATTCATAAACATTGGCATTGGTAGAATTACTCGAAACCATTATCGTATTAGAACAAGTATTGGTTGTTATATCAAATCCTGCAACTGGCGCATCCTGAATATAAATTCCCGCAATCGCAGTATCAGAGCAATACACGTTATCGGCAATCATCAGTGCGATACGAGGTCGCATTTGGAAAAAAAATAAAATTAGAAAAGCATAAGCTCCTCCTTATTTCCACACCAACTGGCAGTGAAAAACAATCCATCAGGATATAATTCCTTATGGGTAAAGTAAAATTTAGCATTTAAAATCTGAATAAAGGTCTGCAATAACACCTCTAAATCAACCATTTAACAAACTTATCCACACCATTAAGCACGTTTGTTTCGGGAAATTACACCACTCGCCAAACCACATGATGAGTTGTCGTTTTATTCAAATAATTGGCAACAAAAAAATGGCCTTTTTAATAGCGAATTTTTATTTGTCGGCGAAAATTTTTTTTTTTTGGAACTAAGTTAAATTTGACAATCTTTGCTTAGCTAAAAAGCTACATAAAAAAATTACATTATGAGATATTTGTTTACATTACTTACTGTTTTATTTATTTCAATGAATGTTTCTGCACAAAGGAAACAACCTACCAAACCTGCTACTGCACCCCAAGCTCCTAAGCCTAAAGGACCTTTACCATATGTTATGAAAAAGGATTTTGACAGCAGCATGATAAAAATAGACAAGAAAATTTCTGCCGTTCAAGGATCCTTAAATGGGATAAAAGGCAGCATTAACAATAAAGACGCTCAAATTAACAACTTGTCAGACCAAATGACTAAAGTTCAAGAGGTCCTAAACTCAACCAATTTCAAAATCAACTTAACCTCAGACTCATTAAGCAAAACTCAATTATCCTTGGAAGAAATTCAAAAGGAAAATGAACTGCGCTTTAATAATTTAGAAACTCAAATAAGTTCTTTAAGTACAACAGTTAATATGCTTTGGATTACATTGATTATTACACTCCTTATTCCTATTGCAATTTGGTATCTATTGAAAAAACAAATAACAACCTTAAAAGAATCCTTTAATACCAATCACAATAACTTACAATTAGTTCTAGAAGAACAATACCTAAACTTGCAAAAGCAATCTACCTCCTTGGAGCATCAAATAAGATTCGAAGGCAGAAACGCCCAAACTTATGCCGATCAACTAAACAAAGCGCTTAAAAATGAAATTAGCATACAACAAAACGAAATTACCAAAACTTCAAACACCTTAGTCCTAGTTTCAAATGAAATCACTGAACTTCAAAATAAAGTTGCCGAAATAAATAATTCAAATAGTAAGCCTGATTAAGCCTATTAAGTTCTTATCAAAAAAAATCCCCCATCCAATTAAGGAAGGGGGATTTTTTTATGTCGTAATCGCAAACGCTTATTTTACCGAATTAACAATTGCTTCGAAAGTTTCTGGATGGTTCATAGCCATATCAGCTAAAACCTTGCGGTTCAAACCTAATCCCTTTTTATGAACCAAGTTCATAAATTGGCTATAGCTATATCCATGCAAACGTGCGCCTGCATTGATACGAATAATCCATAAACTGCGGAAATTGCGCTTCTTAGTTTTACGGTCTCTGTAAGCATACCCTAGACCTTTGTCAATGGTATGCTTAGCAATGGTTAATACATTTTTTCTTTTACCCCAATAACCTTTGGCTAATTTGAGGAGTTTCTTTCTGCGAGCTCTACTCGCAACGGAATTGACTGAACGTGGCATAGTGTGTGTTTTGTTTTTTTGAACCTAAGCGTTCCCTTTTACAGGAATCTTTGTTGCTCCGATTCGGGTTAAACGATTTTTAAACCTGGTGTTTTAGGCCTACCAACAAACGGCCGCTGTTTACAGCTTCGCTGGATTATTTTCCAATTCCCAACAAAATTTTAACTTTACTCATATCTGCATCACTTACAGTTACCATCTTGGTTAAACCGCGTTTCTGCTTCGTAGTTTTCTTAGTTAAAATGTGATTCTTAAACGCTTGGGCCCTTTTAATTTTACCACTTGGGGTAACCTTAAAACGTTTTTTGGCCGAGCTTACTGTTTTCATTTTAGGCATGGTCCTAAATTCTCCTTTTTATATAGTTATTAATTACGACTTTCTATTTTCCTGCCTTGCCTTTTGGGTTCAAGATTAAAAACATCTTTTTTCCCTCTAGTTTTGGCAATTGCTCTACTTTGGCAATCTCCGATAAACGCTGAGCCAATTGTAACAACAATACCTCTCCTCGCTCCTTATACACAATTGACCTTCCTTTAAAGAATACAAAGGCCCTTACCTTATGTCCTTCTTTCAAGAAATTCTCAGCATGCTTTAACTTAAACTCAAAGTCATGCTCATCCGTATTCGGACCATAGCGAATCTCTTTTACCTCAGATTTAGCTTGGTTGGCCTTTTGCTCTTTCTTCTTCTTCTTTTGCTCATACAGGAATTTCTTGTAATCTACAACCCTACAAACCGGTGGATCTGCATTTGGCGATATTTCAACCAAATCCAATTCTAGGTTGTTTGCAAGGGTAAGTGCCTGGCCTAAGGTATAAACCCCTACCTCAATATTCTCCCCAACCAAACGAACATTGCTCGATCTGATTAAGTTATTGATTTTATGTTCGGGCTCTAACGAACGACGGCCTCTGTTAAAACGGTTCTGTCCAGGGGTTGGTCCTGCCGGTTTTCCGCTACTACTGGGTGAATTAGGTGCTGCCAAAGAAACTTATAATTTTACTGTTAGTTGATCTTTAAAATAATTTACAAAATCTGCTGTCGACATTTTTCCGATATCTCCCTCTCCGTGTTTCCTCACAGAAACACTCTCCTCCACCATCTCATTCTCCCCTACAACAAGCATATACGGTATCTTTTTCATTTCAGCATCCCGTATTTTCTTGCCAATCTTCTCGTTCCTATCGTCAAGCAGGACGCGAATATCGTTAATTTTCATCAATTCAACAAGTTTTTGAGCATAAGGAAGATACTTATCGCTAATTGGCAGAATACTTACCTGTTTTGGAGACAACCAAGCTGGCAAATTACCCGCATAATGCTCCAACAAAAATCCAATGAAACGCTCGTGGGTGCTCAATGGAGCCCTATGAATAATCAATGGACGCTCCTTCTCATTCTTTTCATTCGTAAAATATAAATCAAATCGCTCTGCCTGGGCAAAATCTACCTGGTTAGTCGCCAATGTAAACTCCCTTCCTATGGCCGAATAAATTTGAATATCAATTTTAGGTCCGTAAAATGCTGCCTCATCCTCCACCTCCACAAAGTTTAAACCTAAATTAACCAATACCTTGCGAACCATGTCTTCTGTCTTTAACCACAACTCAGGCTCATTGATATATTTCTGACCCAATTTTGCCGGATCGTGTTTAGAAAAGCGCATCACATATTTGTCTATTCCAAATACATTGAAATACTTCAAATATAAATCGTTTACCTTTTTAAATTCTTCCTCAAATTGAGCCTCAGTGCAATAAATATGAGCGTCATTCATTTGCAAACTGCGCACGCGCATCAATCCAAATAACTCCCCACTTTGCTCATACCTATAACAAGTTCCATACTCTGCATATCGCAATGGCATATCCCTATAACTCTTTGGCGTAGCCGCAAATATCTTATGGTGATGCGGACAATTCATCGCCTTCAAATAGTACTTATCGCCATCCATTTCCATCGGAGGAAACATGCTATCCTTATAATATGGCAAATGTCCACTCTTTATATACAAGCTCTCTTTTGCAATATGAGGAGATTTAACCCTTACATAGCCAGCTTCTGCCTCAGTCTTTTTGGCAAAAGTTTCCAACAACTCAATAATTGCGCCTCCATTTGGCAACCACAACGGCAATCCCGGACCAATATCATCATCAAAAGTAAAAATTTCCAATTCCTTGCCTAACTTACGGTGATCGCGCTTCTTGGCTTCTTCTAACATTACCAAATACTCTGTTAACTCGCCTTGCTTTGGAAATGAAACCCCATAAACCCTTGTTAATTGAGGATTCTTCTCACTTCCTCTCCAATACGCACCAGCCACACTCATCAACTTCACCGCCTTTATAAATCCAGTGTTTGGAATATGTCCGCCCCGACACAAATCAGTGAAATTGCTATGAGAACAAAAAGTGATTTCACCATCATTTAAATTCTCAATCAACTCAACTTTAAACGGATTTTCACGTCCTTGATAATAAGCCAATGCATCTGCTTTGCTGATCGATTTTTTATGAAATTCGGCCTTTTCCCTTGCCAATTCCAACATTTTATCCTCTATTTTCTTAAACTCTTTCTCAGAAAATGCTTCCCCATTAAAATCAATATCATAGTAAAATCCATTTTCAATAGCAGGCCCAATCGTTAAATTTACCTTCGGGTAAAAGAACTCAATGGCCTGAGCCAACACATGCGCCGAAGAATGCCAAAAGGCCGTTTTGCCCTCCTTACTATCCCATGTGTACAAAGTCAATGACCCATCCTCTGTAATTGGATCAGCCAACTCAAAAACTTGTCCGTTAAATTTTGCAGTTAAAACATTGCGCGCCAATCCTTCACTGATGGATTTTGCAATTTCAAAGGCGGTGGTGCCCCGTTCAAACGAACGAACGGAACCGTCTGGTAAAGTGATATTCATAAAATTTATTAAGTTCGCAATTTAACATTTGATGTCCAATAAACCCAAAAAAATCGATTTATAAGAACTATTTCTTCAAAGACAAAAAAAAATGCTGCGTTCTTCACCCAAATTTATTTAATTGCTACAAATTATCGCAAATGTTTAAAAATTTCATCCTTATTTTCCTCCTTATTTCGCTATACATGTCGTGTAAAAAGGAAGACAAAACCATTGCGTATTCTTACCAATATAAATTAGCAGGCATCTATCAAAGAGACACTAGCCTCAAATCAGATGGCTACAAAACCTTGGATTTAAGATCGGATGGCAATTACTGTTGGACGCGCGTAATCAACGGCAAAGACAGCATTTTTTGTTACGGAAAATATATTCAAACCAGCGACTCCACCCTACTGTGGGAAGACGCCCAACAAGTACAATTTAAAATCACAAATCTCGACACTATTTTCAAAGGCGCTATCCAACTTCAAATCTTCGGCAGCCCAATAGTTCCGCCCCTTTACAACATTTATTAGTTTCGGTCTGAACCAAAATAAATAATCAGTCAATCCCCTAATTGGACATTGGTTGCTATCAACAAAAATAACATTCATTTGTAAACATGTTATGGTAAAACGAAATATACAAGTTGCAAAAAATAAACTTTTGAAAAAGTTTGTAATATTATTTGTAATTCTAACACTTAACGCGAATGTATTTGGTCAAACCAAATCTATTCCAAACAAGATTATCCAATATACGAACTATATATCGCTTGCCGTTGCAAAAAATAACAAAGGAGAAATTGAGGAAGCTAGTAAATATTTTAAATTAGCCAATAATATAACCCCAATTCATTACTTTGATTTGATGTATGTTAGAAATCTTCTTAAAAAGAAGTTTGACAAGGAACTTTTTTTGATTTGTGTGCGCGAAGAATATATTCAAAATGCATTTTCTACGACATTAAATGACACTTCGTTTTCGAATAAAATATTTCAAAAAAAAATGAAATAAAATCAAAAAAAATGAAACGAAGTACAGGCTTAAATATTTGGCAGGAGTTGACAAAAAAATAGAGGAAAAACTAGTTCAAATCGAATCCTTAGACCAGTTTGCTAGAACTAGTGATATTGCGCTTTTGTTCAGTTGTGATACGTGCATTGTTTGCAGAAGAAGATTAATGAAATACATAGATTCGGCCTATACCATTCCTTTCATTAAATCTCTTTCTGAACAGCCAAATTTAACCTATCGCAGTTTTGGCAATTCCCACTTTTCTTTTATCCTTATTCTCCGTCATGTTTTAAATAATCACTCCAACGATACAACTATCAATCATTTTTGGGAAGCATTTGCTTATAGACTTGTTAAAGAATTTATAATTACCCCAACTTATTACGCAAATCTAACCGACTATTGTTTCAATTTTAGAATTGACGAAAACAAGCAAAAAGTGCCTTATAACAATTACGGAGAGTTTAATTTCCGTGGCAAAATACAAGTTGATAATCCTGAAAAAATAGACCAAAGAAGAATGGAAATCGGACTACTTCCTTTGTGGGAAAGTGTTTCAACAAAATCTGCGCTTCCCGAAAACTATTTACTTTGGCTTGATGGTCAGACAAAGCAATCAAAATGACCAAAATCGCTAGTGTCATTAACCCGCGCCATCTCTATTGGGGCAATTTAGTTAAACTGTAATTGTTTTCTTTTGAAAAAAAGTGGCAAGGAATAATTTGCGGTTCAAAACCCCAACAGCGCCTGCAATTGTATGTTTTAGACAATATAACAACCTCCACAACAGACGAAAGCAGACTCGAGAATCACCAATTTGGTGTTAACCCAAAAGTGAGTGCTGTAAAGATTAATGACTGACAATTAAACCATCAGATTAAAACCTCAATAAACTTCCTTCTTTTTTTGGATTTTATTAATCCCTCATAAGCCGCAGCATCAGACCATGTTTCAAATTCCTTCGCAAATTTCAACTCCAAATCTTTGGCAGCCTAGTTGTTCCTCCTTTATTCAACATATATTAGATTCGGTTCGATCCGAAAAATATCTAATAAAACAATTGGTTCAGACCAAAAACTAAATGAATTATTGCCGTTGATTTGATTGCTAGGCAACCTAATTATTATTTGTTTTACCCACAATTTCTCGAATAATTTGATCTAATTTTTGAGCCGACTTTTCAATATATTCTATAAGTTCGGCGTTACTAATATCTACACTATCATTCCCCTTTAGCAAACTTACCAAGCCCATTAAATTAGCTAATGGCGCTCTAACTATATGCGATTGAGTCCAAGCAATTTCCATAAGTGTTTTTGTTTGTAAATCAATTTTCCTAAGCTTGATTAATGTTTCAGTTAAATCAATCATAGTAGCCAAAAGTCTGATAGCTTTTCCATTCGAATCCCTCACAAAAATGCCCTTATTTTGAACAAAGACTAATTCTCCATTTGCTTTTTTAAACCTAAATTCTGCGTTAAAAACTTGTTGGTCTTGATTGTTCATTACTTTGTAAAAATTCGCTAAAACTACCTCCCTATCCTCTTCACAAATATTATCCGACCATAAATTTGGATGGTCTAAATTTAAATCATACCCAAAAACAGCATGATATCCTTCTCCCCATATCACTTTATCATTTTTAATATCCCAATCTACAATAGCTTCATTGGTGGCTATTGCTAATATTTTAAATCGCTCATTGCTTTCCAATAATTCTTGTTCATACAATTTTCTTTTTGTAATATCTATGGCAATACCTTCCAGTTTTATTGGTTTTCCATTTTCATCCTTAACTAAATACTGGCGTTCAAAAATCCACTTTTCATTTCCTAGACCAGTAACAATTTTCCTTTCAAATTCTAAAAATTCTTTATCGATGAACAGCTCTAATGGGTTTAATTCAAATTCTACTTGAAAATCAACACTAAATTTATTTTTAAAGGTTAATAAAAATGTTTTAGGATCGAGTTCAAAAATTTTATATATCTCTTCCGAAAAATGACTTTGATTGCTAATTAAATCGTTTGTCCAATATCCCAAATTAGCAATTTCACAAGCAGATTGCAGTTTGGAATTTGTTTCTATTAACTTTTGCTGAAATTCTATTTCGGCAGTAACATCAACAGCAGAAGCAAGTCGAACCGCTTTATCATCAAAATTTAGCAGCGTAGTTTTAACTTTAACTAAAATGATAGTTCCATCCTTTTTCTTATGCTTTATTATCTTTTGTGTAGCAAAATTTTCGAATAAAAGTGAGGCAGAAAATATTTGACTCATTTTGGCATATTCTTCTTCTGGTCGAATATCTTTTAAACCCATGTTGGCATACTCATCTTTTGTATAACCATAAATTTCGCATGCCGATTCATTCACTAAAATAAACCCTTGTGTATCTATATCAATAATCCACATTGGTAGCGGACTGTGATTAAATAGGTCCATGTATTCTCCTTGCAATTTTTGGAGTTTTGCATGTGAAGATTGCCGAAAATCAATAATTTCTTGATAATACAAATTTGCATTTTCTAAATTCCTTTTTATCAATAAATACAGCAATATGGCCGATAAAAAAATAAATACCAGCCCCTTATATGTTTGAACCTTGCTAAGCAGGTTTATATTGGTAATAAAAATACTTAGCAAATAATCTGATGTATAAATATAAGCCGAGCTTACAAATACAAATACTAAAACTACCTTAAAGGAGGAGATTTTATTGAATCCAATTTCAGATTTTTCCATAGTGGTTTCTTACTAATTAAATTCGGAAATACTGATACCCATGTTTAAATTGATTCCCTTGAAGGTTGTTAAAAAAAATCAAAAAATTATATGCTTCTCTCAAAGATATCCAAATGCACCTAAAAAACCAATAATTCTCCGGTTGATTTATTCCTCTCAAAAACGAAAGCTTATAACACTTTTCTTCGACTTTATTAAGCCATCATAAGCTATTGCTTCTGGCCTTGTTTCAAATTCCTTCGTAAACTTCAACTCCCAATCATTGGCCTTCTTCGTCGACTTTGATCCAGAGTTTCTATGGCGATATAACCGA